>CAYWRU010000044.1:10610-28192 GCA_964460795.1 uncultured bacterium | reverse complement strand
ACCGCTGGAAGGCTAAACCTTTACATCACTTTACACAATTTAATTGACGTGACCCCCCACTCGAGTGCCTACCACTTTGTGCAGTTGTCATTCCGAGGCCGAAGGCCGAGGAATCTAAGATCCCTCGTCGCTTCGCTCCTCGGGATGACAGGCACTATAACTGCATGACACGGTATGCGCCCAAACCGCACCTTGTATGAATTGAGTTATGAAACCGTACCCGGTACGGTTTGGTTTATGTTAAAATCTTTTGCATGGCAGACATTCATCCAAGCGCACTCATTGGCCGCAACGTCGAAATCGGGGTGGGAACCACCTTGGGTCCTCATGTCATCATTGAGGACGACGTCAAGATCGGGGCTCATAACAAGATCCTGGCCGGCGTTTATCTATCTTCGGGGACCGAGATCGGAAATTACAACGAAATCCATATGTATGCGGTTCTGGGTCATGCACCTCAGGATGTGGCCTATCAGGGAGCTAAAACTTTTACCCGCATCGGAAATCACAATATCATCCGCGAATTTGTCACCATCCATCGCGGCACCAAGGAAGGGACTTCCACCGTCATCGGCGACCATAATTTCATCATGGCCTATTGCCATATTGCGCATAATTGCCAGCTGGCCAATAAAATTATTATGGTGAATCAATCTTCCCTAACTGGTTATTGTACCGTGGAAGACGGAGCCTTTTTGTCCGGCATCACAGGATTTCATCAGTTTTCCAGAATCGGACGCCTCGCCATGGTGAGCGCCCTTTCCGCCTGCAATAAGGATATTCCCCCTTTTATCACCTGCGGAGGACGTCCGGGTGTGGCCGTGGGAATTAACTCTGTGGGAATGAAACGGGCAGGAATTTCACAAGCAGAACGCGCAGAAGTCAAAGAGGCTTATAAATTCCTTTATCGATCGGGACTGAATACCACTCAGGCTTTGGAAGCCATGCGAAAAAATTTATCCAGCCCAAGCGTCCAACACTTGATGGCCTTTATTGAAGCTTCAAAGCGCGGCATCTTGGACGGCGCCAGCGCTTTTGAAGAAACGTTGCTTCCCCGTAAATCCGCGCTTCCCCTCTCCGGCGATCCGGACGAATCCACAAGCGATTAAACAAAAAAAGGGACAGTCACCAAAAGTGACTGTCCCTAATTGATTCTTAAACTTTCGCGACAATCAGAATGGAATTTTTTCCGCCGAATCCAAACGAATTCTTCATAGCAATCTGGATCTTGGCCTTGCGGCTCACATTGGGCACGTAATCCAAATCGCATTCCGGATCCGGCACGCTGTAATTAATAGTGGGCGGAATGGTTTGATTTTCCATGGCAAGCAAAGTGGCCACCAGCTCTGCACTTCCGGCCGCTCCGATCAAATGGCCGATCATGGACTTGGTGGAGCTCACCGGAATCTTGTAAGCCTGCTCTCCAAAAACTTTTTTGATAATGAGCGTTTCGGTTTTATCATTCAGCGGCGTGGAAGTCCCGTGTGCATTAATGTAATCGATTTGATTAATGGTTACGCCCGCATTGCGGAGCGCCATGTGCATGGCCCGGGAAGCTTCCTTGCCTTCCGGATCCGGAGCCGTCATGTGATACGCGTCGCAGGTCATGCCATGCCCCAAAACTTCTGCATAAATATGAGCGCCGCGCTTTTTCGCGTGTTCATACTCTTCTAAAATCAAAATTCCGGCTCCCTCGCCAAGGACAAATCCATCGCGGTCACGGCTAAAAGGGCGCGAGGCTTTTTGAGGTTCATCATTTCGTGTGGAGAGTGCGCGCGCCACGCAAAAAGCAGCCACGGTTCCAGGATAAATGGAGGCTTCAGCGCCGCCCATGATAAAAAAATCAACGGTACCAGAACGAATGGCCTCGTAAGCATATCCAACCGCATCAGACGCTGAGGAACAAGCAGTCGCAATGGAAAAACTCGGGCCGGTCAATTTCAGTTCAATAGAAATATTTCCTGCACAGGCATCGGGAAAAGAGGCTAAGGCTGTAAACGGATTGATCCGCATCGGACCTTTTTGCATGAGCGTGGTGTGCTGATCAAGGATGTAGCCGTGTCCTGCCATCGCAGTCCCGATAATGACACCGGTCCGCTCGCCTTGATACATAGCGGGTTCAAGCTTCGCATCTTCAACCGCCAACTTCGCGCACGAGACTGCCATTTGGGACGTACGGTCCATGCGCTTGATGCGTTTATGTTCAATCCATTTGGAGGGATCAAAATCTTTGATTTCACCCGCAAACTTCGTGGTGAATTGAGTGGTATCAAAAGAAGTGATGGGCGAAATGCCGGATCGGCCTTCCTTGAGCCCCTGCCAAAAAGCTTCTTTACCAACTCCCAGCGGGGAGATCACGCTTAGACCCGTGATCACCACCCGCCGCTTGGGAGATCGTAAAGTGAGCACTCAACTAGCGGTCAGTTGATTCGCTGCCTTCGCTGCGAAGCGTAAGAGCGATTTTTCGGGCTTCATGATCCACATTCAGAATGCTGACCTGAATGGAATCACCCACCTTGTAAAATTTGGTAATGTCAGCCGAGGTCACGCCCGGAACTTCAGAAATATGGATGAGCCCTTCAAGACCATTTTCGAGCTGAACAAAAAGCCCGAAATTGACCACGCGGGTCACCTTTCCAGAAGCCTGCGTTCCTGTGGAGAGATCTTTGGTCAGATCTTGCCAAGGATCTTCGGTCAGCTGCTTCATGCCCAAAGAAATTTTCTTGGCTTCAGGATCAATCGACAGCACCATCACCTGCACCGCGTCTCCTTTTTTCAGGGATTCGCTGGGATGAGTGACTTTATGGGTCCAAGAGATGTCCGAGATATGAACGAGTCCGTCCACTCCAGGTTCCAACTCAATGAAGACTCCATAATCCGTGAGATTACGAACCGTTCCCTGCAGACGATCACCGACGCGATAACGATCCGGAACATGCGTCCAGGGATTTTCCTGAGTCTGTTTGATGCCGAGAGAAATTTTCTTTCCCTCGCGGTCCAAATTCAGAACCTGCACTTCGACTTCATCTCCGATTTTCAAAATCTCGGAAGGATGATTGACGCGCTTGGTCCAGGAAAGTTCGCTGATATGAACCAGTCCTTCCACGCCAGGCTCGAGTTCAACAAAAACACCGTATGGAAGCATATTGACCACGCGGCCGCGGCTCTGCGTTCCGATGGAATATTTTTCCACAGCGTCCGTCCACGGATCGCGCGACTTCTGCTTGAGTCCGAGAGAAACTTTTTCGTGTTCGCGGTCCACGGCAATGACCATAACATCAAGCTCATCGCCCAACTTAACCATCTCGGAAGGATGCACAATGCGCCCCCAGCTCATATCCGTGATATGAAGGAGCCCATCCAAATCGCCAAGATCCAAAAACACACCGAAATCAGTAATGTTTTTCACGCGGCCCTTGGCCATATCTCCGACTTTAAGAGTCAGCATTCGGCGTGATTTGGCTTCGTGACGTTCCTGATCCAGGAAATCTTTGCGGGACACCACCACATTTTTACGTTTGTGATTGATCTTCACGATCATGAACTGGCTGGTGAGACCTAAATATTGATCTAAATTCCGGGTCGGCTTGATATCAACGAGAGAAGCAGGCAGGAAAGCATCCATGCCAATATCGACCATGAATCCACCGCGCACTTTGCGGAACACTTTGCCCTCAATCAGGGTTCCTTCCTGGGCATTGGAGAGGAGATCATTCCAGGTCCGCTGACGGTCGGCTTTTTTCTTCGAAAGAACAACGTGTCCTTTTTCATCATCAAAACTCTCGAAAAGCACTTCGATTTCGGAGCCCACTTTGAGTGACGCGGGGTCCATAAATTCGTCCAAGGATAATACGCCTTCGGCTTTGTAGCCAATGTCGACAACGATTTCATTGTTGCGCATTTCTACAATCGTGCCCTTAACAACCTCCCCTTCTTGGACTTTCTGCAGGCTTTTTTCAAAAAGTTCGGCGAATGATGCCATAATAATTTATTCCTCCTTAAGGAAATCGAATCACTTCCGGTGCGGGACACTCGGTTTCGCTGATAGAACAGGCGAATTCAGGGTCTCGCAATCCGCGAGAGTCCCAAATCCAAAAAGGGGCAAGGAGTCACTCTCCCGGCCGTGGGATTTTTCTGGTTGGAACTGAAGTGCGTGTATTATACCAAAAGGCAGGTTATTTCAAAGCGAAATTTGGGCACGTTTTCTTCTTGCATGATCCAAAATCAAAGCCATCTTCCTTTGATCATCCTTGATCATGATTTTTTTAATTTTTTTAATCTGAGATTCAACAACGCCAAGATCCCGCAGGAGATTTCGTTTATTAGCCATGAGGATGGGAGTCCAAATCGAGGGATGCCCCTGCGCTATCCGAGTGGTATCGCGAAATCCTGGGCCCGCAAAAACAAGATTTTTCCTTTGAGCGGCCAGCATCAAACAAACAGCCAAGGCATGCGGAAGATGACTGACCCCGCTCACAATCCGGTCATGATCTTCCGCGCGAACCCCCAACACTTTCATGCCCAGCTGCTGCCAAAATCCCTGGACGGCCCGCACAGATTTCGATGCCTTACGTTTGGATTGGGTCACAAACACAAACCCGGAACGGTACAAATCGCTGCGCGCCGCACCCATCCCCCGCTCATGAGAGCCCACCATGGGATGCGATCCAACAAAGTTGAGATTACGAAGTTTTGCTTTTTTTAGAAAATGCTCTACCGGGACTTTGAGACTCCCCACATCCGTGACTAAAACTCCAGGTTTTCCAAATCGATCAATAATTTTTAAGTAATCTGGAAAAGTCTGGATAGGCGTGCAAAGGATAATAAGGTCCGCAGTTTCAATGCCAAGTTTGGGATCCTGAAAGGATTCATGAATCCATTTTTTACGGAGTGCAAGACGAAGCGCGGAAGGATCGCGGCTGATCCCAATGATTTTCGAATGAGGAAAAGTTTTGCGGCAGGCCTGGGCAAGCGATCCGCCCATCAATCCTAGGCCCACAATCGCCATGCTTTTAATGTTCATAGATTTTAGCTGTCAGATGCCAGAGATTAGATGTCAGCCGTCAAAAAAATATTTATCTGAGATCCGATATCTATAATTAGAGCTCGCGGCCTACGGCTTGAGCGACTAACCGTAATTCCTTGAGAATGGCATCGCATTGTACAGGAGTAATGGACTGCGGGCCATCGCTCCAGGCTTTCTCCGGATTCGGATGCACTTCAAGCATCACCCCGTCGCATCCTGCTGCAACTCCGGCACGAGCAATGGGAGCCACAAAATCACGTTTTCCAGTTCCGTGCGAAGGATCAATCACAATGGGAAGATGACTTTCCATTTTGACAGCTGGAATAGCATTGATATCAATGGTATTACGAGTCGCGGTTTCAAAGGTGCGAATGCCGCGCTCACAAAGCACAACCTTAAAATTTCCTTTGGCCAGGATATATTCCGCTGAAAGCAAAAGCTCCTGAACCGTAGCGCTCAGTCCGCGCTTCAAAAGTACCGGTTTTTTTGAAATTCCGACTTCTTTGAGGAGATCAAAGTTTTGCATGTTGCGTGCACCGATCTGAAGCATGTCCGAATACTTGGCGACTAAATCAACTTGGCGAGTATCCATGACTTCTGTCACAATCAAAAGTCCAAATTCATCTGCAGCCTGGCGAAGATACTGGAGGCCTTCTTCTCCAAGCCCCTGAAAACTATACGGAGAGGTTCGAGGCTTAAAAGCGCCGCCGCGGAGAAAACTTACTCCAAGTTTTTTCATGGAGCGAGCCACATCAAAAAGCATGTCATGACTTTCCACAGAACACGGGCCGGCCATAATGGCGATTTTCTTGCCGCCGATTTTGACTCCGTGATTAAATTCAATAATGCTGTCTTCAGCACGAAAATCCCGGCTGGCTAATTTGTAGGGCTTCAGAATCGGAACGACCTGCTCGACGCCCGGAAAAGCCTCCAGGGGCTGAACTGAAAGCTTTTCCTCTTCTCCGATCACACCGATCACGGTTCGCTCTACCCCGCGTGAAACTTGCGGAGTGAGTCCGAGCTCTTTTACCTTTTCACAAACGTGATTAATCTGCTCGGGCGTTGCCGTATGTCTCATTACAATAATCATGACGTAACTCCTAAATGTGGATTGCGGAATGTAGAATGCGGAATCGGTTTTTTTTATTATAAAAAAATGCCTGCGTCTACCAAAATTCCGCATTCCGCAATCTAAATTCCGAATTAAATGCGCGCAAGGGGGCCGCCCCTTGCGGCATGTTAAAGGTCTCCCCGAAGTTTTTCAAGATATGTTTTAAGAAGATTGAAGAAAAGTGTATTCTGCGCCGCAGTCCCGATGGTCACCCGAATCCAGGTCGTAAGGCCGTAAGCCTTCATGGACCGGACGATCATGCCGTAACGGAGCAGATCCTGAAAAATACGGTCTGCATCCACTCCAGTATCCAAGAGGATGAAATTGGCCTGGCTAGGAAGATAGCGGATTCCCAGACGTGCAAAATTCTTAGCAAAATAGGCGCGGCCTTGCTTGACCAAACGCTGAGTCCGTTTTAAAAATGCGGAATCACTCAAGGCTGCCGTTGCCCCGGCTTGGGCCAGCGCATTCACATTAAAAGGCTGACGGACCTTGTGAAGATATTGGATGATTTCTTTGGATGCGATTCCGTATCCAATTCGAAGCCCCGCGAGTCCATACGATTTCGAAAAGGTCCTAAGGACCACGATATTTTTCCTGCCTTCAGCCAAAAGCTTCAGCGTATCAGGAAAATCTTTCCCGTCCACAAAATCCACGTAGGCTTCATCAAAACAAATCAAAACTGAATCCGGAATTTTATCGAGAAAGGTGCGGACTTCATCCTGCGTCACATACGTTCCCGTGGGATTATTGGGATTGGCGATAAAAATAAGTTTGGTTTTGTGCGTCACGGCTTTGGCCAACGCCTCCAGATCAAATCGAAAATCCCTCATCGGAACCGTGCGGTAAGATCCGCCGCAAACCTGGGTCAAGATGGGATAAACCAGAAAAGACGTTTCCGAAGAAAGTACCTCATCCCCTTCGGACAAAAATCCGCGGAAAAGAAGCTCAATAATTTCATTGGATCCATTTCCAATGATAAGCTCATCTCTTGAGACGCTTAAAACTTCCGCTAATTTCTGAATCAAATAAAAACAGGAACTCTCCGGATAAAGATGTGCTTCTTCCGCTGCCTTTTTCATGGCTGCGACAGCTTTACGAGACGGACCAAGCGGATTTTCATTGGAGGCCAGTTTGACTATTTTGCGAAGCCCGAGCTCGCGCTCTACTTCTTTCATAGGCTTGCCGGGCTCATAAGGACGTACAGCCAGAATATGTTTCTTAAATGGGATTTGCGACATAGTGGAAGAAATTATATCAGAATCAAGGAACGGAATCTTGCCTGAAAACTAGTACTCTTTTCCCTCAACCACAGGATAGGAGCCAAGAACTTTGAGGAATTTAACACGGTCTTCCATTTCATCCAGCATCTTACGGACCCGGCTATCGGCCACATGGCCCATGAAATCAATGAAGAAGTAATAGTCCCAGGCCTTTTTTTTGGAAGGACGCGATTCGATCTTGGTCATATTGACTTTGTTTTTTCGGATAGGCTCGAGCATTTCATAAAGCGCGCCGACCTTGTCTTTTATCGAAACCACAATGGATGTTTTATCGCGCGTGGTCGGTCCCGCCATTTGCCGTCCAATCACAAGAAACCGAGTGACGTTTTGGGAATAATCCTGGATGCCTTCATTTATAATCGTAAGGTTGTAAAGAGTCGCGGCAAGTTTGGAGGCAATGGCTGCAGCACCTTCTTCGCGTGCTGCCTTTTGGGCCGCGGCAGTTGTGCTTGCCGTTTCCATGAGTTCCACACCCGGATAATGAGATTCAAGCCATGCCCGGCACTGGCCAAACACCTGATCTTTGGAATAAATCCGTTTGATGTTTTTGGCATTGGAGTTTGACATTAAATTATGAGAAATCTCAAAATAAATCTCCGAGCAGATTTTGAGATCTGAATCGATGAACATGTCGAGTGAATGCGTCACTCCGCCTTCAATGGAATTTTCCACCGGAATGACTCCGTAATCCGCACGCTTCAACTCCACATCCTGGAAAACCTGGTGGATGGAAGAGCATGGTGAGTATCGGACACTGGATCCAAATTTAGAAAGAGACGCTAGATGAGTAAAGGTTGCTTCCGGTCCCAGGTAAGCAACGGCCAGAGGTTTCTCCAATGCCAGCGAGGCGGACATCACTTCACGGTAAATAGATTTCAGGGAATCTTTGGGGAGTGCACCTTCTGGAAAAGAATCAATCTTTTGATAAATGGCGGCTTCGCGCTCCGGAGCATACACTTCTTTGCCTTCGGCGGCCTTCAACTTGCCGATCTCCAGCGCAAGCTGGGTACGTTCATTCAAGCATTCGATAATCTTGCGGTCCAAGTCATCGATCTTTTTTCGGAACTGCCCCAGACTCATACCGGATCGCCCATGGACACCGGCCCCGCATCTCCCAAGACCGGAGGCGTCGTATCCCGAAATGAATTCATATCCCAAGCCGCCGTCTCCTGAGAAGACGGTTCGTTTGCTGCAGGTTCGGCATCCGAAGACTGCCCCTGTGATTCGGCAACAACTTCCGCCTCTGGAGCACGAGGAACTTCCACGACCTGCGGACGTCCGAGCAATTCTTCGCGGTTCACAGCACCTTCCACCAATTTCTTGATTTCTTCGATACTGGGAAGTCCGCCAATGGAGTGAAGCCCGAAATGTTCGAGAAATTTTTCGGTCGTACCATACATAAAAGGACGGCCCGGGACTTCTTTACGTCCCACAATCTTAATCAGATCGCGCTCCATCAAAGTATTCAAGACTCCGCTCACATCCACACCGCGAAGTTCTTCGATCTCGGCACGAGTAATGGGCTGCTTGTAAGCCAAAATGGCAAGCGTTTCAAGCGCGGATTGGGTCACTTGCCGCGCACGCTTTTGAAGTTCAATGCGCATGATCCACGGCGCAAATTCCTTTTTGGTAACCACTTCAAAACCATTAGCCACATCATGGATCTCAAAACTTCGCTGATTGGTTTCATATTCGGTTTTAAGTTCTTGGATAATACCGGAGATCTGGGAAGGAGTCAGAGATTTCAAAACCTTACGGATCTCAGGAATTGTGAGAGGCTTTGTGGCTGCAAAAAGCAGGGCCTCAATCACCTGTCGCGCTTTCGCGGGATCCAGCTCTTCATTGCCGGCAATGACCTGGACTTCCACTTTGGCCGGGGTTTCCAGCATGTCCTGAGGCAGCTGTTCTTCCAGCTTATCTTCAAGCTCCCGGCGAAGAGCTTTCATTTTCTCTGCTTGTTCTTTCTCTGACATCTTAGATACGGGCATGCAAAACTCCTGATTAATAGGTTAATAATAATTACGGCAAAGCCTATGAATTCATTAAGGGGACAGTCCTATTGGACCTAGAGCCCTGTCCCTGGCGTCCTACGCAATCACCGCCGGTTCAATTTTTTCGATTGTAATATCATCAAAATGCTCATCCTGCCGGACCGTAGCAAATTTCGTGCGAACCAGCTCAAGCATAGCGAGGAATGTAACAATCAAATAATTGCGTGTCCAGCGGGAACTGAAAAGCTGGGAAAAAACAATTTTTTTTCTCTCCACCAACAGACGCTGGATATCCGTAAGCCGCTCTTCAATGGAAATCGACTGCTCAAACACCTCATGGATGGCTTCTTTCCCAAACTTTGTGAGCACCTTCTGGAAAGCAGAAAGGAGATCGAAGAGATTGGCACTAAAAGCATCGATCTCCACATCTTCGCCGTCCAGCTGGGACAGATAATAATCCGAAACCTGACGGGAGAAAACCTTGCCCCGCTCATGCTCAAGAATTCCAAGCTCCTTGGCCGCCTCTTTAAAGGCCTGATACTCCAAAAGCCGGCGCACCAGTTCTGCGCGCGGGTCGCCGCCTTCATCGTCCTCTTCCCCTTCCACGGGAGGAAGCAGCATTTTAGATTTGATAAAAAGAAGCGTGGCCGCCATGACAATAAAATCGCCGGCAATCTCAAGATCTAATTTCTTCAGAGTTGCCAGATAATCTAAATACTGTTGAGTCACCACTGAAATCTGGATATTGGTAATATCCATTTCATTTTTCTTAATCAGATCGAGCAAAAGATCAAGGGCCCCGTCGTATCCTGTCAAACGAACCCGGAAGGAGCGGCTTCCCTCCGAAGACACCACAATCATTTCATCGCCGGACACAGGCGCCGGCTCTCCGAATGCGGAATTCGGAATGCTGAATTCGGAATCGGGAAGATCATTCGGCTTTCCAGACAAATTGCTGGTCAAAACCGTTTCAGGATTTTCTGATTCCGAATTCTGAATTCCGGATTCTAAATTCAGCGGATTCCCATCGCCTTCATCACCTTGGCCAGCGTCTCGCCCGCGACGTGACGAGCCTTCTCCCTGCCCCGGCTGAGGATCTGGGTTATTTCGCTCTTCTTCGTTTTCCATAATTCTCTTTTCTGACGGATCGGATCTAAAAACGCATTCATCTGATTCGCCATTTCTTTTTTACAATCGATACAACCGCGAAGTGCTTCGCGGCATTCCTTTTCCACAACCGCAACACCTGTTTTATTAAAAAGCTGATGATGGAAAAAAACCGGGCAAACTTCCGGATGGCCTTTATCTTCCCGCCGCTTGCGCGCCGGGTCCGTCACCATGGCCCGCACTTTTTTTTCAACTTCCGCGGCCGAATCAGAAATATAAATGCAGTTTTCGTAACTCTTCGACATCTTGCGCCCATCAAGTCCCGGCACGCGCGGCGCGTTCGTCATCATGGCTTCGGGTTCTACAAAAACTCCTGGGCCATAAATATTATGAAATCTTCGGACCAATTCGCGGGTGAGTTCCAAATGAGGAAGTTGATCTTCTCCCACCGGAACTTTCTTGGCCTGATAAAGAAGGATGTCCGCAGCTTGAAGCACGGGATAACCCAAAAATCCATGGGTGGAAATTTCGCGGCCCTTCAGCTCGCGCATCTGCTCTTTATACGTCGGATTTCTCTCAAGCCATCCCAGGGGGGTAATCATGGAAAGAAGCAGCGAAAGTTCGGCGTGTTCCGGAACTTCACTTTGAACAAAGATCGTGCACTTATCCGGATCCAATCCCACCGCTAGATAATCGAGGACCACTTCCTGGACATTATCCGCAATCTTAGAAGAGTGCTCGTATTCCGTGGTAAGGGCGTGGAGATCGGCAATCATGAAAAAGGAGTCTTCGCTCTGGAGATTACGGTAATTCTCCAAGGCTCCCATGAGATTGCCGAGATGCAGTTTTCCCGTAGGACGTGTCCCGCTTAACACTCGATCTGACATGGACTTAAGTAAACCCCTTCCGGATCAATAAAAATGGGACGGCTCTCAAAAACTCTGGGCTTGGGAGAACCGTCCCGGCCCAAATAAGTATACCGAAAAGCCCCTTTATTGTCCTGATTTTTTTCCGGTGCGTGCTTTTTAATAACGGGAAACAGCTGTTATACTTTGCTATAGGAAGAAAAAAGCCCATTTTGTTGATCAAAATTGCGTTAAAAGGACAACTTAAGAAATAAAAACCGTTACCCTATTCAACGAACGGGAAATACACTTGAGCCCAAAAACCAACGCCCCACCTTCTGACGCCCTTCAAGCTGCGTACCGTCAACACATCAATGACATCATTCTATTTCGTTTTCGAATTATGTTTGGTATTGCAACCACACTTCATCTCTTTTTTAATGCCTTGGATCATGTGGTGTATCCTGAATGGGAACATTCTTTTCTCATCATTCGGATTTTTGATGTTGCCCTCGTCACCCTTCTGTTCCTTCTTTCATTTACTCGCTGGGCAAAAAAACACATCATGTGGATGTCAGACATTGCCTGCTACGTTTTTGCCGGAGGGATGTTCGTTATGATCTATCTTACAGAAGGCAGTTACAGTCATTATTACGAAGGCATCAATTTTGTTTTTCTTGGCTCCGCGCTCATCAACAGCTTCAGCGTCCGGCATAATTTGGGCTTTTGTCTTGCCGTCATAGGCTCTTATATTCTAGCGGTGTGTTTAAACCCCCACTGGAACACCACGGGCTTTATTTCAGCAATTTTTTTTATGAGCTCCACAGCCCTCTTTTCAATTTTAATGGTCAAATTTTACGGTCGTCAGCATTGGAAAGCTTTTGAGCAAAATGAAGAGCTAAAACAAAGCGAGCAGCAACTCGCCCGGCTCTACCAACAAGCGGAAACGCTCTCTAAAACGGATGAGTTGACTCAGGTATTCAACCGCCGGCACTTTTTTAAAATCATGCGGAATAAAATTGAAACTAGCGAACAAAATCATTCGCAGTTTTATCTCGTCATTTTTGATGTCGATCACTTTAAACACATCAATGATCATTTCGGACATTTGGCCGGAGACCAGGTTCTTAAAACCATTTCAGGGATTGTGAAATCCAAGATCCGGAAAAACGATGATTTTGGCAGGCTGGGAGGCGATGAGTTTCTGATTCTCTTGGATGTGGACCGTCATGATGTTTTAATGGAACGCGTCACCCTTATTCAACAAACCATCCGGGCCACAAATTTTATTTTCGGAGGAGAATCTTATCAGGCCTCAGCGACGTTTGGAGCCGCAATCTTTAAATGCGGCTTCCAAATGAATGAGACCCAACTGGTGGCTCAAGCAGATGAGGCGCTACTGAAAATGAAACAGATTTCGCGAGGCGGAATCCACCTCGCGGAATCGTAACTTCATTGGTTCTATTTATTCCGGCAGGATATCTTTTTCAATCCAAAGATATTTTCCATCCAGAAAATTCCGGGAAACTTTTCCCGCAAAATCATCCTCAGTCCCAAAAAGATTTCGCATGTTTCGCATAATTCTACGGCTGGCTTGACGGCAGAATAAATCTGCAAGCTCCACAGGCCCAGGATCTGAAGCCTTATTCTTAGATTCACTAATGGCCCGGGAACATACGCAGGACATAGCATAAAGATCCGCACCCACATTGACGAGCCGTCCTAAAAGATGCTGTTTTTTCTCCAGGTTCTGCTGGTAGATCATCATGGAATGGAAAAGCGCCCGACCAAGTTTCTTGGCTCGTTTTCCAATAAATGCCATATGCTTACGAAGTTTAGCTGGAATGGATACTCCGGACGGAAGCTGCGAGCCCGGACAATACATGGTCGGATACCACAGGCTGTAAAATCCGGCCGAAGAAATTCCCACCATAATCTTCTTTCCCATGGAAACGCTTCGCGACATGAGCGGCATGATGCGTCTCACATGAAAATCCATGGCCTCACGCGCAATGAAAAGGCGCATGATCTGACTCGTTCCTTCAATAATGGTGTTGATTCGAATATCCCGGAGCATTCTTTCCAGAGGATACGGTTTTTCTCCGCGAGCTTTTAAAGATGCCGCTGTTTCATAACCGCGTCCGCCCCGGACCTGAACCGCTCCATCAATCACTTTCCAAGCAGCCTCAGTGCAAGAGAGTTTCGCCATAGCAGCTTCCAAACGAAAATCATAATGTTTATCATCCGCCATACAGGATGTCACATGAGTGACTGCATCCATGGCATAGACTGTGGACGCCATGGCCGCAAGCTTCATGGCCACAGCTTCATGATGTCCTACCGGAGCTCCCCACTGAACCCGTTCATTGGCCCATTTTCTGGAAATTCTAAGAGCAACTTTAGAGGCTCCCGTTACTGCGGCTGGAATGGTTAACCGTCCTGTGTTGAGAGTGGTTAAGGCCAGTTTTAGTCCCTTCCCCTCTCCTAAAATAATATTTTCACGAGGAACTCGGACATTAGTGAACCGGATAAGTCCGTTGGAAATACCATGGAGCCCCATAAATTTGCAGCGGTGAACCACTTCAATGCCAGGCATCGCTCTTTCCACAATGAAGGCGGTAATTTGCTTTCTTTCCCGGCCGCCCACAACTTTCGGAGGCGTCTGAGCCATGACGACCAGAACATCTGCATCAGGTCCATTGGTGCACCATAGTTTTTCTCCGCTGATCAAAAAGGCCTTTCCATCCTCTGTAGGAACTGCCGTCGTTTTCATCCGCGCCGGATCACTTCCCACATCCGGTTCCGTAAGTGCAAAAGCAGAGATCGCCCCTTTAGCAAATTGAGGGAAATATTTACGTTTTTGCTCTTCCGTACCAAAAAGTTTGAGGGGCTGAGGCACTCCGATGGATTGATGTGCAGAAAGCCACACGGCCGTAGAACCGCAATGACTTGCAACCGCATGAACCACACGATTGTAATTGACCTGGGAAAGTCCGAGCCCGCCGTATTCTTTGGGGATCTTAAGTGCAAAACAGCCCAGTTTAGCTAATTCGGCGAGGGCTTCTTTGGGAAGCTCCCCAGTCTCATCCACTTTATTCGGATCAATCGTCTGTTTTAAAACAGCGGTCACTTTGGCGATCATGTCATCGCCGATCTTCTTTTCTTCTTCACTTTGCTGAGGATAAGGAAGCAAGAGGTCCCACCGAACCTTGCCTTTAAAAAGTTCTGCGACAAAGCTAGGCAATGCCCATTCCTGCTCACGGGAATCTTCCGCGAGCTCCAAGGCCTTCATTTTATCTTTGCCGATTTTTTTCTCGTCTAAATAATCCATAAAACCCCCGTCATGAAGTTGTACAGCATTTTATCGGCAAATCACACTGAAACTGTGCTCACTTTATATTGTAATCGATGGAAACTCTGCTTGCAAAAAGGCTGGCTTCCAGATTAACTGATCCGGCAAAGGAAGGCTTTCAGGTATTCCCCTTCCGGGAAATAAATACTGATGGGATGATCGGCGGGTTGTCCTGTTTTGGTCAGAATCTGAAGACCGCGGCCGGCATCTTTAGCCGCGGCAAAGAGAATCTTCTGGAATAAATCCTGAGAAATGTGGGAGGAACAAGAAGCTGTAAAAAGAATCCCGCCCGGATTCAAGCGTTTAATCGCATACAAATTAATGTCCTTATAGGCCCGCGTGGATTTCTCAATCTGACTTTTGGACTGACAAAAAGCCGGCGGGTCCAGCACCACAAGATCAAAATTTTCCTGACTCTGCCTGAGATACTGAAAGACATCGGTGCGAAGCAGGCGATGTTCTGGTTCTTTCATTCCATTCAGTTCAAAATTCTTTTGAGCCGTTTTAAGCGCCGGTTCTGAGGAATCAATAGATACCGTACTCAGAGCGCCACCCCGCGCTGCAGAGATTGAAAAACCTCCGGTGTAGGAAAAACAGTTCAGAACTTTTTTGCCCTTAGACCAGAACCCTACCAGCTTCCGGTTTTCTCTTTGATCCAGAAAAAATCCAGTCTTTTGTCCGGCCCTAAGATCGACCGCATACGAGATCCCATTTTCAAGGACCGTGATTAATTCCGGCGGCTCTTCGCCCTTCATCACGCCTTGATGAGGTTCAAGCCCTTCCAAACGCCGCCACTCGGCTTCGCTTTTTTCATAAATCCCGCGAACCGGAACCACCTCAGACAAAACACGGATAATAAGATCGCGATACTTATCCAGTCCAACACTATGGATTTGAACTGCCAAGTATTCGCCATAACGATCCACAGTAAGCCCGGGGAGGTCGTCGTTTTCAGAGTGGATCAAACGAACTGCATTTGTTTGATCTGAGATCAAAGGCTGGCGAAGATTCACGGCATTTCGAATTCTTTTTTCGAAAAAGGCATCATTGATTTCACAACTCTCAAAACTCAGCATCCGCACCGTGATTTGAGAATCCGGATTTAAAAATCCGATACCAAGAAACTCTTCTTCGGAAGATAAGACTTGAACCAAATCGCCGGCTTGATAACCCTCATCGATTTGATCCACGGCCCCGGAAAAAATCCACGGATGGCGGTTTAAAAGCGCTTTTTCTTTTTCAGGTTTTAGTATTAACCGTTTCATCTCCATAAATCTTTCTCCGTTGCCCTTCGTGAGATTAAATGCCAATCCAGGCAGCGCCCATCACGCCTGCCGAATCACCAAGTTTATTTTTGAGAATGGGTGTTTCCAAACCATCACTAAAAACCGCTTTGCGAACCTCTTCCACCCCCAAAGTATAAAGCTCATCCATATTGGAAACTCCACCGCCCAGCACCACAACATCCGGATCGAGCACATTAATGAGATTGGCCAATGCGCGGCCAAAATTTCTAAAAACTTCTTCCATAAATCCTGAAACTTCCCGATCACCTCGCCGAAATTGCTTTAAAATCTCCGGAAGAATTTGTTTTTCCTGAAAACGCTTGGCGTAAAGCTTTTCAATGCCGCCACCGCTGATCAAGGTCTCGACACAGCCCCGCGCACCGCAATAACACTCAGGCCCCTGAGGATCAATAGTCATATGCCCCCACTCACCGCCAATGGCCTGAAGACCAGTCCAGATTTTCCCCTGATGAACGATGCCCCCTCCGCATCCGGTTCCAAGAATGACGCCAAAAACAAGTGACTTTCCGCGGCCCGCACCTTGAAGTGCCTCGGCCAGCGCAAAACAATTCGCATCATTTTGGATTTCAAATTTCCGGCCCAGTTTTTTTTCAAGATTGGATTTAAAGGGAGTTCCATTTAAACAAACTGTATTAGAGTTTTTTAGAAGTCCGGTTTTATGCGACAATGCCCCCGGCGTTCCAATGCCCAGCGTATGAACCTCACCTTCAATTTTGGATGCGAGTTCTTCATAAAGAAACTTGATCTGATCTAAAATATGATCCGAGCCCTTTTCCTGTTCGGTCGGGATGCGCTTTCGAAAAACCTCACGTCCTTGCCCCTCCAGAACAATGCCTTCTATTTTCGTACCGCCAAGGTCAATTCCGATTCGATACATAAAAATACTCAGCCTAGAGGCGATTGGGATGTGCTCAGGATGTATAAGCCTGGATTAAGGAATGGTAGATAGGTTTTAAGGCTTCGTAAGCTTTCAAAATTCCGGCCAGAGTAAAGTAAAGCAGGGCAAGTGTCAAAACCGTCCAGATGATTTTTGAGCGCAAGCTAAAGCGCGGACTTTTATAAAGAAGCGGAAGTGCAAAGGGACCCAGCACAAAAAGGATCATGAAAAGCACAAACCAGGGGCTGTAATACCATTTTGATTTTTGCAAACCGTCCGGAGGATTTTTCCAGGGATTATTCATTAAGAGTGTTTTTTAGGTTAAAAAAAGCAGAGAGTAGAAAGTAGAGAGACCAAACAATTTTATCAGCGGCTGTTTCTCCCTACTTCCTCCTCTCTACTCTCTACATTAAAGATACTGATCGAGCTTTTGCTCGCGAAGGTGTCCGACCAAATCCCGGACCGATTCCGCGGATTCCTTGGAACAAACTAAGAGCGCATCTTTTGTGTCAATCACAATGAGATCTTTTACTCCCAACAGCGTGACCAAACGCTTACGGTGAGCTTTGGCAATGTTTCCCTGACTCCGGAAAAAGACTGAATTCCCAAAACCCACATTCTGAGAATCATCCCCTTTCCAAGAATCTGAAGCGCCCTGCCAGCTCCCGAGATCATTCCAATCT
>CAYWRU010000044.1:0-10600 GCA_964460795.1 uncultured bacterium | reverse complement strand
CGTAAGAATTTTTCCCTTCATTTTTTCCATAAGTCCGTAGTCAATCGAAATGGGCTGCATATCTTGAAAGGAGGATTTCATGGCTTTATCAAAATCTTTGGCCGTGGCAATTTGATGAGCCAGCGTATAAACCTTGGGCAGATATTTACGCGCAGACTCCAGAAGCGCCTTGGCGCGCCAAACAAATATACCGCTATTCCAGAGAAATGTTTTGGAATCAAAAAACTTTTTGGCAATCACAAGACTTGGTTTTTCGCAAAAACTCTTCAACTTATAAATATCAAATTTCCCCTGGCGGATAAAAATCTCATCAAGCTCAAGATAGCCGTATCCCGTATGGGGACGCGTGGGACGAATCCCAAAAGTCACGGGCATATTTTCATAGCGGGCGATTTGAGCCGCTGCATCTAACGCCTTACAAAAGAAGTCTTTTTTAGAAATTTTATGGTCGGCAGGAAGGAGTGCGATCACTGCATCCGGATCTCTTTCATAAATAATCGCAGCCATAAGGACTGCACAAGGAGCTGTATTCCGCCCCACGGGCTCTCCAATCACCTGCTGAAGGGGGATTTTGCTCATCTTCGCCGCTTCTTCTCGGAGATAATCCTGAGTCACCAAATAAGTCTGTGCCGGCGGGATGAAAGACCGGATGCGGCGAAGCGTTTCTTCCAGAAGCGTATGATGACTGTATAGGCGAAGAAATTGTTTGGGATTTTTTGCGCGGCTTTCCGGCCAAAAACGGGTTCCTGACCCGCCGGCCATGACCACTGCCCAAATCATGCTAGGCTCCTTTGAGCGCGTTGATTTCCGATTCGACGATCTGGCGAATTTCCTGAAGACGCTTTTCACTCGTGGCTTCAAAGCGCATCACCAGCACCGGCTGAGTATTCGAGGCCCGGACAAGCCCCCACCCGTCTGGAAATTGGACCCGGGCACCGTCAATATCCAGGACTTCATATTTCTTTTTGAAGTTTTCCACAGCCTGTTTCACAATCCCGAATTTTTTATCATCCGGACAATCCACCCGGATCTCGGGCGTTGAGAAGGTTTTGGGAAGATCCGTTAAGAGCGCCGAGACAGGGCGCTTCTCTTCATCCACAATTTCAAGCATTCGGCATCCGGCATAAATAGCGTCATCAAATCCAAACCAGCGGTTTGAAAAGAACATGTGCCCGCTCATCTCGCCGGCAAGATCCGCATGCGTTTCCTTCATCTTGGCTTTGATCAGCGAGTGGCCCGTTTTCCACATAATGGCTTTTCCGCCACGCTTGGTGATGTCATCATAGATAAGCTTGGAACACTTCACATCACCGATAATAGTCGCTCCGGGTTTTTTGTTTAAAATGGCGCGCGCATAAAGAAGCAGGAGCTGATCTCCGGGAAGAATATTTCCTTTTTCATCCACCACGCCGATCCGGTCTGCGTCTCCGTCAAAGGCAATACCAAATTCGGCTTTGGTTTCCAAAACTTTTTTCTGAAGATGCGCCATATTTTCCGGAAGCGACGGGTCCGGATGATGATCCGGAAACGTGGAATCTAAATTAGAATAAAGTTCAATGACTTCATGCCCCAGTTTACGGTAAAGCTCGGGTGCTACAATGCCGGCCATGCCGTGTCCAGAGTCCACCACGATTTTGATCCTGCGTTTAAATTTAAAAATTCCAGGCACATAATCAAGATAGGCGGGAATGATTTTGGTCTCTGAAAGTTTCCCTTTTCCTGTTAGATAGTCCTGCTTCACCATGCGCTGATAAAGGGCTTGAATCTCGGCTCCGTAAAAAGGCCGGTCGCTGAAATGAAGTTTGAAGCCGTTATATTCCGGCGGATTGTGAGACCCAGTAATACAAACTCCGGCATCCAGTTTGAGATGCGAAACGGAAAAATAAAGAAGCGGAGTGGGGACAAGCCCGAGATAGACAACTTCAACTCCGGACTGAAGGAGCCCCTGAATCAGGGCATTCTTGAGACGTTCATAGCTGGGGCGAAAATCATGCCCGATGGCAATCTTTTGCTTCCCCTCTTTTCGGAGCACGGTCCCAATGGCCTGGCCAAGATGCGTGATCACATCCGTGGTTAATTCTTTGTCTGCAATGCCCCGGATGTCATACTCTCGAAAAATATGGGATGGAATCATAGATTCTCAAAATGCGTTTTCGTGAAGCGTGAAAACGTGAAAAGTGAAGAGCAATTACAATTTTTTACGCTTCACACTTCACTCTTCACTTCTTCACATTTAAAAAAGTGCGAGCGAGAGGACTTGCACTTGCGCCAGTGCGCAAGTACTCCGTGTCAGGACCTTGTAGGTCCTGTACACGGCCGTCTCTCGCATTCGCCGGAGACGGTTATCCTTAAACCGACCCGGCGACGTATTTTACATCGGTAAAATGCGAGCGAGAGGACTTGAACCTCCAACCCTTTCGGGACAAGATCCTTAATCTTGCGCGTATGCCAGTTCCGCCACGCTCGCTAAAATATTAAACTCTAATCGTGCGAAACGCTAAGTTGCCGCAATCGATTAAATGCCCTTCAAATCAACCTTTTGCTTTCCGGCGTTCGTCTTCCAGCTTGGACTCAACCGAATTGAGCTTCTCATCAAGCACCCGCGCTTCTTCAATCAGGTGATCGACCTCTTTATCCATGCCTTCGGGCCGGATATTTTCCCGGACAGCGCGGTCATAAATTTTATGCCCAAGCTCTGCAAACTTTTTTCCAATCTGATGCTCTAACTTAAATTTTTCAGCAAGAAGCTTCGTGATCCGCGCAGCTTCTCCGGCTTTTTTGGAAACAAACTTTGCAGACGTCTTGGCCGCTTCAAAGCCCTGATTTAATGCCTTCTCAATCTCTTTCCAGAATTCTTTTTGATCCATAATGCCCTTCCCGGATGAGTCCGAACCGGACGCTTTGACTTTTGCAAATTTCCGGTGCGTAGGCGCGATATTATAGGGATCCCTCTTGCCTAATTCCATAAGATTTTAGCCCGGAAAATAAGCCGCAGAATTCTATTTCTTTGGCTTTTCAATCTTCTCCCAGCTATCCCGGAGGGTCACGATACGGTTAAATACAGGACGTCCAGGCGCAGAGTCTTTGGGATCTGTAAAAAAATAGCCGTTTCTCTCAAACTGAAACCGATCTCCTGGTTTTGCCTCTTTTAGGCTTGGCTCCACATAAGCGTTCGAAACTGTTTCCAAAGATTTCGGATTGAGATTAACGAGATACGAGCCCCCTTCAGGCACATCACTCGGATCTTTCTTGGAAAAAAGCACATCATAGAGCCGAATCTCCGCCTGAAATCCATGGGTCGCGGAAACCCAGTGGATCGTCCCTTTGACCTTGCGGCCGTCCGGAGGATTATTACCTCCGCGGGTCGCGGGATCATAGGAACAGTGGAGTTCGATCACCTCTCCGGTTTTGGGATCCTTCACCACTTTTTCACAGCGGATGAAATATCCGTAACGAAGCCGCACTTCCTGACCGGGTGCAAGACGGAAAAATTTAGGCGGTGGGACTTCCCGGAAATCATCACGTTCAATATAGATTTCACGCGTGAATGGAACTTTCCGGGAACCTTGGGATGGATCTTCCGGATTATTGACAGCTTCCATTTCTTCGATCTGATTTTCTGGATAATTTGTGATGATGACTTTCAGAGGATTCAAAACCGCCATGACGCGCGGCGCGGTTTTATTCAGTTCTTCGCGGATGGAATTTTCCAGCACCACGAGTTCAATCGTACTGTTGAATTTTGCCACGCCGATTTTGTCGCAAAAATTGCGGATCGAAGCCGGTGTGTAGCCGCGGCGCCGGAATCCCGAGATCGTGGGCATACGCGGATCATCCCAGCCGCTCACCACTTTCTTCTGAACCAATTCTAAAAGCCGACGCTTACTTAAAACCGTATGACTCAAATTAAGGCGCGCAAACTCAATCTGCTGAGGATGGTGAATTCCAAGCTGATCCAGCACCCAGTCGTAAAGCGGTCGATTATTTTCAAATTCAAGTGTGCAAATAGAGTGCGTGATGCCTTCAATAGAGTCTGAGATGCAGTGCGTAAAATCATAAAGTGGATAGATGCACCACTTGCTTCCAGTGCGGTGATGGTCGGCTTTCTTGATCCGGTAAATCGCCGGGTCACGCATCGTGATGTTGGGCGAGGCCATATCGATTTTGGCGCGAAGCGTTTTGGATCCTTCCTCAAACTCCCCTTTTCGCATTCGCTCAAAAAGATCCAGACTCTCTTCGATCGACCGATTGCGGAAGGGACTGTCCTTACCCGGTTGTATCAGTGTCCCGCGATATTCCCGAATTTGGTCCGCATTCAGATCGCAGACATAGGCCTTACCTTTTTTGATCAGGGCAACGGCATGCTGGTGAAGCTGGTCAAAATAATCTGAGGCATAATATTCACGCTCGGCCCAATCAAACCCCAGCCAGTGGACATCCTCGCGGATGGAATCCACATATTCAACATCTTCTTTTTCAGGATTCGTATCATCGTAACGGAGATTGGCAAGTCCTTGGTAATCGCGGGCAATGCCGAAATTCAGGCAGATGGACTTGGCATGACCGATATGAAGGTAACCATTCGGCTCGGGCGGAAAGCGGGTATGTACACGACCGCCATTTTTGCCGTTTTTTCGGTCTTCATCAATGATATCGCGGATAAAATTACTGGGTGCTTGGGCCTGATCCATAGGGGCGGAATTATATCAAATCTCATCCTATTTTCACACGCAGGACTTACCAGGGTTTTATGTTAGGTGAATCTGGGGAACTAGGATTTGAACCTAGACAAACAGCTCCAGAGGCTGCTGTGCTACCGTTACACCATTCCCCATTGATGAAAGGAATTATAACGACTCAGGGGATGCTTCTCAAGCGGGCCAAAAAACCTATTCCCGGACCTGATCCTCGAGTTTTCCGATAAGGGCCTGGATCTGTTTAGCCAGATGATCTGGCAAGAGATCCTCTTCTTCAAATTCCCGGGATGCAGTTTTTAAAAGGGAAACAAAGCGCCGGATTTTACTGTGGCGCTTGATCTCTACTTCCTCAGGAGTCCCTTCTGGCTTCTTGTCATCCAGAATTTGTTTTACCTGAGCGCGGATTTGTTTCGGCTCTTTGGCTTTTTCTAAAACGGCTTCGCGCAGCACTGAAAATTCTCGCGGGGTAATGGATTCATTTTCTTTAGCCAAACGAAGCAAATTTACAGCTTCATAATCCGGAATGCTGGAGGGAGTCTTATCCGTGTGCTGCTGGGCTTCCTCGGAGGCCAGGGACGGTTCCTCTTTTTCCAGAAAGGCATAGGATTTCAGGAGCTTGGAGGCCGTCGCTTGTTTGATCCCCAAATCTTTAGTGCAGTAAGCTTCAAAAGTCAGAAATCCCCAGCCCTTAAAAAGTTTATCTTTATGAACACTGTAAAGATACTGCCCGAGACGGATCCAGGAGGCTTTATGGGACCGAGCCACCTCCATGACCTTCTGCCTCAAATTGTCCGTACTTGCTTCAACTACCGAAGTCGCCATACACCCTTCCTTTCCCTAAAGTGGGGCTTCATTCTATCTAGGAGAACGCGCGTGGCAAGAAATTTTAATGAGGAAAAATCTAAATTAAGATTTGGAAGCACCCGGAGAAAGCGGCTCGATTCCAAGGCTTTGCCGAACGGTTTGGAGCATCTTATCGCTTTGAAAGGGCTTTCCAAGAAAAACCGAGACACCCGCCTTAAAAACCGCCTCTTTATTCTCAGGGCGGGAGAGTGAAGTCGTTGCAATGACTGGAATATCATTCGTAAGCGGATCGCGGCGCAGTTTTTTACAAACCTCAAACCCATCCATGCCGGGCATAAGGAAATCAAGGAGAATGGCGTCCGGATGCCAACGCGCAATTTTGAGCGCTGCGCCAAATCCTGAAGATTCGGTCACCACATCAAACCGATCATCTTCTTTAAGAAGCTCTCCTACGATCTCCAAGAGATCTACTTCGTCTTCCACTAAAAGAACTTTGTAGCGATTATTTTTTTCGGTCCAATTTTCCGGACGAGCCATATTCTTTTTGAAAAGAAAAGCCTCCAGATCCTCGCACTTCACCCGCAGATGCCCGCCTAAAACCTTAAAACTTGGGATCTCCGCTTTAAAAATCCAGTCCTTCGCCACTTCAATATCCACGCCGCAAATCAAGCTTATATCATAGGCAGAGTAAACATCCCGCCATGGAATCGGAGAAAGAGGTGACATACCAAGCGCCCCTTACTAAGGTTATCCAGGAGGCCAGGCAAAAGCCCGGCCGCTCAAAAGATGTAAGTGAATATGAAAAACAGATTGTCCTGCGCTGGCTCCATTATTAAACACCAGGCGGTAATCCTGCCAGCTTTTTTCAGCCGCAAGTTTTCGGGCGTTTGAAATGAGTGCCCCCATCATTTTCTCATCCCCATCCTGGAGATCGCTAATTTTCGAAATATGTTTTCGAGGGATGAGGAGCACATGTACAGGCGCCTGGGGATGAATGTCCTTAAAGGCGACCACCTCGTCATCCTCAAAAACCAAATCGGATGAAATTTTTTTTTGGGCAATCTTACAGAATAAACAATCGCTCATCATGGCCTACAAATCGCTCTAGTCCACAAAGGTTAAAAAATGACAGACCCGCTTAAGACAAACTTCTTTTCCTAAAATCTCCATGATCTCAAAAAGTCCAGGACTGGCCGTTGAGCCGGTCAAGGCAAAACGGAGCGGATGAATCAAAACACCCACCGGAACCCCCGCCTGCTGAGCTATTCTTCGTGTCATGGTTTCTACTTCTGAGGGAATCAGGGCACTTACCTGCTTAAATTCATCCAACCAGGCCCTTAAATGTTTCGGCAAATCTGGAGAATCATGAAAATATTTTTTTACCGTCTCAACGTCCAAGGTTATGTCTTCAAAGCAATAAGCTGTTTTAGGCCCCAGCACACTCAAAGTTTGGATCCGCAACCGATAAAGCCGAATCAGCTTCTTCCATAAATCCGGCCCAAGACGCGCGGCCATCTCCGGATAAAAATCTGCGATTTTTTTTTCGTAATCTAAGTCCGGCAGTTTTTTGAGATGCTGAGCATTCAGCCATGCCATTTTCTCTAAGCTGAACTTGGCGCCGGATTTGTGAGCTTGTTTGAGCGAAAATTTCTGGATAAGGTCTTTTAAAGTAAAAAATTCCTGATTTCCCCCGGGAGGTGCCCAGCCAAGAAGTGCCAAATAATTGAGAAGCGCCTCCGAAAGATATCCATCTTTTTGAAAAGCGGAAAGCGATACCGCTCCATGACGTTTAGAAAGCGGCGTTCCGTCTTCTCCTAATATAAGCGGCAGATGTCCATACTGAGGCGGCTGCCAGCCCATGGCTTCAAAAAGAAACATCTGACGCGGAGTGTTGGACAAGTGATCGTCTCCGCGGATCACGTGCGTAATTTTCATTTCATGATCATCCACCACGCAGGCCCAGTGGTAAGTCGGAAATCCGTCAGACTTTAAAATCACTAGGTCATCAAATAGGGAGGCATCAAATTCTACCGGACCATGAATCAAATCTTGCAGCTTAGCCTGAGTTTTTGGCATGCGGAATCGGATCGCCTTTTTTCCTGATTCCTCCACTTCGTAGGCTTTGCCCTGATTCACGAGTGAATGGGCGAGATCCCGATAAACGGAAAGGCGTTCGCTTTGGCGGAGGATTCCCCCATCCCAGGAAAGTCCTAACCACACGAGCGAATCAAGAATTTCTTTTTCATACTCCGGCTTGGAGCGTTCCCGGTCCGTATCTTCAATGCGGACAAAGAATTGCCCTTCGGGATCCCGGCGGGCCAAGAGAAAATTATAAAGTGCGGTCCGAACACCTCCGATATGCAGGTGTCCGGTAGGCGAAGGAGCAAAGCGGACTCTTATCATGACATCACGGCTGCCGATGGTTGGAGAGGGACTGGATCAGATGCCTTATTTTTTCAAGTTCAAGAGGTTTACGGAGACAAATCTGTGCGCCGTGCTCCATAATTTCCGCTTCTTTCTGAAGCGGTAAAAATCCGGACATCATGATCACGGGAAATCGACGGATCTGCTGAAGCGCGTCTAAAATGTCCATGCCCTGCATTTTAGGCATTTGGACGTCAAGAAAAGCCAAATCAAAAGACTGGGTTTGGCAACGTTGAATAGCCGCCTCGCCGGAAAGCGCAACCTCAACCTCATGACCTTCATCCAAAAGAACGTTGCGAAACTCTTCAAGAATATTTTTGTCGTCGTCCACAATCAGAATTTTGGCCATGATTTTTTTTAAATCCTAGGCAGGAAACTTGAAAATTTCCCGGAGCGTTGCAAAATATCCGCGTTTGGAACTCTTCACCAGTTGGAGGCGTTCTTTGGAGCGCGTGACTTCCACGGTAAAGCGGTCATCCATTTCCATGCTCTTCTGACCATCCGCAGTGAGCAGTGCGCGCAGTCGTCCGCCCTTGGTTTTAAGCCGGATGGTAATCTGATCCGAAGCTGAAACCACCATGGAGCGAAGCGCAGAAGCGTGCGGACAAATCGGAGTAATAACTAAGGCATCCAAAGTGGGATGCACCACGGCGCCGCCCGCTGAAAGCGAATAGGCTGTGGATCCTGTAGGAGTTGCAATCACGACACCGTCCCCGGAAAACCGGGTCAGTTTTTCTCCCCCCACAAAGACTTCCACAGTAAGCATGCGCGAAAGTCCTTCGCGGCTGATCACAATATCATTAAGTGCGGTAAAGCGGCGAGGCGCGCGAGAAAATTTTCCCTGCGAGGCAGTGCAGGAAAGCATGAGACGTTCTTCGATCTTATACTGTCCGCAAAGGAGAGCTGAAAGCTCTTGAATGACTTCATCCTGTTTCACTTCGGTCAAAAATCCAAGTTCCCCTAAGTTGACCCCGAGAACGGGCAAGGATCTTTTTTCCATCTCAGGAGCTAAGGAAAGCAGTGTACCGTCTCCCCCCAAACAAATAATAAGATCAGACTCGGCCACTACACGTTCACGGGAAAGACGGATCGAATCTAAAACCCGGATCTTGCGAGCGCGAAGCCACGCAGAAAGACGAATTCGAAGGCGTGCAGCCATGGCTTTTTGAGGGTTGGCAATAATGCCAACGGTTTGGAAAGCAGAAGACTCAGTTTTCATCGTGATCCCTTAATGACTCGAAACGGATCCATGATCCCGGATTCCAAGATCAAGATGCACGCGGTCTGCGATACGCCCCGGGGTCAAACCTAAACTATCGAGGATCCGGTCGCGGTCCCCGTGTTCAATAAAATGATCCGGGAGTGCAAGACGCTTGACACGGACATCCGCAATCCCCTGCAATTCCAAAAACTCCAGAACCTTGGAACCCAATCCGCCGGTCAACACATGTTCTTCCATCGTATAAATCATGCGGCATTTTTCAAGGGATTCATGAATGAGCGCCCCGTCAAGCGGTTTTGCAAACCGGAGATTGACCACGCGCGCTTCGATGCCGTGTTCTTTGGAGAGAATTTCTGCGGCTTGAAGAGCGGTCTCTACCATCAAACCAATAGCAAGGAATCCAACGTCGCTTCCCTCGCGCAAGACCTCGCCCTGGCCAATACCAAAAGGCCGTTTTGAAAAAGCCTCGAGAAGGCGAGGGACATTTCCCCGCGGATAACGCATAGCAAAAAGATGCGGATAGTCTAAACCGAGACGGAGCATGTGTTCCATTTCTGCTTCATTAATAGGACAGGCAATCACCGACTCCGGGATGTGGCCCAAATAGCTGATATCAAAAACACCGTTATGCGTAGCGCCGTCAGCACCCACTAGTCCAGCCCGATCCATGCCAATGACGGTTTTGACGCGCTGCAGCGCAATATCGTGAATGAGTTGATCCTGAGATCTTTGGAGAAAAGTGGAGTAAATGGCGCAAACCGGTTTCATGCCGCCCTTGGCCAGCGCTCCGGCAAAGGTAATAGCATGCTGCTCTGCGATTCCCACATCAAAGTAGCGATCCGGAAATTTTTTCTGAAAATAATTGAGCCCCGTGCCGGTCGGCATGGCAGCGGTCACGGCCACAACGCGGGGATCTTCTCCGCCAAGTTTGACCAAACTGTTCGCAAAGGCCTTGGTGTAGGAAATGCCCTCACTGGCGAGCTTGGCGTCTTCCTTAGGACCCTGGATTTTTTCTCCAGTCGCAATATTAAAGGGAGTCACGCCATGAAGCTTTTCCGCATCTTTTTCCGCAAATTCACAACCAAACCCCTTTTGCGTAATAATATGAAGAAGGCTTGAATCATGGAGCGCCAGAACTTTTTCAAGCGTCTTCACAAGACCGATCACGTCATGACCATCTACTGGCCCAAAGTACCGGAAGCCAAGTTCTTCAAAAATAATTCCGGGTACAAAAAAATGCTTCATCCCTTCCAAGCTTGCGGCAGCAAATTTTCGAAGACGAGGGAAACGCTGCAGTTGCTTCTCCACTTCAGCCCGAACCCGGTTATAAATCGGATTCGTAATGACCTTATTCAGATACTTGCTCATAGCCCCGACATTTTCCGCAATCGACATCTTGTTATCATTCAAGATAATCAGCATATCGCGCTTCATGGTGCCGGCATTATTGAGA
>CAYWRU010000043.1:0-28213 GCA_964460795.1 uncultured bacterium | reverse complement strand
AATTATGAGTCAACGATTACCTACTATGGTTACCTTTTAATATGAGTCAACGGGAGATAGATCAGAATTCAGAGATTCCTTACATTGCTAGCACAGCAAGCATAGGTATCCAAAATCAGGATTTGGATGGAGCGCTTGCGGTGGGAGCCGGTGAAGTCACGGCAGAATTCTTAGGTGCTTCCGGAGTTTTAGCTGCGGGCGGCGGAGTCGCCTGCGGAGTGTAATCTTTGAAGTTTGCCCGGGATTCAATATCCGCCATCCATTTGGCGAAGCGCTCATAGCGCGATTGGCCGGTTAATTGCTCGATGATTTTTTTCTTGGCTTCCTCATTGTATTTTTTCTCGTCGGCGGAAATTTTTTCTTCCAGGCGAACTACGGAAAATTTCCCGCTATGAGCAAAAGGTTCACTCACGGTTTTGGGTTCAGCTTTCAGCATAGCTTCGGCGATGGGTTGAGGAATCTGCCAGAGATTCAGGATGGCATCGAGCGCAATCTTGCCGGTTTTCTGAGATTTGAGATTTTTTGTTTTGATCAAACTGTCCCAGGAATCCGGCTTGCTATGAACCGCATCGTGAAACTGCTGAGCTTCGGTCTGAGTTTGAAAGGGGACGATTTCCAGAGACAGAGAATTCTCCTGACGCACAAAACGCTCGCGGACGGCGGCTTCAGAAGGAGCCGGCAAGGTTGCTTCATTAAATTGCGAGATCAGTTTTTGAATACGAAGAACTTCCCGGATAGCATTTTCAAATTCCTGCGGCGTCATTCGAAAAGAGGACTCAACCCAGCGCTGATAAAATTCATTGGTGGGGTTTTCGATTTTAAGCTCTTTCATAAGACGGGCGATTTCGTCCCGCACTTCTTGATCAGAGATTTGGACCCGTTTATTTTTAGCTTCGTAGCTGAACATGAGGCTCTGCCAGGTTTGGATATGGAGGAGCGAGGGATCTTCCGGAGGTTTTTTTCCTCCAAAGGCAAAGATTTGATTGGCCTTATAAAGCGTATCGTATTCCCGGAAACTGACATCTTTGCCGAAGAGTTCTCCGGCCATGCGGCCTTTTTTCTGCAGCGAAACACTAAAAGCGTATCCGCCCCATAAAAGAAAAGAAAGAACGACAACCCAAACAATAGTTTTTGTGTGATAGCGCAAAAATTTTAGCATCATAAAGCCTCTTTGATCCGCCTACGCAAAAGACTGCAGCTGTGAAGCTGCGAATCAATGCGTGGGACGGATTCCTGCGAAGCCACGCCGTTAAGGACCTGGCGCAGCAGAATTACTCCGGCGCGATTTCGCCGAAGAGTTTACGGAATCGCGGATATTAATCCGCGAGGCTACATTTTAGACATGATAACATGCCGGAGTAGACGCTGAAAGAGTTAACTATTTATCCAGTGATTCCCGCTTTATGTAGATTGAAACCCGCAGAATTTCCCAGAGATCCTTCCGCGCCGTTCGTCACGCCCCCGCGAGGCGTGACTCTCTCGCGCTTTCGGTCTCGCTCGGTTTTTCTCAAAGTGTCTGGAGAGACCTCGCGGAGTCCCGCAAAGCTTGGATTCCTCTGCGTGGGGAGGAATTTGCGAGACGAGCGGGAGGAGGCTTCGGCCGCCGGAGCCGAAGAACTCCGGTCTTGGAAGACACTTTGAGAAAAACCACCGTGCCCGCTCGACCTCCAGAGCGCGCTTCAGGATCCTAGAAAATTCTGCCGCGTCCTCTCTAGAAAATCTGGGAATCGCCAGTTAACTATTTATCCAGCGGCAGTCGGACCTCAGACTTCCAAACGCCATGATCCACGCAGAAAACAAAAATCTCTAGGTAATTCACCACTCCGTTCAAACGCGACTTGAATTCAAAGACTTTATCGCTTGGACTAAAGGAATGATAGCCTATGATGAGCTGGTCTTTATCCCGGAGATAGATGGCTTTCAGCGTCCCGTCCTTTGATTTCCCGGGCGGGTGATCCAGGGTGATGCGGACAAAACGAATATTTTCAAGACCGTCTTTTCGAAATCTTGCTTCCACGTGCGGAAGATGCCAGCGGGCCTCTTCCTCACTCCAAGGGCCCCGGGAGCTTTGTGTCCAAACCGTAGTGACAGCAGGAAAGATGATTTCATTATCATCTTCATCAATGTATTTGTAGTCGCTCGCTGTCTGAGCTGGATTCGGGGAGAGGAGGAGAAAGATTCCCAAGAGGAGTAGAGAGCGATTCATAGTCTTTTCACGGCATTTTCAGGCTCAAGATTAAGGAATCCTACTTTAGTTTTGGGTGCCTTGCATTATAATGAGCTTATATTATTCCGGCAAATGCCGACAATCCTAATCGAATTCTCATCAGGGGGGAAGTGTGGAAATAGTAAAGCGATTGGGACTCGTCTTATGGATTCTTGTGGCCACGACATCTGGGGCATGGGCTGGCTATGATTATAAGTTTGATCCTCAATTAGCTCCCTATGGGCAGTTCGAAAGCGAAGTGGCAGGAAAACTAAGCCGTGGACTCACAAACATAGCTTATGGATGGACGGAACTGGCACAGGCCCCTATTCGGACCGCAGAAGAACCCACGGATGGATTTTGGAAAACTACTTTTGTCGGAGTTCCCAAAGGTTTCGGCCGATTTCTGGGCCGTACCTTTATTGGGGTCTATGAAGTCGCGACCTTTTATGTTCCGCAAAAACCTTTGATATCACCGATCGAGGGGACGATCCAATGAAAACAAAATGCATGCTTTTAATTTTCCTATTAGGTGCTTTGACCTTATTTCATAGTCAACCTGCGCAAGCCGTGACTTCTTCTTATGACCGGAATGCGGTCATTCCCGTGGTTTCCGGAGTCACGCCGGGGGAGACTTATGAAATCTCCTCAGCCACTAAACTTGAGCGGGGGATGGAAAACTTTTTTCTTGGCTGGCTGGAGATCCCTCATGGCATTAAATCCGAATATTATTACCGGCGCCAGCAGAGTTTAGACGGAGGTATTGAGCCTTTTTTTATTGGAGCACTGCGCGGAACGCTCAATGCGGGAGGTCGCACTGCCGTGGGTTTTTATGAAGGGCTCACGTGTCTGATTCCTCAGGATCCCATCTTGGAGGATATGAGTCAGTGGCTTTACTAACCCTTTTCTTTTTTTTTCTTTGGATTCCCAATCTGCCCGCGGCTGAGGTTGAGACATTGCCTGTGACCCTTTTCTATGATACGGGCAATGCCAATGAGTCTGTGGCCATCCTGGGACCAGAGATTTTGGAGCTGGGTTCCCGATTCGAACGCTATGAGGTCATTGGATTTGAGCCCAAGGCCATTGTCTTGGAAGATGAGCAGACGAGTGAAGGGATGAAGATCCGAGAAAAAGGACAGTTGGGAGAGGTGATACAAAAAGATGCGAGACATCTTTTTATTGTTAAACAACTGCGGGCAATTTTTCGCGCCCAACAAGCCTATTTCGCAAAATATGGCGATCATTTTGCCAAGGACATTGCCACTTTAATCCGCGAAGAACTTCTCCCGGACGGGTTTGAACCTGATTTTCTCAAGCATGGCTATAGGTTCCAGGTTGCCAGCACTGAGTCGGAATATGGAAAAGATCCGGATTTTTTAGCCACTGCTGTGCCGGACGAGTCGCTTCAGCAGGAACTCTTTTTTTCCGTGGATGGACTCGGACAAGTGCGCTATGCGGAAACGCTTGCGCAAATTGCCTGGGGCCCGGTGTGGGATTACTCACCCGTAGAACATACACCGAACCATTTTATTGGAGTGGATGCCCCGACAGATAGGAAAGAGGTCTCCTGATGATTTCTCGCTTTTTTTTAGGATGCGGAATCTTTCTTTTTTTAGGCGTTTTGCCTGAGACACTTTGGGCAGATTACACCCAGGAACTTCAGGACCAGATCCAGAGTTTAGAAAAACGTTTTCCAGGTCCGCTGGATGAAACGTATTTCCGCGACATGTCGGTGATTGTGCATAAAGCAGATTCTGCGGAGCTGATGGGTTTTGCTTCCGAATCGTTGCGTGCAAAAATTTTTGAACGTTTTGAAACGTATGTTTCGAGTCAGCTGGAAGAGATCAGCCGGATCTATGAAACCGATGCAGCAAGCGCATCCGAAAAACTGAAGGATCTTGCTGAGTACCGGGAATATCTCCAGCCTACCGCACCTTTTTTAGAGACAGCTAGCGGACGAACCATTGCAGGAGAGTTGTCTGCGGAGCGGGACCGGGCGCTTGAAGCCGTGAAAAACGGATGTTCTCTGGAGGTTAAAAAACAAGTCCTTTTGGCAGTCCGGAAAACTGGATTTTTTGCAACGCGTGAACCTAAAGAAAGAGATGCGCTCCGCCGTCTTAGCGAAGAGTTATCCTGCTGTATTGGCTGGAAAGCCTCTATGGCGTATGACTTTACCCAAAAATTTGAAACCGATTATGACGAGGGAACGATTCGGGAAGAAGCGCATCTGAATTTGGCGAGTTTATCGACGGATTGGAATGAGGCCAAGTGGGTTGGAGACTGGACTTATTATTTTCAAGGGCGCGAGGGAACGGCTCATGCGGCGAGTCAAGCCACGCTGCGCTACCGCAGGGAAGATGATTTTGCAGATTTGGTGATCACTAATTCCAAGGTGGACTCCGTGGGGCGCATGAATATACCGATTCAGATGTCCGGCGATCACCGAACTTTGGAGGTCGAAGGGAATCGACTCGATCCGCTCGTTAATTTTTCTAAAACATTTAAGGTCCCGCTCACCAGCTGCCATGAAAATACAATTCCTCAAGAAGGAAAATCATGAAAGCGCAACGATCAGCGACTCGAATATTTTTAGCGGTGTGGATCATTCCCTTTTTGTTCTTTTCAGAAGCTCAAGCGGCAACCGGACGTGCTCGGGCGCCTCAGACGAGCCTGCCGGTTTCTTCTTCATTCCAAGTTTGGGATGTGAGTGACCGAGCGTATGCGGTGAAGGTTCGCGAGCTTGTGGGTGCTGCACGGTTTACCATTGATCTTTCTCTCAAGTCTATGGATGCCGGCGATAGTTTGCAGGATGCGGTGAAAGTCATCCTCGATGATTTAATGTCCGCGGCCAAACGCGGTGTCCGCGTCCGTTTATTTCTCAACACGTCAGGATTTGAAGAAACCGAGCGCTCGATTTTCCTTCGGGACGATAAACTGGTGGAAATGCGCAGTACCGGCATGTTGCTTCATTTTGTTCATCCCAAACACCCCATTGCCGATCAGGTGCTGCTCTTTGATTCGGAGTTGGTTTTGGAAGGCGGACCTGTTTGGACGCATCAGGGGCTCACTGAGGGATGGGGTGCGGCGACCTTGACCCGCTCGCGGGAATTAGCGTCACAAAAACGTGCGCGTCTGGAACTTCTGCCTCTTTGGGATTTGAAATCTGAACGCGATGCGCATCTGGACGGAGAAATCCCCATTCCACTTTTTCTTATCCAGGACGTCAAATATTTTTCTTCTATGGTGCAAAGTGAAGATGGAGACAGTCTCCGGGTTTATCTGACTTTGCTTGAGAAATTTTTTAAATTGCACTCCACAACTTTTACGATTTCTATGGCGGATCTTAAAGCGCGCCTTCCTTCTTCAGATACCCAGGATCCGGGGTCTCAGGTCTATCTTGCCTATGAGGCCCTGAGGCGGCTTGGTGGAACTTATGATTTGGCTGCGATCAAAAATGAAGATCCGAATCAAGTTGAAATTAATCTTAAGCTTCCGGAAAAATTGGATCCAGTCATTCGTGTGCCGGAACCTTTTTTTCATGAAAATTATGCCAAGAGTCTTTCCCCGCGCGCCCTCGTTGCTTATTTCATTCTCATGTATCGTTTTCAAATGAGCGGAGCTTCTCCGGTATGGATTGGGACAGAGGCCAATGTGGAGCAGGATTTTCCCATTACGCGGGACGACTTTCGCTTAGGCGTACAGGAGCTTCGGCGCGAAAATCTGATTGAAGTTTATCCTTTCTCGCTCCGCCAGGGTTCTGGCTATCTCGGGCCGGACAGCATCGGATATCGCTATCTTCTGAATGAAATCCCGACGCTTTCGGAGCGTTTGGAAACCTGGAGCCGGCTCCGCGATGATTTTGGCGAGGATGAGTTCCGCCGTGCCCGGGCTTTGGCCGATCAACTGGGTGAGCCTGAAGATCCTAAAGTAGTCGTCACGTATATGCAGCTTTTGACTGAGTATGCCAAGTCAGATATTGAATCATTGACTCAGCATGTAGCGCAGCTTCCTCCGACGAGCACGCCGGATCTTTTGAATTATTTAAGACAGCTTCTAAAAAATGAGACTCAGCCTTCGCAAGGATTGACTGTCTGACAGAAGCTGTTGAATTTATAAATAGCAAATAGGCCATAGTCATGATCCCGCACCGCATTTCGATATTTTTTTGTTGTTTTTCACCCTCACTCCGGCGCGTATTTATTTTCTTGCTGTCATTCGGAATTTTGATCATGCAGGGGCCGAAGGTTTGGAGCGAAGAAGCTCCTTTGCCTTTCCGGGAAATTACCGTCAAAATTGCAGCGACCTCCATTTTTCAATTTGATCCGGAGTGGCAGCGAGATGTCCGGGACCGGCTCGCCTTTGTTAGCAAGGTTTTTGAATCCCTGTTTAATATTCACTTCAAGATCATTCTCGATGTCCCTTGGGAGATCCAAGATGAGACGCGCGAAACCGATCTTTTGATGGAAGAACTCCGCAGCCAGGTTTCCATGGACCCGAATCAGATCATTATTGGATTTCACAAAATGAGCCAGCCATTTGGTGACGATAAAATGCTGGACCACGACCGCGTGGGATCGGCCCAGTACTTTAAGGGGCTCATTGTAATCCGCGATCCTTTTGTGCCGCTGAGTGAAACAGGAAGAAATATCGTTCTTTTGCACGAAGTCGCTCATCTTTTTGGCGCGGTTCATATCAGCGATGCCAATGCAGTTATGAATGCCACGCTCCCCGCGAAACCCGAGCTGACGCTGGATGAAACCAATCAGGAGGTCATTCGCACCACGCGGGATGTGGATTTTATCCGCGGACTAGATTCCCTTTCAGGATTTGCAGTCGACACGCTCATTCAAATTTATGAAAAAAAGATCCGGGAAAATCCGCACAGTGATTTTTATGACCAGCTCGGGCGCTTTTATCAGATCTCGCATCAGCCGGCTAAGGCTGTCAGTATTTGGGAAGAGGCGTTGCAGTATCACTTTGACAATCCTCATATCCACTATCAGCTCGGTATGTATTATTTTCAGAACAGCCGCTATGAGCGGGCCGTGACGGAGCTGGGAAGTGCAGCCGCTCATTTTGTACTTCCGAGTCAGAAAAAAATCTTGGCCAGTACGCTGAATCTTTTGGGAGTTGCTTATTTTGAGCGGGGGAATACGGAGCTCGCGATTTTTAATTGGCTCAAAGGTCTGAGTGCAAATCCTGAGGACCTGACGCTGCAAGGGAATTTGGCCTTGGCTTATCTTCAGAATGGTGATTTGGATCGTGCGATTACGGAAATGGAAAAACTCGCGGCCAAACAATTAAATGATTTTACAACCCTGAGCAATCTGGGAGCTGCCTATTTGCGCAATAAACAAGCGGACAAGGCTGCCCCCATGCTGGAAAAGGCGCTTGAACTTAAAAAAATAAAGGATCAAACACCTCAAAAAACTGCAGAAAGTTCGACACTGCAAGGAAAACTTTCTGAGGATGCTCCGGAGGGAATGATCCGGCTCAATCTCGGAGCGGCTTACATGAATTTGGGGCGGTATCCGGAGGCGGTGAAGGAGTTGGAAGCGGCTCGGAATCTTGACGCCGAGAATGCGGAAGTTCATCTGAATTTGGGACAGGCCTATCTCAAAATGGGAGGATCTACGGCTCAGGCGGTTAAAGAAATCGAGGAAGCCTTACGATACAAAAAAGACGATCCCGGGGTTTATGCCATTTTGGCCTATGCCTATTCAGTAGCAGGCGAAACGGATCAGGCGGTTCAAGCAGCGCGGTTAGGAATTAAACAGGATCCGAGAACGCCGCTTGCCGCTGAACTTCATCGGAATATCGCCGGGATTTATTTCCAGAAAGAGCGGTACTCTGAGGCCCTTGAAGAACTTAATCAAGCGCTTTCTATTAAATGGAAAGACGCGGAGAGCCATTATTTGATGGGGCTTTTGCAGCTTCGGACCGGGAAACAGGAGTTGGGCATTCGATCGCTCAAGACTGCGGTAGAAATTAACCCGAAGCATTCAGGCGCCCGGGAACTTTTGAAAAAAATTGAAGATTCTAAAAAAGCATAACCCTTTGAGGTTTGTATGAAAAAGTCATCGCATCCGCCCGTATCTTCTCAGGATTTTGAAAAGAATTTTTGGAAGGGCCGGCGGCTGCTTGTGATTTCTCCGCATCCGGATGACGAGGTTTATGGGTGCGGCGGTACCATGGCCAAGGCGCAGGCCTATGGTGCGGAAGTGTTTGTGGTCATTGCTTCAGTCAGTGATCTCCGGTTTTTTGAAAAAAAGAGTCTAGTTCGCTGCGAGGAACGCCTTGGCGAAGTCCAGCGCGTGGCCAAAATCCTCAAGTGGAAGGATTTTGACGTCCTTTACACGGATACAAAAAAACACATGAAACTCGATACGGTGCCGCAGTTTGATCTGATCGCGCTTTTGGAAAGTGAAGGCAGGCTTTCCATTGATCGTGTGAAACCGGATATCGTGGCCATTCCAGCACCTTCTTATAATCAGGATCACCGGGCGGTTTATGACGCCTGCATAACCTCGCTCAGAATTCATGCGGGAGGATACAAACACTGTCCTGGGACTGTGTTGGTTTATGACAGCCCGACGCTTTCCTGGAGCCCTGCTGAGGAGCGCTTTCATCCTAATTTCTATGTGGATATTACCGAAACCTTGGCCATCAAGCTTAAATGTGTTTCAGCCTATGCCTCACAAAAAAGAGATTCCCGGGATCCTTGTAGTTTGGAGAGTGTTGAAGATTTGGCGCGGACACGCGGGCGCGAAATTGGACATCGGGCGGCCGAGGGATTCCGGCTCATGCGCTTGGTTGCTTAAAATCTAGGATGTAAACGATGATTGTGACGGGCCATCAGCCGAATTATCTTCCGTATCTTGGTTTTTTTCACAAAATCTATCATGCGGATGTGTTTGTCATTGTGGACAATGTCCAGTATGTGAAGCGCGGAACTTTTGGATGGATGGGGCGAAATCAAATTAAAACTGTCAGCGGGGCCCAGTGGCTTTCTGTGCCGATTTTGGTGAAGGGAAAGTTTGAACAAAAAATATCTGAGGCCCGTATTGAGCCGGATCTTCCCTGGGCGCGTAAGCACTGGAAAAGTTTACTGGTCAATTATGGCAAGGCCCCTTATTTTTCAAAATACGCGGATTTTTTCGAAGACACTTATTTAAAAAAGAACTGGGATTTTTTTTCTGATCTAAGCTGCCACTTGATCCGGTATCTTTTGGGAGCTTTTGGAATCCAAAAGGCGATTTATAAATCCTCCGAGATTGGGGCCGAGGGAAAGGCGGATGATCTGATTATTGAGCTTTGTAAAAAAACCGGAGCCGATACCTATTTACATGGAAAACACGGGAAAGACTATATTGACCCGGCTAAATTTGATGCGGCTGGCATTCAGTCGCTTTATCAGGAATTTGAACATCCTGTGTATTGTCAGCAATTCGGAGCTTTTACCCCCAATCTCTCGGCGGTGGATCTTTTGTTTAATCACGGCGATGAAAGTTTAGAAATTTTGCTCGGAAAAAGGAAAGCAGTGGAGTCATGAAAGATTTTGAAGCGATTCAATATTTAAAGCTTTTCTTCATTTCGTTTGGAATGGTGGTTCTTACCGTTCCTCTTGTGAAGTGGTTTGCGTATCGGGTCAAAGCAATTGATAAACCGTCTGAGATCAAAATTCACCGTAAGCCCACGCCTCGCCTGGGCGGCATTGCTATCTTTCTTGGCTTTTCTCTGAGTTTAATTTTTACCCAGCATATTGAAACCGTACAGTATGCCATTTTGGCCGGAGCCGGACTCGCACTCTTGGTGGGGATCATGGACGATATTTTTTCCGTTCCTGCTACCACAAAACTTTTAGTGCTTTTTGCCATTACTTTTTTTGTGGCTTCGCGAGGCGTTAAGATCAACGTCTTTCCGGAACTTCAGTGGCTGGGATTTATTTTAACTTTGATTTGGGTGGTGGGGGTGACAAGCGCTTTTAATGCTATTGATCATATGGATGGGCTGGCGGGAGGCCTCACCTTTATTGCTTCCGCAGCGTATTTGTATGTTTCCCTCCAGAATCATGTGCCGCAGTGGGGAGCCATGGCCGTTGCGCTCATGGGTGCCTCGGCTGGATTTCTGGTTTTCAATTTTCCGCCCGCCTCTATTTTTATGGGAGATGCCGGAAGCTTTTTTCTCGGCTACACGCTGGCCATCATGAGTGTGATGGGGGCATGGTCCACGAATGCATTTAAATCCATTCTGGTTCAGGTTTTGATTTTGGGACTTCCCATTTTTGATCTTATCTATGTGGTCATCCGGCGGAGAATGAAGGGAATCACCAAAACCGTACGGCAAATTGTTACCTTTAGTGCTAAAGATCATTTCTCGCACCGCTTGTTGGATCTCGGATTGTCGCAGCGCAAGGCGCTGTTTTTTTGTTACTCGTCCATGATCGCTTTTGCTTTGGGAGCCATTTCGATCCGGTATGTAGAAAAGCTGGAGGCTATTTTATTAGTCGGACAGTTTCTGATGGTCATTTGCTTGATGGTGATTTTAATGGAGATAGGACGCGGCAACCGCGACTCGAAATCCTAAAAAATCAATGCGTTACGAGGAATCAGTTGACGTTGCTCGGTGAGCGTCAGATAATAAATTTAACATGTACCTATCCTATTGGGGTCTTAACGAAAAACCTTTTCAAAACACCTGTGATCCTCGTTTTCTATGCCTTTCAGAACAGCATGATGAGGCGCTTTCCCGCCTTAAGTATGTAGTGGAAGAGCACCTCGGATGCGCGCTTCTGACCGGGGTTTTTGGGTCGGGAAAAACATTGCTTGCGCAGGCTCTGATTGACTATCTCAAGCCCGATCAATATGTGAGCGCTTTTATTTTTAATCCTCAGCTTTCCAATGTGGAACTCCTTCAGGAAATTGTTTACCAGCTCGGAGTTCATCAGGGTGTGTCGGATCGCAAGACGGATATTCTGCACCGCATGAGTGAAATTCTGAATGACAACAATGCGGAAGGGCGGCATGTAGTCATTTTGGTGGACGAAGCACATCTTATTGAAGACCGGGCTATTTTTGAGGAGCTTCGGCTTCTCTTGAATTTTCAGAGCCGCGAAAAATTTCTTCTGACCTTGATTCTGATTGGTCAACCGGACCTGCGGGAAAAAATTTCCCAGTTAAAACCCTTTGATCAAAGGGTCTCGATGCGTTTTCATTTAAAAGGACTGCGTCCGGAAGAAACCGAGCGATACATTCATCATCGCCTTGAGGTGGCCGGAGCCACTCGTCCTATATTTACTTCTGCGGCCACTCGCGCTATTCATGATTCGACGGGAGGACTTCCGCGCCGTATTAATCAGATTTGTGATTTGGCGTTGCTCGCGGGTTATGGTATGAAGCTTTTCGAAATTAGTCCTGAACTCATTAGCGAAGTTTTACTCGATCCTCAAGTAGTTTCTTAAGGAATGATGAATGCGAATTTCTGATTTTATTCGAAGTCAAGAAGAAGTCATTGCCAAACCGCCCATTCCGATTCAAAAGCCGGCGGTTCGTACTCCGTTGAAGCCTGCAAATCGCGAACCTGCTCCGGCCATGCCAAGTCTTGATCAGGTTGAGAAAAAAATCCGCGAGCAAGTTGAATCTAAGTTTAGCGCCGAATTGGACAGGATCCGCCAGAAGATGGAGCAGGAATTTCAAGGGCGCGTTGCCGCGGAGCAAGCGCATCTGAAGGCGCGTGAAGAAGAACTGCAGAAAAAAGAGTTAGAGCAGAAATCGCTTCTCCAAACGTCGGTGAATCAGCAGGCTGCTTTGGATCGAGAGCGCAAAGCTCAGGAGTCCGAGTGGCAGAGGCGCATGGAAGAGGAGAAACGGGTATTTCAGCGTAAGTTTGAAGAAGAAATGGGGAAGGCGAAGGATCTTATCCAGAGTCTTGAGGCTAAACTTACACAAAAAGCTCCGGTTGCAGAAAAAACGATTCTGTCTGAGCCTAAAACCGTTGATCCCGTGCCGCCTAAAGAAGAAATTCAAGAAATTATTCCTGCCAGCGCATCAAAAATTGAGCCGTCGAAAATAGTAATTCCTACGCATGAACACTCCATTCAAGAGGCAAAACAGGTATTTGAGCAGCCTGATCCGGAAATTTTAAATTTGGAATGGGACGTTTCTCGTTTGGATGAAATTCGTGCCATCCGTGACACTCTGCTTGAGATGTTGGCGCGTTTTTTCGAAAGCGTTGAACGTGGTGAGGCGCCGAGTACGAATGAGGCCCGGGGAATATTCCATCAATTAATTCAAGCGATTCATGGACGTGATTATGAGGCGATTCGGGTAGCGCTTGAGCCCTATTCAGCAGGAGCGCGATTTTTGGGGCATGGGGTCAACGTTGCATTTCTTTCCATTGTGCTGGGTCGGGAATTTCAATTATTGGAATCGGATTTAATCGAATTAGGGCTTGCGGCGCTTTTGCATGATATTGGTCTCTCCAAGGTGAAGGAGGACTTGAATTATCCGAAACAGCTTTCCCCTAAAATGGAGAAAGAAATTTTAGATCATCCGAATCGAGGAGCCCAGCTTTTAAAAGGACAGCTAGGTGAAGCGGCCATCGCGGGAATTCAACAGCATCATGAAGTGGGAACGGGAAAAGGATATCCCAACGGTCTTGAAGAAGCGGACATTCATCTCTATGCCCGCATCATTCATATTGCGGATAGTTTTGAGGCCTTGGTTCATGAGCGTCCTTATCGTCCCAAGCCGCTTGAAGTTCATGAAGCTGTGAAAGAATTAATCGACGCGGGCCGTGATGTTTATGATCGTGAAGTTCTTAAAGCTGTTCTCATGAGAATAGGGCTTTATCCGGTGATGACAGAAGTTGAGCTTAGCAATAAACAGTTTGGGATTGTGGTAAAACAAAATAGAAATTTTCCTTTGAGCCCTATCGTTCGTGCTGAGCTTGATGAAAATCATCAGCCGCTTGCCCGGCCCTTTTTGATTGATCTTAGCAAGACTCAGTTCATTCATATTGTCGGAACTGTTCATAAGGGATCCGACGAGTTTCCTTCCAGCCGTTTTAACCCCGTGGATTCAGCCGCCCATTCCGGACGGCGTCGTGAAATCCTGGATTTTGCCCAGGGTTTTCTGTCCATTGTCATGATTCTGACCTTGGTTCTAGTCATCTTCTACGTTATTATCAAAATCTAGTCGTTAGTTTCCGCCCTTAAAACACTATCGTCCCAGTATAAAAATGGATACTATTACAATACAAAGATCGTTTTTTTTATTTAATAGAATAAATAGACAAAAAAAGATAGTTATTGATTGGTATATAAGTTTTGTATTGCAGGTTGGATCATTAAGGCTATAATTCATCATTAAAGATTATCCATATAGATCTAAGTTCTTTTTGTTAAAAGAGTTGTCTTAAGTTCCCCGAATAGGTTGCCGATGAATTCAAGGATCCCAATGAGTGTGTTTGTGCCGACAAAAGGCGAGGTGTCGCTTGAGTTATTTTCGAATCCTAGGCTTGGAAGAAGAGCCGTTTTCAACGAGTCCGGATCCTCGTTTTTTCTTCGATTCACGCAATCACAAATCGGTACTTGCCAACTTAATGATTGATCTCCGCTTAAAACGCGGACTCAGTGTAGTGATTGGAGAAGTGGGAACAGGAAAGACAACGCTCGGTCGTAAGCTCATTCAAATGCTTCGGGACCGGGAAGGATTTCTTTTCCATTTAGTGTTGGATCCGACTTACGCAACGGAAGAAGAATTTCTTCGATCATTGATTCGGACGTTTCAAGTCCCAGTCACAGAAACAGAGCGGCATTCGCTGGGGTACAAAGAAGCACTTGAGAGATATCTTTTTCAAACGGCGGCTCAAGCCGGAGAAACCGTGGTTCTGATCATTGATGAAGCGCAGAAAATGGACCGAAAGTCGCTTGAAATCCTGCGCATGCTTCTCAATTACGAAACCAATTCGCATAAGCTGCTGCAACTGGTCCTGTTGGCGCAGATGGAATTAATGCCGGTCTTGCTTGATATGCCGAATTTGCTTGACCGGATCAGTTTACGTTGTGTGTTGGAACCGCTGGATGAAGAAGAAACCGGAGATCTGATTGACTATCGGCTTCGTCAGGCGGGATATCAGAAAAGAGATCGTTTGTTTAAGTCCGAAGCGGTGAGGGAAATTCACCGGATTACGCGGGGATATCCTCGCAAAACAGCCATGCTGTGTCACCGAGCTTTGAAGGCCCTTGTGATGCAGCGTCAAGACAGTGTAACGCCACGGCTTATTCAAGATCTTATTAACCAAGAAGTGCGTGCAGGATGGATGAACGCAAGCCCACTCCAGAAGAGCAGCTGTTAAAGCTGATTGAAAATCCAGCGGCGGGATCGGCCAGCGCTACGGCACAGGCTTCGTCTGCCTCCAAGAACGCAAAGGGTTTGCCTTCGGCTAGTTTTCTCCAGGTGCTTTCGGGCTTGCTAAAAAAATCATCGCCGGAAATAAAATCTGGAAAGAATCAGAATGCGGCTCATCGGCCCTTTCCTTATGTAAAAGGCTTAAACGCTTTATTGGTGGCGGCGACTTTAGCCGCGGTAATTTATCTGATGCTGGACCTTCTGGTTTTTAAAAAGAATACGCAGGAGGTTCTTACGCAGGTGAGCACGGCTGAAAATGTTTTTCCTGTTCAAGGGGCGGATGAAAAAAATCAAAAGCATGATATCCAATATTATCAGGATCTTATTGAGCGCAGAAATCCGTTTGTGCTGGGAGCAAAACCGGTAGTGGATGAAAAAAAACCGGAGGCGGTACATCTTCCGGCGGCTCATAGTGAGAAAATGAATCAGGTTCTGCAGACATTGAAACTGGTGGGGATCTCATGGACCGGAGAAATTCCTTTGGCCATGATTGAAGAAGTCCAAAGCGGCAAAACTTTTTTTTTGAAAGAAGGTCAGGAGCTTAACAGGCTTCGGGTTCAGAAAATTGATAAAGAAAAAGTAACGGTGACTTATGAAGGCGAAGAAGCAGACTTATTTTAAGGGAGCGGGAATCGCTCTGGTGATTTGGATTGGCATCGCTGCTTTTGGATATTCGGCGACGGACGCTTTGCCTAAGCCAGATCAAGGCGCGAGTTATGTCTCGCCGCGTCTGATGATGGATCCTGATACGGCGGGCCTTAAGGAACGCGTCACGCTTGATCTTCGCAACATTGATATTGGAGAGGCGCTCAAGTTTCTTGCCATGAAAGGTAATCTTAATCTTGTCATCGGAAAAAATGTGGCGGGAAGAGTCTCGCTTTATCTCACGGATGTCAGTATTGCGGACGTGCTCGAAATTATTTTGCTTTCGAATAATTTGGCCATTGCCAAACAGGGCGGGATTTTTAATGTGATGACGGAAACTGAATTTCAGGCGCTTTACGGAAAACGTTTTTCAGATTTACGTGAAGCTAAGGTTTTTAAATTGCGCTATGCTGTGCCTAGTCAGGTTTTTACCGTGCTCAGCTCCATCAAATCCGACATCGGGAAAGTGGTGGTGGATGAAGACTCTGCAACCATGATTCTGATGGATGTGCCGGACAAGGTTCAAGAAATGGAAAAAGTCATTTATGAAATGGAAAAAGGCCAAAATCTCCGGATCTTCCAGCTGCGATATGCAGAAGCTACGCAGGTAGAGACAAGTCTCAAAGAACGTTTAGATGCTTTGAAGCTGGGAACCGTCAAGGCGGATGAACGGAGCAACACCCTTGTGGTTTCGGCACTTCCCAAGCGCATGGATGAAATTGAGCGTATTGTCCGCGCGTTGGATGAAAAGACGCGCCAAGTTTTGATTGAAGCTAAAATTGTCAAAATTACTTTGAATAATAATTTTGATATGGGTATTGACTGGCAAAGAGTTTTTCGCGATATCCAAGGGCCGGATAAGTTTAACGGAATGACGCTTTCACAGAATTTTAAGCCGACCACGCTCACCAGCCGCGGCCGCTTGACCGTTGGAAATACTGCGACCGATGAAGTGTCGGCAACCATGGATTTGCTGCAGACCTTAGGTCAGACCCGAGTGCTTGCTTGCCCCCGGGTTTCGGTTGTTAATAAACAGCCGGCTCGAATTTTAATCGGAACCCGCGAAGCATTTGTGACCACCACGACCACGACCGGACAAACAACTTCCACGACCGCAGAAAACGTCACCTTTGTGGATGTGGGTATTTCTCTCGAAGTGACTCCTATTATTAATGATGATGGCTACGTGACCATGAAAATTAAACCGGAAGTTTCCTCAACAGGGGAGCCGCTGATTACACCCACAGGAAATCAAATTCCCATTGTTGATACGACGCTTGCCGAGACCACAGTCATGGTTAAAGATGGCACGACGATTGTGATCGGTGGACTACGAAAAAATGAAAAGGTGAAAACCGTCAATCAGCTTCCGATCGTAGGCAACATTCCGATGCTTGGCGCGCTTTTTAAAAATACAAGCGAAGAAGTCAATACGATCGAAATGGTGCTTTTTTTAACTCCGCATATTGTGAGCGGGGACACGACCTTTACGGATAAGCAAGTACAGGATAAAACCATTAAACCCTTTAAAACGTACTGAGTGGGATGCCTATGAAACGCTCGCTTCTTTTTTTCTTGATTCTCTTGCAGGGTTTTCTGCCGCTTCTTTATGCCGACGGCGTGTCTGATCCCGCGGTGCAGCTCAAGGAGCTCCAGCAAAAAAATGACCAGCTCCAAGGCGAGTTGGAAAACTTAAAGCTGGACCGGAACAATATTTTGAAACAAGCGCAGTCTTTCCAAAAAGAAAAAGAAGATATCCTGTCCAAGATGGAAGCGGCCAAAAATAATTCAGCCAGTGCTGCGACAGAGCTGGAATCGCTGAAAAAAGAAAGTGCGCTTCTGAACGCAGAGCTTGAGAAGCTTCGCCAGGCCCGGGCTAAGGACCGCGAACTTTATACCGAGGAAAAAGGGACGGTGGAGCGTAAGCTAAAAGAGGAAACAGACAAGAATCTTTCACTCGCCAAAACTCTCGAGGAATACACGCCGGAAAAGATCAGTCAGGTGGTAGAAGACCGCAACCGGCTCCAGGAAGAGAATAAGCAGTTGGCTCAAAAAGTATTAGATGGAAATAGAAAAATTGAGGAAACACAGCGGAATATGACGCCGCTTGAACTGGATCGCGAAGAACTTCATAAAATGGTGGCGCAGAATAAAGAGCTTCGCGATCGGACAAAATACATTCAAAAAGTTGAAGACCGTTTGGAACAACTGATCAAAGAAAACAAAGAATACCGCGAACAGCTGGAAGTTATGAAGGCAAAATTTAAGGATTCGGTTCCGGGGCTAGCCAAGTCCGGGCGTATTGCGCAGAAAATGATGCGGGAAAATGCCCAGATGCATTACAACCTGGGGACGATTTTTATGCAGAATAAACGCTACAAAGAATCCATTACCGAATATGAAAAGGCTCTTGAGCTCATGCCGAATGATCCGGACACCCATTACAATTTGGGCGTTTTGTACGATGACTTTATGAAGGATCGTAATAAGGCCCTTTATCATTATCAGAAATATATCACGGTCAATCCCAAAGCTCCGGACGCAAAAAAAGTTGAGAATTATATTTTGAGTTTAGAGCTTGAGGAAAAAGTTCGTTAGTCAAAGGCAATATTCAAGGCTTCCAGCCTGAGAAGGCTCAGCCGGGGGATTATGAAACTAAGTTTGAAATGTCTGCGTAGTTTTGGGGTGGCTGTCCTTTTGACGGGGCTGTCAGCGGTTCGCTTGGGTTTTGCGGATGTGCAAAAATGGAATTTTGAAAATCCGGACGAATATCGTTTTGATAGCGAAAAAGTCCAGGTTGAAGGCAAGACTGCAGCGCTTAAGAAAAGGCAGACGATCAAAGATGAAGGTCAGGCCAAATTTGATTTAGGTCATGGCGATCATGTTTGGTCTGCTCAAGGTCCTTTGGAGCTCATTCCGCAAACGGATGAACCCGCGCTGGCTCCTTCCATCGCGGTTCCTCTAGATTCCCGAACGCCCGGACTTTTGGCACTTTGGCATTTGGATGAACCCAGCGGCACGAATCTCCTGGATGGTATTACGAACACAGTGGCCAAGAGTAATGATTCGGAAATTGTCAGCGGACAAACAGGATTCGGTTACGCCCGCCTCTTTGATGGTGCTAAAAGCCACATCTTTATTCCCAACTATGACACCTTCCAATTTAATGGATCGTTCACTTTAGAAACCTGGGTTCGTCCAGTAAGCGTAACGCCTGGCCGCATTCAGACCTTGATTTCAAGGTGGCAGACTTTGGGCGGCCAAAAATCCTTTGGACTGGAAATTAATGCGAGCGGAAAAGCCAATTTCAAAGTTTCTCCAAACGGAAGCACGGCCGTACAAGTTGCAGGAGAAACGGTTCTAAGTCCGGGGCGCTGGTATCATGTGAGCGGAGTTTTCACGGGCTCTGAAATTCGGATTTATGTAAATGGAATCTTGGACGGGGCTCCGGTCTCCTTTGCCGGGCCTGTTTATTCTACGGCCACTCCGATTTATTTGGGCGCGCTTGCCGATGGGAAAATAAGCAATTTTCTGGAAGGCGTGCTCGATGAAGTTGCTTTTTACTCCGTTGCTTTAGATGAAGCCACTCTGGCCAGCCATTTTGGAAATCCTCAGGCGGTTGCAGGCTACTGGAAATTCGAAGAACGCGCCGGCCTTTTCGAAGACAGTTCCGGGTATGGTCATGCTGGCGTGGCACATGGCGAAGTGGAATATGCGGTAGACGGCCGGCGCGGAGTGGCGCTCGCACTGAGCGGGAAAAAACAATTTGTAGAAATCCCGCCCAGCACTCATTTTGCTCCGGAAGATGCGCTGACATTGGAGGCTTGGATCAAGCCGTCTCAACTTCCTGCCAGCGGACAATTTGTTCCGCTTCTTTCCAGCACTGAAGGCGAATCAGAATTCGAATTAGGCATTCAAGGTCCGGATGCCCGCTTGATGTTCCGTGCTCCGGCACTTTCACCCTCGGAATTTACGGCAGCGGATTCTTTAAATCCCAATGTTTGGAATCATGTCGCTGTCTCTTTGGGAAGCGGCGAACTGAAAATTTATGTCAATGGCTCAGTGGCCGCTTCTTCGGCTTATTCAGGATTTCTAAAGCCCGGAGTCTCCGGACTTCGAATTGGGACTGATAAGGCCGAGACAGCTTATTTTGCCGGCGCTTTGGATGAATTGTCTGTATTTCGCCGGGCAAAAAATCCGGCTGAAATTTCTGCTTCCATGGGCGGTGTTCCTGCGGCCGGGACCTATATTTCTCAGCCCAAAGATGCGGGCAGTCAATCTCCCTGGCAGTCCGTGGAATGGAAGCTTAGCGGGAATTATGGAACGCCGATTTCTAAAGAATCCACGGGAATCCTTCATCTTTATGCGCTGGATGATCCGGAGGAAGCCGTCATCTTGGATGAGAAAAATGAAATCCCTTTAAATGCCATGGGAACTGCGAGTGTTCCCGGAGTTTTTGGCCAAGCCCGTTGGTTCTCAAAACGCGGATACGATAAACTTCTTTCTCAGCAGCCCTTTCCATCGCTTTCCACTTATACGATTTCTCTTTGGGCAATTTTCCGCCAAGCCGAGCCGCAGGGCGTGGATCGCATTTTTAGTATTGGAGATGAAAACCCAAGTATTTTTCGTTCGGCTCCGGATGGAAAAATCCATGTGGTAGCTCAAGGGATGCGAAAGATTGTCAGTGCTCAAACGGTGCGCGACAGCGAGTGGCATCATTATTCATTGAGCTCTGACGGCCGGGTCCTCTTCTTATTTATTGATGGACAAATTGCGGGTTCGGCGCCCTTTAATCAGGCCTCAGCAGGTGAGCCGCTGGTGCTCGGAAATTTGAAGACTACAGATACCTTTGAAGGGGCTATTGATGATTTTGCCTTGTTTAATTATGGAATGGATCAAGCCGCGGTTCGTAATATTTTTCTCAGTAAAAAATTAGATGCGCAGGTTTTGGTGCGCACTTCGGAAACCGATTCATTTCAAAATGCGCCCTGGCGGGGGCCTCGTGGAAATCAAGAAATCGAAATGCGTCCCACGGCTTCGACGGTCGCGCTTTGGCATTTTAACGAACCGATTTTAGGAGGAAAAGTTTCTGCGTCTCAGGATGAATCGCGTTACGCCAATCATGCGATCGTTGTGGGAAGTCAGCTTGCGTCGCCGCGCGGTGCCATGGGTTCAGGGATCCAGCTGAATGGATCCAGCGATTTTCTGACAGTTTCCGATGCGCCCAGTTTTCGTCTCCGGGATCAAATGACTTTGGCGGCCTGGGTTCGTCCGGAAGCCGTTGAACAGCAGGGCGCTCGCATTTTGGATAAGCAATTCCGCGGGGGTTCGCCGGTTTTCTCTTCCTTTTCTTTGGAATTTGCTGCGGGAAATCGTCTTGCGCTTCAATTGGGTCATGACGGAGGTTTTCATCGAGAGGCGACAGATCAGGATGGAGAAATCCCGGCCGGACGATGGTCTCATGTGGCTGCTACCTATGATGGGAAAGATATCAGCCTTTATATTAATGGAAAGTTGAAGAAAAAAGCGCCGTTTCGCCAGCCGATGGTCTACGATCAAGGGCCGCTTTTTATCGGCCGCTATGGATCAGGACATGCCGGGTATTTCCACGGCGGTTTGGATGAAATCCTGATTGCACAAGAGGCCTTGGATGAAACTTCCATTGCTACGCTCTTTATGAACGGCGATCCGGAAAATGTCTTTCGGGGCGGAAGCGCTAAAAAGCTCGACGCTGCTCCGGGACAATATTTTCAGTACCGGGTTCGCCTGGAATCTGAGGTTCCCTCGCTCAGTCCTAAAGTGGAATCCGTTTCGGTTCAGGGCGCGGAATTTTCTGTGGACCGTCCCGCCATTTCAAACGCAGTCAGTGTTTCTTATGCGGACATTTCATCCATCCGACAGATGACAGGGCCTCATCATAAGGGAGCTATTACTTACCAGCTTTCCAACGACGGATCCAATTGGTTTTATCATAACGGCCGCCACTGGGTGCTTGCTACTTCTGTGACGGAATCCAATACCATGAATCAGGTTTCGCAACGGATCCGGGAATTTCCCAAGGATGTAGGAATCGGAAGTTTTTATTTCAAGGCCTTTTTGCATTCCCTCACGGGTGTTGAGCCGGCTGAATTGGAAGCTGTGGAACTGGAATTCCTCCCGAATAAATTGACGCAGGTGGCTCCGAATGGTGGCGAGGCCTGGCTTGCGGGATCGGATCAGGAAATTCGCTGGAATACGGCCGGCGAAGTGGCCACGGTGCGGCTTGAATATTCTCGCGATAATTTTCAAAAAGATTTCCAGGTGATTGTGAAAGAAGCTCCGAATAAAGGGGTTTTTCGGTGGAAGGTTCCTGACACGGTGAGTCCTTTGGCCAAGATCCGTGTCATGGATTCACTTGATCCGCGAATTTACGATGCCTCGGATTTGAGTTTTCGCATCACGGGAGCTTTTGAAATCGTGGCGCCCAATTATAACGAACGCTGGGAAGTAGGATCAAAACAGAAAATCACCTGGCGCGCGCTTGGGACCATTCCTGAAGTGAAGCTCGAATATTCTCCGGACAATTTCAAAAAAGAGATTTTTTCCATTATTGATTCCACTAAAAATGAAGGGGAGTACTTTTGGACGATTCCCAATCAGATTGCACAAACCATGCGGGTGCGAATTTCAGATGTCCGAGATCCAAAAACTCAGGACATTTCGAATGATGTCTTCACGATTCATGGGCGTTTGAAACTGGTGAGTCCGGAATCCGGGGCTCGCTGGCGCGTAGGAACGAGCCAGGAAATTCGGTGGAAGACCACGGGCATTATTCCCGGCGTTCGGATTGAATATGCGCAAGAAAAAGATGACGGCTCATTGGAATGGGTTTTGCTTGAAAAAGAGCAGCTGAACCGAAATGCGTATGTTTGGCTGATTCCGGATGCAATTTCAAATAAAGTGAAAGTCCGGATTTCAGATCCGCGGGACGGAAAGGTGACGGATGAAAGCAGTGCATTTTCAATCGTGGGAGGAGTCGAAGTCGTCAATCCTCAGGGCCGTGAGACGTGGACCGTGGGCAGTAAGCGCAAAATTGCATGGAAGGCAACCGGAGCAGTTGCACAGGTCAATTTGGATTATGCCTCACTTTCGGCTACCCAGCAGCAGGCTTTAAAAGATGGAAAACTGCCGCTTCAAACCAAAGATGTGACCTGGAAGCCGATTGAAAAAAATGTCACGAATATTGGAAGTTATGTTTGGACCATTCCGGATAATCTTTCCGGATCTGTGGTGGTCCGTGTCAGTGATGCGCGCGATGGTGAGGTGGGCGCTTTTACCAAGAATACTTTTAAAATTGTTCCGGGATTTCTTCTGCGCTCTCCAAATGGCGATGAAGGCTGGGTCATTGGAAGCGATCAGACGATCGAATGGGATACGCACGGCACGATTGATTCCGTGAAGTTGGAATACTCCAAGGATGAATTTGTCAAAGACGTCCATACTATTATTGAAAAGGCTTCCAATTTAGGGCGCTTTATCTGGACGATTCCGGATGATCCGGGGGCCCGGGTCTGGGTCCGGATTTCAGATCCTGCCATGCCGGAGGCTTCAGACATCTCCGATGTTCCTTTCCGTATTTTTGCGTCTTTCCGTGTGACGGCGCCACTTGGCGGAGAAAAATATGAATCCGGAAGTCTTGGGAAAATAGGGTGGGAAACTTTGGGCACGGTTCCGAACGTTAAGCTTGAATATTCCCGCGATGATTTCCAAAAAGATGTGCGCACCCTTGCCGACTCCATTCCTAATAAAGGGAATTACACATGGTCAGTTCCGGATGACATTGGTTCGGGATTCAAGATCCGCATTTCCGATGTTCGTGACCCCAAAGCCTCGTCCCTAAGCGAAGGATTTTTCTCCATTGTCGGGAAATTTCATCTGGTAAGTCCGGCAGGAGGAGAGAATCTGGTTGCGGGTTCGCTCCTGAAAATAGAGTGGAAGGGCGCCGGATCCATCCCCTTTGTCCGCTTGGATTATTCCGAGGATGAATTTACAAAAAGTTTCATCACGATCGCTGATGCGGCGCCGAATACCGGCGTGTTTAGCTGGATGATCCCGAACTTAACGGGCAAGAGTTTGAAGCTTCGCATTTGGGATCCGGCCCATCCGGAATCAGTTTACATTATGGATTCCGCGTTTCGCATTGTGGGCGGTTTTACGCTTTTAGCTCCCAATGGCGGCGAGATTCTCTATGTGGGTGAGCCGTTTGATATGAGTTGGGATACCTATGGAAATGTGGAGCGGATCAAGATTGAGCTTTCCGGGGATCATTTCCAAAAGAAAATCTGGGAAGTTGCGGACTCGGACGAAAATGTTGGACATTACCGGTGGCAGGTTCCGGATGTGCCTGCTGGTCTTTATCAAATCAAGATTTCGGATGCTCAGGATCCAGCGGCTTTTGATCTTGCGAATGCGGATTTCAGAATTCGTTCCCGGTTCAAGCTCCTTTCGCCCAGCGGCGGCGAGGGCTGGAATGTGGGTGAGAAGCATACGATCCGCTGGCAGACGAGCGGAAGCGTTGCTCATGTGCGTGTGGAATATTCAACCGATGATTTCAAGTCGTCAGTGACCATTGCCGAAGCCGCTCCGAATACCGGAAGTCTTGAGTGGATAGTTCCGGAAAAAGTTTCTCAGACCATGAAGATCCGCGTCTCGGATGCAGAGGATTTGGGCTCCATGGCTGTTACGGATTCTAATTTGAAAACTCAGGCCATTTTGAATTTGGTCTCTCCCAAGGGGGGAGAAATTTGGCGTGTCGGACATTCCTATCCAATTCTGTGGCAAACAACCGGAGAGGTCAAAGCAGTTCGGCTTGAATTTTCCCGCGATGGATTTGTGTCGGAGGCCAAAGTCATTGTTCCGACCTTGGAAAATAAAGGAGCTTTTGATTGGACGGTTCCGGATGAAATTTCCCGGCACATGAAGGTTCGAGTCATTGATCTTTCGAATCCGGCCACGCAGGCCATGAGTCCTGTAGAGTTTCAAGTGGCGGGATCTTTCCAAATTTTGACTCCCAATGGCGGAGAAGTTTGGCATGCTCTTGAAAAACGGGAAATTAACTGGATCACGGTGGGGACAGTTCCAGAAGTTGATCTGACTTTCTGTGTGGTGACGGAGGATCCTAAAGCTCCCTGTATTTCAGATACAAATCAAAATGAAGCCATGTTTATTTTGGATAAAAGCGTGAGCAATCAAGGCCGTTACGTTTGGGATCTTCCCCGGGTGGTGGGTGAGCGGTTCAGGCTCAAGGTTTGCGATTCAGAAAATCCGGAGATCTGTGACTTGTCCGATAAATCCTTTGCCATTGCCACTCCGTTTGAAGTGGTTTATCCGCGCGGCGGTGATTTATGGCCGATCGGAAGTGAGCAGGAAATCCGCTGGCAGACTTTTGGAAATGTGGCGCGTGTCCTTGTTCAATATGCCAATGCGGAAAATCTTGACCCCAAGAAACCCAAGACTCTGATTTGGAAGACGCTGGCTGAAGGTGTTGATAACCAGGGACGCGTTCTTTTGAAGGTTCCTGATGAGGCCTCCACAGGAATCCTTTTAAAGGTTGCGGACTGGGATGATGAAGAACTCTACACTGTGACTCAAAATCCTGTTCAATTTACCGGAACCTTTTCGCTCGAGCGTCCGGTGGGCGGGGAAAAATGGGCTGCAGGTACAACTCAAAAAATTGTGTGGGACACGAAGGGTACGATTTCAAATGTGCGGATCGAATACTCTACGGATCAGTTTGTGCATGACATCAATCCCATTGAATCCTCAGTGGGTAATCTCGGTTCCTATGATTGGACGCTGCCCGCGGTCTTGAGTCCCATGGCCAAGATTCGCATTTCGGATGCGGTCAATTCCAAAGCTTTTACAGTTTCACCTGCAGTTTTTAAAATGATGGCAGGATTTGTCATGCTTGCTCCGGATGGCGGTGAGGTTTGGAAAGTCGGCAGTAAGCAAAAAATTCAGTGGAAGACTGTGGGCCGAGTCGACAAAGTGGAGCTTCAATATCAAACTGCGGGAGAATGGAAAAAGATTGCGTCTCAGCTGGCCAATGGCGGGGAATTTGAATGGCAGATTCCGAATGATGTGAGTCTCAAGACGCAGGTTCGTGTCTTGGATCAATCCGACTTTGATGCCTGGGATGCCTCCAATGAATCGTTTGAAATCCGATCCGATCTTGTTGTTTCAGCTCCCAATGGTGGGGAGAAATTTACGGTGGGTCAGCCGGGAGAAATTCGCTGGATCAGTATTGGGAATGTAGGGACGCTTCGTCTTGAATATTCCAAAGATAACTTTGAAAAAGATCTTCAGCTAATTGCTCAAAATGTACCGGACGGTGCGCCTTATGCCTGGACTCCGGGCGATGATGTGACGGATACAGCCCGCGTCCGTGTGGTGAGCGAACTGAACGAAAAAGTTTTGGACCCGTCGGATCTTCCCTTTAAGATTTTACCATCGATTCATGTTTTGTCTCCTAAACCGGGCATGATCTGGACGGTTGATTCCCGCCAGACAATTGAATGGGATTGGCGCGGAACTTTGGATGCAGTGAATATTGAAGTCTCTTCAAATGATTTTAGAAATTCTACGCTCTTGGCCAAGGAAGTTCCGAATGTCGGACACTGGTCGTGGAAGGTCCCGGATGAAATCAGTTCTAAGCTCAAGATCCGTATTTCAGATTCCAAACATGCGGATGCCTTGGGTATCTCGGAAGGAGCCTTCAAAATTACTCCAGGATTTGCAGTGCTTTCTCCTAACGGCGGTGAGCTTTGGAAGGCAGGAGAAAAATCCTCGATTCGCTGGGAAACGCACGGTACTTCACCCAAGGTGGTTTTGCAGTATGCCTTTTTTGATAATAATCAGAAGCCGGAATGGAAGACCCTTGGCAAGCCTATGGCCAATCAAGGTGAATTCCTCTGGCAGATTCCCGATGAAGTTTCTTCGCATGTAAAACTGAGGGTGCTGGATGCCGAAGACCGCGGCGCTGGGGATGTTTCGGATGCAACCTTCAAGATTCTCCCTGTGTTTCACTTTGATTCTCCGGCGCGTGCTCAAGTTCTTTTAGTGGGGGATATTCTTCCCGCAGCTTGGCAGACTCGGGGACATGTGCCGCAAGTCAAAATCGAATTTTCTCCTTTAGATCAAGCTGATGGAGAGCCGGAACAGTTCTTTCCTGTGGCGGCTTCGATTGAAAATTCCGGAAAATACACCTGGACGGTTCCGGATGCCATCGGGGATTCCGTGCGGCTTAAAATTTCGGATGCTGCGGAGCCGGATGCATTTCTTCTCTCAGAACCTTTTTCCGTTCGCGGCAAAATCTTCGGAAGAATTACCGAAGGCCAATCCAATTGGCAGGTGGGAACGACCCAAACTATTTTCTGGAAAACCATGGGCAATATCGCTCAAATGGATTTGGCTTACAAACTTCCGGATTCCATGACTTGGAAAACTATTGCGCAAGGGATTCCCAACACAGGAAGCTACGGCTGGCTCGTTCCCGATGATGTTGCCAAAGAGATAACGCTCCGGGTCTCCGATTCACTTCACCCGGAGATTTTTGATGAAATTGATTCCAAAATTGCCATTGCTGCACGGTTTGAATTCCTGACTCCGCGCGCAGATCAACGGCTTACGGTAGGCGATCAGCAGGATATCCAATGGAAGACAGCCGGCAAAGTTACCCGTGCTTATCTGGATTATTCGCTTTCCGGCGGCAACTGGATTTCGCTGGCCGGTCCTTTAACGAACACCGGTGTATATAGCTGGAAAATTCCGGATGCCATTTCTTCTGAAGTGCGTGTGCGTGTACGAGACGGAGACAATGATTCCGCATTCACCCTCTCTTCTGCCTTTGCGATCCGGGGCGCCTTAGAATTGACGGCTCCGCGTCAGGGAGAAATTTGGAAAGTGGATTCCAAACAGGAGATCGCCTGGAAAACCACGGGCACGATTCCTCAGATCAAGGTGGAGCTCATTGCCCCGGCTAGCAAGGAAGGCGGAGAAGTTAAGACGCTTATTAAGGAAAGTCTTCCCAATCAAGGAAGTTTTTCGTGGACGCTCCCCGACCGCATTGCCAATGATCTGAAGATCCGTGTTTCTGATGTGCGCGACAGCTCGGTGCTTTCTGAATCTGCGCAGGGATTTTCCATTGTAGGTGCTTTTTCAGTCATCAGTCCTAAAGGTGGAGAAGTGTGGACTGTGGGACAAGAGGAACAGATTGTTTGGGTTTCGCGCGGCAGTGTCTCGGCTGTGAATGTGGAATATTCCCGGGATAATTTTGTGAAGGACGTCACGCTCTTTGCTTCTAACCTTCCCAACACCGGCATGGTGGTTTGGAAAATTCCAGATGCCATTTCTGGCACCGTCAAAATCCGGGTGGTGGACGCGATGGACCCCCGTGCTTCAGGAACTTCAGCCAGCACTTTCAAAATTCAAGGTTCTATGGTTATGACTGCGCCGGGGCTTGATGAGGTGTGGACTGTGGGTGAATCCAAGGCTGTGACTTGGGCCACGACCGGAACCATTGCGAAAGTCCGCTTGGAATATTCACGCGATGAATTTAATAAAGATGTTCAGATCATTCAAAATGCCGCAGAAAATACCGGCCGGTTGGAATGGAAAGTCCCGGATGTAATTTCTTCGAATCTTCGGTTCCGGATCCGCAATGCCGAAGATGCGTCGGTGTCTGCAGTTTCAAGTCCGGTTAAAGTTCAAGGTAAGATTCATTTGGTTTCACTCCAAAAATCGGAAGTGCTTCGTGTGATGAGCCGCAAACTCATCCGCTGGGAGACTACGGGATCGATTCCAAAAATACGAATCGAGGCCTCGCGTGATAATTTCCATAATGATGTTCATGTCCTCGCACTTGGGATCCAGAATACCGGCGCCTGGGAGTGGCAGATTCCAGACAATATTGGGC
>CAYWRU010000042.1:0-28422 GCA_964460795.1 uncultured bacterium | reverse complement strand
GTCAAATGAGCACGCAATGTTGCGGAACGCAACTTGCCGTGCGAATTTGATCCCGCCGTTTTCCCCGCCGTTGGACGGGATCCCGCCAGAGGCGGTGATTGGCGGGATCTCACATCCTTCATCCCGCCGGAGGCGGGATTCAGGGACTGCAAGGTATCCCCGCGGCAAGCCGCGGGGCGTACTCTTGCTGTGAACTATTGAGGCATTAAGCATGCTAAATTCGATAATAACCAAAAGCTCCCAGGGGAGGATGTAGAAATCACCTAGTACTTCGACAAGATTAATTTTAGGGGCAAGCTCAGTACTGTGGTGAGCGAAGATTGAAATCATCTACAGATAATTTCAATCTAGTCGAACCACTAGTCCGAGTCATCCGAGGTGTCAACCATGCTATCGAGACCGTCGAGGCCGGCTTCGGAAAGAAGCCCCGTGGCAATTCCTTTCATGATTTGCTTCTTAGCGCTGTCTTTTTTTACCTCCTGATCCTCGGGCATGGGCAGAGGGTAATTCTGAGGCGGAGGCGGCTGAAGCATAAGCGCATTCGAATCCTGGTTTTGGCTGATCATTTGCCGGCCGCTTTCCCGGAGCTCGTCAAATCCTGGAACCGTAGCTACAATATCGCGAAAGACAGTGCTCTGTCGGCTGGATTCTGTTGGATCCATTTTATGAAGTACGGGCTGTAAGGTCTCGTCCCCCCTGGCCTGAGACTTCCATTCAAAGCCTTCGGGAAGCATGACCACACTATCCGGCTCGCCATTTTTATTCAGCCGCGTGAGTTCGAGAAAACTCTGATGTTGATCATCATAAGGTGCTACGGAAAAAGTCGCACGCGCTTGGACAGGATCGTATGCAGATAAAAAATGTGTGCCACGCACTCCTGCAATCGCCGTCGGTGTCCTCACTTGATAACTCTGCCCGGGCGTCAGTCCATCCAGCGCGCTGAAAATTCCTCCGTATTCCATTTGAATATCCGTAGGTTCAATGGAATGAATATCAATTTTTGTTTTTTCACTGACCCGGAAAAAGTTCAGAAAATGAGAATCAAAGGCAATGATGAGCGAACTTCCGTCCTCAGTCAGGACTTGATCTCCGGCTTGCAAGATCATCCCCTTGGACGCCGGAATCCAGTCTTTTGCATTTTTTTTAAGTATACGGACTGTTCCCTTGGCCTCATAAATTTGCGCAATCCCATCCGTGAGTTCGGAAACAGAGGCAGGAACGTCCGGCGCGGCCAGCCCGGGCGCGGAGCCGAGCATCGAAAAAATTCCGATCAGGATGACTAAGCACTTGAAATTTCTGAAAAAACGCGGCTTATTCGGGCAAAGATTCATACCCAAAGCATCGGCAATTCAAATCGAAGGTTGAATGATAACGAGAATATTTGCATAATGCTGATCAACCATCAGGGAGAGTCATGACACAAGAGGACATCCAAGGAAAGCGCGTCCTGAAAAATTATTCGTTTTCTCTCCTGCTTATTGCCTCCATTTTGATCGGTTCACTCGTCGGTATCTTTTTCAAAGATCAGACCCGGCACTTAAAACCGCTGGGTGATATTTTTCTGAATCTCCTTTTCACGGCTGTGGTGCCGCTCGTCTTTTTATCGATCTCGTCCTCGGTTGCCGGCATGTCGGACTTAAAACGTCTAGGCCGCATCCTTTTTCTCATGCTTTTGCTTTTTGCCGGCACAGGGCTCCTCAGTTCCTCGCTCATGCTGGTGGCAGTAAAAATTTATCCGCCTGCAGTCGCCAATCTGACGCTGGCCGCCCAAGCTCCGGTCGATCAAGGTCAAGCCATCTCGAACATCGTAGCGGCCTTTACCGTCCCCGATTTTGTCCATTTACTCACCCGGAAGAACATGCTCGCGCTCATGATTTTTTCCATCATGGTCGGACTCGGCGCTTCTCTGGCCAAGGAGAGGGGAAAACTTTTCCGGGAATTTTTAGATTCAGGCAATGCGGTGATGATGAAGGTGATCTGGATCATCATGCTTTATGCGCCCATTGGACTCGGCGCCTATTTTGCGTATTTGATCGGAGTCTTTGGCCCGCAGCTTCTGGGTTCTTATCTTCGCGTCATTGCGCTTTATTATCCGTTTTCAATGGCCTATTTTTTTATCGGATTTTCTTTTTATGCTTTGCTGGCCGGAGGGCGGCGCGGTCTCAGCACTTTTTGGTCAAAAATTGGACTCGCCTCTTTGACTGCCTTGGGGACCGGAAGCAGTGTCGCAACCATCCCGGCAAACATTGAAGCTGCAGATGAAATCGGTGTTCCAAAAGATATCAGCCGTATCGTGATCCCGGTGGGTGCCACGAGCCACATGGACGGCAGCTGTATCGCAGCCATGCTCAAGATTGCACTGCTCTTCAGTTTTTATCACATGAAATTTGAAGGCGCCGGGACTTTGCTGATGGCCCTCGGAGTAGCCCTTTTAAGCGGCATGGTCATGCCCGGAATTCCGGCCGGAGGTTTCGTGGGAGAACTGCTGATCGTGACTCTCTATGGTTTTCCGCTTGAAGCCCTGCCGTTGATCTCCATGGTAGGAACCTTGGTTGACCCACCCGCCACTGCAGTGAACGCCATTGGCAGCAATGTCATCAGCATGCTGATCGCTCGCATCCTTGGCGGCAAAAATTGGTTCAAAGAATCCCAAGAAAAAGTATCGAATACCCTTTAATTCCTTCCCTGCAATCTTGGGAGCAGTCTTTTCTTTAAAAAGGCGTGGCCCGAGCCGCTCTTGAGGTAACGTTCAAAAGACTCGGTCAGGGGTTTATTGGAAAAAGCGATAGATGTTTCGACCTTCCATGGGGCATGGTAACTGCTATATGAACCCTCCTTATTTTGATTATGTTCTTTCAATCGACGTTTTAAATTTTGTGTGAATCCCACGTAATGCATGCTTGGATTGTTAACGCTCTTCAGAATATACACAATGCCCATAAAACTCTCCCGTCGTGAATCATCCATCGAGGGAAATTGAAGGAGGGATTGCTATTATTTTAGCTCTACTTCGCCCACTCCTTACGGGTGGGCTTCGTAGAGTTCTGCTTTGCTGTGTCTTTGGCAAGTTCTGCGTAGCTGTGCGCGTAAGCGACACAGCGAAGCAGAACGTCCCCGACGGGATTTGAACCCGTGTTGCTAGAATGAAAATCTAGTGTCCTGACCAGCCTAGACGACGGGGACGCGATGAATGATGTAAAAATTATACTGGTTTTCTTATTCCTGCGATATCTCCACCACCAACCCTTTTGTTCATTACACTTGTGCCCGGTCGGCCCAAGTGCGTCACGTGCCGAACCCGAAGTTCGTCTACGTGACGGACGACGGGGACAGAGAAGACAAGGCCAGAATAGGTGAGGCGGAATTATACTCATAAATGAGTGGTGCGAAAAGCCGAATTTTCCGGCGCTCAAATAGCTATTGAGTGACCGCTCCTTCAGCCGCTGAGGAAACCAGTTTTGCGTACTTGGCCATGACTCCGGATGCATAACGCGGCTTGGGCAGCTTCCAGGTTTTAAGCCGCGTGCGGATCTGACTCGCGGTTAACTTCACTTCAAGTTTGCGTTTTTCGATGTCCAAAATAATTTTGTCTCCGTTTTTAAGCGCTGCAATCGGACCCTTATTCGCCGCCTCAGGGGCCACATGACCCACCATCATCCCACGCGTTGCACCGGAAAAACGTCCGTCCGTGAGAAGCGCCACGTCTTCACCCAAACCCTCACCCGCCAGCGCTGCAGTCACGCCGAGCATTTCACGCATCCCGGGTCCACCCTTGGGGCCTTCGTAACGGATCACTACCACATCACCCGCCTTGATCTTGCGCGCCTTGACTGCGTTAAAGGCATCTTCTTCACAATTAAAAACTTTGGCCGTGCCTTCAAAATAATGCTTCTTATGTCCTGCGACTTTGATGACCGCCCCTTCAGGCGCAAGATTTCCTTTTAGGATCACAAGCCCGCCCGTAGGTTTCAAAGGATGGATAAGCGGGCGCATCACTTCTTGTCCCGAAGTTTCTTTGGCAAGCTTGGCTTCTTCGCCAATGGTTTTTCCGGAAACCGTGAGCGCATCCGCGTGAAGACGTCCGGCATCTAAAAGACGTTTGGCCACAAGGCGAAATCCCCCGGCGTGATAAAGATCGGTTGCTGTAAATCGGCCTCCGGGTTTTAAATCTCCAAGCAGCGGTGTCTTGGCGCTGATCCCATCAAAATCATCGATGGAAAGTTTAACACCTGCTTCGCGCGCAATGGCGAGCAGATGAAGCACTGCATTCGTAGATCCGCCGGTCATGGCCACGGCTGCAATGGCATTTTCCAGGGAGCGGCGCGTCACAATTTTTTTCGGCGTCACCCCTTGTTTTAAAAGTTCCAAAACCCGTCGTCCAGCTTCGCGGCAAGCCTCATCTTTTTTCGGATCCATGGCCGGGATTTCGTTCATCCCGATCGGAGAAATTCCAAGAATCGCAAACGCGGTTGACATAGTATTGGCGGTAAATTGTCCTCCACATGCTCCGGAATTCGGGCACGCCTTATTTTCAAGCGCACAAAGCTGGCTTGTGGACATAGATCCAGCCGCATGTTTTCCCACGGCCTCAAATACATCTTGAATCGTAACATCGCGGCCTTCATATTTTCCAGGTTCGATCGACCCGCCGTAAACCATGAGGGATGGAACATTTAAGCGAAGGAGCGCCATCACCGTTCCGGGAATGGTTTTATCGCATCCGGAAATCGCGACCATGCCATCAAAATAATGTCCGCGCGCCACAAGTTCTATGGAATCAGCAATCACTTCACGGCTGATGAGGGATGTCTTCATCCCCTCCGTGCCCATCGTAATTCCATCAGAAATGGCAATAGTGTTGAATTCAATGGGAGTTCCTCCGGCTTGACGCACACCTTCTTTAACTTTTTCAGCCAAACGCCGGAGATGATTATTGCAAGGCATGGTTTCAATCCAGGTATTGGCAATGCCAATCATGGGCTTCTGGATATCTTCATCGGTAAGCCCCATGGCTTTTAACATGGCCCGGGCCGGGGCGCGGGAAGGACCTTCGGTGATGATGGAACTACGCTGATTCAACTTCATAATATCTCCGATGGAGCCCCGCGACTTCATAGTCGCGGTCCTCTGTTAATACCCGCCTCCGCTCTTCGAGCTCCGGCGAGGTCCGTCCTACGCACCACACACGGCGAACATCTCGCCGAAGCAATCATCCTTTAACACTTTTATCGCACCCATGACTAAAGGTTTGCGTAGGCGGATTAAGGGATTAGATCTTGGCGTTTGAAAGTTTTGGAATTATACTAGGTTCTGATCCGAATGTGAAATCAGATCCTCCGAAGGGATATCCCGCTTCAGATAGTTAACCATGGATGTCATGCCGGACTTGATCCGGCATCCATGCATTTAAAAACTAGATTCCGGCTCGGAGGCCGGAATGACAGAAAAGAGATTATGACGTCATCCCTGCGCTCCCCGCTCAAAAAGAAGGTATCGTCCAATACTTCCCGTGATCTCCTTTTTGGCGGCGTGGTTTTTGATATCGACAATGTGCTCGTGGATACGAGAAAATCCTATCTCGATACCATCCGCTGGACTGTTGATCTTTTTCTCACAGAAGGCCAAGTCCCCTTTTTCCAAAGTCCAAGACAATCGGCTAAACATCATGTCCTCAGCATCAAAGATGTGGCTGAGTTTAAACTCCTCGGTGGATTTAATGATGACTGGGATTGCTGCTATGGCCTTCTGATTTATCTTCTAACACTTCCAGTCAAAGGCCATACGCTTACGGATCTCGCCAAGGCCATTGATATTCGTGCCTTTGCAAAATCTTTTCGTACCCGGCCGCTGGGAGTTTCCGGCATTGTCAAAAAACTGGGAACGCATCCCTATGTCACGATTGAAAGAATTTCCAGAATTTTTCAGGAAGTTTATCTAGGCCGGGATCTGTTTGAAAAAGTGGAAGGCCGCACTTCGCTTTACTGGCAAAAAAGCGGCCTTATCCGAAAAGAAAAACTGATCTTCCGGGATTCCACCCTAAAACGTCTTAAAGATTTAGGAATCAAGCTGGGTATTACCACCGGCCGCTCCCGCTTTGAAGCGGTCTATGCCTTGCGCCGTTTTGGAGTCATGCATTATTTTGATGCCATCACCACCATGAATGAAGTGCGTGATGCGGAAGTCAAAGCCCGGCAGTCCCTCAGAAAACCTCATCCTTATTCTCTCATTGAAACCGTCCGAAAACTCGGTACATCCAAGCCCGTGCTTTATATCGGAGATCTTCCGGATGATGTCCTGACCGCCAATCGCTCCAAATCAAAATGCGAAGTTCATTCGGTTGGATTTCCGCGTCTGTCTTCAAGCGAAAAAGAGACACGCACTGCCATGGAAAAACTTCATGTGGATTTTCTGCTGGAAAAACCTTCTGATCTGCTTCCGCTCGTTCTCGCAAAAGCTTAAGGGGACAGGCTACTTTTATCTAAAGTAGCCTGTCCCCTTTTATTTTACAAGTGGAATGATTTACGGTTGAGGAAAAGCCCTGCGCCAAGGATCAATAGGTTGGGCGCCCAGAAAGCAATCACCGCAGGAATCACGCCTTCATAAGCAAGTGTCTTGGCTCCGGAAAAAAGGATGTAGTACAAACTAGCGCTCGCCATGGCAATGCCAAAGCTAGTAACAATCTCTCCCCGGTTCACCATCATGGCAATGGGGACTCCGATCAATACAAAAAGGAAACACCCGAATGAAAAGGCGATCCGCTGATGGAAAGCACTCCAAATTTCCCGCTGGTCCTCTTTCGAAACATCTGCATGGCTCACCTTAACCAAAAGTTCTGCTAAGGTAAGTTCTCGTGTCTTTTTCTTCATCTGCCGGATGTCCTGTTGCCCTAAGGTTGGAAATTCATAGGTTTGAAACTGAATAGCCTGGACACTTTTCCCATCTGCATCGGAAATACTGCCATCGTAAAGCCGAATCTGAACCTCGCTTCCACCTGAAACCGTAGAGATCTCTCCGCGTTCGGCGATGATAGTCCGAACCGGCATATTCGTTCCCTCAGTCTCGTAGGCCACGATATCTTCAAGTTCATGTTTTTTTATGACTTTTTTCGCATAAAAAATAATGGAATCCGAAATCGCTACAAATCGGCCGGGCTCAATCAGCGCCATGGGATTTTTTAAAGCGATCCGTTTCGTCTCGCGGCGAAGCAGGAAACCTGAATTGGAGGTAATTTGATCATTAAAGACAAACATGAGGCAGGTTAGTCCAAGCCCCAAGAGAAATGCCGGCTTCATTACCCACAGAGGATTAATGCCTGATGCGCGCATAGCCCTGATCTCATTATTCTGTGAAAGACTTCCAATCACAAGCAGCACGGCTGTCAAAAGGCTGATGGGAATCGTAAAACTAATCATCTCTGGCAGAGCTAGGATTAGAATAAATAACGTATCCGTAAGCGGAACACCTTGGCCAATAATAAATTGAGAGACCTTTACCAAATATCCTCCCATAAAAATAAAGTTTAGGGTCAGGAGGCTGAGTAGAAAAGGAATGCCCATCTCTTTCAGGACATATCGCTGCAGAATTTTCATAGAAGGGGTATTGTCTTATGATGAGGGGCCCTGCGTCAAACTTTTTTAACCTGAAGGCCGCTACAGGACCTTAAGCGGGGGGTGCTTTTTTAAAAAATCCAGGGTTCTTTTGGCGGCAAGTTTTGACGGTTTGGACCAAGATTTTTGCAGCCTGATCCACTTCACGCTGAGTGGTAAAGCGGGTCAGCCCTATCCGAAGCGAAGAGTGAATTCTCTCCGCCGGCTGCCCCAAAGCCGTGAGGACGTAAGAAGGTTCCGTATTTTGGGACGCGCATGCAGATCCCGTAGAAAGTGCGAGTTTCCCATCAAGCGCACGAAGCATCTCCGCACTCGGGACACCTGAAAAACTGAGGTTTAAATTATTATAAAGACGTTCCACGGGATGCCCGTTCAGGAAAACCCCGTCTAGCTGTCGAATCAAAGTGCAGTAGAGGCGGTCCCTTAATTTTCCGATTCTCTTTTCATCGGGCTTCATTTCTTTCTTTGCAATTTCACACGCCTTACCTAGCGCCGCAATGGCCGGGACATTCAAAGTCCCGGGACGAAGTCCGCGCTCCTGTCCTCCGCCGTAAAAAAGCGGGGCGATCCGAACCCTTGGATTTTCTTTACGAACATAAAGCACGCCGATTCCTTTGGGCCCATACATTTTGTGTCCTGAAAGGGACAAGAGATCCACCCCTAGCCTCTGAACATTGATTAAAAGTTTTCCGGCGGCTTGTGCTGCATCCGTATGAAAAAAAATTCCGCGTTGCTTCAAGAGCTGCCCTGCTTTGCGAATCGGCTGTAACGTTCCGATTTCATTATTCGCCATCATAAGGGAGACTAGAATCGTCTCGGGCTGAATGGCTTTTTGAAGCTCCTGGATGGAAACTTGCCCTTCTTTATTGACTTTAAGATACGTTACCCGGGCCCCCTGTTTTTCTAATTCCTGGAAACAAGCAAGCACGGATTTATGTTCCGTCACCTGAGTGATGAGATGAAGTCCGCGGTCGCGGTAAAGCCGGAAGATCCCCTGGATCGCAAGATTATTGGACTCCGTAGCGCCGCTCGTAAAAATAATTTCTTCGGGCTTTGCGCTAAGGAGCTCCGCAACTTTTGTCCGCGCCGCTCGGATGACATGATCGGCACGGCGGCCCCAATCATGATCAAGGCTTGAAGGATTCCCGATCTCTCGCGCAGCCGTATCTTTCCAGACTTTGAGAACCCGCGGATCCATGGGAGTTGTAGCGTGAGCATCCAGATAGATGGACATTTTACTTTCTCAGGCGCTTGGAAGTGGTTTCATAAGTATTTGTAACTCGTTGTCTGGATTGTCATGCCGGACTCGATCCGGCATCCATGCCTTTGATTTGTATTCTGGATCCCGGGTCAAGCCCGGGATGACAGCAAAAACAAATGAAACAGCCAAACAACATATGACGACTTATGAAACCACTTCTTGGCACCTTTGGGTTTTAAAAAAGGCTGGTGGGAAACTTGGGGCTGGCGCTGGCCGCGCGCTTTTCTAAAATTTCTTCCGTCTCGCGCTTCCAGTTCACCGGCACTTCATAGGTCTTGTAATCCCAGGTCGAAGTAAAAAGTACTTTTCCGGTCTTACATCCCACTTCATAAATCTCGCGCGTCAGCCGAACATCATCAAAACAGTACCGGGTCAGCGCCTCCATTTTCCCCTCTTGAAAAAGGGTAATGGCGTCCACTCCGGATCCGGATTTTCTTTGATTGAGCGTAGGCCCTGCAATGCTGTCTAAACTCACCCGGTGTCCGCGCGCCGCTTCACCTGCTTCCATCAGATCCAAAACCGGAAGAGAATCAATGGGACCAAAAAGATAAGGAGCCAGAACCGGCAAGTCAAAACGCCGCACATTGAATCCGACAATAAGATCAACCGCCTGGATTCTTTTATCCAAACGCATCAGATCTTTTTCCTCATAGGAAATATATTCACCGGTCTGATAATCGTAGATGCAAGCCACGGAAATGCGCAGCTTTTCAAGCCGGGCCTTACCGCCCACTTCTTTGAAGGATTTCTGAGTCTCGAGATCGAGGACAATGATATTTTTGGATGACATGATAATTTCTAAATTCGAAATCCTAAGCACGAAATCCGAAACAAATTCAAATATTTAAATCCGAATGTTTGAAACATTTGATATTCGAATTTTGAGATTGTTTCGAATTTCGGATTTTGAAATTCAGATTTGTTGTTACACGCCCATGACGCGGTAACCGCAATCCACGTAAATCGTTTCGCCCGTGATGCCGCTCCCGAGCGGACTTAAAAGAAAGAATGCTGCATTGGCCACTTCTTCTACTTCCACATTGCGTCCCAAAGGAGCGCGGTTACGGTGATTTTCCAGCATGGTCGTAAATCCAGAAATGCCGCGCGCCGCTAAGGTATTGACCGGCCCTGCGGAAATTCCGTTCACGCGGATATTTTTCTTTCCCACATCAGCTGCGAGATATCGGATCGCAGATTCAAGTCCTGCTTTGGCCACTCCCATCACATTGTAATTGGGGATGACGCGGTCTGCCCCCAAATAAGAAAGTGCCACAATACTTCCTCCCTCTTTTTCAAGAAGAGGTTCCGCAGCTTTGGTCATGGTGATCAATGAATAGGTGCTGACATCAAGAGCTAAATGAAATCCTTCGCGGGAGGTTTCCAAAGTCCGGCCGGCGAGCTCTTCCTTTTTGGCAAATGCCACGGCATGGACTAAAAATTGCAGTGAACCAAAATCCTTGCCAACCTGATCGAATACGGAGCAGATATCCTCATCGCGGGTCACATCACAGGGATAAAGCGGTGAGCGTGTCGGCAGGGTTGCAACCAGCTCCTCCACCGTTTCCTTGAGTCGATCTCCCTGGTAGGTAAAGGCAAGTTCGGCTCCGTGATTGGCAAGCGCCTCGGCAATGCCCCACGCAATACTGCGCTTATTGGCTACGCCAAAGATCAGGCCTTTTTTCCCTTTAAGAAAATCAGATTTAAATACAGTCGGTTCCATCCAAATCTCCTCACTGATTGATGACGAACGGAAAGCAAGATAACTGAACTCGCGGACGCTGTCAATCTTGATAGTAGCGAGTAGAGAGAAGAGAGTCGCGAGAACTGAAAAAAGCACTTAGTTTTAACCCACTTTTTTCTCTCTACCCTCTCCTCTCTACTTTGCCCATTTAAGTTTTCAGCAGTTCATCCAGATGACGAATGACCCGCGTGGGTTGAATCGACCCCTTGGGATTTTTTTTAAAATGCTGGTGACGATCGATAAGAACCGCATGAATCCCCAGTTGCACCGCGCCTTTGATATCATCCTCAAAACTGTCTCCTATATGAAGGGCTTCTTCAGGAGAAACCCCGGTCCGCTTCAAAGCCTCTTCAAAGATGCGCGCTCCCGGTTTGGCGGAACCAAAGACAGCTGAGGCTAAAATAAATTCAAAATAGCCTGCAATCCCAAGCCTTTCGAGGAGCTTGATCAGCCGCGAATCCCAATTGGAAATTACCGCCAAATGCTTCCCCCGTTTTTTTAATTCTGCTAAAAGCTCCAAAACTCCGGGATAAAGCCGCCACACTTCCGGCTCAGCAAAAAGGCGGTGGAGTTCATCAAAGAATTTCTCAAATTGATCCCCCAGAGAATAAGAAGAAAACACCTCAGCCACAAGATTACGCCACCAGTCTTTTTCTATTTTTTCATTGGAATGGGCACTCAGCTGGGCAAGTCCCTCACGCTGGATCCAGATCTCCCGAAATTTTTTTTCGATTTCCTGACTAGAGGCCTTGACTCCGTAGCGGGCGGCGACTTCTGCATAAATTTCTCCTACGGAAGGATAGGGATGCAGGAGCGTGCCGCCGGCATCAAAAAAAATCGCTTTGTAGGAATCAATCATTCGCTTTTTCCGCGGCTGAAAAGCCCCTGCGCCAGCATCAAACCAAGCTGAGTCAGGCCCGGAGAACCTGAGCTCTGCGAGTTCCCGGGATTTTGAGTGTTTTGTGAATTTTGATAGAGTGACGAAGCGCCAAGCAGCGGTGCGGTAATAGGCTGAGAAAGATTTGAAAGCTGATCGGTGCGGTCACGCTGACGCCGAGACTCTTCATATTGTTTTTCATTATCATAACTTTGACGAAGCGCGTCTTGAATCTTGGTGTCTCCCGGATAATCCCGGAGCGCTTTCTTATAAAGATCGCGGGCATCTTCATAAAATCCCTGCCGCTCATAAGTCTCCCCTAACTGAAGAAGAATGCGGGGGTCCTGAGGGGCGAGCTGTAAGGCTTTACGGAACTCATCTCGAGCTTCTTCGTAATCTCCAACTTTTTTCTTTAAAATTCCAAGATTAAAATAGGCGGCCACAAAATCCGGCTTCAGCATTTGAACGCGCTCGAGTTCATTCATGGCCCGGTAAAAAGTTTCCCGCGCCAAAGGATTGGTGGATTGTTTTTCAATCCCGTCAAAGCGCGCCAAATATAAATTGGAAAGCTCAAAGTGATACTGATAGTGCGAAGGATTGAGCCGCGCAGCCTCCTTTAAAAGCGTCTCGGCTTCATCCAGCCGATTTTCCTGAATGGCACGGCTGGCCTCCTGGAAATAAAGTTCCGCCTGGGATGAAACGGATGTATCAGGGGCAGGCCCCTGAAGGGCCTGTCCCTTTCCCAAAGCTTCCGCAGCAAAAAGATCCACCGCGAAGAAGATGCCCGCGATGATAATAACTATTTGTTTTCTATAAAACAGCATCCGCCTTCCCTTATTCATAGCATGAGCTTCTTATCCATACTCTCAATCTGAGCTGCCAGGATAAAATCATTTTCGGTGAGCCCTCCCACCGCATGAGTCGAAAGATCCACAACCAATTCTCGGTAGCGAGTCAGATGAAGATCCGGATGATGTCCGGCCAGTTCAGCAGCGCAGGCTATTTTTTGGATGATTTCAATGGCCGAGGCAAAATTTTTCATCCGGTATTTTCTACGGATCCACTTCCCCCGAGATCTCAAAATCCATTCGGGAAGAATCTTGAGAAACTGAGCAATCTTGCGTTTTGAAAGCGGCTTGGCCCCGCCTTCGCACGGAATGCATTTTTTCTTTGCAAGCTTCATTGGAATATTCCTCTAGATGCAGATTTTAAGAAAATAGAATGGCTTTTAGACAAAAAATAGTCAAGATGACTTTGCCGGACGAAAGATCCGGATTGGGGTTTTGCATGAGGCAAATTTTAGCGGCTCTGAGATGGCATGTTGATCGCAGCCGGAACTCATGACAGATTGCTAGACCCAACAATTTCTCCTAACCCACCTCTTTTTGATCAATAAATCTTCGTTTAATCCTTAGGATTTGCAGTAATAAACGTCGAAATATTCATCGTCGTAGTCAAAGTAGCGAGGGCGATCGGGATAATTAATAAATAAGCTCCTTTCTTTTTCCCAATTAGACTCGCCGCATACCTCCGCACAAAAACCTTCTATTTCAACGGTAGAATCCCAACGACTACCGCTATTTTCTTGCTCTTGAAACCCATATTTCACCTGAACCCCTCGTGATCCGCTGACATCCACTGGAAACCATTTGAAAAACTGTCTTTCATAATCACTCGTTTGGGTATGGTGCGGCTGATCCGTGGCTGATGACGGGAAATTAGGTGACGTCCCTGGCAGACCTATGTAAGCTTCCTCGGCATAAAATGTGTTCCGTATACCAAATTTGCTTCGGGCACCGCATATTTTTTTGTTTGTTACACTAAAACGCACATCTTGTCCGTTACCCGGATCTGCGATAACAAGTCCCTGAGTCCCGTCAAATTCGGCAGCTTGAATTTCATTAGGCTTAGTTTTATCAGGGTAAGTTGTGTTAGGCAAAACGGGGAAACTCGTATCAGTAGTCACGACGTATCCAAGGCATCCCGCATTAAGATTATCCGTATCTCCATAATTCCCATTCCAATAAGTCTGCATCGCAGCTTGGATTTGTGGCGGGAGGTAACTTTGCATAGTATCACGACACCACCCTCGCTCATTTTCCTCATATTTTGCTGCCGCTGTTAAAAAAAGCCTCTCACCGGTCGCTAAAGAGGTCATTTTTATATTGGCTTGATTAGTACTTGTCGTTGCTTCAAGCACTGGAATCATAGTAAGGACATTCCCTGCAAGACAAGATGTGCCATTCCATGATTGACCTATCGGACAGCAATGGCCGTTGGATAGAACTTCTCCGGAACCACAGGTCGGGGTCTCTTTGCAGTTTTTGTCATCCACACTGTAATGGACCTGAACCGTGCCGAGATTATCTCCGGCCACATTCACCACATGGACTTCGTACTGAGTTCCGGCAGCGGTTTCAAAAACCGTGGCACTGTCGACTTTGTCCGCTCCACAATCATTATTGCAAGCCACCAAAACCTTTTGTCCGCTGGAAGGATCGGTGGTATAGACCGCAAGACCTGTATCAAAATCGCTTCCATCCGTGTCCACTTTCAGACATCCGGCCCGCGGCGCCACATAATTCTCTACATGATCATCCGGACCTTCCGGAAAATTGCAATGGGAGGTACCCCCGCCTGGAGGCACCGTCACCTGACATTCTCCAGTGGCCGAATCGCCTCCGGAAATCGCCAGCAAGGTTGCGTGCCTTGTTCCGGGACTATCATAAGAATCTGTTTTTGAAGCCCCTGATCCTGAAACTGCTCCCGACCAGACATAGCTGTAGCCGCCCACTCCGCCCTCAGCATGAGCCGTCCAGGTGACGCTTTGATTCAAAGCAGCCGGATTCGGAGAAGCGGTGCAACTAGCCCGAAACTCAGGGATCGCACAATTATCATTCACAAATGCATAGATCTTCGGATTCGGACTCTTCTGCGTCTCTCCTCCTCCGGCAATTAAAGCGCTGATTTGATAACCATAGACCACTCCCACTTCCAAATTAGAATCTAAAAAGCCGATCCTTCCGCTGGCGGAGGGCTGCCCCACTAAAATGCGTTCGTTAGAGATATTGCTGGTACGGTAAAGATAGTAAGCGTCTGCTGTTGAAAGTTTATCCCAAGTCAATTGGATGGAGCCTTTTTTGGCATGACCCACGACTGTGCAATCCTGCGCTGCGGCTTCTAAATTAAACTCTAAATCGCACGAAGTATTAGTCACTAAAGCCGACATATCATCTGCCATATCATCAAAATTTGTCGAAATAACATCGCTCTTTACATCGCCGCTGTTGATGACACTGCCAGAAAGCATGGCAAGATTTTCCAGCGCTAACGAATCAACACCGATGCCAACCGTGACAATTCGAGTCCCTGCTGTTTTAATTTCATTGGCCACATCACGCGCACTCATGGCATACTTCTTATCAAATTTGGTTCCTTCCCCGGATACATTGTCAATGGTAGGGACACCATCGGACGCAAAAATAATCAGATTAGGTGCATTGGAGCGTGGATCATAAGTGCTCCAAGCCTTGATGAGCCCATCCTGCCAATTGGTTCCATGCGGAACCCCCGAAGTCCAGGCCGGAATAGAATCAATCGCTTCATAGATCGCATCTCTATTATCCGTAAATCCGATTCTTTTCGTAGCTGTTCTATCAAAACTCGTGACGGAAAATTGGACTGTACTCGGCATCTTATCCACAAAAGATTTAACCGCGGATTTCATTTGCAATAACTCTGCCGCACTAATGGATCCTGAGTTGTCTAAAGCAAGCGCAATATCAAGACTGCAGGCCGATACATAATGAGGATTGGGCACCACGGCATCCGACACATTCACTGTGACCCGGTCGCTTGAACTTCCGCCCGATCCTGTGCAGGTAAGTATATAAGTGGTCATGGGCTCTGCTATAGCCGCTGTTTTATCAATGCCGGCTGTATTATCCGCTGCGCCTCCTGTATCAAAGCCTGAACCGACACAGCTTGTGGCATCGCCCGAAGATTGCCACTTGAGCTTATACATCGTTCCAGAAGTGATCAGGGAAATCGAATTTTTACGGTTGAGGCCATAATCTTGAGTTTCAGCCGTGAAATAAAGATCCACACTCGGAAGCACTTTGACGGTTAAAGTGACGCTCGCCACCAACGCATGAGGACCGTTACAAGTCAGAGTAAAATCCGTATTACTGGTGAGATGAGTCGCGGAATCGCTTCCCGACAAACCCGACTTCCAATTGACTCCGGCCTTTTGCAAGGTACAAGCATTAGCTCCTTCCGATCTCCAAGTAATGAGCGACTGTCCATCGTAGGCGACAGTATGCGGATCCACAATAAGCACCGCTGTGGTATTGGCAATGGGATTCCCGGATTCATAATAAGTTTGTGTAAATGTGGAGGATGATTGCTGCGAGGATTCATCGCTGGCATCTGCATTGACCGCCACACTGTCATTGACCGTATCACCTTCAGGCCCTTGGCAAGTCAGCGTGTAAAGCGCTCCAGGCGCTGCCGCTGTTTGTGATAACCCCGTGGTATTATTTAGCACACCGCCAGTGGCAAAAGCTGTTGGGATGCAACTGATTGTATTAGGCGTGGACTGCCATTTAAGCAGATACTCTGTTCCGGTTGGAAGTGTAATCGTTGCTCCGATTTGTCCTACGGCATAATCGACACTACCCTTTGTCAAATATAAATCAACCCGAGGCAGCACTTTAACTGTTAAGGCCGCTTCTGCATTTAAGCTGTTGGGTCCATCACAAGAAAGAATGTAGGTTGTGTCGATTTCAAGACCCTCTGTTTCTTTACTACCCGATGTTCCTGCAGCCCAATTGATTCCATCCTGTTTTACATTACAGCTGGAAGCATTATTGGAATTCCATGTAATCAATGATTTTTCTCCAAAGGAAACGATCAAAGGCTGCACCGTCAGAATCGCCTTAGTCGTGGTCGTCGTGGATCCAGACACAAAAGAGCTGGTAGATTCGAAAGTGCGGCTTTGAACTCCGATGTGAGTGGCTAAAGAGGCTTGAATAGTCACATTATCAATGACAGTAGTTCCTCCCGCTCCGCCGCAGGTCAACGTATAAGTCGTCAAAGGAATGCTGGTATCGGCTCGCTTGGCAATTCCGGTTGTGTTATTGCGTGCTCCACTGGTTGAAAAAGAGGTCCCAATACAACTAGCGGCATCCTCTGTCTGCCATTTAATGCGATAGTCCGTCCCGGGCACAAGAGCAAAAAAGGAATCGGTTTTACTAAGGCCATAGTCCGTTCCATCGACCGTAATATAAAGATCCACTTTCGGAAGCACCTTGGCTTCCAGAGAAACTTCCGCTGTCCTGGAAGATCTGGATCCTGTACAAGTCAAAGTAAATTCCGTATCGGAATTAATATTAGTGGCATATTCGCTTCCTGTTATTCCCGTCTTCCAATTAGATCCATCTTTTCTCACCCGGCATCCCCCGACAGCCCCCACTGAATTCCAGGTGATCAGAACTTGCCCCCCTTTGGTCACTTGATAGGGATTAATCGTAAGGTCTGCCGTCACAGTTTCAGTACCGCTTGCATAAGTCTGCGTTTCCACTGCATGCTGAGACTGGGCAAATCCAATTTGAAAACTCAGAAAAAACCAAGCACCAAAAAACAGAAGGAAAAAATAGCCCTTTGACTGCTGCGGTCCAATTCCCATGATGTTTTTGATAATAGTTTTCATTTTTTTACCCTAAATGGGGGTCTTTCTGGAGTTCGGTGCGGCCCTCTTTGTCCGTCACCTTCGGCTCCTCGCATCCTTCTATCGGACAACACATCGGCGTTGCCGGCACATCACACTCGCCGCAATCCGATGCCGTCGGGGTAAAATCAACTGCAGTTCCCCCCGGCACTATACTTGCTTTTGTAATATTCGCACTCGAAGCAATGCAGAATAAATTATCGTTATACAAACTCCCTCCCGCCCCTGAAATGGTTTTCTTATAATACTGCTTTGCTCCGGCCGCAGGATCAACTTCCAGTTCGATTTCTGAGCTTCCCGAGCCTCCGATCGTAGCCGCGATCTTCACCCATCGGCATGCGGGAGGCGGTGAGGTATGGCAACTTGCATCGCATGTTGCCGTATTCGGCGGTTCACACGTCTCATCCGGAGCATGGACGCTTCCGTCACCGCAGTACGGCCCATGTTTAGTTACATTGGTGCACAGCAAAGAACAATAATTACAGCTATTGCCGGGAGCGCTTGAAGTCCAGGCCGGTTCCGGACAGGGCGTTCCATTCGTTCCGCCGCGGTCGCATTCTTCTCCGCTATCCACTTGATTATTTCCGCAGCAAGAGGGACAGGCAGAGCCTCCGCAGTCCACTCCGGTTTCATCATTATCTTGAATGCCGTTGTTGTTACAGATCAATTCTCCGCCTCCGGCGCACATTCCATAAAGCGCAATACTTCCGTCTGCGCAAATCTGTGCAATGGATTCCACTTTCATTTTTCCCGTCAGTCCCAAAACCTGCAGCATGTGAGCTACGGCATCCTCATTAGCTTCCAAGACGACCCGCACTGAATTGGATTCTGTGTTGGGTTTCGTGGTAATTAATTCCTTGATCTTGGTATTCGATTGCCTATAAGGAGCGTCGAACGGCGTAAACTGATAATCTTTCCACTTTCCGTCTTCATCCCGAGCCAGCCGGATGCCCTCAAAAAATCCCATCATGACTCCGTTTTCACTCTTATCAATATCATATTTCGCTGAATTTCCCAACCACTGTCCATTTTCATCCACCACGGTTTTGATGATCGTATGGATCCTGTCAAAATCAATCTCCGCCTCTTTATCAAAATATTCGCGCCCGGCTGCCAAGGCTGCCAAATCGGCCACACTCTGCATATGCGTTCTTAAAGCCATGGATTTATTCATTTCAAAAATCATTCCTCCGACTCCGGCAAAAATAACCGTCATCATTGCCAGTAACACCAAATAAGACCCCCGAGACGAACGAAGCGGACGAACCAGAAAATCCCAAGCACCAAATCCCGAATCCCAAATCGTTGAACTGTTTAGGGTTTGGAGTTTGGATTTTGGAATTTGGGATTTTATGTTCATGCTTCGCCTCCGGTATCCGGAAGAGATCCCTTATAATTCTCAAAGGAACCGGCACGGCTGTCCCAATCCGGCTTCTCTCCAAGCTTCACCCCAAGACGGTAAAAAATGCGGTGCGGAACCGTTAAAGTCACTTGGTCCGCTTGTTCGACTTCTGTAAAATCCACGGTCATATCATTTCCAAAATACCCTAACTGCTTGTAGAGGTCGACAACCTTAGCCATTTTTTCCTTAATTTGATCTTCATCCGCGGTCGTGGCTGTCACAGCAGCCCGGCTCGCATCCCAAACCGCCTTTTCCATCATCGCCTTCTGATACGGCATAAAGAGGAGCTGGACGGATCCGAATAACAGAAGCGCGAAAATCGGCGCTGTTAATCCGAATTCCGTTAAGCTCTGGCCTTTTTCATTTTTTCTGCAGGTTTTCTGCATTCTCATTGTCCCCACCTCATTGACCGCAAAAATATCGGACACTCATACCGGTTCTTACTCCAAAAACACATCCTTCACTACCCTCGGGAATTCGCAAACCTCCCGAGTCTGTCCGAAAACTTCTTAATAAGGTCACTGACTTTGCTTTATGTTTTGTGACTCCAAAAATTCCCGCCAAGGCATAAGCTTTGGGATACTCTGCTTCTACTCCTACAAATTCATTCACATTTGTATTTTTAGGTATGGATAAACATTCATCATAAAAATTTCCATCCCCGTCCTTGCAGTAGTGGGCCGGTTTTAGTGTATACGATGGAGATCCCTCGCCTTTCGTTGCCAGCTTCCAATAATCCATTGCTTGAGCAGTTCTTTCCTTCATGATCTGGCATAATGTTTTTCGGGAAAGCAGTTCTTCCAGATCATTGAAAATCTTCTCCTTCTCTTCAGGGCTGAGCCGGCCCCCAGACTCTCCCTCTCCATGGTCATGGTCGACTTCGTGTTCAGGGACGCGGCCGGAAAAGCGCGCCTCGCATTCTGACTTTGATATTAATGCTGAACACATGCCCATGACACGTTCTCTTAGGTCATGCGGATTGAGACATTCTGTGATATAGAGATTGGTAAATTGCGACGTGATTTTAGTTCCTTCATAGGCCGAAGCCATGAGCCGGTGCTGCGTACTCGTCATCTGATTAATCTGCGTCCACATCAACATTCCTACTACTACAATGGGTGCCACAATCCCCAGCTCAACCATCGCTTGACCTCGCATCCATACGCGAGGACGGTTCGCGCTGAATCTTGTTGCTTCAGGCGATGACGAACCTTTGTGACTTTGAGATGGTACGCGGGAAAATCCCTTGGATTTTTTCTCTGCATCCCAATTTATATCCGCTGCACTTTGCATCATTCGATCTTCCTTCTTCCTCATTAAGTTATTATAGCCTTATAAAAAGCATACCATGCCTGAATAATTATGTGTATTTAATTATATAGTAATATATATCATTAATTATCATTACTGATCAAACATACATTATTAAATTGAATTATGTGTTCCGTCTGACCAATAAAATGCCGATTTTTTAACAGGTATTAAATATTTTTAAGAAGTTTTTGAAAGTGCCTGATGTGCAAAACTTGCAGACTACCCTTGAGAGGAAAGTAGATGGCCGGACTTATCCGCTGTGATCTTACCTTTAGCTAGCGTCGGCTGTCCATTTACAAAAACCCAACGAATACCACGATTACCCTGATGGGGATCCAGGTAAGTGGCCTGATCTTCAATTTCACCGGCGTCCCAAATTGCAATATCCGCGTAAGCACCTACTTCAATTCGGCCGCGGTTCTTGAGATTAAATTGTTCAGCAGGAAGAGCGCTCATTCTTTTAACCGCATCGCCCAAATTCACCTTTTTTTGACCTCGCATATACTCTTTAAGAAACTTCGGAAAATTTCCAAAACAACGCGGATGGGGTTTGCGAGTTCCATCGGCAATGCTGTCACTGCCAAGACTCACCCAAGGCTGTACCGCAACTTGATCAATGACTTTCTGATGCTGAGAAAAATAAAAGGCGCTGACCTCAAAATTCGTATCTGCAAGAATATCGATGAGAAATTTCTCCGGTTCTACTTTGAACTTCTGCGAAATTCCTTTGAGCGTCATTCCTTCAAAAGCGCAGTACCGAGGGTTCTCCACAGAAGCCACCATCACCGAATCCCAGTGAAATCGTCCTTCGTCATCATATTTTCGAAGCTGGTCGAGAAGATTCTGACGTTTCGAGCGATCGCGAAAATAAGCATTGCGGTCCTTTCGCTGGTACAACGCATCCGGAAGAATCGCCCCAAGCTCTGCATAACCTGCTTCATAAGGATAAAAATCCGCTTCTACAGAAAGCCCCTCTTGGCGGGCGGATTCAATCATGCGGATAGCTTCCGTGATTTTTGGCCAGTTCGATTTTCCTCCGGCTTTCAGGTGTGAAATCTGAATCCTGGACCGCGTCACTCGCGCAATCTTCAAAACTGTATTGATTGATTCAAGCAGCTGAACTCCTTCACTCTTGATATGGAAGGTGCACACTCCCAAATGCTGCCCGGCTTCGCGGCAAAGTTCAGTGATCTCTTTTTCATCCGCATAAGCGCCGGGCAAATAGGAAAGTCCGAAAGAAATCCCAAAAGCCCCTTGATCCATGGACTCGCGAAGAAGCCTCTTCATCTCAAGAATCTCGGACTCGGAAGCGGCCCGGGGATCATAGCCCATCACAGCTGTTCGCAAATTGCCGTGTCCCACCAATCCCACAAAATTTGTCCAAAGGCCTTCTGAATTTAGTTCGGCACGATACTCTTTGTAGGAATTCCACGAGATTTTAGAAGGGATGAGAACCCCTTCTCGGGCCCAAACTTCATGAATATGTTTTGCTTGAGCGCCCATAATCGGAGCCGCAGACATACCGCAGTTCCCAACAATCTCTGTGGTTACTCCCTGCTCAATTTTATTGGCAAGATCCGGATAAATCAGAGGATTAAAATCCGAATGGGTGTGAGCATCAATGAACCCCGGCGTCACCACCAACCCTTTGGCGGAAATAAGATGAACAGCATGAGGCTCGTTGATTTTTCCAAGAAAAGCAATCCGATCTCCGTTAATGCCCACATCCACTTTTTGTCCCTGGCTGGATTGACCGTCAAAGACCAAGCCATTCTGGATGTAATAATCAAAGGAACGATCCATTTCCTGCGCAAAAATCCGGGGAGCTGAAACAAAGGAGATGAGAAAAAAAAGAAACAGCCCCTGTCCGCACGAAAATCGGCGGATCTGTCCTTTGGCGGACTGAAGCTGCCTGGAAAAATTGCCCGTCATTTTCATGTTTCTTCTTAAAAGATGGGTCAAATGTGATTATGACTTCTTGAAACCGCGCGCTTTATGAACGGCTTTGATCACCGTATGAATTCCGCCCCGGACTTTAAAATCGCCTTCTACTTCCATCCACCGGGGCCGGACTGCGGTCACAAGGTCGTCCAAAATTTCATTCGTCACTTTCTCATGAAAAGCGCCTTCGTTGCGGAAACTCCACAGATAGAGCTTGAGGCTTTTGAGTTCTACGCAAAGGCGGTCCGGGATGTAAGTAATACGGATCGTAGCAAAATCCGGCTGGCCGGTCCGCGGGCAAAGACAGGTAAATTCTGGACATTCCATGCGGATTTCAAAATCTCGCTTGGGATATGGGCTGGGAAAAACTTCCAATTTTCGGCTTGGTTGACTAGGCATGCGCGGATTATAGCAGAACCTCAAAGCGCCAGCCACCTATCCCCAGAGACGGTGCGCCTCCCAGCTCATACAGTTACTCAGGGCACTCTTTCCCGCTCAAACAATCCTCGCCTACCGGCAGACAGGCTCGGAATCCCTCGACTTCGTGGTTCGACTTTTGCTCACCACCCTGAGCAACGCCGAATGGGCTCGGGACAACCCTGAGCCTGTCGAAGGGCTCGCCGGAGAATCTCCCTCTTTAAGCAACCTATGATCTGGACAAAGTGACGCAGAAAACCTTTTCTCCGCGAGTTGCGAGTCCCTTGGGGACGAGCGTGTCTGAGCGGAAAATGGTTTTCGGAGTCACTGCATCAAGTGGTAGGCACCCCCAGACAGTTCTTGCGCATCTCATTGTTATGTCGAGTGTTAGAGAACGCCGTCCCTGAGAGACACCATAACGCCATAAGGCGCTTCCAGGTGGGTGCATAAAGACTTACTTCCAAGCTAGTTCCTGCTAGAAGGATATTTGAATTGTTGGCAGAGATCTACTATTAAATGTTTATAAATCTTTTTTTAGTAGATGCTTTTCTCCTATTTTAGTTTCCGCCCTTTTCGATTCTTTCTTCATCGGGTAACTTTGGATCAGTACATTCGAAAGGAGAATTAAAATGACTCGATCTACAACTTTAGACGCATCGCAGGGAGGCGATGAGATCTGGGAAGATGTTTTGAATGATTTCCTGGAAATACGATCTTCCATGGACGGGGAGGAAAGAAAATATCTGATCCAGTATTTAAAGGACATGGGAATTCGCGCAGACCACATTCATCCGCTCTCGGCTTTTAAAATTGCCGGCCATCATGTGATGGTGGGAGAAAATGAAGAAGAATATCTTTACTGGCTCTATGACCCAAAACGCCGGAAATTGCACCCGCGGCAAAAATGATTGCGGGGAATCCTTTTTCAGGAGGACGCCGATGAAGTTTGAAGATCAACACGGCTCAGGCATCGATTGGCAAAAGAAAAGGTATTAATTGAAACGCCTTCGGACCGGGGCCACAGCTTGATCTCATGCTCTCCGTCCTCTTCATTCAAAATCAACTGATACAAACGAGACTCGCGGAGCGGAACATAAGTTTTTCCCTCCGGATCCACCACAAGGTCTCTCCCCCGAAAGGCCTCAGGCACCGGCTCTCCGTTACGGGTCACATAAACCGGAGTCTCTTTTTTCGAATCATCCTGACTCAGAACAGCATAAACCTGCGTCCCGCGATAAAGAAGGCCCAAATAGTCATTCAACTCATTCGTGGTTCGCGCATGACGAAAGGCATCTTCTTGATTGGTCCAAAGTCCATGCAGAAAAAATCCTCTTGGGACCCGGTCGCCGCGGTCCCGGAATACCGTTGTCTTTTCCGGCTTTGTCCATTCCCGATTCGCAATGGAGGCCCCCAGCCAATTCGCCCTGTCATACCCCATATAAGTGTCTCCCGACATAGAACCGCACGCGTCATCTTCATAGGTATAAGGTTCGCCGGAAAATGCAGGATCCGGGAGATGGACTAAGGGATCCATGCGCTCAATTTGAGCTCGAATACTTTTTTCAAAATCCAAGTAGCGGCCTTCCCCTATTTCTGTGCGCATGATGCGTCCCTGCGGATTAATGAGAATTTTGGTTGGCCAAGAATAAACCTGGTAGGCCTTCCAAAGACTGAAATCATTATCTAAAATAACCGGATAGGAAATTCCATAATAGGAAAGCGCTCTTTCCACATTTTCTTTTTTGGCGGCAAATTTAAATTCCGGAGAATGGATCAAGACAATTTGAAATCCATGAGCGTGATAGAGCCGCTCCCATTCCCGCAAATAGACAAGATCCCGGAGACAGTTCAGGCAGGTGTAATCCCAAAAATAGATGAGCGTGACTTTGTCGGCATAAAAATTAGCGGGCGCAGGCTTCCCTTGTAGCCAAATAGCCTTGGATGGAAATTTGGGAGCGACTAGAAGCTCTTTCGATTTTTTAGCGCAAGAGGACAGAATCAGGCCCGCAAAAAGGATCCCAAGGAAAATTCGCTTCATCATAAGGGATTATCGGCATCTTCGTCAGCTGAACTAAGAGGCGCTGGATCGTTCTCAATTTTCTTCACACGAGATTTCGTTCCGCCATGAATACCAGCCAGGGATCGCTTGATGGCTCCAATTTCATCTTTTCCAATAAACCTTCCAGCCCCGGGACGCAAATGCCCCAACCGAAAAGGCCCGAAAGAGATCCGGCAAAGACGCACGACTTTATATCCAATAGCCTCTAACATACGCCGCACTTCGCGCTTACGCCCTTCCCGAATCATGAGACAGCAGACGCGGCGCGAAAGCATCTTAATTTTCTCAGCGCGCGCCGGACCGTCTTCAAGACGCACGCCCTCCAAAAGTTTTTTTGAATCCCGGGAATCCATAGCCCGATCCAGCCGCACTTCATACCATTTTTCAATTCCAAAACTGGGATGCGTCAGTTCATGCGCAAAATCACCGTCATTTGTAAATAAAAGAAGTCCTGAACTATTGCGGTCAAGCCGTCCGACAGGAAAGACCCGGATCCGCCCTTGTTTCGGCTGACGGGATCCTGGGATGAGTTGCGGCGGCAAAAGTTCATACACCGTATGTTTGGCGTGAGAGTCTTCAGCCGTCGTGGTATATCCTTCGGGCTTAAAAAGAAGGTAGTAAACAAATTTTTCAAAACGCAGGGATTTGCCGCGAAAAGCCAGCGCGTCCATTTCCGGATCCACCTGAGTGCCCATCTCCTGAACGACCTCGCCGTTCACGGACACCGCTCCGTTTCGGATATGCTCTTCACATTTTCTTCGGGACCCAATCCCCGCAAGCGCCAGGGCCCTTGCTAAACGCATCATTTTTGAAGCTCCATATAAAACCGGTCGCGGCCTTCTCCGGTGAATTTCATTTCGTAGTGAGTTTGATGTTTCCGCGAGAAAATCCGCTCATTCTTTGAGAGACGAAGACCGGACCAGCAAACCGTTGACTCCTGGACCACCCGTTTCATCCATCTAAAGTAATCGACATAGTCGGTCGCAATCTCGACCTTTCCTTGAGACTCGAGCAGCGTCCAAACATGCTCCAAAAATTCCGTCTGAATGAGCCTTCGAGCCTCATGCCGGCGCTTAGGCCAGGGATCCGGGAAATAAATATGAAGCACAGCGAGGTTTCCAGGGCTTACTTGATTGAGAAATTCTCCGGCCCGGATCCAAAAGAACCGGATGTTCTGAAGCGAATTTTTCGTCGAAAAAATCACACCCTTTTCCAGCCATTTGCGAGACCAGTCGAGTCCCACAAAATTAATATTTGGATTTGCGGCCGCGCGCTCAAAAAGAAACTTCCCTTTCCCGCATCCGATCTCAAGTTCCACCGGATGGTCATTGCCGAACATTTTTTGGAAGTCAACCGGCCCCTGGAGAGCGCCAGTCCCCGCCGGACGATATCCGGATTTTGGACGATCAGATTGCCCCTCTAAAAAACTTTCGCTCAAAGACATTTCTAAGGTTTGTTCGCTGTTCATGGCCTGATCGAAACCAGAGTTTCAAGGTGGCGGGTACGCGGAAAAAAATCAAAGGGAACAATATGTTCGATTTTCCATCCAGCCTGAAGAAAAATTTTAAGATCCCGGACGAGTGATTCCGGATTGCAAGAAAGATAAAGAAGATGATCCAAGACACGGGAATCCGCCAACGCCTGACAGGCAGTGGCATGAAGTCCGCGGCGCGGAGGATCCACGATAGCCACTTTGCGAAGGCCCGGAGACTCCTGAAGCAGCCGAGGCAACACCTCTTCTGCCTTTCCTGGATGCACGCCGGCATTCTTTAAATGATGCTGCCGGATATTAAAGGACAGAAGTTTGAGCGAGCTCACACAGTCTTCAATAAAATGGACGGCGCCCACTTGATCAGCAAAATAAATTCCAAAAAGTCCAACGCCGGCATAAAGATCCAAAAAAACAGTCTGCGCATCCAAAGTCACGAGTGATTTTATTTGATCCATGACCCGGGGCAGAATTCCGAGGTTGGCCTGAAAAAAAGTGTCGAGCGAGTAATAGATCTTTCGTCCGTGGATTTCAGTCCATAAATAATCCTGTTCCGGCAGTTCGAGCGAGCGTCGTCCGATTCCTCCCCACACCACCCGGTGATCATCGCAGGTCTTCACCACCAAATTTGCGGTTCGGTATCCTTCCGGCCAGCGAGCCGTCGCTTGCCGGATAAGTTCAGGGATGAAATCGGAAACCTCAGGCCGGGAAATGGCACAGGACTCAATGGAAATAATATTGCGCCGTCCTTCCTGCTGAAAGCCCATGAGCAGACCCTCGCGGGTTTTTTTCATGGTCAGATCCAGCCGGTGCCGGTATTCATAAGGATTAGGAGAAGGAACGATTGAAGAGAAGGGAAGATCCAGCCGCCCTAATTCGCTGATAAATAACTTTTGGAGCTCGGATTCTTTATACTGAAGTTCGGATTCATAGGTCCGGTCCTGATAGAGACATCCCCCGCAGGGACCAAAATACGGGCATCGGGCAGCTTCCGCTTGGATCTCCGATGGAGCGGGTGTAAGAGTCGTTGTCATGGAGCATATGATAGTCGGAATTCGGATCTTTGGCCAGAAGCCTCCCGAACCCAAATCGTAACCGATAAGGTTTCAAAATAGACAGGTCTGGGAGGTCATGCTACACTCCCGCCATGAGCGATAAAATTTTTATTGAAGGTCTAAAAATTCCCTGCATCATTGGCATTTTTGATTGGGAACGAAAAACCAAACAAACCATCCTGATTGATCTTGAAATCTCTACCAATATCCGAAAAGCCGCCAAATCCGATCAAATTAAAGACGCAGTAGATTACAAAAGCATTTCAAAATTTATCCTCAACTATGTCCAAAAGAGCCGTTTCTTTTTAATCGAAACCTTGGCAGAACGTCTCGCGGCTCTTTTGCTCAAAACTTTTAAACTGCCCGAGATTCGTCTCCGGGTTTCCAAGCCCGGAGCGCTCCGTCATTCCAAGAATGTCGGGATTGAAATTTTTCGCCGGCGATGAGTCTCTACTTTCTCAGTCTGGGCTCGAATATCCGTCCAAGGTTCTATCTAGCCAAATCCATTCAGGACCTATGTAAAATATCCCGAGTGGTGAAGATCTCTTCCATCTATCAAACGCTGCCCTTTGGCCCAGCGGGCACACAAAAATTTCTCAATTGTGTTCTTGTGTTGGAATCAAAGCGGACACTCAAATGGATGAGACAAGAAATAAAAAAAATCGAAAATAAATGGGGGCGTAAACGAGATCCAAAAAATAAATTTATCCCACGGACCATTGACATCGATCTTTTACCTTATCCTGGATTTGAAAAGCATCCGTTTGTTGTCATCCCACTGGCAGAAATTGCGCCGTTGATGAAAATCCAGGCAGCGGGTCAGACGATGAAAGGCATGGCTAAAAAATTTGGCAAGGAATTACGCTCTTATCAAAAAGTCAAATGAGCACGCAACGTCGCGGAATACAACTTGCCGTGCGAATTTGATCCCGTCGTTTTTTGGCGGGATCTCACATCCTTCATCCCGCCGGAGGCGGGATTCAGGGACTGCAAGGTATCCCCGCGGCAAGCCGCGGGGCGTACTCTTGCTGTAACGATACGTCTCTGAGGAGGCTAGTACTTCGACAAGATTAATTTGAGGGGCAGGCTCAGTACTATGGTTTTCGACTAGGCGAAAACAGCGTACTTGGCGTAGGGCGCGGCACCTTGGGCAATATCAAGCGCCCCATTCAAAGTTCCCGCTACTGTTTTAATACTTCCACGAATTGCACCGGTCAAAATTCCAAAGGGGAACATCACTCGGGAAGAATCCTGCATCATCGCCATGGGCACTTGAAAAGCTGCCCCAACTGTTTTCACGGTTCCGCGCAGAATTTTACTGGCATTACCCGCAACATTCATTTCATTTCCCGCCCATCCCGTGGAAGGCATAAGCAAAAGAGAGCCTAAAAAAAGAACCCCACAGATCATGGACGGTATGGATTTCATAACGGAATTATCGGCTGGCTCCTCCAAAAACTGTTTCTCTTTTTCGGTTCGCGTTGACTCAAATTAAAGGTAACCGAAACGGGTAAAAGACGGAATCGTTGAC
>CAYWRU010000041.1:0-28771 GCA_964460795.1 uncultured bacterium | reverse complement strand
ATTTGATGTAACTTCGAAATCGAAATTTATTATGAGGTTTAAGAGCCTGAAATCGCGACAATTATTTTGTTTGGGCTGGAGGCTGGGCAGGGAAGTTTCTGATCTGCTCGATGCGGGACTCGTAGCCCGCGAGCACGTCGTTCCTGAAGAGGCGCATGAAGTCCGCCGAAAAGTCCTCGCACTGGGTGTGCGGGTTTGTTTCGCGGAGCAGGGCGACGCGGGCAAGGTCGATCAGCGCGTCACGGTCGGCTTCGCGGCCCTGCGAGTTGAGCACGGCGATCGCCATGTAGACCTCGTGGATAAGGTTGCAGCGCACAAACAGCGCGTGGTAGAACTCAGACGGGTCGGCGGCCTTCGGCGCGTTGGCAAGCGCCGCGGGCACACACATCATGAGAAACGCAAACAGCAACCAAAACATCCCCGAAGCAGAATCTATCACAGATATTTATTGCCCGAGAAATACTGCGAGATGGCCCGGACTTGCCGACCGACGTCGCAGATAAGCATGGACAGGAAGTTTGCGAGCAGGTCGATGCAAATCGTCACGACGATCGCGAGCAGTCCACCGCCGACCGCATAGTATGTCTCATACGGTGTGCGGTGTCCGCCGAACGGCGAGAAGACGCTGCACTGGTAAGTTGGAATGCACCTGTTTTCGGTATGCACGTGGCACGTCGCGGGCCAGACCACGCGGCCGCCGTCGAGCAGCAGCGTCGACTCGCAGAACATGAATGGCGCAGCGGCACTATCGCCGGGCGCCAGAAGCGGAAGCACCTGCTGCCACGTGTTTGGGTGTTGGCACGTAAACGGGTCGGCGCTGCTGTTGCGCGCGCAGAGAATCCCGCCCGCGTCGCTGGCGATGTCCGCCCGGAGGAACTTGTCTGAAAGAACCGGCGCGTGCGAAAACCGCTCGCGGTGGATGTGGGCCCTGTGCACAAAAAAACCGCAGAGTGACAGCACAAGGCAAAGCGCGGCCAGGCCAAACGCAAGGCGCAGCGTGCGCGCAACCTCGATGCGCTCGCTATCGGGATCGTGCTCCATGCCAACAATAGAATACGGTCTGTAATACCATTTATTTTTTCTTAGTGTAATGGCCGCCGCAATCACAAATTCCGTCGCGAACGAAAGAACGTAGGTTGCGGCCGCCGAAACGATCGCCACGAGCGCAGCCTTGGATGCGTATGCGCGGAAGAGATAGAGCGAGTAGTTGGCAATAAAGAACGGCAGCTTCGACGTCGGGTAGTGGTCTATCCACGCCGCGCACGTCGTCGGCCAGATAAACGGGTCGCCGCCGCTGTCGTAGAACATCTCGCATTGGATGTAGAAGTGGTAGCCGTGGTCGGCGTTCCCAACCAGTGCAAAGTCGATGTGCCGGAACACGTCATCGAACGAGCAGCGCATGAACACCAAGTTGTGCATCGTGCACCACACGCCGTTTTCCCGGTTGTGGGGAATCATGCTGACCTGCTCCGGGTCGAGGTGCACCCACGTCTCGTTGGTCAGCCGGACGGGCCGCGACGACTTTGCGAGCCGGAACTGGCGCGCGGAGAGCGCGACCCACGTCAGCGCGCATATCGTCGCAAATAGCAGCACCCACACAAGGATGTAGCGCGCGACGACGTGCTTCGGATTGTACTCGAGCCACTTGCGGGGGCTCCCGATAAACTTGCTGCCACCGTCCTGCATTTTAAATGAAAACTAAAATTTGGCGACGGCCACTATTTTTAAAACTTGCAGAATGGGGAAGAAGCTTCAGCACGGAAAAATCCTGGGAACGCGCAGCAACCTGCTGTATGTCGTGCGGGTGTCGCGGATCGGCAACCGGTCGTATGGCAAGAGCGTCGGCGACATGGCGTCCGCGGTGTCGAAGATCATCCAGAAGGGCATGGACGCGGCCGCGGTTGAGGACAAGTACAACCGCGCGTTCGACATCGCCGTCGAGTCGTTTGCGACGAAGGAGGAGCGCGAGCAGTTCCGGCGCGGATACCAGCTCGCCGCGGAAAAGACGCCCGACCAGCGCTGGCCGCTCCTGCGCTTCTTCACCGGCGAGGAGATTGCTGCCGTCGAGAAGCCGACCGTCTCGAACCTCGCGCCCGTGTCGTTCCAGTGCACGGACTGGGACGCCGACAGCTTCGACGCATTGGACTCGGAGGAGTCCGGGAGCTCCGAGGGATCGAACGAGTCCGAGGACTCCGAGACAACTGATGAGTCGGTGGAAAGCGAGCCGTCCGCGAGCACCGACGACGGCGAGGATATCGAGCCGTCCGACGAATCGGATTCGGATGACTTTTAAATATATCCCGTATGATATTGTTATGAGCACAAAGCGCGTCATCCACATTGCAGGTCCGCCCGCCGCGGGCAAGACGACGCTCGGGCAGAGAATCGCCACGCGCTACGACGTGTTTGACACGGACGACTTTCTCGACGAGGCGCACCCCGTTTTCACGCTGCCGCAGGACGAGACGGCCTCCGTGATTGCGTGGCAGAAGGCGATGCGCGAGGTGGCGCACAGGCACATCCGCAAGGCGCGGCGCACCGTTGTGTTTGTGGGCGGGCTGCGTAACATGCGCGGTCATCTCGGTGGCTGGGCGTCGATCGCGGACATGGTTGACATGGGCATCTACCTCGAGCCGGACACCGCGACGCTGCTGCGCCAATACTACGTGCGACTGGCGCGCCTGTTTGAGCACGACAAGGATATGTGGGAGGGGCTTGCCGCGGGCACATACGAGGTGGACGGCAGCGAGATGTACAAGCAGCGACTCCGCGAGGAACGCGCGCACTACATCAAACTGGGCTATGTGGTGTGCAGGAGCGCGGATGACGCGCTGAAACTTGCAAAGCTCGAATAAATTTATTTGTATAACATTTCGTGGTATCCGTAGCTGATCATCGGCACGAACATCAGCACAAGACAGAACGTGAACAACACCATGAATAGCAAGGCGAGCGGAAGATGCTGCGTGGGCGGCGGGACGACGACGTTCACGTTGACGACCGGGGTCGGCGGGGGCGCACACGCCTCCGGGTCGGGCGCGCTGGGCGATTCGGTTTGTTCGGGGTTCCCCATCGGTGAGAATCGATCAATTGCTGAGGAGCCGGGATGCAACGTAGTCCGGATTCGGAACTTCGCCGTGGAAATATTGTACAACAAGGCCCAGAAATTTGTGGATGTGGCGCAGCTTCGCGGCGTCCGCGTCGCCAGGCGAGGTCACGGTCAGGTACGGCGAAACCTCGTCGCCGAAGATGCGGTGCAGACGCGGACGCATATCGACAAAGCCGTGCGTCGCCGCCATGCCCATCATGAACAGCATCGCCATCACCGAGTTCTTGGCGCTGAAGACGGGCTCGATGATCGCGTCTTTGCCCTCGTAGATCATCTTGAGCACGTCCTCGATGTTCTTGTCGGCGATCGCGGTGAAGCCGAATTGCACCATCATGCAGAGTGACTGCACGCCGTAGAGCGTCAAATCGGGCCGCTGCTTGAGCACGCGCGCGACGCCGGATACGATCCCGTCGAGCTGCGCCGCGCGCCTGTTACCGGCCTTTCGGTGGTAGTATCGGAGCGCAAACACGAATGCGCCGATGCTGCCCGCCGTGACAACCGTCGCGGGCATGATCACCGACGCGGTGGACATTGCGATCTGGATCGCGGGCCACGTGTTTGCCAGCACGTTGTATGTGTCGCACAGACGCATGCCCAGAAGGACACCGAACGACAGCGGCGACAACAGCACGATCGTTCCCTGCCAGATCGTCTCCAGCGCGTCGGCCGCCGCCGGCGAGAAGTAGTCGACAAGCCGCGAAACAAGAGAAAGGTCGCGGTCGCCGATCCGGCCGCCCGGCGCGCGCCGGATGGCGTTCAGCACGGACTTGGCTGCGCGTCCGCCGCCAAAAAGGACGAGCGCCCAGAAGATGGCGATGCGCACGTCGGTTGTTGTTGCCAGGAAGAGCTGGTTGAGCGCCGTGAGGCCGATCGAGGTGTAGCCGGTGATGCCGATTTGGCGCAGGTTGAGCAGGAAAAGCGCCGAGCTCGCAACGTCGTCGAACATGGACATGTTGGACGAGATGTTCTCGTGGAACTCCGACTCGGCCTCGTCCATGAACCAGCGGCCGGGGGCCATCGCCGCGGCGCGCATCTTGTTGGACGCCCAGCCCGCCCAGCCGAACATGTTGGCGATCGTCGGGCTCGCCGAAATCTCCTGCGGCGCAGCGCCCTCGAACGTGACGTTCTCGAACTGGCTCGAGCGGAAGAAGAGGTCGACCGTGTTGATCTTCTCGGGCCCGCCCAGATACTTCGCCGCGGCGTCCAGCATAAACAGGGTCGGGCTGTGCTTCTTCAGGATTTCGGCCATCAAAATGGCGTAGCCGCGCGACGTCGAGATGCTGTTCTTGAACAGCTGCCCGGTTTTCAGGCTTTCCAGTTTGTCCTGCGCCACATTAAGCCGCGCCTCGATGCTGTCGAAGATCGACCGGTGCAGCGCTTGGATCTCCCTCTCAAACTTTGCGTTTTTTGCGCGCACCGCCGGGTCGGTCTTTGCGATCGCGGCGAACCGCAGAACCGCGGCCGGCTCGAGCCTCGGCACCAGCTCGCGGAATCGCGGCGGGGCGACCGGGACGGCGACGTTCTCGATGATGTCCCCGCTGCGGGCGGCATACAGCCTATTTTCGTCGATGTAGGGAAGGTTCATCCGCTTTTCCGTCTCGCCGATCGTTTCGACCTCTTTTGCAGCCGTTTCCACGTCGTCCGCCACGACCAGCACATCGGGATTGACGCCGAGCAGAATCTTGTCGATGCGCTGGTTGTAGGAGTCCATGTCGGTGACGCCCATCTCGCGCATGGCTAGGTAAAACTCGGGGAAGCTCAGATTCGCCTCCGCCATTTGGGCGCGCGCCTCGTCGATCACGTCGACGAAATTGCCAGAGAAGGCCGTGTATTGGCGCGTCATCTCCGTCAGCTGGGCGATGTCCTTCGAGGCGTTGTACAGTTGGGTGTGGAACGACTGCTGCTGCACCGACGCCATCGCCCCCGCAAACGCGGCGCCGCCGATCAGGTAGAGCGCGACCGCGGCAAACTTACGCGCCCCCGTGTCGTTCTGGTTGACGGAGGGCATCTCCGCGTTCCGCTCGGAGTAGATGGCGTCGATGAACTCGGTCATGCGCAGCACGTTGCCGCTCAGCCACCCCTTGTCGTTCTCCGCCAGCTTGCTGAGCGTGATTTCGTCGCCTCCGGTCGTCCGCGGGCGGCCGCTCTCGCTCCAGTCGCGCAGGAACTTTTCCATGCCTTCGACGCGCTGCTTGAGGTTTCGCCGCCGCGCCTTGAACTCCGCGCGCAGCGAGTTCAGATTGGTGTCGGAGTATTCAAGCTTGTTGCGCGGCTTGTAGTTGCTCGAATACGCATCGATGTTCTGCTCGTACAGGTCGTTCGGCCAGTTTCCAGCAAACTCCGAGACCATCCGGAACTTCTCGGGGCTGTCCTCGCTGCCAATCTCGCGTATCTTACTGAGTTTTTTCTTCATGTCCAAGTAGGACTGCGACACGTACGACTTGGAGCGGCTGTTGCAGCGCCTGGCGAACCCCGTGGTGTATTCAAACCACTCCGACGTGACAACCGACTTGCCGGCGGACTTGAGCCAGTCCAGCGGGCCGGCCGTGCGGTAGCGCGTGAACAGCAGCGGATTGTGCGCCGCGTTTTCCATCGCCGCGAGGTGTCGCATCATCACGAACGACTCCGAGAACGCCAGCCACTCCTTGCTCGGCGCGCGCCGCGGCATTTTGATTTCCTCCACGATCGCGGCAAGCGACTCGCCCGCCTCCAGCGCGCGCGCCTCGGTCATCGGCAGCACGCTGAGCATGTTTCGCACGACCCGATTGACGTGCATCACCATCTCCGGCGAATACATCTCCGCGACGGCCCGCTCCAGCGCAGACGCAAGCTTGCGCCGCGCGGCAATCTGGCCGTCGCCCTCGTCAAAAAACGCCCGGATTTCGGACTCCGAGTTCTCGCGGCCCGGAATCTGCGCTGGGCGCGAACGGACCGTCTTCATTTTTAAGCAAAAAAGCATGTTCATATAAAACAGGTTATTTATTTGCGGTCTTTGACGGTCTGCCACGCCTCCGCTTCTCGATCGCTGGCGGCGCTGGCGGCACGGGCTTGTGCTTGGCGCGTGCGTCGGCGGCGAGCGTGAAGTGCGATACGCACAGCGTCTTTTCGCCAAGCGCGTTCTTCACCGATAGCGCCATCTTGACGCGATCCGATATGTGCTGCTCCACGATCTGCAGCGCCTTCTCGGCGGCCTCCGCTGAGACGCACAGCGTTTGGCCGTTGCCGTCCTTCGCGTTATCGCGCATCCACTGCAGAACCGGCTTCTTGGCGTAAATTGAGCCCTCTTTTCGCTTGTGCCCCATCAAAAAAATTATTTGTTTTTATTTGTTCTTGGGAACGGCCACACGGAAATTTTGTTGGGAACGCCCTGGGAACGCGCGTTTTTTATGTACAGCACGCTGCGCGAGTAGATGGGCGACATCCGCCACAGCGCATACACATGCGGCTCGTCCGGCTCCTTGTAGAACGCGAACCGCCGCCCGCCGTGCACCAGCCAGCCGTAGCGCCGCCGCCGCGCACGGACTTCCTTCAAAAGCGCGCCCATATCTACACTGCGGATGCTCTCCTCGGAATCGCCGCGAATAATCAAAGCCCCCTGCATAACAAACAACTGATTTCTTTCCAGATAACACGCGAACCAAACTCAAGTTTGTGCCGTTCCCAACCGCAAAAACATAAATTAATGCCGTTCCCACACACTCCAACTGCGTTTGCCTTAGATTATTAAATGTCGGAGAAGAGGTTCCACCCGAAAAAAACCGAGACGCTGTTCGAGCCGGATGAGGCCCTGAACATGGCCGACGAGTGGGCGGCGGACATGCGCGCGCAGTGGTGCCTGTCACCCGAAAGCGACTCGTTCGGGCACCGCGTGTGCCAGCTTGTGCCCGTGCCGTGCGGCATCTACAACAACACATGCGCGCGCGTGCTGGCGCGTCTCAGGGAACGCAGAAACGAAAAATACCTGTTCCCGTTCATGGCGATCTCCGCGTCGCCCGACCCGCGCAACCGCTGCTACGAGGCGCGCGGCGAGTATTTGGTTGCGGAGGAGTGCTGCGGGGGCAAAATCGCCGCGTCGGCGCTGATTGCGGTCGTGCTGCGCGGCGAGCTGGCGGTGCACACGTTTCCGCGCAGCTGCAAGGACGCGGTGACAATGACGCGCATTACGAAGGGCAGCAACGCCAAGCCGCGCAAGATCGACGCGACGGTGAGCAGCGGCGTCCAGTCGAGCGCGCGGATGGTCGCGGCCGGGCGGTTTGCCGCGATCCGGTTCCGGGACATGGCGCGCTTCCGCCCGCAGCCGACGCCGGGAACGACGGCCTTTCTTTTTTTCGCCACGGACACCGAGGAGGCGTTCGACCGGTGGGCGCTGCGCGCGTTCTACGGGCGGCTGGACGCGTCCGTCGAGGCGATGGCGCGCAACGGTCTGCGGCTCTACAAGTTCTACGAGCCGCGCCTGTCCGACGAGGCCCGGCGGCGCATCCTGGCGCGCAAGGACGGCCAGTCGGAGGAAGACGCGTTTTTCGAGGCGACGCGCTGCCCGCAGCCATTACCAACCAAAACGCGCTGATGGGGGGGTTTGTGATCGATCTGATTTCGTGCTTCCTGCCCGTATACCGCGGCCTGTTCGCGTGGATCGTGGCCAGCCGCATCATCAACACCGCCAACTCGTTCCCGCAGTGCGGCGCGATCCCGACCGCGATCTGCATCGAGACGCTGCTGGCGCTCGCCGTCTACTTCTGCCCAACCGACATCACCACGACGCTGGTGCTGTTCGTCGTGCTGCTGACCCAGTGGTCTGCGCTGCGCACGGTCAAGGAGCCGCAGGGCAACATCAACCGGCTCATATACATGCATCTGGGCACGGCGGCTGTTGTGCTGCTACAGACCGGCGTGGGTTTGATGCCTGCATATTATTAAATGGCAAAATAATTTGATTTGGTCATGGGGGGCGAAACAAAAAAACGGCGCACTGACTCCGACGTCGCCGCGTCGATCGACGACGACAACCGCCTGCGGCCACAGATCAAGGACGAGGACCTCGAGCAGATGTCCGTGGGCCAGCTGCTCAACATCCAGGAGCAGATAGCGCGCTCCGCCGCGGAATACGACGCCTTGCGCGCGTCGGCGTACATCTGCACGCGCGAGGACGTTGACACCGCGCTTGCCGCTATCGAGGATGCGCGCACAAGCGGCATGAGCGACGACGAGGCGCGCAACATGCTAGCCGGCACGACCGCCGAGGAGAACATGCGCCGGCTGCGCCAGAACATCCTGAAGCAGGTTCGCAGCCAGCTCAACTCGGGTGCGCCCGTCCTGCCGTACTTCAAGCGCGAGGAGATGCAGGCCGCGAGCGAAGAGATATCGCGCGCACTTCGCACCGGCGTCGGTCGCGCCGTGGCCGAGCTCGCGGTGGCGGCGCACCGGTTCGAGAAGGCGAAGGCGGGCGTCGAGGTGCTGCGCATCATCGCCACCGAGGACACGATCGCCGCGGTACGCGGCTCGCTCCGCACCGTGCGCGGCGCAAAGAACAACGAGATGATCGTGCGCACGCCGATCGCGCCGGAGGCCGAGGTTCCGCAGGACGAGGTGATCGACCTGTCGCACCTGATCCGGATGAGCGAGTGCGCGAACGAGGCCGGCGCGCGCCCGTGCCGGAACGGCGAAAACTGCTATGCCGTGCGGCGCAGCTGCAATTTTGTGCGCGACAGGCAGGACACCGACAAGTTTGCGCCGTGCCGTGAATACATGTCGCCGTGGGAGGTGCGCGAGCGCGTCAAGCTGGCGGGCACGCCGGCGCGCGAGTGCATCTGGTGCGTCCTGTTCCGCTACGAGCTGCTGTGGACAAACTTCACGCGCACGCCAAACACGCCGAGGCTCGCGCCGCGGATCGCGTTTGCGAAGGGGTTCTCCGAGGAGCAGTTCCACCCCGAATGCTTCTATCGTGACTACGTGGGCGACGGCGACGCGATCCCGACGGGCATGGGCGCGATCATCCAGTCGGCGCTGTTTACGCTGCGCTACGTCGCGACGCCCGCGCCGCACTACGACTTCTTCGTGTGCCCTTTTTGGGTGGGCCGCGTCCGAGAAGAACCCCGTGGACGGACTACCCCTTCCGACCCATCCTGCGTGGCAACCTCCTCGGCCGCGGCCGGTACTACAACTACCCCTGCATCAATCCCGTCATGAAGGTGCGGCCGGTGCTCGAGCCGAACGGGTACGTCGTGCTGCGCGAGACGTGGGAGCCTGTCTTCGACCTGCTGCGCGAGTACCACCCGCGCCTCGACGCCGTGCTGTTCGGCCCGTATGACCCGTGCTACAAGCGCTACCGCGACGACCCCGCGTTCCGCAACGAGTGCGACGCGTGGACGCAGACCGTCGACGCCGCGGACATGGAGCCGTGCATGGGCCTGCGTCTGAACGCGGCGTCGTCGATCCACGTACGGCTGCACGCGGCGCGACTATGTGCGGCGCAGTGTCAGATCGACGAGATGCACGCCGCAGGCGTCGTCGGCCCGCGCGTCACGCTCATGCGCATCTTCATGGACATGCACCTGCTATCCGCCCTGTGCCTCGGGCGCGAGGACGGCAACTGGACGCTTAGCTGCCCGCTGCCAATGCGCTTCCCGTGGTATGGCAACCTGCCGAGCATGGCGGTGCAGATCAGCGGGCAGGTCGACTTCCACGTGACGCGGCGCAACAAGAGCGCGCACGACGCTGCGACAATCAACATCCTCGTCAACAAAATGGCCCCGTGCCGCTGCGCAAAGCGCGAGATCACGAGCAAGATCGAGGAGGCGGGCGCGAGCAGCAAGGAGATTATCGACATCATCCTGGACATCGTGCTGATCGTGCTGCTCGGCAACTACCCCGGCGCCAGCATGCGCAGCACCATGATGTTTGCGCGCAAGATGCAGATCGTCGCGGGCATGATGCGCATTGCGTCGCTGCCCAAGGAGGACGTGCTGCAGTGGATGAAGACGAACGACCGGTTCATCTACTTTTGCATGAAGATATTCTACTCGATCAATCTGCAGCACATGCCGACGCTGTGGGAGTACTACAGCAAGCACTTCCTCTACGACTCGCACTACGGCAGCATCGAGACGACGTTCTGCCGCATCCGGCGCGCCATGAACCGCATGCCCGACGTGGCGCCGCTGTTTGCCGGGGGCGGCGCGTTCGAGACGTTCTTCAAGACGGACATCGAGGCGGGCCTTGCGCTGTCGTCGCAGGCGTTCATGAAGCTGCGCAAGGGCTCGTTCGCATACAAGGTGCTCTACCTCACGATGCGCGGGCACTTGATCCACGTCGAGCAGCATCTCGCGGGCAACAAGCCGCGCTACTCCGTGGAATTCATGAGCGGGTTTCTGGACTACATCGGCGACCGCCGCACCGTGTTCTGGAAGCCCGGGCACCCGCACCCCGTGCTCGACGAGCAGACCGTCGAAGTGCTCGACGCGCTTGCGCTGGTGTGCGCGCGCATCGAGTCCGACTGGCCAATGCTCGAGTTCTACCGCTACATGGGCGCGCCGGACGCGTTCCTCGCCGAGATGTTCATTTTCTTTATGGGATACGAGACGTGCGACACACCGGACAACTCGTGCGTGTTCCGCATCCTGCAATTCATGAACCGCTTTCCGCGCGAGTGCATGATGCTGTTCTATGTGCAGGAGCGCATAGCATACGTGCGCGCGATCGATCTGAATCCGCTGCCAGTCCGCGTCGTCTCCGCCGCGCGGGACGCACTGCGCCGCCGCTACCGCGTGCCCATCTCCGCACCCGACGCACCGCTCGCCGACCTGTTTGCCGCGTGCCGCGAGTGCCGCGTCGTGTACAACTTCGTGGCGGACGAGCGACGCGTCGAGACGTGCAACGGCAAGGTGCAGAAGCAGGGCTCGAACACGAAGCGGTGCGGCAGCAACAAGTTCACGCAGGTCGGCCGCAACTTCTACTGCCGCGAGTGCGGCACGGAGGGGCGCATGGCCGACCACGACAACATGGTGCTCGGCTGGAACCTCGCGGACAAGTCGTGGTGCCGCCGCGTCGACGACGACAAGATGGGCTGCATGCGCTGCGGCTCGCAGCTGCTGCTGCTGCACGGGCTCGGCTACAGCATCTACTTCTACGGCAAGCGCTACGAGATCTGCGTGCGCTGCGGCGCGTGGACGACGTACGACCCGCGGCGCATGACCAGCGACGGCCTCGTCTGCGGCTGCGACAGCGAGGCGCCGATGGCCGACTACGCGGTCACCGTCGACTCGGAGACCGACGCGTGGTTCCGCCAGCAGCTGCCGCCGCAGAACGGGCACGCGTGCCTCGTGTGCGACCGCCAGATGGAGCAAGCCGACGCGCAGCCCGTCTTCTTCCTATGCAGCACGGGCGCACTCAGGCGCGAATACGCGTGCGTGCTGCACGCGCCAATGAACTCGGGGCTGTGGGACGAGCAGCGCGTTCGTGCCGCGCGCGGGCGCATCGGGTTCGACAGCCGGCACAACATGATCCACATGAACTGGGACAAGAAGTTCGACTCGTCGCGGCAGGGGCGCAACCCAAAATATTAATGTATTTATGGTTTATTGGCATTTGTCATCACTCTGAACGCGCGGTCGGCCGCCGCGTTGATTTTCATGGATATGCGCACGCATATAGTAAACGAGAAGATTGTTAAAAACATCCAAAATAAAAGCCACAATGTGCCGACGCCATGTTTTGGTGAAACGGGGTAATCGATATATCCAACGGGTTCATCTATGGGTATTTTGATGTAAACAGAACACACATTCTCGATGAATTTCCAAGCAAATAAGAACGACCCAGATACGAATAAAGGAAGAGATACGATTTGCACGGCGAAAAAAAGAAAAGAAAGGTTCATTGCCCCTATCGCGGAAATAAGTGAAAGTTGTATTTCTTTCAAGGATGTTGTCAACTGGATTTTTTGATGTAAATGACAATGTAATCTCATATAGTTTACATCAAACTTTTTTATTTTGTATGAAGGATTTGTCAGGCAAATCAAACCATGATTTCTTTAATTAAATGTTCGAATACCGGGTAAGTTCCTTCTTGATTCTGTCCGGCGCATACTCGTAGAACAGACGCGGCGCCATCTCGTACGAGTGCGGAAACAGAATCTCGTGCACGCAGATGACGTTGCGTACCGCGCCCGGCCGCCGGAACCGCCCGACCGCCTGGTCGAACTTCGCTTGGTCGAACTCCCGGCTCATGAAGACGACGTGCGTGATGCCCTGCAGGTCGAGCCCCTGCGCGATCGCCGCACATGTTGTCACAAGAACGGGCTCGTCGCTCTCGAGAAACGCACGCAGCTTGATATACCGTGTCTCCGGCGGGCAGTTCGTTCCGATAGTCCGGATGCACAGCAAATGCCCGCCCACGGAAAGTTTGCCGGACGCGTAGCTCGGGACATGGGTGATGTGGCCTTCGTTGTCAACCCGAACCATGGTTCTTTCGTCGCCGACGACAAAGTAGTTGTCGCCCCTCTTGGCGATCCCAACCTTAAGACCCCTCGAAACAGGAGGCAGGATCACCACCGCCTTTTGCCCGGGAGACACGCGGCCGAGAATGTCCTTCAGCGCGTCCATCTTCGCGAACATGTAAAGCCGCGAGTAATAGTCCGCGTCGGGGCGCGTGTTCGCCACCTGGCGGACGGGCATCTCCGCGAAGTGCTGCGTCTCTTCCATTCGGGGCAGCGCCACGTCGCGTCCGCTGAAGATCATGTCGTTTGCGTAGAGGTCTTCGATCCGGCACCTGAGGCGCGTCAGGATGCGCAGATACGTGCCTGACGGTGCCTCGACGGACAGCATCAGAAAGTTCCGCGTCGTCGCGCGCTCGATGGCGCCCGCGCGGATGAAGCTCATCGACACGCGCTCATCCACGATGATCATGCCCCACATCGACGGCCCGGCCGGTCTCAGCGCGAACTTCTCCGACGACACGATCGACCAGCGCGGCAGCGGAGGCGCGGACGTTATGTCAAGCGGAACAATCGTCTTTCCGAACGCCTCCATTCCTTGTTTCCACTGTTCGTGCGTGATCGCCGGCGCAATGACGAGGCACGGCAGGTCGGTTTGGATCGATGCCGCGATCATGCGCGCAAGTGCGCTCTTGCCCGTTCCTGGCGGCGCACAGATGCCCATTCGCGCTCCGCCACCATTAAACCGCGCGATCACGCGGTCGAACGCGTTTTGTTGCCATTCGTAGGGCGCAAACGGCATTTTTTCCGGACGCACAAACTCGATCTCATCGGAAGGCGGAGAGCTGAATTGCGCCCACAACTGGATGCACAGCGCTTTGGAGTAGCTTAGCTCCTTCTTTTTGCTCGTCTTCTCCGAAATTGGATGCTTGCGCTTCACCCCTTGCTTATTCGACATGCTCGACATCCGCCCTTATTTGAATCTAAAATGATTATGCCTTTTTTATTTTTATAGAAAATTGGGAACGATGAATTATGCCCGCACGCGGCCGGAAGGCGTTCCCATGTCGACATTTCTGGGAACAACGTTGCTGATCATGATTGCGGTCGCGGGAAGCATAGTGCTCGGCATCCTCGGAACAATAGCGTATGCGAGCGGCCCCGACGCGCCAGCGCAGCGATCGGGCTTCCGCCGCGACTTTGCGGCGAACTGCAACGAGGTGTTCTTCTGCATGAACCAGACCGACCCGAATCCGTCGTACATCCAGTTCAAGGTGCCGCCGCTGGCGTCGGTCATCAACGACTACCAGTTTTTGAGCGGAGACGCGTTCGACATCTCCGACCCCGAGGAGGTGGTGCTGCGCGAGAACGGCGTGTACGTATTCACTGGCTTCTTCTCGGTGCTGACCGCGGCACCGGAGGAGATCGCAATTTTGATCACGGCCAACAACGAGACGCTGCTGACCGCGCCGGTCGTCGACGGCATGCTCGCGGTGACCACGACGTTCGACATCCTCGGCAACGCCACGATCGGCGTGTGCCGCTTCGCGACGATGGCGCGCATGGCCGCGGGCACGGTGCTGCGCGTGGGCTACGTCACCAGCGGCGACGCGTTCGTGACGCCGGGCGGGCACTGGGCCGGTCTGCAAATTTCGGAATAGACGTTCGTTCCCATGCGAAAATAAACATGGCGTTGAACGTATTTGGGAACGCGTTCCCGTGAATATGTGGAAGGTTATGAAAATTTCATATTATACCCAACTTTGCACGGTCCCTGTAAAATGAAACGAACCCGACAAGAGGACGACGCAAGCAACGAGTTGGCTGCGAATGAAGATTTGGACTCTGGGTGGAATGAGCCAAAGCGATTAGCAGCAACAACAACTGACAAACAAGCCGCGCCTTCCGTGTCTTCCCAAAATGCGCCAGTAAAACACACATTGCGCCGCATTTATCTAGTGGATGGCAATCCGGCGCATGTGAAGTTTGCCATCGAGTCGTCGCCCAACTGGAGATTTGTTGACTACGCCGGGGGAAATTGGTCGGTCGTGCAGCACGAGAAGCCGATCGACATTCCTCTCGATATGACCGAAGATGGAACGAATGCCATCACCTACAAGTGTTTTTCAAACTGCATAGCGAATGATAGGAAGGAGATCAGCGGCTTGATGCAAAAGCATCACGTCGACACGCATACTGAGATTTGCACGGTCCTGTCCACCATTCCGCTGAAATACCTGCGTTCAAAAAAATAAATCTCATAAACTGCTGTTTATTGCATTCCAAATTTTGCTGCTTCTAAACGAGGATTAGTGTTCAAACCCAAAGCGAACCCAAACATGTTCTAAAGAAAAAATCATGGTTTGATCTGCCTGACAAATCCTTCATACAAAATAAAAAAGTTTGATGTAAATGATATGAGATTACATTGTTATTTACATCGAAAAATCCAGTTGACAACATCCTTGTAAATAAATACATTTCATTTATGATAGATTTTTATTTTGGAGAGAACGCTTTTTCGCGTGAACTTGGCGGTTTGTTTTAAATGTTTCGATGCGCGCGAGAAGAGTTTGGGCTTTTGAAAGCGCTTGAGACGGAAGGCCATTGGTGAGTTCTTCGATTTCTCGGCAAGAAGAATCCATATTATCGTCCAATTCCCGGTTGATTTTCGCCAATTCTTTTCTTGCCCACCGGATATGGGCATTGGACCCGGCCATCACACTGCAATTCAGAAATTTGAAGGGGCCATCGATGTCGTCTCTCTTCCCCAGCTCAAAGACCGCTCCCTCGTAACACAGACCATTTTGGTGCACATAGTCAGAGAACTGTCTCGCATTTGATCCGAGCATAATCGGGTCGTCGTCATATTGCTTGAGAATCAATGACAAATCACGATCACAATCATTCTTTTCTGTCTTTGAACCAAGGAAAGCACGAATTTTACTGATCTTCAAGATGCTTCGAGTTGGAACCCCCCTTCTTTTCATTTTATTTTCAGACCTGTCGGCATTTCAACAAATCCGATTGACACCGATTCTAGGAGTTGACACAACCCATGTTTTACATGGATAATGAAAAGTTGGGAACGTTGTGAAATCTCGCAACTTTCCTTGTATTTTATGTGGGAATGCGTTCCCACGCTAAATGTTCGACCATAATGAAATAAAAATCCAATTAGCAAACACCATATTGTAATTGAACGTTGTTAGAATATAATTATTTCATGGATAAGGGGCCTCAGTGCGCAATCTGTTTTCAAGGCGAAATTCCGTTGGCCGCTTTGCACGCAAAGGGCAGGCACGTCGACAAAAAATCGGAGTGCGGGTGCATGTTCTGGGTCTGCGAGCCATGCTGGAGCGAGTGGTGCGGAAGAACGAACTATGAGTGTCTTGTATGCCACCAGCCACTGCAGACGCAGTGGACGCGCAAAGCGCTGGGCGAATATCGGGGCAATGTCACTGGGTATTTGGTAGCTGCAGTATTTTCGTTATTTGTCAACACGATGCTCGGCTGTGTCGTCATGTCATTGTTATACCTCGCAGGATACGACTTCCCTCTTTTAGCATTTATTTCTGTATCTTCGGGGGCTTGGTTTATCATCGAATTAGATGAGTCGAAGAATAATACGCAATTTTTACAAAGCCGGGCATTTTTAGCGATACAATGGTTCATTTTGGTTGGATGGGTATGTGCGGCGGTGTATGCGCGCGAGTTTGTGTTCGTGGCATACGGTGCGGGATTCTTTATTCTTGTTCGTTCATTCGCCGGCTTTGCACGTATCACCTTCCTTGTTTTCTCACCGTGGCGCCGTGGCATGATTCCGACGTATGCATATAGAATGCAGCCAAAGCCACCCGCGAAATCCACTCGGCGCAACAATCCGCGCCAAGATCCACCCACGGAATCCCCTCCGCGCTACAACCTGCGTCCAAGACCAAACCGCGCCGAAAATGCCCAAATTAACAACGCATGAAATAAATATATGCAATAGATGATTCATTATTATAGCAAGTTCATTGGGAACACATTCCCATATTTTCACACTTTGCGAAAAATAAATAAATCAAAAGCCGAACAAACATAAAATAAAATAAATATTATTGAATCATTACCGATGCAGATATTTGCGTGCCATGAAGACCCGAAGAAGGCCGCCGATCACGTGACCAACGAGCAGCAGATTACAAAGATGCCTCTTGAGTGTGTCCAGATTCTCACTGGAGCACACTACTACCTTGGAGGGCTCCCGGCTGGTGCGCCGGCAGATGCTTACAAGTATTCGAACAAGAACCACCCGTGCATTGTCTGGGCGGCGACGTCGGTCGGCAACTACAAGTGGCTGCTGGCGCACGCGCGCGGAATTTTTGCCGTCTTCGATAGGCAGCAGGCGCGAAATCGCGAGCGCGACATTGCAATGGGCAAACCGCCTTCGGCGATCACCGCAATCAAGCCCCACGCGTCGTTTAAGCACCTAGAGTGGCTCGAGCGGTGCATCCCGCCGTGTCCACAGACCGAGCGCACGCCGTTCGCGCTCGTCATCAACGACGCGGAGCTGCTGCGCATGGGCATCACGCAGCCGCGCGACCAGCTCGATGTTTGTGCGACGTATCGTTTGTATGCATCCGAGGAGATGGTGAAGCTGCGGTTCGAGGCGCGTGCAGCGCTGCGCAAGCATATCGCGCAGCGTAAGGCAACCCCGACATCAAAAACGACGCGTCGCGCAAAAATAATTAAATTGTGATTTATTCTCAACATATTTCCAACTTCAATCCTATCAATTATAACTAGAATTTGATGGAGTGGCAGTTCTTCGGAATCTCATTTAGTGGACGCATGGGCTCGGGCAAGAACTACTTGGCGGGGCTGCTGCAGAAGAACGTGAAGGCCCCGCACGGGAGCAAAGCGGCCCCGTACATCCACGAGCTGTCGTTTGGGCACTACGTCAAGATGTTCGGCGCCTTCCTGCTGGACGCGCCGTGCTTCCGCGAGGAGGACAAGAACGCGCCCATCCCGGCCGGGTTCAAGTATGACGTCGAACGCGCGGTGCGCATGGTCTTCTTCCCAAAGCGCACCGACAGGCAATGGCGGTTCGAGAACCTTTCCGTCGGCGGCGCCCCTGTCTGCACCTACCTCGAGCTTGTCTGCATCATAGAGGAGGGCCTTGCGGCGCACATGCCGGCGACGCGCGGGCGGCTGCTGCAGGTGCTCGGCACGGACATCATCCGCAAGAAGGTGCACACCGATTTCTGGATGGAACTGCTGCGCCGCCGCATCGTCGAGCTCAACGAGGCGCGCCAGCACTGGGTCGTCACGGACGCGCGCTTCCCGAACGAGGTGAAGATGATCGAGGAGAACGGCGGCCTGTGCCTATACGTGCGCAGCTGCGTACCATACGCCGGCACGCGCGACCCGAACCACGAGTCCGAGCGCGCGCTCGACGGGATGCGAATGCGCACCGTCATCAACGACCGCACGCCGCACACCAACGCGAACCTCAACGGGCTGCTGCTGGGAACGTGGGGCGACGTGTGCGCCAAGCTCGCGATGGTGCCGATGCAGGAAGTCGGCCACACCAAGATTGCATAAGAATATAAAGTATTGGTTGTGTCAACCTTAGATCGTTGTCAATAACATGAAATTTGTATGGGTTTGGCAGGAAAACTTTTATTTTGCATGGGGGTTCAGCCTTCAAATCTGATATTAAGCCATCGCTGGGTTTGCATAAAAGGAATCGATCTTTTGGACGATGTGCGCCCATTTTCCCCACGGGAGGTTATGGAAACAGCGCGCGGACGGCACTCCCCGTAAAATAGACGAATGCACGTTCCGCCTGAACACGGGATGCGGATCGTGGCTCAGGCGGGCCATCACCAAGCAAAGCGAATACAGGCACCATGGGTCGCGCAGCACCTCCTTCATCGGTGCGCTGGCGCGGTCAAACAGAATGCCTGTGGCTTCTTCCATTGAGACCTGCCTCCCGTCCTTGGCCGCCTTCACGGTGAACGACGGCGTCATACGGACAAGATGTTGCGGGCGAAGAAACGGAACTAGGACGCCATCGTTATCGCTGTCCCAGCGCATGCACATCTGCACAACATGGTCTGGCAACACAAAAACAAGATTCAAGCGAAGTTGGTTTGCGGGCTCAAACCGCGCGTGAACGTGGAACATGCCATCGTCGGTCATCAGAAGAATGTCTGCGCCCAGCCGATGCGGGATGATGAGCTCGGGCATCTCGCGGATCGTGTCCGATAACCGTCGAATACTCATAGCTGCGCGATATTGGTTGCTGACATCCCATTCGACGTATGAATTACGGCTTGGTTCAGACATATAGCGGACGATGCACGACATTCCATTATCCTTCCCTTCCTCTCCGTGAGCTTTGCACTCCTCGGCGGTTGGCGTTCTAGCAAATGTCTCAGTTGATAATTCGGCCCCGCCTTCCATTCAATCAATTTATGATTTATTTGGGAAGATTCAAACGAAAATTACAAGGGCGATGCAAAGTTGGGAACGATGCGAAAATTTCGCAACTTTCCCTTATATTTTATTGGGAATGCATTCCCAATTACAAAAATTTCATCATCCCTGAAAATTTGAGTATCCGTGCAAATTTTTGAACACGCCAGTTATTTTATAATGGAATCAGAGGGCGCGGATACAAATGACGATATGAGTTTATTTATTTCAAACCAGCGTGGAATAGTGAACCTAATGGGCGAGATGCTGCCCGAAATAACAAAAATGAAGGAAAGTTTGATAAAGATTGGCCGCCGCTTGGACGCGATCGATAAGAAGATTGCGGAGCACAATGCTGTGTCTCAGAAAAAGCAGGGCCCAGAGGAGTGGAGATCGTTAATGAGAAAGGCGTGTTCAGACGCCAGAGGCACCGAAAGTGTTTCCATTCCATGGGACAAGATCGACAATCGCGCCGAGTTTGAAGAGTGGTTCGAAACGGTCATCAAACGTATTATTGTGGATGATAAGGTTGGGCCGTATATTGAGTTAGGAAATGCTGCCACTAAGGCTGGATTCACCATTAGACCGTCTCATCCTTCCATGGTCATCGAGTTTCTTGGTCTGCAAGCTTCTGATAATTACACAAATTTTAAATAATATACCAAACATGAAATACATTTTATGGGGGCTCTTTTTCGCATTCCTTGTTACGTCGGTCTCTGCACATTACAAGCTGCTGTTCAGCCGCGCAGCCGTCGAGCTCTACCTGCAGAACAACACCTACGTCGCGCACGCGCTTCGCACCGATGCGTTCGACGCGCCGGAACACATCCTGACCGCCGGGTGCGAGCCGTCCAAGGAGCAGAACGGCGCACACACGACGTTCCAGTGCTTTGGTGACATCACGGATGGCGAAGACGGCCGATACCGCTTTGTGGTGAGCCCGCCAGTCCGAATCGGCGACCTTCCAGACGTTCGCGCGGCGCGGATGGTGGTGATCGACCATTTCTCATTCTTAAAATAAATGGGCGTTCATTCATATTCGGGTGGTCAAAAAGTTCCGAATTGTTTTGATTTATAATTATGGTAGGTGCCAACACAAATGCTTATTTTGGCATGATATTTTATTTATAGGATTGCATAGTTAAATAAGCAGAGTTTATTTCATGTAGATTTTGCAGTTTGATCATTAGGTTTATCTTTCTTTACCAATATCCAATGACTCTTTTGGTGCGGTGCTTGGAATACGATTGAGATATCCGGCTTTATACACAAGGCAAGTCTTCCTATTCCCATGGTTGCTGGGATGATACCATTCTGAAAGAACCATGGTATCAATGGATTGTTATAGAAAAAATTATAGTTTTTTGAATGTCCACGTGATATTCTATATGATGCCCATGACGATCTGTCCATTCGAAACAAGTAATCGTGTGTTCTTGGAGGCCATAAGTGCCAACAACTTTCTCAATACATTCTTCAACAATCCCCATGATAAGGAAATAATCATTATATTAATTATACATGGATGTTGAACCGCTGGGAACGATGTAAAAATCTCATAACTTTCCTTGTATTTTGTATGGGAATGCATTCCCAGATTCAAAATTTCAGCATCCTTGATTTTATATGGGAACGCACTCCCAAATTTATGCAATCTGGCTCCAGCCATTATTTGGTGTCCGTCTCAGATACTTCAAATGTTGCAAGAAGGGGCGAGTAAAAAGGCGCGGCAGACCATTTGTATGACAACGGTATATGCACACAAAGGGTGCAACGACGGCCATCTTGCCGCGGCGCTCTGCGTTCTCGGGCTAACGAAGGGCGGAATCCTCGAGACGTGCCTCCGCGTCCAGTTTGTCAGCGCAAGCCTGCGCGACATCGAAATCCCGAGCCGCGCGAACGAGGTCACGTTTGTCAATGGGATCGAGCATAGCCGGCGCGCCATTTTTGTTGACCTGTGCCCGACAAGCAAGCACGAGCGCGCACTAGAGGAGTATTTTGACTCGATTACGGTGTTCGATCACCACCTGTCATCGAAGGACTTTCTTGAGCAGAAGAAGGCGCACGCGAAATGGTTCGTTTACTTCGACATGGAAAATTGCGCAAGCAAGATCGTGTTCAACAACTTCTTCCAGCCCAACGACGCGGCCCTTCGGCTCGGCGGCTCCGTGATTGACGTCGACACCATCAAGCAGGTGGTTGAACTGACCGATGAGTATGACACGTGGAAGGCCCCGACGGAACGCACGTTCAAATCCTCGATCGCGGCGAGTCTGATCTGGGGGCAATGCACCGTGCGCGGCGAAAAAACGAAGGTGCAGCAGCTGCTTGAATACGCGCACCGGCTTTTCACCGTCACGCCGGACGAGACCAACGCGCTTGCCGCACCTGTGTGGGATGCGCTCCGCTTCGAGTGGCAGACAACCGCGCGGCATCTGCTGCGGCTCCCCACCAAATCCGGCCAAACCATCGAGGCGGTCGTGTGGTTCGGCGACGGCGTAACAATCCAGAGTATCGCGTGCCACATGATGCTCGAAGCAGACCCGGCGCACCGCGTGTGTATCTGCATCTTCCGGCGCATAGAGGGCGGCAAAATGGTCTACAACGCCTCCCTGCGCTCGCGCGGCATCGATCTCACCGCCGAGCTGGACTGGGCACGCGGCCACGCAAACGCATGCGGTGGAATCCTGCCCGACCCGCTCGTCGAGGAGCTGCTCTCCGGAATAAAAAATAATTAATTTCAGGATTTTATTTATTTTCAACACACCTTCCCAAAAATGATCGCCAACACATTCTACGGCCTTATCGAGCCTCTGGTGCGAAGTTCGCCAAATCAAGAATAACCACAGCTAGGCCCCTAACAAGCGTCTGGAGCCGATTTAGAGTTTCAGACTAACCCCACTCAAAATGTATGGAGGGGGTACGGAAAGTCATCTAGAGAAATCCACCCCCAAAAAGTCCAAAAATTTTTTTTGGAAAGTGAGTGTATCACCAAACCCAAATACACTCACTTTTAAAAAACACAAATTATTTTAGACCGATTTTCATCCCCATCTATTTTTAGGTGGGAACATATCGGAAAAACTTCAAAACTAAAATTTGATTTCCGAAAACATCATAGACAGTTCTCTGCAAAACAATTTGTGTTTTTTAAAAGTGAGTGTATTTAGGTTTGGTGATACACTCACTTTCCAAAAAAAAAAATTTGGACTTTTTGGGGGTGGATTTCTCTAGATGACTTTCCGTACCCCCTCCATACATTTTGAGTGGGGTTAGTCTGAAACTCTAAATCGGCTCCAGATGCTTGTTAGGGGCCTAGCTGTGGTTATTCTTGATTTGACAAACTTCGCACCAGAGGCTCCATAAGGCCGTAGAATGCGATATTTTGATTAATTTGATAATTTGAAATTTAATGGGTCGAACTCTTGGTCGCGTGGCATTTCTGCGGCGAACACGGTTTGGTGTGGTTGGTTCGAGACGCATGCCCAGCGAACGCACGCGGGCCAGTTGACGTAGGTGTGCGCGCGCATCTCGTTGCGGTGCGGCATGTGCGCGCAGGTGGCGGGCCCCGCGTTGGTGCAGACGACATTTGCGCCGGCAAGGGCGGGAGGTGCGACGCGGGGGGCTGTTCCGAGCAGGTTGCCGCGGCTGTCGAACCACGTGGTGTTCGACGGGCCGAACACGACGCGGGCCGGGAAGGGGGGCGTTTTGGCGGTGTGTGCGGCCATCAACAGGAGCGACCCGATAAGCAAAATCGCAAACATGGTTCTATACTAATAGCACGCTGAGCACAAAATACACGGGAGTCAGAAAGACGCCGAAGACGTAGAAGCCGACAAGCAGCGCGAACTCGAAGTCGGGCGCCTGCTCGACGCGGCAAATCTCCTCAGCGAACAGGAGCCGCGTCTCGTCGCTAACAAACACGCTGCTCGCGTTCTGGCACGCAAACGGGTCGGATGCCCCGGCCACCGCGCCGCCGCACACGTCGCCAACGTCGACGCACGTGCTCGTGTTGGTGCACCAGGCGCAGCCGGGCGCGATCGCGCACAGCTGGCAGTCGTCCCAGAAGCCGCACGCGTCTGTCGCGGGGCACGCGCTGGGCACGACGTCCGACTCGGCGCACGCGCCGCCCTGCCACGCGCACCCCGCGCTGGACTGGCATGCGGCGCACGTGTCGAACAGGCCGCAATCGGCGCACTCGCGCACGTGCGGGCCGCTCTGCGCAAAATTGTCGAGCAGCGTCCACTCGGCCGGCCCCTCCGTCGTGAACATCCAGCTGGTGCTGCCGGGCAGGAAGACGTCCGGCGCGTCCGCGGCGACGGAGAGCCGGTTGAGCGACGTGTTGAACGGGATGGTCTGCGGCTCGTCGAACAGCGAGGTGTAGCCCCAGTAGGTGCGCTCGGGCGCCCCGGCGCGCCGGCACTCGGCGCGGGGGTAGATGCTGTTCTGCATGAGCGCAACCTCGCACAGGTCCGGCGTCGTGCCTGTGCGCGCGCAGGTTGCGTTGGCGAGCTCGGCTAGGTCGAGGCACGCGCCGCGCGCGCCGTGGCCGTCCTGGAAGCAGAAGCCGCAGTTGCCGGACGACTGGCACTCGTCGCAGGGCAGGCCCGTGCAGTTGAAGTAGAGCAGCGGCGGCGTCGTGCGGACGCACGGTGCGAGCACGCACGAGGGGTCGGTGGCGTTCGGGCACGGCGTCCACAGCGGGTCTTGGATGATGTCGCAGCTTGTGCACGGACAGCGGCCGAGACAGTCGCCGTGCAGCGCGTGGAAGGGCAGCTCGGGGATTGCGCGGAACTGCGTCTGGATGTGCTGCGGGCCGGACGCGATGTGGCAGATTGCGACGACGGACGGGTCGGTGGCGTGCGCAAGCGCGGCCAGCAGGAGGAGCGCCGCGAAGAGTAGCATGCTTTGCAAAAGAGAAAACGGGTTTTACTGCAATCGGCGATTTGTTTTCGCAAAACTGTTGTCGATGTTCATGAAGCGCGTCAGCCAGTTGCCCTTCATGCGCTCGTCATACGGCACCAGCCACTCGAGGTAGATCACGCTTGACACGTTGGCAAGCGCGAGCATCAGCGCGATGCTGAAGAACAGGTGCGACAGCGGCTGGTATGCGTTGTATGCAAGTGAGGCGGTCTGGAACGCGAAGATCGAGAAGAAGATGACGGACGTCAGCAGCCGGATGTTGGTGCGGCGCGAGAACCCGACCAGCGCGACGACCAGCACGAACGTGCCGACCGTGACGTAGGACACGTCGGGCAGGCTGAACGCGGGGAAGTTGCAGTGCTCGAAGCCGGGCAGCCACGGCCCGCGCAGCGAGACGTTGAGCATGTACGCGATCGCCAGCACAACGAAAATCACCACGTTGTAGAACATGAACAGGCCGAAGTCGTAGTGGAAGAACAGCGCGGTGCCGTTGATCGTGAACGGCAGCACGAACGGCACGAACAGCGCGAAGCCGAGCAGCCATCCGAGCGTGCCGCCGCGGTAGCACAGAACGATGAAGTCGACCTCGCTGATGTCGGTCATAGGGGCAGCGTGATGTCAAACTGCGGAAGGTCGAGGCGGGCGAAGTGCTTGAGTGCGTCTTCGCGGAAGTAGCGCGCACCTTTAAATATCTCGCGGCCCTCCACGATATACACCTTCGAATTTCTTCTGGCCCAGTCGTCCGACGTGATCATGTTCGGCTCGGGCGGCGGCACGTGCACGGACAGCAGCTCCATCGTTGCCACGGTGATGCCGTAGACGCATAGCGTGCGCGCGACAAACGGCCCGACGCGCATGATCTGCGCAAGAACGTACGGAAACTGCGGCTCGAGCTCGACGCCCGTGGCGCACTTGACGAACTCGCGTGTCACGAGGTAGAACTGGTCGCGTATGAACGGCGGGATGTCGTCGAGCGAGATCGTTTCGGTGTAGTTTCGCACCGGAATACACAAAAGCCCCCCCATTGAAATTCTGTTGAATTTACAAACTGGATCGGTTCAATAGTGCGTGCGCCTGGGTCGGTCGAGGCCGATTCGAGATTGTCTGGTATTCAACCTCTGCAAACAATTTCAGATGTATTAAAAAATTGTTGGGCGCGTTCCCATATAAATACAAGGAAAGTTGTCAAAACTTATATCATTCCCAATTTCGTATCCTTCCTTATATTTCGTGGGAACGCGTTCCCAAATCCGTTTCAGTGTCCCTAGAAATTTCAAACGTTTAATATCCCTGCTTCAAGACCTTCCTTTTTTATTTGTCTGAATTATGTTCAACGGGGTGTTTGATTTCATCTCCTTAAGACGTAGGTTTGCCTGTGGCGATGGATTGAGCGGTGGGGTGATTAGCAAAAATCAAACTGATTGCATGGCTTTGTTTACGATTGAATGCGGAAGGAGTCTCATGTGCCAACTCGAATCGGTTGTCTATACACAAGGCGACATCCAGCAGGAAATTTCAAGGGATGGTGCGAATTGGCATCGGATGTTGAAATTAACGCCCAGCAATCCGGACAAACCCGCGAAGGTAGCCGTCGCGCCGCATGACGGAGGGTTTGTCAGCATTCAGCCGGCGCAGCAGGGCGGGTCGCCTTGCTGCGTTGTCGACCCGCGATATGTGGTTGCTTATGCCGACGCGACGTTCAACCCAATGGGCGAGCCGGTTTTGTTTTCCACCCCAGAAATCATCCTGCGAATGAGCGGATGCTGGAAATTGGAGGGCACTGGAATCGCGATTCTGACCGGACAGGGAGATGACATTCCAATCTATCTGCAAGAAGGGTCGGAGCCGCTGGTGTGCGATCTTTCGAATGTCGTTGCATTCTATATGAATATTAAGCGCGAGGTAGTCTGCTACCCGGTCGATCCGTCGTGCGGGCTCGGCAATTTTATCTACAAGGTCAAGTTTGTCGGGCCCGGGAGCGTGCTTCTGAACACGCAAAAAGGGATTCGTCGGCCGGGCATCCAAATTGACGTAACGCACACAAATCCGATCGGCGGCGCGGAAGGAGGGTCGGCAGAATATTGATAATCATCAGGGGCGTTGAAAAATTTGGATTTGGGAACGCGTTCCCGCATAAATAAAGGAAAGTTGTGAAATTTTATGCTGTTCCCAACTTTTGGATATCCCTGACATTTCAGAATATAATTGAAGAATGTCTGGGGCCGCGAAGAAGGTCGCAGAAGCAGCAACGGATTATGCCGGTTTTGTTACAATCTTTATTATGGGGTCGCTCGTGCTTCATAGCATCCGCCCGGACATAACCGAAAAGGTGTTCGGAAAGTCGAAAACCGTGTCTTCGGAAAGCATGGTGCACTCGATGGACGTTCAGCAAGTGAAGTGCACGGAAGAACGGCTGGAAGATGTGTGCGGAATGGAGGACGTGGTGGAAGATATCCGCGTTATCGTGGATTTCTTTAAGAATCCCGAGAAGTTCAAGAAAGTCGGGGCGCGCTGTCCGCGCGGCATCCTGTTCTCCGGCCCACCGGGCACCGGCAAGACGATGCTCGCCCGCGCGATCGCCAACGAGGCGGGCATCCCGATGTTCTCCATCAGCGCCGGCGAGCTGAACGAGGTATACGCTGGCGTGGGCACCATGCGGCTCCGAAAGGTCTTCGAGAAGGCAAGGGAGTGCGCGCCGTCGATCGTCTTCATCGACGAAATCGATGCGGTGGCGACCAAACGCAATCACGGCAATGGAGATCAGAACACGATCAACTACCTGCTGACCGCGATGGACGGGTTCTCGCACGCAGACGGCGTGATCGTGCTCGCCGCCACCAACATGGAGGAAGAGCTCGATCCGGCCATCAAGCGCCCCGGCCGCTTCGACAAGATCATCCGCTTCGAGTCGCCCACTTCCGAGCACCGCAAGAAGATGTTCGGCGTGCACGCCCGGAAGTTTGCCGTGTCGCCGGAAATCGACTTCGACCATCTGGTGCGCGCGACGTCGGGCGCAAACGGCGCGGAAATCTACAACTACATGAACCAAGCCGCGATCCGCGCCGCCGTCCGCGGAAACTCCCAGATCGAGCAGGTGGACGTCGAGCACGTGATCCGCAAAGCCAAGTCGTCTTCGCTCGTAATGTCGGACTCCGTTCGCCGTCATGTGGCGTATCACGAGGCCGGCCACGCGGTCGTAGCCCACTTTGTGGAATGCACACACCCCGTCGAATACGCCACGATCCTCCCTGCGGAGGGCGCGGCCGGGCACGTGCGGCTGTCGTCCGACACCGGGGTGACCGTGGACACATTCGACGCTTGCTTTGCGCAGTTGGTCGTTGCGATGGGCGGGCGCGCGGCCGAGACCGTCTTGTTTGGCAAGGGGGACGTGTCGTCCGGGGTGAAGGGCGACATGGAAATGGCGACGAATCTTGCCCGCGAGATGGTGGCGTCTTGCAGCATGAACATGTCCAGGATCATCCCCTCCGTCGACTGCATGAAGGACGCGAGCGAGGAGCTGAAGATAAAGGTGGACACGGAGGTCGAAACCCTTCTCAATTCTGCTCTTCTGCGGGCGTGTCAAATCATCGGCGAGCATCTGCCCGAGGTGCACGCGGTCGCGCAGAAGCTCATCGAAAAGGAGACGCTTTATGCCTCCGATATTCAGGCCGCGATCAGCAGCGCAAATAATTAAATCGCAGATTTGTATAATGTTCGAAGGGAACGCGTTCGGCACTTCAATCCGTTATAGATATTGACACTGGGGCACGTATACATTCTCGTGAGCGAGGCGAATCCGCATCTGACATACGTCGGATACACCATCAACCCTGCCCGCCGGCTGCGCCAGCACAACGGTGAGCTGAAGGGCGGCGCCAAAAAGACGGCGCGTCATCGTCCGTGGCGCATGCACTGCTACGTCTCCGGCTTCCCGACGGCGCGCGCAGCGCTGCAGTTCGAGTGGCGCATGTGGCACCCCAGCGGCAGCCCGCGCGACCACCCCGGCATGCGCATGTCGCTGGAAAAAAGGCTTGCGCTTCTGCACAAGGTCATGCGACTGGAACGCGCGACAAGCACGGCGCCGGCGAACGCAAGCATGCGCCTCAAAATTAACAAAGTCGTTCCGTGACATCTGCCCGAATTTGCAACATTCACAAATCATCAGGGATCGATATTTTGGGTTTCAACCGCGTTCCCATAAAATATAGGAAAGTAGTGAATTTTATGTCGTTCCCAAATCCAAAATTTTTACATCTTGGCTTTTAGAATATTTTAGAAATATGTCTTCGGGTAATTTAAAGGATTTGGTGCGGAAAGAAATTGATCCGGAGACGTTGGCTAGTCTTGTGGGATTGAAGATAGCAAACCTAAAAAGACTGCAAGCTGATACGCTTCCAGATTGGATGCGACTTTTGGGGGCACTGGTGTTCTTGGATTTGTTAAACTCGTCCATTAATACGCTTCCCAATTGGGTCGGACAACTTTCATCACTGAAAGAAATCTCATTGAGGAATTGCGAGAATTTGAAGAGCATTCCGGACACGCTAGCGGGACTGACGTTGCTTGAGAAGATGGATTTGTCGGCGACGTCGATCGCATCGCTCCCTCCATCAATCGGACAACTCTCGTCGCTGAAGGTGTTGTTATTGATTGCATGCAATAATCTGACGAGCGTTCCGGATACGTTGGCAGGGCTGACGTCGCTTGAGAAGATGAATTTATCGTCATCGTCGATCGCATCGCTCCCTCCATCGATCGGACAACTCTCGTCACTGAAGGAGTTGGATTTGAGTGGATGCAAGAATTTGAAGAGCGTTCCGGACACGCTGACCGGAGTG
>CAYWRU010000040.1:0-29156 GCA_964460795.1 uncultured bacterium | reverse complement strand
AATGCCTCTAAAAAATCAAACGGTGTATTATCCTACAGGCTTAACATTCTTTTTTCTACCCGCTGCTTGCTATTGAAGATAGGGCTCAAGCGCCTTGGGCCATTTAATTTCACCGGATTCCGTCTGGCCATTTTCAAGCAAACAAAGAACGGTGCGGGCCAACGCAACGCCAGAACCATTTAAGGTGTAAACAAATTCGGGTTTGCCGCCGCCTTGAGGACGATATTTGATGTTAGCTCGGCGCGCCTGAAAATCTGTGAACAAACTACAGCTCGAAACCTCAAACCATTTTTTTGTTCCCGGCGCCCACACCTCAAGATCATAACATTTTGCCGCTGCAAAACTCATGTCTGCACTGCACAGGAGGACAACCCGGTAATGGAGTTCTAGCGCTTGCAAAATATCTTCCGCATCTTTAAGCAAAGATTCATGCTCGATAATTCCGTTTTCCGGTTTTACAAATTTTACGAGTTCAATCTTATCAAATTGATGAACCCGGGAAAGCCCGCGCGTATCCTTTCCGTACGATCCGGCCTCGCGGCGAAAACACGGGGAATAGGCTGTAAACTTGACCGGCAAATCTTCTTCGCGAAGAACCTCGTCTCTTAATAGATTGGTGACCGGAACCTCCGCTGTGGGAATGAGAAACAGCTCGTCATGTTTGAGCTGATACATATCTTCTTCGAATTTTGGCAATTGCGCCGTGCCGGTCATCGACTCGCGGTTCACCAAGGCCGGCGGCCAAATTTCTGTATAGCCATGCTTTTTAGTATGAAAATCCAACATGAAGTTTATAAGGCCGCGCTCTAAACGAGCTCCGAAGCCTTTATAAACTGGAAATCCGGAGCCGGCGATCTTGCTCCCCCATTCCATCGACAACCACCCGGCTTTGTTCGCAAGCTCAAGGTGGTCTTTGACCTTAAAACCCATCTCTCGGGGAGAACCCCAGGTTTTGACAATCTTATTGCCCGCAGGCGTTTCTGCAATGGGAACATCTTTATGCGGACAGTTTGGGATGACGTATGACAATAAGGCTATATTTGAGTCTATATCTCCCACTAAACAATCAATTTCTTTTATTTTTTGGGATATAGACTTTGACGCTTCAAAAATCGCCGGAAGCTCTTCGGCGCGATTTTCTTTCTTAAGGCGGGCAACCTGATCATTCGTTTCGTTACGCTGACGTTTCAGCTCTTCCACTTCTTGGAGGGCAGAGCGGCGTTTTTGATCAAGAGCCAGCAGCGCATCAAGATCAAAGTTGGAGTTTTTGGCTTTAAGCGCCTGTCGAACCAAGTCGGGATTTTCACGAATCCATTTAAGATCAAGCACGGGCGGACCTATTTCGCTTTCTTCGCGTTCGCGCCTTTGCTCTTATCCTTGGGCTTGTTTTCTTCGGTCAAAAGATCCAGCTGACCGTCTTCTTCGTCTTTTTCCACCACGCGTGCGGCGGTCACGACCTTATCTTTATCGCGAAGCCGCATGACTTTAACGCCCTGCGCATTACGTCCCGAGGTGCGGATCTGATTGACCGGACAACGGACCACCATTCCGCCTTCAGTGACAAGAATGATCTCATCTTCTTCCTGAACCGTAAGGACATTGACCACGTTTCCGTTCTTCGACGTGACTTTGACATTAATGATGCCTTTACCGCCGCGAGATTGGATTCGGTATTGATCGTAGAGCGTTTTTTTGCCAAAACCGGTTTCCGTGATGCTGAGCGCAATGGCTTTAGCGTCTACGATTTCCATGGCAATAACATAGTCGCCCTTGGCCAAATTGAACCCGCGGACTCCGCTCGCTGTGCGGCCCATGTCACGAACCTGTTTTTCAGAAAATCGAATCGCCTTTCCTTGATGGGACGCGAGAAAAATCTCGTTCTTTCCTTCCGTGATCTTGCAAGACACGAGCTCGTCTTTATCACGAAGGCTGATGGCTTGAATCCCTGTGGTGCGCGGCCGCGAGTAAGCGATCAAGTTGGTTTTTTTGATGATGCCGTTTCGCGTGGCCATCACTACGTAGCGCTTATCATCAAATTCCTTCACCTGCTGAAAACTCGAGATGCGCTCGCCTTCGCTTAGCGCCAAGAAGTTCACAATGGCTTTGCCGCGCGCCTGGCGGGAGGCCTGCGGAATTTCATAGGTTTTTCTCCAATAGACACGCCCCTTATTCGTAAAGAACATGATGGTGTCATGGGTCGAAGCCAGGAACATGTGCTCAATAAAATCTTCCTCGTCCTTGATGTCCGCTCCGGTCACGCCCGTGCCGCCACGATTCTGTTTTCTGTACATAGACACGGGGATGCGTTTGATATAGCCTTGATTCGAAATCGTGACCACCACGTCTTCCTCGGCAATCAAGTCCTCGATCTCGATTTCTTTTTCGGCCGCAACGATTTCTGTCCGCCGTTCGTCACCGTATTTTTTGACCAGCTCTTCACACTCTGCGGCGATGATATCGAGAACTTTTTTGCGGCTCTTCAAGATTGCGCGCAGCTCTTCGATTTTTTTGATGAGTCCAAGATACTCTTCCTCGATCTTATGCCGTTCCAGCTGCGTCAGCTTCTGCAGCTGCATTTCCAAAATGGCCTGGGCCTGAACATGGCTAAGTTTGAACTGCGTCATCAGCCCCTCGCGCGCTTCTTCCGGACTCTTCGCGTTGCGGATGAGCTTGATGATCTTATCAAGATTCGCGATCGCGATTTTCAACCCTTCTAAAATATGCGCGCGTTTTTCTGCTTCTTCCAAATCAAATCTTGTGCGGCGGATCACGATCTCCACGCGGAACTCGATATACTGTTCGATCATCTGCTTAAGATTGAGAACGCGTGGCTGGCCGTTCACAAGCGCCAGCATGATGACGCCAAACGTGTCCTGCATCTGTGTGTGCTTATAAAGCTGATTGAGCAGAATTTGCGGGACGGCATCTTTTTTCAATTCGATCACCACGCGCATGCCGTCACGATCCGACTCGTCGCGGATGTCTGAAATGCCTTCCACTTTTTTGGATTCCACCAAATTCACAATAGAAGTGATGAGGTTCGTTTTATTGACCTGATACGGAATTTCCGTGATGACAATGGCGTCTTTTTTGTTTTTCGAAGTCTCGATATTCGCTTTGGCGCGCATGACGATACGGCCGCGGCCGGTTTCAAATGCTGAGCGGATGCCGTCGCGTCCCAAAATGAGTCCTCCGGTGGGGAAATCGGGGCCCTTCACGATCTTCATGAGCTCTTTTACCGTAACGGCCGGATTTTGAATCGTGGCGATAATGCCCTGAACCACTTCGCGAAGATTGTGCGGCGGAATATTCGTGGCCATGCCGACCGCAATACCGCTGGAGCCATTCACAAGAAGGTTCGGAAGTTTGGCGGGTAAAAGCGCGGGCTCTTCTAAAGACTCATCAAAATTGGGGACAAAATTAACAGTCCGTTTTTCAATGTCCGAAAGGATTTCATTCGAAATGCCGGCCAGGCGCGCTTCCGTGTAACGCATGGCGGCCGCGCTGTCTCCGTCGACAGATCCAAAATTTCCTTGCCCGTCCACAAGCGGATAACGAAGCGAAAAACTTTGTACCATACGAACCAAAGTGTCGTATACCGCCACATCGCCGTGCGGGTGATATTTCCCGAGCACTTCTCCAACGATTCTTGCGGATTTTTTATACGGCCGGTTGTGCGCCAGACCCAATTCATTCATCGCGTAAAGCACGCGCCGGTGCACGGGTTTCAGTCCATCCCGGACATCCGGAAGCGCTCGGCCCACGATGACAGACATGGCGTAATCGATGTAGGAGTGTTTCATCTCCTCTTCAATCGGAGCCGGCATAATTTTTTCGTTCATCGCGTATAAATTAATATCTTCAGCCATATCATGCCCTTCGGGAAATTCCCAAAGTCCAACCGCCAAATTCCAACGAACAGCCGCTTGTGCGGCTGAAGGAAATGGCGCTTGCCTGGGATTTGGATTTTGGGATTTGGATTTTTTTCATTTTTAAATGTCTAGGTTTCTAACTGCTTTTGCGTGGCGTTCGATAAATTTACGCCGCGGCTCTACTTGATCCCCCATCAAAACCGTAAAGATTTCATCGGTTTCCACCGCATCTTCCAGCGTTACACGAAGCAAGGTTCGCCGCGCCGGGTCCATCGTCGTTTCCCAAAGCTGCGTCGGATTCATTTCTCCGAGACCTTTGTAGCGCTGAACATTAATGCCGTCCTTGCCGTGTTTTTTTACGGAGTGAAGAACGTCACGAAGCGCCTTGGCGTCTTCGATCTCGGTGTCTTTTTTTCCTTTTCGAAGGATCTGGAACCGGGTTTCTTCTCCGGGCAAATAATCCTCGAAGCTGAGTCCAAACTTAGCAAACCTCTTTTCGATTTTTTCAAACTCAATCCCCTCAGGAACCTCCACACATTCAAAAGGGTCTTCTAGAATGACGGGCGTCTCGGCCTCTTCTTTGGATTTTTTCACATCGTTATCGGCGGGCTCGTTTTTTTCGGGCGCGGCGGCTTTTTTCTCAAACCGCTTTTCGAGATCTTTTCGCTCGGCTTCAGAGAAAAGATAGGTTTCAAAATTCTCTGCCGGAACGCGGAAGTGAAACGCCGGAAACCCCTTTTTCTTATCGTGCGCTTTTAGATAATGCTCTTCATTGATTCCCTTGCGCGCTAAAGACCCCGAGAGATCGTCCATGGCCTGGATCAGTTTCAGGATTTCTTTGAGGTCCGGGGCCACAATTTCCCCCTTGGCTTTCGCAACCTTTAGCGCGAGATTTTCGCACCCATAATTCAGGAGAATTTCATTCATCTGCTCTTCGGTCTGGACATATTCTTCTTGCTTACCCTTCTTCACCTTGTAAAGAGGCGGCTGAGCAATAAAAATGTTTCCGTTTGTGACAAGCGCCCTCATCTGACGATAGAAGAATGTGAGAAGAAGCGTGCGGATATGGCTTCCATCCACGTCGGCGTCGCACATGATAATAATTTTGTGATAACGCAGTTTTTCGTAATTAAATTCACTTTCAATGCCGGCTCCAAGCGCGGCGATGATGGTGCGGATTTCCTCATTGGAAAGCATTTTTTCAAGCCGTGCTTTTTCTACGTTAATGATTTTTCCGCGCAGCGGCAGGATGGCCTGAAAGCGGCGATTTCGGCCTTGTTTCGCAGAACCTCCGGCGGAATCTCCTTCAACCAGATATACTTCGCAATTTTTGGGGTCGCGGTCTGAACAATCTGCGAGCTTTCCGGGAAGCGATGCGGAATCGAGAGCCCCTTTTCGCCGCGTTAATTCGCGCGCTTTTCGTGCGGCCTCGCGCGCGCGAAGCGCCAAAATGGCCTTATCAATAATTTTATTGGCTACACCCGGCTTTTGTTCGAAAAACTGCGCCAGCGTCTCGTACACCACAGAAGAAACAATTCCTTCAACTTCTCCGTTTCCAAGCTTTGTTTTTGTCTGCCCCTCAAACTGCGGCTGGGGAACTTTGACGCTCACCACCGCCGCCAACCCCTCCATCATGTCTTGGCCTGACAGCGTTCCCTCGATTCCCTTAAGGAGGTCTTTGCTCTTAGCATACTGATTGCACGAACGCGTTAGGGCGGTTCGAAATCCGCTCAGATGTGTGCCGCCCTCGATGGTGTTGATGTTGTTTGCAAAAGAAAAAACCTCTTCGCTGTAAGAGTCATTGTACTGAAGCGCGACCTCAACCTCGATGCCGTCTTTGGACTTGTCGCAGTAAAAAATTTCGCGGTGAAGCGGCTGCTTGGCACGGTTCAAATAAGAAATAAACTCCGTGATGCCGCCCTTGTAACAAAAAACCTGCTCCCGGATATCTTTTTTGTCGCGCTCGTCGCGGATGGAAACGCGGATTCCTTTATTTAAAAAGGCAAGCTCACGAAGGCGGTTGGCAAGCGTGTCGTAGCTAAACTGGATGCTTTCGAAAATCTGGTTGTCCGGCAAAAAGGAAATGGTGGTTCCGCGTTCTTTGGTGCTGCCAAGGATTTCAACTTTTGACGCAACTTTGCCGCGTTCGTATTTTTGGCGGAAAATTTTTCCATCCCGGCGAACCTCGGCCTCGCACCATTCCGAGAGCGCGTTGGTAACTGAAACGCCGACCCCGTGAAGTCCTCCGGAAACCCGGTATGCTTTATTGTCGAATTTACCGCCCGCATGCAGCATGGTCATGACAACTTCAAGCGCGGATTTTTTCTGCGTCTTGTGAATATCCGTTGGAATGCCGCGCCCGTCGTCTGTGACCTCAACTGACCCGTCTTCGTGAATCACGACGTCGACCTTGCTGGCATGTCCAGCCAAAGCTTCATCGATCGAGTTGTCCACAACCTCGTAAACTAAATGGTGCAACCCTCGCGGCGTGGTGTCACCGATGTACATGCCGGGTCTTTTACGGACGGCGTCAATGCCCTCCAGAACCTGGATTTTTGTTGCGTCATATTTTGCCGAGGACTCTTCTTTTGCGGTTGTCTTTGTCTTGCTCATTCCATCACTCCAATTTCTCTCGATTCACAAAGGTCTTTATCGTAATTGCCCTACACGAATGACAACGTCTGAAATTTCTTTTTCTCCCAAAAGCGCACGCGCTCGTTTCAAGATCGCGGCCCGATACTTACTTTGAATCTCATGTGCAAGCGCCGATTCGCTCACCCAAATCACCAGCTGTCCGCTCTTCGCCAGCCTGGCCTGCGTTTTTCCGGCAATGGCTTTGCCTACAATCTGTTCCCAGTCTCGCGTTAATTTTTGTCGCTGGGAAACCTCCGGATTTTCCAGAGATTTGAAAACCGCCGGCAAGACGTCTTTTATCTTCTCCATCAACTCAGCTGCATGGGCATGATCACGTACTGATATCCCTCTTTCCCCCTCAAAAGACCCGGCCGGTCTGGGTTGGAGAGATGAACGCTGATATTTTCCGTGTCTAGATTTTTTAAAACATCCATGAAGTAATGCGGATTAAATCCCACCGTAATTTCCCCGCCCTTGGTTTCGGCAACCAATTCTTCTTTCGCCTCTCCCAGGTTTTGTGACCGCGAGGATACCAGAATTTTTCCCTTCATGAAATCCATTTTAACAGCAGGCGACTCTATTGAGGTAAGAAGTTCTGCGCGGCGAATAGCCTGAAGCAGTTCTTCGCGATTTGCCTGACTGACAATCGTGCTGTCTTTGGGAATGACTTGCTCATAATCTGGAAATTTTCCCTCGATCAGGCGCGAGGTGAGGAATGTTTTTCCAAGATCAAACACTGCCTGATTTTGGGTTTGCGTGATTCGAACCTCTCCCTCCCACTCCAGGATTTTCCCGAGCTCAGCAATCGCTTTGATGGGAACGATAAGGTCCATATTTTTTGCGTTTTTCCCCTCAATGGTTTTTTCAGCGCAAGCAAGCCGGCGCCCGTCTGTTGCAACAAAACGAATCTTTTTTTCCTGAATCATGATTAAAACGCCGTTCAAAACATATCGTGTCTCGTCGTGGGATATTGCAAACGCGGTCAGCGCCAGACACTCCTTAACCGCCCCTTGTTCTAAAACCACGGCGTCTTTCGCGCTTCTCTCTGGCAATTTCGGGTAGTCCTCTCGTCCTAACCCCATTATTTTAAAATTAGATTTCCCGCCTCGAATGGTAACGGCGTTATTTTTTGCAACGCTTATCTCTATGCTTCCCGACGGCAGTTCGCGAAAAATTTCTTGAAGTTTTTTTGCAGGAATTGTAACGCTTCCCTCTTTTGTTACCTCGGCTTGAACTTGGGTAGAAACCCCCACTTCAAGGTCTGTTCCGATCAGATTAAGCCCGTCTTTGCCCGTGGTTTCAATTAAGATATTGCTTAGGATGGGAATGGCCCCTTGTTTTTGAGCGGTCACGCCTGAAACAAAGCTAATCGCTTTTGAAAATAACGCCTTATCAACAATCAATTCCATAACTTCTCCTATCTTCTATTTATTTTATCAAAACAGTCGTATTAATTGTAGTCCCTGTTTATATGTGGAAAAAGAAACCAACCCCATATAATTAAACAACTTCAAACAAGCAAAACATGTGAAGAAAAAATTACTTTTTCAACAAATCTTCAAGTTCTCGAACCACCCGCTGGAACTTATCATTTCCCACAAGCTCTTTTTTGATTTTGTTACAAGCGTGCAAAACCGTTGTGTGGTCTCGCCCCCCAAAATATTCCCCAATCTCAGGAAGAGAGTGGGTCGTCAGCTGGCGGATAAGATACATAGCGAGCTGCCGCGGCTCTGCCACGGAACGACTCCTTGTTTTTGACCGAAGATCGGACACTTTTAAACTAAAATACTCTGAAACAATGCGCTGAATCTTATCGATGGAAACCCTTGTGGCCTCTTCTTTTAAAGAGTCTTTAAGGACGTCTTGCGCAAGCTTAAGGCTAAGGGGCTGGTTGACCAAAGAGGAAAAAGCAGCCACGCGGACCAGCGCGCCCTCAAGCTCGCGAATATTAGATTTTATCTTGTTCGCGAGGAAGAAAAGAACATCATCGGGGATCTCCGACGGCATTCCCTCCATTTTCTTTTTTAGAATAGCGACGCGCGTTTCAAAATCCGGGGGTTGAATGTCTGTGACAAGACCCCAGCCGAAACGCGAAACCAACCGCTCCTCAAGCCCCGGGATTTCTTTTGGGGGGCGATCGCTCGAAACAACTATTTGTTTGTGCGCATCGTAGAGATCGTTGAATGTATGAAAAAATTCTTCTTGGGTCGACTCCTTTTCAGCAATGAAATGAATGTCATCAATAAGAAGCAAATCCACGCTTCGGTAGCGCGCGCGAAATTGCTGAGTCGTTCTGGTTTGTATTGCTGAGATGAGTTGGTTCGTAAATTTTTCGCTGGAAATATAAAGAACCTTGAACTCGCGGCGGCGGCGCAAAACCTCATGTGCCAAAGACTGCATTAAGTGGGTTTTTCCTAGCCCTGTAGATCCGTAGATGAACAATGGATTATATTGTTGCGCCGGGGCTTCACAGACCGCCATGGCCGCAGCATGTGCGAATCTATTACCAGAACCCACCACAAAATTATCAAAAGTGTATTGACCGTTTAGACTCTCCGGAACCTTTTTTTGTACAGGCGCTGTGGATTGATTGTTAATAGACTGTGGATCAATCGCCGTTTTAGACAACGATTGATCGTTGGAAGGTTTTTTTGCTACAACCTGATAGACGATGTCTAGTTGCTTTCCGAGAGCCTCTTGTGCGGCGCTTTCCAGGAGATTTTGATAGTGTCCTCTAAGCCATTGGCCAAAATAGTCATCCGGCACACCCAAAACGATTTCAGAGTCCCTAACATCAATTAAATCCACAGGATAGAACCACGTTTTATAAGATTGGTCGCTGAGCTCCCGAGACAGAATGGCTCGTATTTTAGACCAGAATTCAGCTAAAGATCCCGTCGGGAGAGCCATGGATGGCCTTGGGTTATCCACAGATTAGGAACAGGGTGTTGATAAGCGAGTGTAGAGCAAGAAAAAAGTTGTTCTTTCTAATAAACAAGATATTCACAACCTATTAACATATTTAAAAGAAGAAACTGAACGAGCGCCATTTTAGCGGATCCATAGAAATTGTCCAACGTATTTTAATAAAAATAATGCCCAGGCGAGGTTCGCAGAAATAATTTTTGAAAACGAAGAGGCTTTTGCTATAATCCCACCCTTTCCTACCAACACACAAGAAAGGATTTATCGTGCGTAGAACCTATCAACCCTCCAAGAGAAAGCGCCGGAACAAACACGGATTTTTAGGGCGCATGCGCTCAAAGGGAGGCCGTAAAGTGATTGCTCGGCGCAGGAAAAAAGGCCGGAAGCGTTTGACGCTCGTCTAGTCCATGGTTAAAACAAAATCCGTGATTTTGCGAATACGCAACAAGACGGATTTTGAAGAGATCCTACACAAAGAGCGGCCGGTGCGCGGTCGGCACATGTCGGTCTGGATACGAATCCGAGAGGATAAGGAGCCTCCAAGAGCGGGGCTCATTGTGGGACGCGCGGTATCGCGGCTAGCAGTCATTCGAAACCGTTGGAAGCGGCAGCTCCGAGAATCTGTGCGAACGATGGCAGAAAAGCTGGGATTCGGATGTGACATCGTATTAAAACCGCATGCGGGACAAATAAATATTTCGAGCAAACAAATCCGCGAAGACCTTGAAAAACTAATCGTGATCTATAGGCAGAGGAAATGAAAAAAATTCTGATAGCTTTTATCCGTATTTATCAAAAAACGCTTTCACCATGGCTTGGACATCACTGCAGATTTTATCCAAGCTGTTCTCATTATGCGGTTGAAGCCATCGAAAGCCGGGGCGTTTTAGCCGGCCTTGTGTTATCTGCGAAAAGATTATTAAAGTGTCAACCATTTCATGCCGGAGGAGTTGATTTCCTTGAACAACGAATCGCGTCTCGATAAAAATTATTTTTTAGCGCTTGCCCTCTCCTTGCTTGTTTTGGTGGGGTATTCTTTTTATCTTCAAAAATATCATGCGCCCGCCATTCCCGATAAAAACGCAGGATCTCCGGCGATAACGGAGCAAGCAAGCGCTGTTATTCAAAACGCGCCGGCAGCACTAACGCAAGCCGCAACGATCGAGGCCCCAAGCGCGCCGGAAATCTTAGAGTTTAAAAACAATCTTTATCAGGCCGAGCTGTCTTCTCTCGGCGGCACACTCAAAACACTGATCTTCAAGGGCGAAACCCGCCAAAGCGGGCTTTCCTCCGTTCCCTTTTATCAGGGCGCGGCGAACAACCCCGGGCTTTTCGGGATTAGTCTAGACGGAGAGACGGCCGATCTAACCCGCACATTCTTTAAGCCGATTCCGCAAACTGAAAAACGCGACAGATTCGAATTTGTTCATGAAAAAGCCGGACAGTATCGCCTGGTAAAAAAATATTATTTTGCGGAAGAACCGATTATTGTTTTGGAGCTCGAGACCGAAAACCTGACCGACACAGCCCAGACCTTCCCTTTCTCTCTGTATTATGCGCTTGAGGCGCATGATTCGGGGCCTCACCAGGTATCTTCCGAGGCCGTGGTGCTGGCGCAAAAAATTCAAGAGAAAAACATTCAGAAAATGGTCAAAAAACCATTTTATGTTTCCGGAGAAATCAAGTGGGCGGGCCTCGTCAAAAAATACTTTGCGCTTCTGGTGAAGCCGGAGACCAAGGCCATTCAGATGGAGTCGCGAACCGTTGGCGCTGAAATGCATTCAAAGCTTGTTTTGGAACCCGTGATGATTCCCGCGCACGGGAAAGCCCGCCAACAGTTTTTTATTTATGCCGGCCCGCAGCGCTACGAGGTGTTGGCCAGTTTCCAACAAGGATTCGAGGACCTGCTTTCCAAGGGTTTTTTCGGAACCTTCAAAATCCTTCTTTTAAAGAGCCTCAAGTTTTTTTATAAATACTGCCATAATTTCGGCTGGGCCATTTTAATCCTTACGTTTCTTCTCAAACTCCTCTTTTCTCCGCTTACCCACATGAGTTTTGAGTCTATGAAAAAAATGCAGGCGCTTCAGCCGCGCATCAAATCCATTCAGGAGCGCTACAAAAAAGATCCGACCAAGATGAATTCTGAAATGATGGAGCTTTACAAAAAACACCGGGTTAATCCCATGGGCGGGTGCCTTCCAATGTTGCTCCAGATCCCGATTTTTATCGCGTTTTATCAGATGCTGAACGACGCCATCGAGCTCAAAGGCGCGCCGTTTATTGGGTGGATTAAAGATCTTGCGGAGCCGGATCGTCTTTTTACCCTCCCCTTCTCCGTTCCTTTTATTGGAGATGCTGTCAATATTCTTCCGCTTTTTATGGTTTGGTCCATGGTGATCCAGCAAAAAATGTCGCCGCCCATGGGAACATATCCGGATCAGGCAAAAATGATGAGCTTTATGATGCCGATCGTTTTCGGATTTCTTTTTTACAACATGCCGGCCGGCCTTGTGCTTTATTGGTTCCTCAATAACGTTCTTACCATTATTCATCAAGGGGCTGTTAAGAAAATCAAGGCAACCCCGCACTCCGAAGAGGACGAATAGTCTTCAAGCGCAAGATTTTTCTCTCTCGAATGGGTAGGCCATGATGCAGCGCCCTTCCTATGATGCCATCGTTGTTGGAGCCGGACACGCAGGCGTAGAAGCAAGTCTCGCGCTCGCTCGATCTGGATTTCGAACGCTTGTTCTAACCCTATCGATCGATACCATTGCCAAAATGTCCTGCAATCCTGCCATTGGCGGCATTGCCAAAGGCCATATGGTTCGCGAGATCGATGCGCTTGGCGGCGAAATGGGTCTCGCTATCGATCAAACCGGAATTCAGTTTCGCATGTTAAATCGTTCGCGCGGACCCGCGGTCTGGGCTCCTCGCGCACAAGCGGACAAACAAGCCTATCTTGATTATATGAAGCTTAAATTGTTATCACAGCCCCACCTAGAGGTTTTAGAGCGTCAGGCCACGGCAATCATCGTGAATTCGGGAAAGGTTTGCGGGGTTCGGACGGATCAAGACGAAGAGTTTTTCTGCCGCACAGTCATTATTACCACCGGAACGTTTCTTCAGGGGCTCATTCATATCGGAGACGAAAATTTTCCCGGCGGACGCGGCGGAGAAAAACCCGCGGCAAAAATGTCTTCTTCGCTTTTAGAAAATGGGATTGAACTTATTCGATTTAAAACAGGAACGCCGCCGCGTCTCCGCGCCGGCACCATTCGTTGGAACGATTTGGAAATTCAGGAAGGAGACAATCCTCCCCAGCCTTTTTCTTATAGAACCAAAGAACTTCGTGTCGAGCAGCTTCCTTGCTATATGACCTACACAAATCGCAAGACACATCAAATTATCCGCGACAACCTCCATCTCTCCCCTCTCTATGCAGGACGCATTACTGGCACGGGGCCGCGTTACTGTCCATCGATTGAAGATAAGATCGTAAAATTTTCAGACAAAGAACGGCATCAAATTTATCTAGAGCCCGAAGGACGAACCACAGATGAAATTTATGTAAACGGTCTTTCAATGAGTTTGCCAAAAAAAGTTCAGGAAGAAATCGTCCATTCCATGAAGGGGCTTGAAGAAGCCGAGATCGTCCGCTATGCGTACGCCATCGAATATGATTGTGCGCCGCCGACACAGCTGTGGCACTCCTTAGAAACTAAAGCCATCAAAAATTTGTTTTTTGCCGGTCAGATCAATTGCACCTCAGGATATGAAGAAGCGGCTGCGCAAGGACTCATGGCGGGCATTAATGCGGGGCGAAAAATTCAGGAAAAGGCGCCGCTTATTCTCGATCGATCCGAGGCCTATATCGGCGTATTAATTGATGATCTGGTTACGATTGGCACCAACGAGCCCTACCGGATGTTTACTTCAAGGGCTGAATTTCGTCTTTTGCTGCGTCAGGATAATGCGGACGCGCGGCTCATGAAATATGGACACGAATGCGGATTGATCGATCAAGCAACCTTTGATCTAAGCAAAGAAAAGCATGAAAAAATTCAAACCGAAATTACACGATTAAAAAATACCTGGGTTGATGGTCAATCCATGGACAGCATTCTTAGGCGACCCAATGAATCATATAATACATTATCAATAAATAAGTTACACTCAGAATTGTTTTCCGATGACGACATCAGAATTATTGAATCTGAGGTTAAGTATGAGGGCTATGTGCGGAGGCAGCTTAAGGAAATTGCGCGGTTCAAAAAGGCAGAAAAGAAGATCATCCCGAAAGACATGGCCTATGAAAATATTCGAGGCATTGGTCGAGAGGCTTGCGAAAAATTGCGAAAGATTCGCCCTGAATCCATAGGGCACGCGAGTCGTATTCCAGGAATTTCTCCCTGCGATATTGCCCTGTTGGCTGTTTATATAGAAAAGCTTCACAGAGCCAAAAAATAGATTGTTTCACGTGAAACGATCTACTATAATTCTGCCCATTAAGCCCCAATGTTTCACGTGAAACATGCATATTGTTCAAGCGAGGCGCCATGGGAAAAATATTTTCTTTTTGTAATCAAAAAGGCGGGGTTGGCAAAACAACCACGGTAATAAACATTGCATCGTTGCTTGGAGAAAGCGGATACAAGTGTTTAGTCATAGATCTTGACCCCCAGGGAAATGCCACTTCTGGCGTTGGTATTGAAAAACCAGGGCTTGAATCCACAAGTTATCAACTGCTTGTTGAAAACGTCGATCCAAACAATATTATTAAGATCACAAATTACCCCAACTTGTTTTTGATTCCATCAAATGCAGATTTGTCCGGAGTCGAGCTAGAGCTTTTTGGGGAGGAGCTTCGCGAGTTCAGATTGAAGCAGCGCCTCGAAAATCTTCGTGAACAATTTGACTTTATCTTTTTAGATTGTCCGCCGTCGCTTGGATTACTAAGCATAAATGCTTTAGTTTCAAGTAATTACATATTGATCCCTTTGCAATGCGAATACTACGCCCTCGAAGGTCTTGGACAGCTAATTAATACGTATCAACTTGTGAAGCAGAATCTAAATCCTGAAATTGAAATTGCCGGCGTACTTTTAACAATGGCTGATTTTCGGACGAATCTAACGCAGCAGGTGATCGAGGAAGTAAAAAATTATTTTAAAGACAAAGTATTTGAGGCCATCATCCCAAGATCCGTCAAAATGTCGGAAGCGCCAAGCTTTGGTAAGCCTGCGGTTTTTTACGATCCTCACAATAAAGCCTCTAAGGGATACCGGGAGGCCGCAAAAGAATTCATAAAACGATTTGCTCCTATTAATAAGAATGGAAATCAAGAAGAGATCACGAAAGCACCTGGGGATAAACCGTCAGATGCAGCGCAAAACGCAGCAGCGGATCCTGCGCCTGATGCGACCAACCAATCAATTTAGGGAGAGGCCATGAAAAAGGCATTGGGCAGAGGATTAAGCGCATTAATTCCTGATAGTTACGTTGTTGCCGCAACAAAAACCGGGGTCGCTGCCGCATCGGCGCCCGACCAAACAGCCTTACGAAATGACGCAGCAGCGCTTCCTGCGAGCGGGCCGGCCTTTCGCATGATTCCCATAGACAAAATTCAGCCGCTCAAAGATCAACCCAGAAAAGATTTTAAGCCTGAGGCCATTGAAGAGCTTGCGGCTTCTATTAAAGAAAAAGGATTGCTCCAGCCCGTGGTCGTGACTCAGGATGGCGATCATTACACATTGATTTGCGGAGAAAGACGCCTTCGCGCGGCCCAACTTTGCGGACTGAGCGAAATGCCGGCCGTGGTACGAGAAGTGGCGCCTGCAGAATTTTTGGAGTGGGCATTAATCGAAAACATTCAACGGGAAGATCTGAATCCGTTAGAAGAAGCTCACGCCTATGAACGTCTTCTTGAAGAGCAGCGTATCTCGCAGGATGAGCTCGCAAAAAAAATAGGCAAGAATCGAACCACGATTACCAATACAATCCGCCTCCTGCGCTTACCCGAAGAGATTCAAAACTATGTTTTTTCCGGGCAGCTTTCCGCAGGGCATGCGCGCGCGCTTTTGGGATTATTAACCCCAGAACATCAGCGCCAAATCGCGCGGCGCATTGTTGAAGAAATGCTTTCCGTCCGGCAGGTAGAGGCATTGGTCACGCGAAGCGCGGCGCATAAACGTAAACCCAAGCAGGCGCGCGGGTTGACGCCCGAAATTGTGGATCTTGAAAATCGTCTGGCTCGGCATTTGGGAACACAAGTCAAAATCTATCCACGAAAAAAGAAAGATCAGGGCCGTATCGAGCTTCATTATTATTCCTTGGATGATCTGGACCGCATTCTGGATACGATCCAGTTAAAGCGCGATTAGGCTGGGGAAGGCCGAGCTTCGGAGAATCGCTTCTTGAACCCCAAAGTCTCCGTGGTATAATTTTTCAACTTTTATAAAGATCGTACGCCATAAACGCCAGCTAACAATCTCACAACCCATAAAGCTTTCATGAAAAAGAGCTACATCGCTCTGTGTTTTTTAGGCGCAGCGCTGATCCTTGCGGGATGCGGCGACACGGAGTCTTCGGGCGGGAAAACGCCGGTCAAAGTTGCTTTTTGGGGAAGCCCTGAAGAAATCACCATCATCACGCAGTGTATCCAGGACTGGCAAAACAAAAATCCTAATATCAAAATTATTTTTGAGCACACACCGTATGGGGGATATGATAGCAAGATTTTGACACGCATTGCCGGAGGAGCTGCTCCGGACATTATCGCCACGGAAGTGGATTACTTTGTAACGTTTGCTGCGAAAAATGTTTTGGAAGACCTCACGCCTTTTGCGGAAAAAGATCCGGAATTTTCCAAAGAGGATTTTTTCCCTTCTATTTTGAATCGATTTACGGTTGGAAATCGGCTGTACGCTGTTCCGCGAGATGTCGCGCCTTTTGCCTGCGTATTTTACAATAAAGAACTTTTTGATATTGCAGGAATCTCCTATCCTCAAGACGACTGGACATGGAGCGACATGCTTCAGGCCGCGAGGGCGCTGACTAAAAAAGACACCGCAGGGCGCGTCACGCAATATGGTTTTTATGGTTGGGCGTGGCAGAATTTTGTTTATGGAAATGGCGGCGCGCTGGTCGACAACGTTGATCATCCAACCCGCATTACATTAAATGCTCCGGAAGCTGTGGAGGGACTGCAGTTTTATGCGGACATGGTAAACGTGTATCAGGTGATGCCGACCCCCACCACACTTTCTAATATGGGAATGGGCGTGGATCTGATGTTTGCAAGCGGGCGCTTAGCCATGTTCTTATCAGGGATTTGGGAAACGCCGGGCCTGCGAAATTATAATTTTAAATGGGATGTGGCTATGTTTCCAAAAAGCGCCAAAGGTTTGCGCGCCTTTGGAAGCGGGGGCTCGGGCTATGCCATTCTAAAATCTTCAAGCCATAAGCAGGAAGCGTGGGAAGTAGTTAAAGCGCTGACCAGCGCTGCGGGGCAAGCAGATCTTGCGCGCCGAGGATTGTCTCAGCCTTCGCGAATCGCGGTTGCCGAAGGAACGGATTTTGCCGAAAGCAGTGCCGCGCCGGCCAATAAAAAAATGTTAAATCAGGCGGTGAAGCAACTGATCTTCAGCCCTTTCCACCCCAACTGGCGTGAAGTTCAGGATAAATATATTTTGCCGCAGCTGGATTTGGTTTTTAGCGGACACCGCAGCGCTCAGGAAGCCATGAATGAAGCGGTGCCCAAAGCCAATCGAGCTCTTCAATCTCAGGACAACTAATCATCAAAAGAGGTTCAACAAGCAATGCCTAAAGGAAGCGCTGTGTCGAAACAAAAGAAAATAAAAAAATCTGCTGCCGGCTCTACTACGGCGAAAACAGAAAGCCCAACAGGCAAAAAATTTGCCTCTGCCTACGGATATTTTACGGCCGACGGACGTGAGTATGTCATCACTCGGCCCGACACGCCGCGTCCCTGGGTGAATGTGATTTCCAACGGAACGTACGGACTTATTGAAACGCAGACAGGATCTGGGTTTTCCTGGCTGGACAACTCCAACCTTTCGCGCATCACGCGCTGGGACCAGGACTTGATCCGAGACAACTGGGGAAAATATCTTTATATCCGCGACCGGGATTCAGGCGAGTATTGGTCCGCGACCTGGAAACCCACCTGTCCCAAGTTTGATTTTTTTGAAGTCCGGCACGGCCAGGGATATTCGGTTTTGACGTCTCGTCTCAACGGAATCACGGCACAAAAAACCATTTTTGTGGATGTGGAAGAGCCGGTGGAGGTTTGGAAGTTGGATTTGAAAAATGAATCCAAGAAAACGCGCTCACTCAGTTTGTTCAGTTACTTCGACTGGCTTCTTGGAAATGCTGCGGACACGCACCGGGAATTTCACAAAACATTTATCGAAACCGAAATCGATGAAAAAAATCAGGCCGTCTTCGGGAAAAAACGGCCGGCACTGGTTCCGGGGTTTATCTCCACAGGACTTAAAGAGACGCCGCTTCAAGCCTTTCATTCCTGCAATGTGAAACCTAAGGCTTACGACGGATATAAGGAAGACTTCGTCGGAATTTATCGCGATATTCAAAACCCGCGCGCTGTAGAAGAGGGTGCGTGCCGTAATTCTCAGGGAAAATGGGGCGATGCCTGCGCAAGTCTTCAGATCGATGTTAAGTTGGCCCCCGGAGAAACAAAAACGGTTGTCTTTTTGCTTGGCGCAACCGCTTCGCGGGAAAACGCGATTCGTATTATCAAAAAATATGAAAAAACCGAGGCCGCGGACCGCGAGCTCCACAAAGTCAAAGCGCTTTGGGATTCGATCTTGAGCGCGACGCAAATTGAAACGCCGGATGAATCCCTGAACTTCATGAGCAACACCTGGCTCAAATATCAGGCCATCTCCGCGCGCATTTGGGGCAAGTGCGCCTACTATCAGTCCAGCGGCGGATATGGTTTCCGGGATCAGCTTCAGGACTGTCAAATTTTCTTTTCAGCAAAACCCGAACTGGCCAAGAAACAGATTTTGCTTCATGCCGAGCAGCAATTCCCGGACGGAACCGTTTATCACTGGTGGCATCACGGAACCTCGATGGGCGCCATTACAAATTGTTCGGATGATCTTTTGTGGCTGGATTTTATTACACTCAATTATTTAGACGAAACTCAGGATTGGGACATTTTGGACCTTAAGGTAAAGTTTCTTCCGGATCCAAAAACGCACGAGGTCACGGAAGGAACGCTTTACGATCATCTTTGCCGATCGATCGAAAAAGTTTTTACACGATTTTCAGATCGAGGACTTCCTTTTATCGGAGAATGTGACTGGAATGACGGACTCAGTCATGTGGGTATTCGTTGGAAAGGCGAGTCGGTTTGGCTTGCGCATTTTTTGCACGGCATTCTGATCCGCTTTGCGGATGTTTGTGAGCGGCGCGAAGAAAAAGACCGTGCTGCAAAATACAAAAAACGAGCTGCGGCACTGAAAACCGCAATCAACACCCATTGTTGGGACGGGGAGTGGTATTGGCGCGCCACGAAAGATAATGGTGATATTCTGGGCAGCAAGTCCTGCAAGTACGGAAAAATTTTCTTAAACGCTCAAACCTGGAGCGTTATTTGCGGGACAGCGACGCCTGAACGTGCCGCACAAGCCATGGAGTCAACGCGAAAATGGCTTTATAAAAAATATGGCCCCTTGCTTTTAACTCCCGGATACGGCGAAACCGATCCCAGCATTGGATACATCACCCGCTATGCACCGAGCGTGCGCGAAAACGGCGGACTTTACACGCACGCCGGAACTTGGGCGGTTCAGGCTGAGGCGATTTTGCGAAATGGAGACGCGGCCTACGAAGTCTACCGAAGTTTCAATCCGATCTTACGCGGACTGGATCCGGAGCTTTATTATGCGGAACCCTATGTGACTCCGGGAAATGTGGATGGCCCGGACTCTCCTAATAATGGCCGCGGCGGCTGGACTTGGTACACAGGTTCCGGAGCGTGGTATGCTGTTGTGGTGTTTAACTGGATGCTGGGGATTCGTCCGGTAGCCAAAGGGCTTTTGATTGATCCCGTAATTCCTAAAAAATGGCCGGGATTTAAAATTAAACGGCTCTTCCGCGGCGCGACGTATCGGATCGAAGTAAAAAATCCCAACAAGACCGGAAAAGACGTCGCAAAGATTGTGATGGATGGCCGTGAAATTAAAGGAACCATCCTTCCTCAATTACCCGCTGGCAAAGAATGCCGCGTAGAAGTTACTCTTTGCTAGAGCAACGGGGCCCTGACGCGTGACGCAAGGAATGAAGAAGGCGCCGATTCAAAGGGCGAACCGCCCGATCTCTGCTTTGTTCATGCTTGCGTTCATGGCAGCAGCTTTTTTTGGATCCACAAGCCCCTTTCTTTCCGCGGCTTCATCCGAAACCCAAGAAAATTTTTACGAGCGCATTTCCAACGAAACAGCGCTCTCCGCTTCCAGCGAATTTGTTCCCATTGATGATTTTAATTCCGGAAAATTTCAAACCAACCCCGACGGAACCTGGCAGATTCGTTCGCGGCGGCCCAGCAAAGTCAGCCTGAAGTTTTCTTCTGAAGACGGAAGAAATCCGCGGCGCGGACATTCGCTGAAAATCAGCCTGAGTCTTCCTGCGCAAAACGCTGCACTCCTAAACCGCTCTTTAAATCACTTGGATGTGAGTCAGGCCAATAGCCTCTTGTTACGAATCAAGTGGGCTCCCAAAACACAAGCGCCGCCGCCGGCACGAATGCTTATCTTGTCTTTAAGCGACCGGACCCTTCAAAAAGCGGAGTTCGATCTCACACCGCAAATTAGTTCGCATTCCGGCGTTTGGACGACGGCGGTTGTGCCCATGAAATATTTTCGTTCCCTGGATCTCGATCAGCTTCTCATGCTGACCCTTAAAATTTGGACGGCCAAAGAAGCGCTAGAAGGAGATCTTTGGGTGGATGAGGTCACTTTTTTTGGTGAAGGCGACCTCAATTTCCAAAGCAGCCGAGACAACATTGTGGATTTTCCCAAACAAATGTTAAATGACGCCCGGCGGGCTGAGCTGCGAGCCCAGCCCAACGACGAAAAAATGCTCAAAGAGATTGCGCGCGATACCTGGAAATATTTTAAAGGCGGGATCAACAAAAAAACGCAGCTGATTGTCGACAATATACGCGTAGGGGACGCCCCGCTTGTTTCTGGCTATACCTCGCCCACCAACATTGCCATGGATCTTATGGCTGCGGTAGCCGCGCAGGATTTTGGTTTTATCAATCGCGCCGAAGCGCTCTTTCGGGTTCGCGCCATTATCTCATCTCTCATGCAGATGAAACGCCACAAGGGATTCTTCTTCAATTTTTATGAAACCAAAAACCTCATGGTCACTCGAACTTATCTTTCCTCGGTGGATAATGGATGGCTCGCCATTGCCCTAGTGATTGTCCGCCAGGCGTTTCCTGGAGAGGTGGCGGAACAAGCCACACAAATTCTAGAGGGCATGAATTTTGATGAGTTTTATGACACGGAAACCAATCAACTGGTGATTGGTTATGAAGTGCCGGAAGAAAATTTTGGCGGCAACCATTACGGCATGCTGGCCTCTGAGGCTCGGGCCATGAGCTTGATGGCCATTGGAAAAGGAGACATCCCCGCGGATCACTGGTGGTTTTTGTTTCGAACTCCTCCTGCAGCGTGGAAATGGCAAAACCAAAACCCCAAAGGTTTTCAGGCGAATCGGAATGGAACGGACTATTTTCAGGGGCATTATGAAAAAAATGGAAAGATGTTTATGCCGAGCTGGGGCGGTTCGCTTTTTGAGTTTCTAATGCCCACGCTGGTTCTCAATGAAAAGAAACTTGGCCCTCAAGGATTGGGATTGAACGACCGCGTGGTGAGCGAGCTCCATCGGGATTACGCGCTCAAAGAAAAGGGTTATCCGATTTGGGGAATCTCGCCGTGTTCGGTCACAGATGGACGCGGCTGGAAATACATGGAGTTGGGGATCAAAGGACTTTCCGTAAAAGGGTATCCGGATCGGGGCTTTGTCACTCCCCACGTAACTTTTCTGGCCTTAGACAGCCTTCCCAAAGACGCCATCGCGAACATAAGGAAGTATCTGGAGTATCCCATTTATGGAGATTACGGACTGTACGACAGCCTTGATTTGAAATCGGGCAAGGCGAACACCCAGTATCTGGCTCTGGATCAGGGGATGAGCTTCATCGCTTTATGTAATTTTCTTAATAAAGGCAGCATTCAAGGCCGGTTTGAGAAAGATCCGATCGCTAAGAAGGGCGCTTTAGCGCTGCTCGAAGAAAGTTTTGCCAAAGCCTGAAATTAGCCTTTGAAATCAGCCTGATCTGAGTTTAGAATAAGCACTTAGCGCAATTCAGATTTAAATGATCGACTAAGCGCAAAAGGAATCCCAATGTCCCTGATCAAACAAATGCTTTTAAAGGACCGGATTCTAACGGACAAGGAACGCAAGAACCTCGCGATCCTTGAAGTTATCCGTAAAAACGGCCCCATCTCCCGCACCGATATCTCCAAAATCACTGAACTCAATATCGTCACCGTCTCCAATTATGTGAATCATTACATCAAAAAAGGACTGGTGATCGAAGGAGAGCTGGATGAATCCACGGGCGGACGCAAGCCGGTTCTAGTCGAATTAAATTCTAAAGCGGGTTATATCGTGGGCGTGGGTTTGAATATGATGACCGTGGTCGGCGTGTTAGTTGACCTGGAAATTAATGTCATCACCGAGTTGAAACGCGACCGTCGTTTTGGCAATTCTGAAAATGTCATTCAAGACATGGTGGACATGGCCGCTGAAATTATTTCCAAATCCGAAGTAGAGAAAGACAAGATCGTTGGGGTCGGGGTGGGCGTTCCGGGTATTATTGACGAACGAGGACGCACTATCCGCTGGCCGCAGAGTTTGGGGGAGAAAGACATTAACGTGTGTCTTTCCATTAAAGATACATTTGAGAAGCGCCTCAATATTCCCACGTATGTTGAAAATGACGCCAATGCAGCAGTGCTGGGCGAAAAATGGCTGGGCTTGGACCGCGATGTTCGACACATGATTTATATGTTTTCGGGTGTTGGGACCGGGGTTTTGGTAAACAGCGAAATTTATCGCGGCGCAACTGGCGCTGCGGGCGAATTGGGGATCACGAGCGCAAAAAGCAGCAAGGAATTCGCAGCCGATATTAAAACGCAATTAGGTCGTTGGGAAATGGATCTTGGGATGGTAGATTCTGCCAAGGAGCATTTGGCTAAAGGTGAAAAATCACTTCTGAAAGATTACTGCCAAGGCGATCCGGAAAAACTCGGATTTAAGGATGTGGTCAAAGCCGTCAAAGAACGAGATCCGCTGGCTCTTAAAGTGGTCGAGCACGCAGGCGAAGCTCTTGGCCGCAAAATCGCTTTTCTTGTAAATCTTCTGAATCCAGAAATCGTGGTCATTGGCGGCGGCATCGAGGATTGCGGAGCGCCGCTTCTGGATGCGATTAAAATGACCGTCAAAGATTGGTCCGTGGAAGAAGCCACCTCTCAGCTGAAAATTATTCCATCTGCTTTCGGCGAAAATGCCGTGGCTCTTGGCGTGGTCGGTATCGTGGCCCGCGAAGTCTTCGCCCAGGCCTAAACACAGCCTTTGGTTAAAGAGATACGGGCCTCATCATGAGTTGTCTGCAAACCCACCCCTCTCACAAAACCCTCGTATCTTATTGTTAATAATTAAGTTATGGTCATTTTTCATCTTATAATGAAATTGTTCAAAAACGATTAGCCGCATAGATATAATAGGTCGCATCCATTAACAAACGAAAGTCCAAACAATGACATCTTTGCCTCATTTAAAATTTGATCGAGGGGTAACGCTTTGGTTTACGGGTTTGTCTGGATCCGGGAAATCTACCATCGCGACTCTTTTAGTCAAAAAACTCCGGGAAAACAAAATTAAGGTGGAATCTTTGGACGGAGATGAAGTGCGGACGCATTTAAGCAAGGGGCTTAGTTTTTCCAAAGAAGACCGCGATATTAATATCAAACGCATCGGGTTTGTCTGCCATCTTCTGACCCGGAACGGAGTCGTGGCTGTTGCCGCCGCGATTTCTCCTTACCGATCCACGCGCGATTATTGCCGCGAGCTCATCAAAGACTTCGTCGAAATTTATATCAGCACACCGGTGGAAGAATGCGAGCGCCGGGATGTCAAAGGGCTTTATAAAAAGGCGCGCGCCGGAGAGATCAAAGAATTTACGGGCCTGGATGATCCTTATGAGCCGCCGCTTCACCCGGAAGTGGTTTGCGACACCTTAAAATTTTCACCGCAAGAATCCGTGGAACAAATTCTTAGCGAGCTAGAAAAACGCGGTTATCTTAAGCGTATTCAAGCGTGATGCGATGAACGATCTTAAAGACCTCGAGTCTCTCAATGAATCTTTGGAGAAGAAAACCCCGCAGGAAATTATTGCCTGGGCTGTGAAGCAATTTGGAAAAGACCTCGCCATGACATCCTCTTTTGGACCAGAGAGCGGGGCGTTGCTTCACATGGTCAGTAAGATTGATCCGTCCATGGCCATTCTTTTTTTGGAGACGGGGTATCATTTTCCGGAAACGCTGGAGTATAAAAAACAACTTGCGGATCTTTTAGGGTTGACGCAGGTCCGCGATCTTCGTGCAGATCCGGCAAAGCGCGAAAAATTAATTGCAGATCACGCGGGGGTTCCATATGAAAAAAATCCGGATCTTTGCTGTCACATTAATAAGGTAGAGCCGCTTGATCAGGCGCTCACCGGTTACAAGGCCTGGATCAGCGGGATCCGGCGCAAGCAAACAGATTTTAGAAAATCCATCCGGATCGTGGAAGCGTATGAGGGCGGGCTTTATAAAATCAGTCCGCTGGCCAACTTTACGTCGCGTGATATTTGGTGGTATCTTAAAGAACATAAAATTCCGCAGCACCCTCTTTATGAAAAAGGATATCTCAGTATCGGATGCTGGCCCTGCACGCGGCCGATTCAGGACGGAGACGATGAACGATCCGGCCGATGGGCGGGTAAAGCCAAGACCGAATGCGGAATTCATCTTTTCAAAGAAATTCGTAAAACCGAAATACCTCCCAGCGAGGCCTCAAAAGAAATCGCAGGGGATATTTAACCGTCTTTTAATCGGAGGACATTGTGATGCCAACAACAACAATTTCTCGCACCAAGCCCGCCGTGGCGCAAACCATGCTGGATCTGATTTACAACACGCCGCTCGTCAAAATTAATAAACTGGTTTCACCGGACATGGCCACGATTTACGGCAAGCTGGAATCTTTCAGTTCCGGATACAGCGTTAAGGACCGGATCTGTTACAACATGATTCAGGATGCAGAAAAAAAAGGGCTCGTTAAAAAAGGAGCCGTGGTTGTGGAGCCCACCTCGGGAAATACTGGGATCGGACTTGCACTGGTGTGCGCCGTCAAAGGCTATCGTCTTATTCTTACCATGCCGGAGACGATGTCCGTGGAGCGTCGCCAGCTTCTCAAAAGATTTGGAGCAGAATTGATCCTGACCCCGGGGGCAGAAGGAATGAAGGGCTCTATTAAAAAGGCGGAAGAGATTTGCGCACAAACGCCAAATAGTTTTATGCCGCAGCAGTTTAACAACCCCGCCAACCCTCAGATCCACCGGGAAACGACAGCAGAGGAAATCTGGGAAGCCTTGGGCGGCAATGTGGATGCGTTTGTGTCCGGCGTCGGAACCGGAGGCACCATCACGGGTTGCGGAGAAGTCTTTAAAAAAAGGAAGCCTGATATTAAAATCATCGCGGTAGAGCCTAAAAACTCACCGGTGCTTTCCGGAGGACAGCCGGGCCGCCACCGAATTCAGGGGATTGGGGCAGGGTTCGTGCCACAAGTCCTAAATCGTGGTATTATCGATGAGGTCATTCAGGTCGAGGATATGGATTCCTGGAATGCCTCGCTTGCTCTGGCCAAAGACGAAGGGATTCTTTGCGGGATATCTTCAGGCGCCATTTTTTGGGCCGCGTGCCAGGCAGCGAAACGCTTAGGCCCTGGAAAAAATGTGGTTTTTATTGTCTGCGATACTGGAGAGCGGTATCTCAGCATGGATGAAGTTTTTAAGTCGTAACACAGCAGATCGGCCCCCCTCGGAAATACAGACATTCTGAGAGCGCGCCTTTGTCATTTTTAAGTCCGTTGAAAGATAGCGGAATGTTTACGGAGAAAAAATAATGTCATTTGTCAAAGCCCTGAGATGCCGGGAATGCGGCCGGGAATATCCCAAAAAAGCACTTTATGTGTGTGAATACTGTTTTGGCTCTCTGGAAGCGGCCTATGATTATGAGGCCATCAAAAAATCTCTGACCCGGGAAAAAATCCTCAAAGGTCCGCGCAGCCTTTGGCGTTACCGCGACCTGCTTCCTATTGATGGCGAACCGACGGCGGGACTTAATGCCGGATTTACGCCTTTAATTCGAGCCAGAAATTTGGCCAAAATCCTGGGGGTGGATGAACTCTATATTAAAGATGATTCGGTTTGCCATCCCACCTGGTCTTTTAAAGATCGCGTAGTGGCCGTGGCCCTCACCCGCGCGCGCGAACTCGGATTTGAAACCGTGGCCTGCGCTTCGACCGGAAATCTTGCCAATGCCGTGGCTAGCAACGCCGCCATCGGCGGACTGAAGTGCTGCATTTTTATTCCTTATAATCTGGAAGCCGCAAAAATTATCGGGACCTTGGTGTATGGCCCCAATCTCGTGGCAGTTCATGGAAGTTACGATGATGTAAATCGTCTTTGCGCAGAAGTAGCCGCCAAATACAAATGGGGATTTGTGAATATCAATCTCCGGACTTATTATTCAGAGGGTTCCAAAACATTAGGGTTTGAAATAGCCGAGCAGCTTGGCTGGCGTGCGCCGCAGCACATTGTCATTCCCGCGGCGAGCGGATCTCTCGTGACCAAAATTTGGAAAGCCCTCGGAGAATTCAACAAGCTTGGATTTTTGGATAATGAACTCAAAACCAAAATTCATTGCGCTCAGCCCGAAGGATGTTCTCCGATTGCTACCGCCATTCAGTCGCGTGCGGAAGTGATCAAGCCGGTGAAGCCGCAAACCATTGCAAAATCGCTTGCCATTGGAAATCCGGCCGATGGTTATTATGCGAAAGATGTGGTGCTTCAGACCGGCGGTGCTGCAGGAATTGTGAGCGATCACGAAATTCGTGAAGGCATCAAGCTCTTGGCGCGAACCGAGGGAATTTTTACTGAAACTGCGGGCGGCGTCACGGTCGCGACCGCAAAAAAACTTATTGAGCAGGGCGCAATTCCCCGCGATGAATCCATCGTGATCACCATCACCGGCAATGGACTCAAGACCCAAGAAGCCATTCAGGACGTGGTGGGAAAGCCCACGCATATCCAGCCGAATTTGGAATCCTTTGAAAACGAAGTCATGAAACACGGCGCTATTTAGGAGCGAAAGGACCCTTTGAAGAGAACCATTTTATTTTTAATGATGCTTGGGGCTTTTTTTGTCGGTGTGGGGATCGCAGCGGCGGCGGTTGAAAAACAGTATGAAGAATCCGAAATTGATATGCCGAGGGATGATCAGGGTGTGCAGCTTAACGATGCTGAAGATGTTCGCCGCGATATTCCGGACAGCCGGAAAATGAACTCCATCGTCACAAACGTGGTCAAGGCCGAAGAGCGCGATCAATACACAAGCCGGATGATCCAGGATGTGCGTAAAGAACTCAATGACCGCATCGATATTTTGGAAACGCGCATCGCCGAGATCCAGGGGCAGATTATAGGTGTAAAACAAACGCTGGTTCAAAGCGGGATTTCTACGAAAACAGCGCACGAGATTTCTGATTCAGAAACGGCCGGCGCGGATACGGCTGAGAAATCGGCGTCCAAAACGCAAACCGTTATTTATTAAAAGGAGGACAGCATGTCCATTAAAGTACGCATCCCAACCCCGCTGCAAAAACTGACGGGGGACAAAGGCCAGGTGGAACTTGAAGCCGCGAGCGTTCGAGAGCTCATCGCAGGATTAGAAAAAAATTATCCAGGCATCAAGGATCGTCTGTGCGATGAGGCGGGGAAAATCCGCCGGTTCGTGAACTTCTATCTGAACGAAGAAGATATTCGTTTTCTCAAACAAGAAGATACGGCCTTGAAAAACGGCGATGAGATTTCCATCGTCCCGGCCATTGCGGGAGGGTAGTCATGGCCAAAAAAGCCTACCATCTGTTTTTTCAGCAGCAACTTATCAAAGAGCCCGTGATGTTTGTCGTGGCGCGTGACTATCATTTGCTTTTGAATATCCGGCGCGCAAAAATTACCGCAGAGTTTGGCGAAGCCACGGTGGAGCTTGAAGGAAAATCTGAGGATATTGTCAAAGCTGAAAAAGAATTCGTAAAACGCGGCGTTAAAGTCGAGCCCGTGCTTGGCGACATTGTGGAAGGGTAGGGGGTTTATGAAAGAATGGATCAGCGGCCTGAAGGACCGGGTTTTGGGAGGCGGAGACATTACGCGCGAAGAAGCCGCGAAACTCCTTTCTTTGGAAGACGCCTCTGACATCGAATTCCTTCTGGGTCAAGCCCATCTCATCACGCAGGATTTTCATTCTGAGGAACCAAGCCTTTGTTCTTTGATCAACGCAAAAAGCAATATGTGCGGCGAAGACTGCGGGTTCTGTTCTCAGTCCGTTCGTTTTGAAACGCAAGTGGACCGGTATTCTTTGATGAGTCCCGAGGAAGTTTTGAAAGTGGCGCTGAGTCATGAAAAACAGGGAACGAAGAATTTTTGCATTGTGACCAGCGGCGCCTCGCTTTCAAATCCTGAGTTTGAGCAGGCCCTTGAAACCATTCGTCTCTTAAAACGGGAAACCAAACTCAACATTGACGGATCGCTCGGATTTCTTACGCCGGAACGCGTCACGCGATTAAAAGAAGCGGGCATGCGGCGTTTTAACAGCAACCTTCAAACGTCCCGGGAGTTTTATCCTGAGATCGTCACCACGCACACCTATGCCACGCGCGAAGCGACTCTCAAGGCGCTTCAGGCCGGCGACATGGAAATTTGTTCCGGAGGAATTTTGGGGATGGGAGAGACGCGTGAAGACCGCGTCAGCCTTGCGTTTGAACTAAAGCCGTATCATCCCGAATGTCTTCCGATCAATATTTTAAATCCCCGACCCGGCACGCCGCTGGAAAACGCTCCGCAGCTCGAAACCGTGGAAGTTTTAAAAACGATCGCTATGTTCCGTTTTGTTTTACCCGAAGCCAGCATCAAACTTGCCGGCGGCCGCGAGGCAAATTTAACGGAAGCAGATCAAGAGCGCGCCCTCCGCGGCGGAGCGAACGGCATGATCATCGGCGGATATTTAACAACCGAAGGAAATCCCATGCGGCGGGATTCAGAGCTTTTAAAACGCGCCGGATACAAACCTTTTAGTCCAGCGCCGGCCGTGTCCAGCGCCGCAACTCCCACTTCTTGCTGCGGGTAAGACTTTGGTGGCCGATAAAATTCTTGCCGCAAAAACAATTTTGATCACCGGCGGAACCAGCGAACTTGGAAGTTCGTTTGTAAAACAAGCGCTCCGGTCCGGCGCCAAAGTTTACTTCACCTATTTTTCAGCTGCGGAAAAAGTGCGGGAACTTCAAGCC
>CAYWRU010000039.1:0-29539 GCA_964460795.1 uncultured bacterium | reverse complement strand
GGTGGATTTCTGTAGATGACTTTCCGTACCCCCTCCATACATTTTGAGTGGGGTTGGTCTGAAACTCTAAATCGGCTCCAGAAGCCCGTTAGGGGTCTAGCTGTGGTTATTCTTGATTTGACAAACTTCGCACCAGAGGCCCGATAAGGGTCTATCTTTGCATAAAACGGTCCAAAAAAATATTTTATAAAGAGGTATTTAGTTTGCGAATATCATCGGTCAGACGACTTGCGGCATCTGCGGGAATGCCAGAGCTGAAAACGGAGCCGTATCCGCCAATTTTCAGCTGGCTTTTGGCGAAGGAGACGCGCCGGGCAGCGATCACGTCTTGGCTGATGAAGACAGACCCGTATAATTTCATTCCGGAAAGTGCGCCCATGACGTAGAAGTCGAACCCGGATACGGACAGCTCCGCGTTCGTGTTGTCAGTGGCCCCCTTTTCGTACTCGTTTGTGACGAGCATGAATTGGTTTGCGTCTGCGCTGATGTATCCAAACTCAAGCGCCTCGAAAAACATGTCTGCGGCCGTGACCGTCACAACGGCGAAATTGGGCTCGCTGAACGTAGCGGAGAGCTCTTCCGTGTCCGAGCTTGGCGAGGCATCCCCTCCTTTTCTTGCTGCGTCGATTGCGTGCCAGACCAGCGGCGACACTTCGATCGGGGCGCGGCCATCGACAAACACCAAGTGCGTTCCGTTGCCCGCAATTTCCATCCTGGTTATCCCGTTGAACGCATCCTCGTCGATCTGTAACGTGGCCTCCACGAACTTCGACGGGATGGTAAGCTCGACTGTCTTCTTCGGTGCACCCGTATTGTTAGCTGGCGGCACAGGCGTGACAAGCGCACGCGCAAGGATGTTCTGGAGAACCTCATCGTTGGGCATGTCTGACCGCACAAAGCCGTGTCGGATGATCCTATCGATCTGCTCGCGCTGCCACATGTTAGACTCGCGCTGGAGGTGCGTGACAAAAAGAAGTTGCGCCGCAACGGTCCGTGCCGTAGCGACACTCCTGTCTGACGACAGCAGCGCGCCGGAAACCGGGTCGATGGAAAGGTTGCAGTCGACCTCCGCCACAGTTATATTGTTGTTCGCGGCCGGGTACGGAAGTCCGATCCTTATCGTCTGCTCGTCGGGCTGCGCGGAGCGAAGAAACAGGTTGTCGTTCTGCACCACGCGCCCACCGTTGTTTCCGACAAACTCATTGATCTCGTCCATGGTAACCATGCACCAGTGAACATAGTTTCCTTCCACGACCACAACGGCATCATGCGGCGGATTGACCTCGCCAAGTGTGCGCAGCATGCCGGATGTTTCGGCCAGGCGGACGACAAGCACGTCCCAGTCGCGATCCGGCATCATGATCAGCGGATTCTCGCGCGGAATCTCCACGAGCGCGCCATTTCCGAGACGCATGCGCAGGGCGAGAATGTTTTTGACCTGCTCCATGTTTACAAACGCCGAATTTATGGTTTATTGCGAGATGTAATAATTTGACGCCGCAGCCGAGAAGAACTTGCGTCCGGAGGCCGCAAACACGGTGAACCACCCGCCGACGACGTAGCGCAGAAACACCCAGAGCGCCGCGATCAGGCCGCCGACCACCGACGCCGCAAACACGAAGAACACGATTTCCCAGAACAGCAGGAAGACCGCGAACTGCGGCAGGTTGAGCCAGAAGCAGAACGTCTCGCCAAACGACGCGCTGCCCTTGTCCAGCCCACCCGCCGAGTTTGGAAACGCGAACGGCCGTCGCAGAAACTCGACAAAATCGCCGTCCGGAAACAGCTCCAGCGTGGAAAGCGCCCAGTCTGCTATTGCGACCGTCGCATACGACGCGACGTTCAGCACGATCACCCAACGCACGGTCTGCTTCGCTATCAGCTTGACGAACGGGATCACGACGAACAGGCCGAGCAGCAGCACGCCCCACGGGATGTCGACGCCGACAGACAGGCTGTTCAGAACGTAGAGGAGCGAGCGGAAGCCCGTGATCTGGATGAGCCACCACCACTCCAGCCAGCCGATCCCCGCGCCAGCGCCGAGATCGCGGTAGCGGAAGCCCAGCGCCTCGCACTCGACGTTGAACTGCCAGTCGAGCGAAACGCGCTGCGGGCGCGCCCGCGGCTTCATGTATGGCCACGTGAAGCACGTGCCCTCCTCGGACGAGAGGCACGGCGCCTCGTCGCTTGCGATCCGCCCGCCATCACAGATGCACTCCTTCGCGAGCCCCGCGCAGTCGGTCACGCGGAAACACTTTCCGGTGGGGTCGGCCTGCAGGAGCCCCTGAATGTACCCGACGAGCCCGAGCGCCGGCCGGCCCGTGTTCGGGTCGAACGGCACGCGCGGCGGACACGAGTCTGTGATGCCGGGGCGCGGGACGACGCACAGGATGCGCTGCAGCAGAAGCACAAGCACGTGCTCGATCTCCTCCTGCACGATTCCGCGCACGCTCTCCGCTAAGAAAAAGATGTCCGCCTCCGAGTAATCGCGCTCGAAGCCCGCGGACACGAAGCTGCCGAGCACGCCGAACCACGGCGAGACCAGATCGACATCGGTGAACTTGCCGCCGCCGAGCAGCGTCGTGATCAGACCGAACCCAACCTCCGCGACGACCCCAATCGCGGTCATGTAGAACGGGATCAGTGACACCAGCAACGTGACTAGGAACGGCGCGAGGATCGGCAGTGTCACGAGGCCGACCTGGATCGAGAAGAACAGCGTCGTTGCGCCGGACAGAATGAATGTAACGACGACCGCGCGCGGCATGGCATCCATCCGCTTCGCCGGCTGCGCCACAGGCGGCGGCTCGGGGCCCAGCACGGGCAGCGCGGCGACCTCGCGCAGTTCCTCGATAACGCGGTCGCGCATCCACGGTGCGCCCTCGAGCAGGTCGTGCACGTGGTGGTGCAGCGCACCGGGGTCGGCGATCGCGCGAATGCGCAGCCCGGCGCGCGCAATCGCATACTGCATCTCGCCCGTCCAGCCGTCGGCTCGCTGCGTCGAGTGGATCGCGGCACTGGCGAACCGCATGACGTCGATCTTGCGCGCGTCGATCTGGTCGATGAACCAGCGCACGTCGGGCGGCGTGCCGTGCGTTTTGTAGTGGTGCAGGCCGCTCGTGAACAGCCCGAACAGGCTTGCGCCCTCACGGAGGAACGTGATCCGCGCCTCCTCGTCTTCCGTCAGCCGCGGCGACATCTCCTCGGCAAACATCGATACGTAGCGCACAAAGTCCTGTCCGAGAAACGAGTTGCGGCCGATGCGCGTGTTGCGCACTAATTCGCGCACGTTGCGGCGGAACTCGCCAAAGTGGTCGGTCTTGGTGATGTTCGGATCGTGAATGTGCCCGACATCCAGACTCGGCGGCTCGATCGGGTTGGACAACGACGCGCTTTCTAGGACGCGGCGGGTTCGCGCAAGCACGCGCGACACGTATTCCGTGACGTCGGCCGACTCGTTCGTGGGCACGCGCTCGCGCTGCACAAGCACGTCGTTGATCGCGCCCTCGAAGTAGGTCGTCGTGTACTTGTACTGCTGCATCACACGCATGCCGTGGCGGTTCGGAGGGCCGGGCTCCCATTTGATCTCCTCGACGGTGCGGCAATCCACAAACGGGATGCCACACACGAGGTTGCGGACAGTTCCGAGCCGCCCGGCTGCGAAGGAAACGGCGGGCCCGACGATGCTCCGGACGACCTCGATGCGCGCAATCGCGTCCTGAATGCGCCCGATCGCGCCGAGCACAAATGTTTTGATTGCGTCGATGAGGCGCAGAAACTCGCGGATCACGGGCACGTCGACGCAGTTCGACAGAACCAGAAGCATGTTCGTCGAGCCGTTGAGCGGGCAGAAGCAGCCGAGGAAGCCGAGTAGCGAGTTGCTCGGAACGCTCCCAATCGTCTGATACCTCCCCGGACATGCACACTTCACAAGGCTGCGCGGCGGCGAGTCGAGACAGCCGGCGGGGTCGACAAAATCCAGCACGATCCGGATGCCGCCGCGGATCAGGATTTCTGGCAGGTTGAAGTTGATGTCGCCGTTGTCGTCGATGAACAGGTCGAGCATGATGTCGCCGAGGAAGATAAAAGCATCGCTGAACGTGCCAAGCAGCGCTATCAGAAAGCGGCACACAAACCGAATGATGTCGCACAGCACCGCGACAACCTGCGTCACGTTTCTGACCCGCGGGCCGTCGCGCATGAGCCTGTCGATGATCTCCGCGATCTCGGCGTCGGACACGCGCACGTCGCTTCGCGCGGTTGGCACGTCGCGGGCGGCAAACGTGAACAGGTCGAGGCCGAAGGCGCGGGCGATTGTGTAGAGGATGGACTGCAAAAACGCAATTGTCATGTTGTACCAGTCCTGGATCGCGCCGAAGCAATCGTAGAGATTCGAGATCGGCTCGACGTAGAACTCGTTGTAGATTTCGACGGCGGCGGTGGCGTAGATGCCGATGGCATTGATGAACAGCGGCTGGCGGGCGGAGATGTTGATTCCGGCCAGCGCGATCATCAGGAAGAAGAAGACCGACTTGCGCTGTCTGTAGACGACGTAGAGCAAAACCGCCGCGGACGCGAACAGAGAGCCGCCCAGCGCAAACGTGGCGAGGACCGCGCGCCACACGATGCGCAGGGCGAGGCCCAGAACGGAAAAAAAGCCGGCGGCTCCCATTTGCTGTTGCCAAACAAAATGGATATACGCGATGCAATTCATTCTTTCGTCGGCCAACCCGTTCGAAATCATACTTTGGGAGAAGATCGATGAGCTGAACGGCACCAAATATTCTACAATCGAACGGCGGAAGGAGGCGGAGCGCGAAGCCCTTGCGAAGGAACGTGAAATCATGCGTGCAAAGGCGAAAGGGCTTACAGGCGTGGTCGAGGCGAACGTGCGACTTCTTGCGCATCTACGCACGAAGATCAACCACTTGATCGGTCTGGAGATGATCATCGACGACACAGTGTCGAGCATGGAGTTGTGCAAGACGCAGGAAGACCTCGCGCGCGCGGTGGACTCCGTGAACCGCATCAGCAACTACGTGAACAACAAGTATATGCGCGTGACTGCCACGCAGGAGAGGCCGGACACCGCCGGCATGCTCGACGACGTGCGCGTGCGGATCGACGGGCTGCTCGGAAAGCCTGCGCAAGTGAGCACTGATACGGTGCGCATGGAGCTGGGGCTGACAGCGCGGGGGCCGTCGCTGCACGAGCAGATCGAGGCCGAGTTCAAAGGCGAGTAAATAAACATGTATATTTATCGATCAGCCGCCGAGCCGCAGGTTCAGCCCGCCGCTGCGGAAGCCGTCCACGACGGCGACCCCGGTGTTTGTGATCATCGGCAGCATGCCCAGAAGCGTGTCCACCTTCTCGATCATGCGGTCGGACGAGGCGTAGTCGGAGAGCTTGCCCAGCCCGTCCCAGATGCGGTGCCAGTTGTCGACCAGCTTAGTCTGGCGCGGGCCCTCGATGAACTGGTCGACGATCGCCATCATCCTGCGCCAGATGTCCACATACATCGGCGATGCCTGCAGCTCGCGGAACGAGTGCACAATCATGTTCATGTCCGAAACGAGCGGCTGCAGCGCCTCGCCGATCATCTTCGCGGTCAGGAACGTCTCCGACTCTTCGGAGGTCAGGTTCATGCCGTAGGCCACCGTGTGCTTCACAAACGCCGCGCCGCTGTCGATGCTGCCGTCCGCGGTTCGGTTCCCGATCCACTCCATCGTGCGCGCCACCGACTTGGCAGCCGATGTGGCCGACGGGTCGGATACCGCATCACGCGCGTTCCGCACGATAGTCGCGACGTCCTCGGTCACATTAGAGGAGTGCACTGCGTCGGCCAGCGCGAGCGCGCCCTTGAGGTTGGCGACCAGCTCAGCTAGTAGTCGCGCGGCGTCTTCCTCGTTGTCCGGCATGGCGCGCGCGAGCGTTGCAGTAGGGTCGACTGTGATGCCATCCGCCGCACGACTCAGGAACGTCACTACGGGGTCAGCGTCGTCCGCGAGTTCTGCTAGTGTGCGGAACGAGGCGACGAGATCAACAAAATCGGCGCGGTGGTAAAGAACGACGCTCATAATCACTATGAGCACTATTGCGACCACGAATAGCAAAAGAAGGTTCATCACCTGCAAAATAAGCGCCCAGTTGGTGGATTCGCTCTGAATCGCAGGGGGGCGGCTCTGTTGCATTTGCCGGTAGGAGTGCTTGTCGCTGCCTAACATTTGTATGATTTTGGCGTATCACATATGTTTTTTGTCGTTTAATATCATGTCATCAGCACAGGAGAATATACTGCATCTCGTTTTCTGCGCAACCCACTTTGGCGTCGTCAGCGGGCTGCTTCTGTCCATCTGGTATGTGCTCCCCGGCGTCGTGCTGCTCTACATGTTTGCCCGCTACTGGCAAGCCGCGCTCGGTGTCCCGATCGCCCCCGGCTGGGTTGCCGTCGAGACCATTCTGCTTGCCGGCTTTTTTGCACAGGGCCTCTACATCGCCACCTTCTACGGCACGGCCGCCATCCTGCTGTCGCCAGGGTTCTCGGTGCTGGCGTGGCTGGCCGCGCTTGCGCTTGTTTTCATGCCGACGGTCATCTCGCACGTCATCAGCAGCCTGCTCAAGATATGGATCACGTTCGTGCTCATGGTGCTCCTCTCGGGCTTCGCATACATCGTGACGCTGCATCCCGCGTTCGGACTTGTCCTGATTATCGAGTTCATTTTGTTTCTGTGCACAATGTTTTTCTGCTTCCTCGCCGCGGCGATGGAGTCGCTGACGTGCGCGCTCGTGCGCGTCGCGGACGTGGTACGACCCGCGTTTCCCGCCCTGTTCGCCGGAATCTTGCTTTTGTGGATACTTTTGATCTACGGCAATCCATCGTAAATGGCACACGCGCCCTTCTTCAGCCGAATCGGCGTCTCGTCCGGCGCCATGCCCGACGCCGAAGCCGCGTTCGTTGCGATTCTGGCGCAGGTGCACCCGCAGCAGTTCAAGGCGTGCGAACTGATGCACGGCGACCACTGTCTATTCGACTACACGCGCACGCGAACCTTTTACGACATGGACTGTTTTATAGCCTGCGTGACCGCGCACGCGGACGAGCTTGTGCACAGGCTCGAAAAGACGCGTCTTTTTTGCGAGTTCCGCTCCGCAATGCGGCCCGACGTGCCGCGGGTTCTGCTTCTGCTTCTCTATCTGAAGGGGTTCATGCTGAAGCGCGAGGCGCGTGTGCGGATCGAGGACGGCGCGGCGTTTAAGCAGGCGGTCGGCGACGTGTTTCTCTCGAAGAAGGAGAAGATGGCAGTAGCGGAGATGTACAACGGCAACCACTTCGGCGCCGACGACTACTGCGTCCTCTACGACGCCGTGTTCTCCCACGGACAGATTGATCCGCAATGAAATAAAGAGGCCTTTCGCAGCAATCAAATGTCACAGGAACAGACGCTTGCCAAAATTGAGAGGTTCCACGAGCGCACGGACGTTCCGGTCGGCCGCGACGGCAGGGTCTCTTTTGGCCGGCAGCAAACCACGTTCCCCTCCGATGAAGACAGCCTCGTCTACATCCCCGTCGACAAAACCGGCCGGAAGATCACATGGGGCGGCGAGCCGGCAAAAAGCGCGGCGGACTACGTGTACATCGTGATGTCCGAGAGCGGCGTACGCACAGTAAAGCTGCAGGACGTCTCCGTGTTCAACTCGAGCGACGAAAAGAAGGCCGGCTTCATGGTTCTCTCTAACAACTTGCTCGCTTCCGCGCGCGCGCAATCATCGGACAGCGGCAAATACGAAGTCAGGTGGCCGTTTCTGCGATTCCCGTCGGGGAGGAACATGATGCTGCCAGGACTGATGCGTGGCGTTGCGCGCAAAGCGCCGGATGTTGGTGTGTTAGCCACATTTGCGTTCGGCTGGCTCGACCTCGTGCACTACAGCGCCGGCAAGGGCATCGCGTATAACTCGTCGATCCCGCTGATACTCGTCAACCCAAGCAAAACTGCATTCCCGCGCAGCATCCTGATGGTCAGCGATGTCGCGGCAAGCCTGTATGATATCTTTGCGGCCCCGTACAGTGCGCCGCAGACGCCATCCGCCCGCGTGGTGGACACGACAATTGTGCGGCGCCTGTCGATCAGCCACACCATCGAGATCACATACATGTTTGACTGGGCGGAGTTTTTCAAAATCGAGGCATTCTATTACGACCGCCCGCCGTTTTCGGTGCGGTTTGCGGGCGAATGCGTGCAGATGCTGGACGAGGAGACGGGCGAGGCGCTCCACGAGCTGATCCGCTCGCCAAAATACGTCGTGTTCTTCAAGGAGTTCCCGGAGATGGCCGTCGCGGACCGTATCGTCCGGCAGGACAGATTCGACTACGGCTCGTTCCTGCAGATGTTCATGGACGACCCTGCGATGCAGCCGTATGCAAGTGCGGTGCGCAGACGCGTCACCTTGATTTGAAACACGCGCACAATAAAAGAACCATGATTATTGAAAAATGAATGCCGAACGCCGAGCGCTACGCGACCAGATTCGCGACTTTAACACGCTTGTGTCGATTACAACGAACCAAGGCAGAAAGGTTCCATTCCCGGCCGCGCGCGACGACCTGCCATGGAACCTCGCTATGCTCATATACACGCCCGTCGTGGCAACGCCGACGGCGCGCGAGCCAGTGCGGCCCTACGCTGCCGACGGTGCGCACTTTATTGTGTTTACGCACACTGGTGAGCTGATCGTGCTGCGCGACCCGTGGGCGGTCGTCCTCAAGAGAAAACAGCGAGAACGGCCGAAGCAGTTCATGCGCATCGCGTCCAACCTTCTGGTCTACAACCCCAGTAACACGGAATACGGGCTCAACCACAAGATCACGCCGATGAGCGGGACGACGCTATGGCTGACGGAGGAGCAGATGTTCGACCTGCCGCCCATCCAGTCGGCGATCCGGGCGCAGATCGACCGGTTCACGGAGAACGGCACGATCGCGCTGGTTGTGCACCAGGGCGGGGTCGCGCCCCCGAATGTCCGCGGGTTCTTTCCGCTGATTCTGATGAACCCGTCGACGCTGTATTTCACGACGGCGCACCTTTCGGTCGAGCACTACTATGAGTTCTGGCGTGTCTACTATGAGTTTCTGTTTGACCTTCCGGAAGCCCAGCGGAGCGTCTACGAGTTTCTGACGCTTCCGCCGCCGAGCCAGACCGAGCGCAAGCCGGCAAGCGGGCGCGTCGTCGAGCATACAAAGACGCTGCCGCTGGGCAGCACGAGGACGATCCAGAGGAGGGCGGCCGTGACCGAGGACGTGGTGCGGCAGATCGACTCGCTGCACTGGGGCGGCGGCACGTTCAGCGTCAAGTTCTCCAACATGGCAAACCAGCCGGTCGGCCGGACGGAGGGCGAGGCGCTGCGCGGTCTTCTGGAGTCGCCGGAGCTTGCCGATCGGTTCGAGTCGTTCCCGTCGGCGGTGATTCCGCGCATCAACTCGACGTTTCCGAGCTTCGAGCTCGAGTCGTATCTGAAAAGCGTCGGCGTTGGAATGTGGAAACGCCCGCGCTCTATGGCTTCGATCCGGAAATAAAGACGGGGATGCAAGACATTGTTTGTTTATTCATATGCATGGCGCCGACATACATTGCGGTGTGGTTCCGGCTTTCGGGGCGAGCAGACCTCCTAAAGTGAGCCCGAGCATCGCCGCCGCGGCAACGTAGACCAGCCAGATCAATAAAATGTTTGTCCAGAAATCAATTTCGCCTATCTCATGCGCGTCCATCATCGAGAACCAGCGGGTTTGTCTCTTGAAAGAACAGGACGCCGTTTTTGTCGGCAGGGAAGCAAATCCACAGCATCCTGCGGCGGCCGACGGCGGCCTCGATTTGCATCCGCAGCCAGTCGAACGTGGCGCCGCCGCTCCATTCCACTTTGTGCCACATCCTGCGGTTCGGCCCAAAGTCGATGTTGTACACCATCCCGCAACGCCAGCCCCACTCGTCCGCGAACTGATCGGCCTGCGCCCTGCCATATACCGCGTGGGGGCAGATGCCGACCGGGCGTCCAAAGAACTCGTCCGACGAGAGCTTTTGTCCGTCGAGCCATGCGTCCAGAACATACCCGTGAACATGGGAGAGGTGGGTGCGTACACGATACACCGGGATGCGGACGTCCCACACAAACAGGTGCGCGCGAAGGTCTGTCTGCCCCGAGACGTCATCGAACGAGTCGGCGGCGTAGACCTGTCCCGCCAAAAACTGCGTGGCGCGCGTGATGGGCTCGTATGCAAGCGGGCACACGCTGAGCACGTCCGCCGGCGCGAAGACCATGAAAACGCTCTCGGCGTTGTAGGACTGGACAAGCAATTGCCAGAGTTCGGCGGTTGCCATCAAACAAAATACAATATTTTTATTTTGGCGAGCCGTTAGTTGACTCCGTACAGCCAAATCTTGACCCATTTCGACGAGGAGTCGCAGCCGACCACCTGCGCGACCGGCGTGATGGCCTTGCTTGCTTCGACAAACAAGTTGGCAAGCGCCGCCGACTTCTGCTCGTCAGAGAGCCCCGCCGAGTTGAAATTCCGAACCAGCGTCTCCAGCGTGCCAACAGATCCGGCGCCAACGGCGTAGGACACGGTTCCAAGCCCGAGCGCGCCGTTGCTCAGCTTCACGGGGTAGAGGTTGTCGCCGGGGTGCAGCGTCTCGTTTTCCGCCTTTTGCACAAAATCTACGGCAACGCCCGCGGACCCGTGCCGAATGACCGCTAGGCTGCGCTTCATGTAGTAGTCCGAGGGGTCGCTGGCGCCGAGCGCGATCCCGTGGAAGTCCTTCGGGCTGGTCCCCTTGATGGTGACAGTCACCATCTCGTCGACCTGCGTCTTGGACGACGCGCGCCCAACGGGGCGGTAGTTCAGCGACTGCGCGCCGCCCGGGCTGTAGAAATTCTTGTCAAGCGGAGACTGCAGTTCGTTGATCTCGTTCTCGTTGATTAGGCATCGCACGGTTGGCCCGAAACTCGAGTCGGGTGTTACTTCACCTGAGTTCATATTTGCCTTGCAAAAACTTATTCCATATGTTTTAATCGTTTAAATAAACGGCATCGGTGATAGATGCATAAACACCTCCATCGACGCAATATTCGGGTCCGCCACCCCCGCGCCGGCTGTCGTCTCTTTGTCCAAGTCGCGGATGTAGCCTGTGCGCGTCGTCTCGACCTCGCCCACCGGAATGCAGACGCACGCGATGCCGCCCTCGCTACGATAGTGCACCAAATGGGCCTCGAGAACGGGGTAAACCATCGGGCAAGCCCCCTTCATCTCCGAGAAAATACCCAGCTGCGGCCCTCGCTTCAGCAGCTGCTTCTGCAACTTGCCCGCGTCGCCCATGCCCAGAACAAAGCTCAGGCAGCGGTCGCCGCTTGTGCTCGGGTCTTTCGGGAGAACCATGCGCACTTCGGCCATCGAGTGCCGCACCACGCTGAACGTGCGCGCGCCTCGGTCCTTCGGCGTCCAGTCGTAGAAGAAGCCAATGAACGCGATGTGCATCGAATAGAACATCTTCCTGAGCACCAGCGTATCCTTCTGATTGTCCTCGGACTCCGCGCTCCACTTTTGCAGAATGAAGTGGTTGAGCGCGTCGATGGTGTAGGCCGCGCGCTTGTCCGTGGCGGCCCCGACCGCCAAAAACAGCGGACGACCAAACATATGCTCGGTCTTCTCGACGTTTGTGTAGTCGAGAAGTGTGTAGTTTACAGTCCTGATCTGCGGCGTCACGTCACTCACAAACTTGCTCGTGTTCATCATGTCGCCCACCAGCCCCCCGCTGAGCATGCGGCTCTCAAGCGCCTTGCTCGTGTACGGCGAGTGCTCGCTCACGTGGCGGAACCCGGCGATCGGATTCTCGCGGTAGGCCGTGCCTTGCAAAACATCAAGTCCGCGCTTCATATTTTTTGCCGCTGCGCGCGACGCATGTGGAGTGCATGTTCAAAATTGCGGATCATTTGATGCGCGAGTAGCGGAACGAGTCCTTCGGCCGCGTGGTGATCGCCTTGAACGCCGCAACATACGCAGTTAGCGCCGCGGGATTCAGCTCCATCCCGTTTTGCGTCTCCTTCTCAATGTAGTCGCGGCATTTCAGCATCATGTCGCGCATTGTCGTCTCGGTCGCCATCAGCAGGCACGCGCGATGATGGTGCGGCGTGTGGTAGTTTATACACTCGACGAAGCGGTCGGTGTTCATGGCAAACCTGCCGATCATTGTCCCGCCCGCCTCCTCCGCGGGCGTGCGCACGTGCGTCGTCCACGCCGCGTTCAGGTTCATCGCAAGCGCTTGCGGCGTCATCTGACCGCTCGCCTCCATGATCCGCGAAAAAATCTTCTCGGCGCGGTCGCTCAGCTGCATTCCGGGAAACTCGTTGAGCGTGCCAAGCAGGTAGGCGCAGTGCCAGCAGTAGTACTCGTTTGGTGCGTTTTGGGTCTCGCCAACCGCGGCGCGCACCTCGCTTGCGACCGGAAGGTCCTCGTCCGCAAACGGGTCGTGCTCCTGCTCGAGCCCGTTGTCGGGGCGGTCGGCGATCTGGACGTTGACTGGCATGGTTTCGCGGCCAGCCATTTTGTTTTTGGAATCATGCGCAATATGCGACACGCGTTCAAAAACAAAGCACGATGAATTTCACCCAACGGGAGGCCAAGCGATTGCGCCAGATACACGAGCGCGAGCGCCGCAACGTCCGCGCGATGAACATGATCTACGCGCCGCCGCCGCGCACCGACGACGTGGGATACGCCACCGCGGCCAACGCGCAGACCCGCCGCATGCTCGACGCCACGTCGCCGCCGCTCGAGGGCTGGAACCCGCTCCAGATCATCGACTTCTGCGTTTACGCGACCAAGATCGACCCAGACGACGCCGCCGTTCAGTCGGAACTAGCAAGCGTCCGCAGCCGGCTGCTGGAGATCGTGCGGCTGCATATCAACACTTGCGGCGGCAAGGCCCGCGAGTGCATCTCGCTCGCCGTCGCGAATTGCTGCGCCGCCAACCCGCCCCCGCAGAGCATCCTGACGGCCGTCATCCCGGCGCTCCCGCCGCATGCGGTTGGGCGCTGGAAGATGAGCGACGTGCACGCGGCCGTGCGCACATTCCAGTTCGCGTGGAACACGCTGACGTTTGCCCCGGCAGTGCTGTCCGCTGTGCGCGACGTGCTGACGCAGATGGCCAACCTGTATTCCTTCGAGTTCGACTGCCCCTCGCTGATGCTCGACATGCCGCACATGGTCGCCGACGGGCGCCCGTCCGCGGAGTTCGGCACGGTCGTGACGACGTTTGTCGGCGACGTGCTGTCCGCGTTCCACCGGCACAAGCAGGCGCGGTTTGCGCCCATCGACGTCGCCCTCACGGACGAGGAGGTCGCGTGCGCCAAGCGGTGGTTTGCCGGCGTCTTCGCTGAGTACGACATCGTGGTGGAGTTCCGGCAGCAGTTTCCGCGCTGGATGGCGATGCCCGGCAGCTTCGGCACGTTTGCGGCGGCGGGAAGCGAGCTGCCGTTCATGGAGCCCGTCCCGTCCGGCACGACCAAAGCCTCGTGCATGCGCCAGAACTTCCCGGGCATCGCGGCGACGATCAACCTTCCGGACGCGCAGTTTGGCGCGATGCTCGGCTCGGACAGGCCGCTCGAGAACGCGTGCGCCGACGCCCTGTTCATGTGGATGCTCGACCACCTGACTGCGGCACACAAGAAGCGCGTCGGCGTGTTCGACTTCTTCGGCGGCGAGGGCGACGGCGCCGATGTCGTGCGGATCGCGGGGTGCTTCTATATGCGGGAGCAGCGCGCGCGGATCGACGGGCTGCTGCCGTTCGCCAAATTTTGGCTGGGCGACATATTGAACCGCAAGGAACTATGCGACGACATATTTCTGAGGGGAACATACAAGCGGGGGGAATGACCACGAACATCGACCTCACGATGAATGGCATAGTCGACACCACGCGCCCCGCGCCCAAACTCGTCGACGCAATAAAACAAACGGCAAGCAACCCCATGGTGAACCAGGCAATCGACCTGCTCATCACCGAGTTCATGAACGGCGGCCCCTTGCTTGAGGGGCCCGAGGAGTGGCAGTTCGACAAATACATTTTCGACATCTTCATGCGCCAGTTTGTGTGGTCGGTCATTGTGTATAACATGGCCGCATTTCGAATCGTGACGCGCGAGGACAAAATGGTCGCGGTGATTATCGAGCCAATCGACAAAAACCGGATTGTGCGCGGATACAACGCGGACAAAAGCCGCGTCATGTATGACTGGGTTTACGACCGCGACAAGGACGGAAATGAGGTCACCAGTGAGACCGTGCAGCCCAACGATCGCGTGTACGTGCTCTCGATGAACCCCGCGGACATCAACCAGACGTGGTTCAACTCGGCGGTCTCCGACCTGATCAGCGTCGTCGAATGGATGAATGAGGCCGAGGAAAACGAGCGCGACGCGCACTACGCGTCCACGCACCCGATTTCCCACGCCGTGTACCACGAAACAAACGTGCGCGGGTCGCGCCCTTCGGACCCCCTAGTGAACGACGGGCTTACTGGCGACGTGCCGCGCAGCATGATCGAGCTGCTGCGTGCGCGCGCAAGGTCGGGCAAGTCCTCGCAGGAAGAGCCCGTTATCGTTGCCGAGCGGGTCTTGGTGCCCGTTGGGCACAGAAACAAACGGTTGCGCGCCGGCGAGCTTGTGGCGTTCACTGAGCACGGGTACGAGATAAGCATGGCGCCGCTGCCGGCCTCGAACTCGCGGCTGATCGAGTCGAACTACTTTGTGCGCCGGATCGCCTCGCGGATCGGCATCCCGATGAGCATGCTGATGTCGTCGATCGGCGGACGGCACAACATCGAGGATTCGCGAAACGAGTTGGCGCCGCTGCGCGCGTCAGTCGCGCGTATCCGCACTCACTTCGACGAAGCAATTTCCTACATCAGCCGCATAATGTTTGATGATACCCCCGACAGCATCTATGTCCAATGGGAGAAGGGCGTGGAAACCACGTCTATCTATACGGATGCGGAAAAAAGAGATGCGACGTCGGATAAGGACGACGCTGACAGCGAGCAAGACAGCAGCGAGTCGGATGAGCCAGAACACCATTCTGGGGGTGAACATGGATCTGCATGAGAAGGCGCTGCGGCGGCGGTTCCAACTCGTCGTGGGCATCAACCTGATTGTGCACGCGTTTGTGTGTCTGACGTGGGTCGGGGTGGCGCTCCTGTTCGCGCGCGGCCCGAACCTGGCCACGATGCTGCTGTGGATTTTGTATTCAATAGAAATCGCAATTATGATGTCTTTCTTGACCATCAAACGCCCGCACGAGATCGCCGTGAATCAAGAGGGCGCATACGGCGAGACGGAGGTGGCGCGCAACCTGTTCAGCTTCGGCATCAACACCGACCACGCGCTGCTGACGCTCTATGGAATACTGATGTACGGCTACGTGTTTTTTGGCGCGATCGTGATCGCCATCTCGTTTCCCGCGATCCTGCTGTTCGGCGGGCTACTGCTGTTCATATTCAACGTGCCGTTCCTGATGGCAACAAGCACGCTGCTCTACGCGTCCATCAACATCATCATCCAGATTGGCGTGCGAAAAAAACGCACAAAGATTTTGCTTGCGAATAAAGGCACAGTTTGATGCTTTCTGTGTCCGAGGGGCCAAACAAGTGCGATACCACGCGCTACCGCCGCCCGCGCGGCTACACGCTCCGCATCAGCGACCTCGACGCGCCGATGAGCACCATCATGCCGCACATCCAGCGCGCCAACATCGGCATGGGCGTCACGCTCGCGCGCATCGTCTTCCCGGACGGCCCGTGCCCGCTTCCGGCACGCGCAGACACGTGGATGGCGGATGTAACGAACGCGCTGCGCGAGTCCGCGGAGCACATGAACTTCGGCTCGTCCGGCCTGTCGCTGTGCGTGCGCCACCGCATTGCACACGGAGAGTATGTGGCAGACTGGTATCTGGCAGCCATTGACAACGACTACACAGCCGAGTGCGACTACGACGCGTTCTGCACGGCCAACCTCGGCGCGCCCATAGGCGTGTTTGTGCGCTCTTCCGACTCGCCCATCTACACCATCAACGCGCGGGCGGCCGCGGAGCGTCTGCAGATGATCCGCGGAGCGCTGGTTCTGCTCGACGAGAACGCCGACGTCGCCGACGTGGTGCATACGCCGTTCTACTCGTTCAGGCCGGTGCTCGGCGATGCAGGTCTCGAATGCGAGTTCCTGTCGCACGTCTCCGACGCGGCGCACGACGTTGTGGTATGCCTGTCGCCGGCGCAGGGCTTCGCTGTGCAGCACTTCTCGGTGGCCTCGTGCGCGCGCGGCTTCCCGGTTACGCTGCCGCGCCACGGCCCGCACGCGCTGCACACACAGACGCGCGCTCCGGCGGGGTGCACGATCCACGGCATCACCGAGGAGGGCGCCAAGCGCGGCGCGAGCCTCGACCTGTATCCGGACGGGCCGGAGTTTGTGCGCCGGGCCGCGGAGCCGAACTGGTGCGCGGCCGGGTGCGAGTATCTGCGGCCCGTGCATGCGATCGTGTCCGGACGGCGGCGCGACAAGGACTGGCAATACGGAATTCTAAATGAGCTGTAGCATAAGACCCAATAAATGCGTGTTGAAATGGACGAAACCGACATTTTCCTGATCGTGCTCGGGGTCGTTCTTGCGCTCGGCACGGGCTTTGTCTACGTCGTGCAGACCGTGCCGATCGCAGTGCGCCGGCGCGCCGACGGCATCAGCGAGTGGATGGTGTCGATCAACGCGGTCGCGTGCGCAATGGTCCTCGCGAACCTCACGATCGTGCACCCGCACACGGCAAACGGCATCGTGCCGTATCTGCAGGCGTTTGTCGGCATGCCCGCGTCGTGGGCTCTGCTGGCCACCATTGGCATCGTGCGCCCGTCGCGCCACTGGACGGTCGTTACCATCTTCTGCGTGTCAGTGTGCAGCGCGGCGCTGGTTACGGTCGGGTTGTTCTCGCTCGGCGCGCCGGATCTGATGCACGAGCTCGGCGTGTGGATCGGCGTGGCCGCGGCGGGCTTCACGGCGGTCACGTGGCTGCCGCAGATCGCCGCGCTGCTGCGCAATCGGTCGGTCGGACAGCTGTCTTTCCTGTTCATCCTGTTCGAGTTCGTCGGCTCGCTGATTGTGCTGGCGTATCAGGCATACCAGTTCGGGCTGGCGCAGGGCTGGTCGTCGTGGCTTGCGGGGCTTGTGCAGGCGATCGAGCTCGGGGTCTTGCTCGTGCTCTACGTGTTCACGGCCGTTCGCTCGCGACGAACCGCCCCCGACGAAACCAGCGTCCAGAAGGAGGACGTCATCTACATCAAGGGCTCGAGCGGCGAGGACGGCTTCCAGATGGACGAGCTGATTGAGTCGGAGCAGACCCAGGAGTCGCCGCGCCTGCGCAAGCCAGACCACCAACCTCCGGTTTGACAGCCCTACACATCCACAGACAAATACCGTTTTATCGGGATGTTGAAATTTGGATTTGGGAACGCATTCCCACACAAAATACAAGGAAAATTATGAATTTTTCACATCGCTCTCAATTTTTATCATCCCTAGGATTTATAATAATAAATTTTCAATGGAGGGGATAAGCGAAGACCTTTCTTTATGGTTCTTTCTGATTCTCACACAGAGTTTGTTCTGGGGTTGTTATTTGGAGTTCCGGGATGCGGTTCCATCTTTTATCTTGCGGACGATGGTCATTATTGCACATTCCTCAATGATGGGAATGGACATCTTTCTGGCAACAACTCCGGCCTTTAAGATGGATCCAACGTTAATTCCTTATACGCTTTGCATCCAAGTCGTGGGCGAGATTCTTATGATGTTTGCCCTGAAATTCATCTTCGATGATATGAAAAAGCAAAAGTCTAAACAATAAATTTGATTGAAGTTTTATATTAGTTGGAATCCATTCCTATGAAATTTGGGTGCTAGAAATGAATTTGGTGACGTTCCTGCACAAATATAAGCAAAATTAAGAATTTTCATAAACATCCCAATTTTCCAAAATCACTAATAATTATCAAAATGATGGAGGAGGGCGCAAATTTCATTGTGATATCTATGCTTACTTTGTTCACCGAGGTAGCTTTCTGGCTGACCTACTACGAATTCCGGGGCTGGTTTCGTCATCCGGGTCTCCACGCAATTATTATTTGTGCTCACGTGGTATACAACGCGGGAACGGCAATCTCTGGAATATATATGTATGCACACAATTACCAAATTATTTGGCCTATTTGCATTAATCTATGCAATTTCCTCGAAATAATTTTTATGGTATGTGTTGCATTTGGCTCCTTTAAACCGCATGCAAAACCAACTTAATCGATAACAAATGCCGTGCGAATTGAATAAAATCTGCTCATTACTGTCTTTGAATGTCACGGGTTGACCTATCTTAGGATCATGAACAACAAGATTCTGCACAGCATGATTTTCGTTTTGGTGTAATCTCTATATTAATATTAATTGATATGCCACAAGATTGAAAGCGATTTGATTGCACGGAGATTCAGCACAAACTCCTGCGGATTGAATTTCGTTGTGTCTTCAAATGTATATTCACTTCTACCCAAGCAAAACCAACACGAATCACTGCCAGCCAACTTTAAATCCACCCGAACAGTTTCAGATCGAATATCAGGATATATTACGTCAACCTTGTCAGTATATGGAATAGGACGGCATTCCATTCTAACGCATCTTCTTATAAAAACATCGGAAAAATAAGCCCTTTCGGGAAATGCCTTGTGTGGTTCACGGCATTCTTGGTCGCCACTCCGGACACACACGACCGTATGAACCCAAGGGATTGCCCCGGTAATCTTAAATGCATCTTTCGTATGGTAAACGTTCTCTGTTCCGTTTTTGCCAACCCAATAAATCCCGTTCATGTCTACCATAATCTGGTTCGGCATCGGCTCCATTCCATAGCATACGAAAACAAAAATAAGCCCCACGAATAATAAAAGACGCATTTTGGTTGTCTATGATGGTTTGAAAGGTCGATAGTTATGTGAATAATACAAGGATGATGAAAAATTTGGAGTTGGGAACGCGTTCCCAATAAAAATAAACATCCGTGATATTATTTCATTTAGTGCGTTCCCAACTTTTCGGCATCCTTGTTATTTTTGCTTGTTTGATCAGTTTAAAATGAGACTTGAAGTGCGGCACGCAGTAAACCGAATTTATGAAAATGGACAGCTTGGAATCAACATTATTGTGGAAGGGCAAGGTCGTTGTGGAAAGACCATTCTCATCGACCAAATCAAGGATTTGTTGGCCAAGGAGCACCCCAAATTCAAGGTCAGCCACGATTTTATCGACCGTGAATTTGTTTCTTCTCCTATTTCCCGACGCGAGGTGCGCTTTTATGAAAGGTCTGTCGTGAATTGCGGGAAATTCATTGACCATTTTGGCGAAACTCCTTATATCATAATTACATTTTCCCTTGAAATGTATGGAGGACATACCGAAAAATCATATATCGAACAAGCCAATTTTACAATTTCCGTCACGACCTTCACTCCCGACCCCTCTGCAATGTGCGAATAAACATCCACCATTAATAAAATACATATACAATACTATAATAGGTGAAAATGCACCTCCTTGTTTTGGATGCGCATAAGGAGCCTGCGAACGCCAAGCGACTCGTTTCTGAACCCCGCGCGCGCAAAATACCCGCCTATGCCGGACAGCACGTGCCAGATCGCGTGGAGCGTGTAGTATGGCTCCAGAATAAGAAACGGCAGCCCAGCCGAAAATATGGGGATGCCGGCCGCAAGCGCGCCGTAGTTGTATCGTGGCACAGGCAGCTGGAACAGCACGGACATTGCCAGCACGCTGAGGATCGCCGCGGGCAGAAACGCGACCTGAAACACCGATGTGTGGATCAGCAGCCACGGGAAGTTGACGAACAGCGATGCGATGCCGACGAACACCGCCACCGCGTTGGTCGTGCCGATCGGCAGAGACGACACAAAAATCCACAAAATGGCGCTCCACACGTTGAAGTTGTCGCGCTGCTGCATGAAATCGACGTTGCCGAACGGCCGGAAGCCCGCATCCGACGCGTGGTAGAGTATCGACACGACGATCAGCACGGAGATGAACACCGTGTCGACCACCGCCAGCTTCGATTTGGACGTTGCGGATTGGTAGAGCAGCGGCAGATACGCCAAGTGGCTCGTTATAATGAAGAAGTGCTGCGCGGCGCTCATTTCGATACGCAGACCCAATTTTAAATTGGTTCCCTAATCCATTTAGTCCGTATCGCGGCCAAACAAATGGACAAAAATCCGCCACGCACACCCTTCCTACCGCCGGCACACGCCTCCGAGTTCAAAACAAAGCGCGTCAAGTCGTTCCAGATCGTATTCAGCCTGATTGCGCTATACTACTTCCTGTTTGTGCCCGCCTACTTCTCGCTCAACTGGGCCTCGAACGAGAAGGACGGCCAGATGCCCGTCGCAGTGCTTGCGCGCGCCCTCCCGCCGTTCGACCCCGCGCGCGAGTCCGTCAACCGCGCATGGATCGAAACGGCGGCGCCGCGCTGCCCCGACTTCGCGACCTACGCATCTGGCGCGCGGCCGTCCGACGAGAAGCCGGCGGATTTGATGGCCCGCGTCGATCCCGTGCACATCTATGAGGCGTCGCACGCGCACGCGGACACACGCTTCCAAGACCTGACCGCCGCCTGCATGCGCGCGGCGATGAACGTGTCGCGCCCGGACAACGTTGCATACACACACGAGGTGTTTGCTGGCCTCCCCGCAGAGATGAGCGCCGGCGACGCGCTGGGCTGGCTCGCAATCTGGACGAACGTGGCGCCGCTGTCGCTGCGTGTCGCGCTGAACCCCGCAAGCCTGCTCGAGACGATCCTCGAGTGGGGCGTGCGCTCGGTTGCGCTGCACCCCGAGATATTCGACCGCGCGTGCCGCGCGCTGGTCGTGCTCGATGAGTTCCCGTATGAGGTCTACAGCACCACCGAGTCGTGCGCAGAGGGCATGCGCTCGCTCCATGCCACGCTGGCCGCCATGATCCTCAACAACGACCTCGACCAGCCGGAGCTGACGTTCGACTACTACCGCCACGGCGCAGCCCGCGACACATACAGCGCCGAGCAGCTCGGCAACCGCACCCGCACCGAGTTCGTCGACGACGCCATGGCGGCCGTGCAGAATATGCTCAGCCTGCACCACGCAGAGATCACGGCCGCCGGGCGCAGCGTGCCCGTTGTCCGCGAGCTGTCGCAGTGGACCACGCGCACGGGCTTCCTAGCGGCCGCGGCAGCACACGGCGAGATTGTGCACCGCGGCGTGTGGCGCACATACGCGCAGACGATGTTCCTGATCGACTCGGCGTCGCTGCTGTCGGACGTGCTGCACGGCCTTCCGCCCGTTCTGCAGCCCGGCACCAACCTGACGCTGGCGGCGCACCGGGCGGCCGTCGAGCGCTGCGCGTGGCTCGCTATGAACTACCTTCCGCACCAGAGCAGCGCGATCGCGCGCGGGCTGCGCGCCTCCGGAGACGTGCTTGCGGTGGCGGAGAAGGCGCGCAACGCGCTTTTGCGCTATGTCAACGGCCTCGAGCTCGACGGGCGCGCAAAGCTCGAGTTCACGCGCAAGGTCTACGGCCTGCGCATCGTGCACGGCGCCGACGAGCCGACCGCGCTGGACGCGCCCGCCCCCGCCCCCGCGCACCCCTCGCTGCACCGGCTGGTTGGCGCAGCGCGCGCCGCAGACTTTGTACGCCCGCTGGTCGCGAAGACGCAGACGGTGCACCAGCTGGCGCGTCGCCCGATCGAGTATCTGCCAAACAAGAACGCGCTGCACATTGCGGCGGAGGTAGCGTTTCCAGCGGAGTGGCCGGAAACTCATGTGATGGGCACGCTGGGCTTCGAGCTCATCATGGAGATGCTGCAGATGGCCACGGAGGCCGAGGTGCACGTCGACCACAAGGGCGAGGTGGACATGAACCCCGTGCGCGCATCGCGCCTGTTCTCGTCGCGCGACGTGGCGGCGGCCCAGATCGCGCTGATGGCGTGCAACGAGACCGACGTGGACGCGGCGGAGTTCATGCTCGCGCTGGCGCAGCATCTGGCGGACAATCCACAGCGCATCAATCGGATTGCGGCGGAGCTGAAGTTCCGTGGAACGCAGCCGTGGTGTGCGAGTCAAGAATGAATAGAAATAATTGTAAACCGTAAATTTTATTTGTTTGCAAGCCTTTATTCAATGGTATCGAGGTGGGAAACGATCCTTGGCTATCATCTGGCTAAACATAAATGAGACATGATTTGATATTATTGATAGTCTCTCAAGAACATAAACAATAAAATAGTCAACTTCATGCAAAATTGATGGAAAATTTTGAACTACCGCGAGAGATTTCCACCGCTCTGCATTTACATCCGACGAAAACTTAATCCAGAAATTTTCTTTAGTATCACTGCAGTCAATGGTAAAATAAAGATATGGCGCGCCAGTTGACCAAAATCCAATTTCACACGAGACGCGCACATTTTGGTTGATCAAAACAAATGATTTCGAACCTGAAGAGTCCATCTCGAAAGTTTTGAAACAGGACGACTCGGAATATTTACCATCCAACTCATCCATAATATTCAGAACTCGCGTCAACTCCACGGAATCCCCTTGTTTTCTTAAGGACATCAAACCAATAAAAATCAGGGAGTTTCAAAAATTTTGGAATGATCTGAAAATTTCATAACTTTCCTTATATTTTTATGGGAATGCGTTCCCAGCTCCAAAATTTCAGCATTCTTGGTAATTATCAGGGATTGTGACATTTCTAATACATTGTATTTGACAGTTGATGCCTTATACATAAGATGCGTATTCACATACAAAAAACAATCGGCCTGTTAACCGGATTGCAGCACCAACATTTAGATTTTGCAGCCGGATGCAAAATAGTTCTACTAATATAAAAGCACTAATAAATTTGAAATGCTGATATGAAAATTTATTCATTCTCAACGGCCATGCTTCCCTTGTGAAGCAGCAACTTTTTCGCCGCGGACATGAGCGCATTAAAGTGGTTGATCGCAGCATGATCAGCGGGGTCGTTCGGGTTGGCTGCGCTGGCGCGATCGATGATGTTTTGCACAATCGCACGCGTGCGCGATTGGTTAAAATCGGCCAGAACCACGGTAACGTCATCCACGGACTCGACGTGCGCAGGCTTGTCGTGCTCCCACGTGCCATTGAGAATGAACGAGACGGGTCTGGCCTCATCCATCAGGTTGCACAGAGAGGCCACCACGACTGGGAATCTCCCGCACAGTTCGGCCACGTTGCCATGGTTTGCGACGCGAATGATGGCGTCCAGCATGCGCGCGTCGTTGCCCATCGCCGCCTTCAGGTCGTTATAGATGCCATCCAGCGACGGGGCGGGACGCTTTTCGCCGTCCTTCGGCGCCGGCCCGTTATACTTCTCGGCGTCCTTCTTGACCCACTTGGCCATGAACGAGCCGAACACCTCCTCGAACGAAATGTCGCCCTTGGCCGCAACGAAGTCGCAGATGGACTTTCCGAAGCGCGAAACGAACGCGCGACTGCACCCCGACTGCACCCACGAGCTGAAGATTTCCGCCGCCGGCGTCTTGCCGTCGTTCTTCATCGCAAACCAGTTCAGTACCTCGATCGCCAGGCACAGATGCGCGAGGTTGTTGGTGTAGATCAGCTCCTCGATGCGCTCCGCGTGGCACTGGAAGATGGTGCCGTTGCGCAGAACCGCGCGCGTGCGGTCGACGGCCGTCATGATGGCCTGCACAAGCTGCAACGTCGCGCGAGTGCCCGCGCGCTGCCCGCGCTCCTCCTCCGTCAGATTGCTGCTGCCGTCAAGCGTCTCCAGAAATGCGGCCAAGTGGAATTCGCCGTGTTGATTGATGAAGCGGAGTCCATTCGGATCGCGCTTGCCAACAATGACTGAATAGATTTCGAGCGTGTCATGCGTCGCGGTGTCTTGCTTCAGCAAGGACAGCGCCAGCTCAAGCAGATCATAAATGTCATCAAGATGCATCCCGTTATGTTTAATTTGAATAAACTGAACGTCTTTATAAATAATGTTAAAACTCGGATTTTTGGGAACGCGTTCCCACCGAAATAAAAACCCGCGTTGAGGGTATAAAAGCAAGGAGGTTGAAAAGTTGGGAACGATGTGAAAATTTCATAACTTTCCTTGTATTTTGCGTGGGAACGCGTTCCCAGATTCAAATTTTTCAGCATCCTTGTATTTTATAGGAACACGTTCCCAAATCCATTTTCAGCATACTATTTGTTTGTTGGCAGATTTAAATAACATGCTTATAGTTAATACAAAAACTTATGTCAGTTTGTCAAATTTATTGTGCATTTGCATGCTAGTTACGGTTCTGTGACATCGATTTTGACTACTTTAGAAAAAACAAAAATGACATAAGTTTTTGTATTAACTATTAATAAATGGGGAGAACTGATTGGAAATGGTGAAGTTCCAACAGAAGATGAGCGGCAAAAAATTGTTGAAATGATGAGTTTGTTTCCTCAACTCAAATACCAAATCGGAGGAAACCATCCGCTTGGAGTATCATATCGTGGTATAAACAATGATTCGATTCTGGTATTCGTGGATAGGTCATTTTTTTCATACAATACAAAGGATGTATTACGCGAGGCGCATCAAAAAGGAAAAATGCAATGGCTTTTTTTGACAGGTGTAATATAACACCTACATACGCATACGTTTTGTTGGGGAAGAAATATGTTAGGTTTGTTCCAGTTGAAAAAATTATATAGTGTGATGACCAACAAATTTCAAACAAATAAAAATTTTCATGTAATGAACATCATCTATATTTGGTGCAGGCAGAACGTCAATCACAATTCATTATCCCAGCATTTACTAACTTCTCGCCGCGAAGCCGCTTGTTCGGCGCCAGCTGGCGCATCGCGCGCGTCTTGACCTCGCCCACCGGATCGACAAACAAAAGCCGTCCGGGCACCCGCTCGACCAGATACGTCCACCAGTCGTGACGGAAATACATCCCGTCCATCGAGATGAACGGCTTCGGCGCCGCGGCCGAGAACACAAACACAAGCTGGAACAGAATTCCGGTCACCTCAAATCGCTCGCCGAGAACGGAGATCAGCTCCCATCGATGCTCGTCGCTCTCGATGCCCATCGCGACGTCCGCTAGCAGCGGGATGTTGTTGATGTCGCTCCGCAGGAACGCACCGAGCAGGCTGTTGTGCCACTTCTCGGCCTCAGCCAGCGCGCCGTCCTTGGCAAAAGGCCGCGCGACGTCTGCAACCATTCCGCCTGCAACTAGGCTCCGGCGAGCCACAACCGTTCCGACCGGATCCGCGAACGTCATTTCGGTGCCGGAGACTTCGCGCATCGACGCGTGCCACCACGGGTGCACCATCACGTCGCCCGTCTTTACGAAGTTGGACGGGCAGTCCCAGAGGGCGTAGAACAGGAGGGCCGATACGGGCACACGCTGGCCTGCATGATCAACAAGCACAAACGCGTTGCTTGGCGACACGTAGCCCAGCGCGACGTTGCTCAAAAGCAGCATGAGGTCGATCCGCGCGGCCTGCCACCGCTCCTGCATCCACTTGATGTAAGCCGGGATGTTCTCGATGATCGGGTCGTCCAGCACGGGCAGCATCTCGGCCAGGATGTTGCTTGACTTCCAGCCCCTCGTCTTGCCCCATGCGGGGATCACCGCGTCCTCGAAAACGAACAGATTGTTAGCGTGCGAGCCGCCCTGCCCCATCCTGTATATGCCCTTGTGCCGCTCCCGTTCGACGCTCAGAATCACCGGAAAGAACATCTGCGCGGCGGTCTCTCGTGCTTCCGGTCGTGCTGTGATGCTGCCGCTCACGGGTAGCACTGGAAGGGTGTCGGCGTCGGCGTCGATGTGCATGCGCAGCCGCATCTCAACGACGGTGCGCCCGCCCGGGTCGGGTGCGTTGACGAGCTTGAGCTGCTCGACGCCATCCACCCCGTCCGCCATGCGATGGTAGACGATGCTGTGGTCGGCCGTGCTGTCGCGGTGCTTGGCCCATGCGTTCCACGTCTCGTCGTCCATCGATGCGAGGTTGACGGACGCCCCGGCGCCAATCACAAACACGAGGGTCGCGTCTTCGTCGCCCGGGTCGTCGCGCGATGCGAAGTCGTTGTCCATCGCCTTGATCAGGATGCACGGGCCTGCGCCCTTCGGCGGCGGGTATGCGTAGCTTCCGTTCACGGGTATCCTTGCCATGCGCCCGTCGGGCAGCCCGATCATCGCACGCCGCAGCCACTCGATGCGCGTCAGCCGCACCTGGTTGATGCGCTTGATGTAGTTCGACGCAACGACGTTCTGGTCGAACACGGGTTGCGGCTTCGCGGGCACGAACGGCACCAAGATGGGCTGGTAGACGAGCGGTGACTTCGGAGATAGCGTGGAGCGGAAGTAGATGGTCGCCGGGCTCAGATTGGCCGTGGCGCTCGCGGCCCTGTCCTCGGTCAGCAGCTGCTCCGTGAATAGCTCCGTGCGAACCAGCGTCTCGTACATCAGAAGAAGGCCGGCCCCGCCGGGCTCCCGGCCAGCAACACGGAACAGCGGCGGGGTGACGCCGCGCACCATGACGTTTTCCTCCGCCACCACCGCGGGCGAGTTGCGGAAGCGGCCTTGCTGCATGTATGTCGCGAGGTTGAGGTAGATGCGTCCGTGCTGCTCGATCACCAGCATGTCGGCGTCGACGCGCGGGTTGAACACGTAGTCGTCGCCGATCAGACGCACGACCACCACTGGCACGTCGGGGCCGTGCACAAGTACCGAGTCGCGCGGGATGGCGACCGTCGGTCCGTCCTCGATGGCAAGCCCGCCGGCGGCAATCTGGTTGGCCGCGTCAACCGCGTCCTTGAGACTCATTCTGCAATCGCCGCCGGACGCACTATATGCGACACGCATCAACTTTCGGTTCCGCATCAAAAACGTTCGATGTCTACGGAGGAGGCGCCAAAAGATTTTGGCATCTGCTGCATTTGCCGCGAGGAGATCGCGCCCAGAGAAGTCTGCACCTTTGCGTGCGGGCATTCCATGCACGCCAAGTGCGCCTTCTTGATGCGCAGTAACACCGATCTGCCGCTGAAGTGCCCGATTTGCAGGGCGGAGGTCGACGTGAAAACAAAGGACGCAGACGACCGCTACCCTCTCACCCGGATTCTTTTCGACGTTGCTGACATCACGTGTCGCAGCTATCTGTGCAAGAAGTCCGTAGAAGCGATTTACCACGACGCGGGATTTGCACCCGAAAGTGTTCTTGGGCGCATAGCCTGGTGGCTTTTGCTCGTTGGGGTTGCGATTCTTACCTTCGGGACCAAGGACATCTTTTGCAAGATACGTCGCACAAATTCCAATCATAACTGATGGTGGGGCGTGCGTGCGTAGTATGCAAAGATGCGACGGATGATGAGGACGGCCCTCTGCGGTGCGGGCATGTTGCGCATGCAGCGTGCATTGTTCAGGGGCGATCTGTGAAGCTATCTGAACTCGTGTGCCCGCGCTGCGGATTAATATTATTTGCGACGAATGCGACCAAACACAAGTCGCTGCGGGGGTATGTGATGTCGAGGAGCGTGAGGTTGGCCGTGCGCGTCTTCGTTACGATGGCATTGCTCAGGATAGTGATTTTTTCATGTTTTTTTCTGTTCCGCATTCATGTTCCCATTCGGTGGTTTTATGCGCCGTTCGTCGCTTCGTATGAATAAAATGGGAACGCGTTCCCAAATACAAAATTCAATATCCTTGATATGAATAAAGATCAGGCATGATGAAAAGTTGGGAACAATATGAAAATTTCACAACTTTTCCTTATATTTTGTATGGGAACGCGTTCCCAAATCCAAAATTTTCAGCATCCTTGATAAAGATAAAATTTTTTCGTTTTTCTAAATTTTCAGTTATCATTTATATTATTTTATCTAGACGGTATGACATCTTTTCGCGAAGAAATCAACAAAGCACCAATCCATGTGTTTGAGTGTAATGAAAGATATGAAAAATTGTTACGAACGTATTTGTTTGCCTTCGAGTTGCCTGAAAACACACCAAACAAGATGGACCCTGAATTCTGGCGCAAGCAGATAGTGGATTATCCCAACGCCCAAACTTCCTCCATGATTTGGAACCACAAAAACATCTCAAATTTTCTCCAATCCACCTGCACTGTAAGCTGCCGAAAGGTGCACGTAGTTCTCGAGAAACCTGGAAAGATGTTTGGTCAAATAACACATACGGTTTATGTATCGGCTGAATTTAGCGAGGAAATTCAAAAGGTTGTGTCATGAATGCAATCCCATAAAATCAAGGATGATTTCATTCTCAAACTCGCTGTCATTTACGAGTAATAACATACAAAATAAAAAATTTTCTGTTCCCAAACACTTCAATATTATAATACATAAAATAAAAGCACACAGAAAGCCATATATCATAAATGCGATTTCGGGGAGTCAACAAATTCACGTTCGGCATCGTTTTGATCGCGCTTGGCATCGTTTTGTCTCTCTGGTTTTTGTTTCCATACGCGGCTACGCCGGAGCCATCCCCAAAAACGCATCCGCTGCTTCCGCGCAGTGCGCCCGTTCCACCTGTGCAGCCGAAGCGCGCCGTTGCGCCGAATCGATTGCACAACGTGCTGCGGCTCGCCAAGTTCGACTGCCAGCGCAAGGCGGAGCTGATCGCCGACAGGGGCGGGCAGGCCGTCGTCGTCGAGGTGGGCTCGTTCGACGGCGCGGACACGCGGCTGTTTGCGGAAAAAAGCCGCCGCGTCTATTCGTTCGAGGCAACGCCGTCCAAGGAGGAGACCATCCTCAGGAACATCGGAGAGCTCGGCGACCGCGTTTCGCTGCACATGGTCGGCGTGTCCGACAAGCCCGGCGTGCTGAAGCTGCACATGCCGGACGGCGCGCGCGGGGCGCAGCAGGACGCGTTTGGCGACCAGCGGTTCTTCATGGGAAACAACGTGCCCACGATGGACGTGCCCGTGACAACCATCGACGCGATCGTGTCCGAGCACGTCGACCTGCTGGCAACAGACACGCAGGGGCACGAGTGCCACGTCATCCGCGGCGCGGAGAAACTCATCCGCACGCACGGGATCGACATGCTGCACATCGAGTTCTCGCCGAAGCTTCTGCGCTCGTCGGATTGCGATCCCGAGGAGTTCCTCGTCTACCTGCACGACCTCGGCTACGTGTGCTTCGACTGCGACGGCTTCAGTCCGCCGCCCGCCGACAAGTTCCGCTCGTTCGCCGAGTTCGCAAACAACTTCGGCTCCTTCCACTTCATGAAGGGCGACCACGGCTGCTGGACGGATATCCTTTGCTTTTCATGATCGATTTCAGGCTCTTAAACCTCATAATAAATTTCGATTTCGAAGTTACATCAAATCAAGAATAACCACAGCTAGACCTTTCACAG
>CAYWRU010000038.1:0-29583 GCA_964460795.1 uncultured bacterium | reverse complement strand
TGCGGGATGGGCTGCTTTCCGTCTGTCTTGAAATAAACGAGAGCGCCGTCCATATCGCTGGGGGCGAGAAGAGCTTCCTTGGATGCTTTGAGATTTTCCTGGATTCCTTCTGGAGTTACCCGGGTAAAAACATCGTAAAGGAAGGTGTCGGTTTCAGAATCCGGAACAACAGCGTGCACTTCCAGGCGCGTAGTTTCCGCCGCCAAAGGGGAAGCCAAAAAGGCAAATAGGAGATTAAGGAAAAATGCGGATTGTAGAGTGCGGATTGCGGATTTTTGGAAGGCGCAAGCGCCTTTTATTATAGAAATGTCCCAATCTGCAATCCGCAATCTGCAATCAAAAATCGTCAGAGTCCCCACGCCCGTCCATCCTGTGTGATGAGACGATTGGCTTCTTCCGGACCCCAGGTGCCGGCCGGATAAAGATGAAGAGGAACATCGGAAGTTTGTTTCGATGTTTTCAGAATGCTTTCAATCAAAGACCAGGAAACTTCCACCATGTCCTGACGCACAAAAAGCGTGGGGTCCGCGTGCATGCAGTCCAAAATCAGGCGTTCGTAGGCGGATAAATCTTTTTCCTGAAAAACGGTCTGATAATTAAACTCAAGCCCGAGAGTAGCCATGCACATCTTGGGCCCTGGATGTTTAGCATTAAAAGTAATTTGAATGCCTTCATCGGGCTGGATCCGGATCCGGATTTTATTCGGTGGAATATCCCCGGGGGCCACGCGCGAAAAAATGGAGTGGGTGATGGGTTTAAACTGCACAATAATTTCCGTGTCCTGTTCCGGGAGACGTTTGCCGGAGCGAAGATAAAAGGGAACGCCCTGCCAGCGCCAGTTATCTACAAAAAGTTTCAGCGCTGCATAGGTTTCGGTTTCAGAATCCTTGGGAATGCCCGGCTCTTCGCGGTAGGCCACGACATCCCGATTGTCTAAAGTTCCGCGGCTGTATTGTCCCCGGACATATTGTTTGGAAATCCCTGCCGGATGAAGCGGGCGGATGGAGCGCAGGAGTTTGACCTTTTCATCCCGGTAATGCTGGGGATCAAAATTGAGCGGCGGTTCCATGCCCACCAGCGTGAGGAGTTCCAGCATATGATTTTGAAACATGTCGCGCAAAATACCGGCATGATTGTAGTATCCGGCGCGGTGTTCGACGCCAAGAGTCTCTGCGGCCGTGATCTGGATGTGATCAATGTACTGACGGTTCCAGACCGCTTCAAAAATCGAGTTCGCAAAACGGAACATCAAAATATTCTGCACGGTTTCTTTGCCCAGATAATGATCGATTCGGTAAATCTGTTTTTCCCCGAGTCCCTCCAAAGATTTCTGAGTCAGAGAGCGCGCAGACTCCAGATCCTGGCCAAAAGGTTTTTCCACCACAATCTGGGTGGCCGGAGAATCTGAGGAATCTGAGGTGAGAATTTCAGTGCGGATCAGATTTTCAATCGTGGCCTGATAGACTTCGGGAGGCAATGCCAAATAAGAGATTTGGTTCGGGCCCGTCCCGTGGCGTGCGGAGAGTTCCGTCATTTTTGTCTTGAGCTTTTGAAATGAAGTCACGGAGGTATATTCACAGGGCTCGTAGTAAACCATGTCCATGAGTTTTTTGATCATTTCAGGATCACGTTTGGGGTCCTTGGCTAAAGTTGTAGAAAAATAATTCCGGAATTCTTGATCGGTCCAGACCTTGCGGCCCGCGCCTAAAATATAAAATTTCCCGGGCAGGAGTTTTTCCCGGTAGAGATTGAAAAGTGCGGGGATCAGTTTGCGGCTGGCGAGATCTCCCGAAGCCCCAAAAATAATGAAGCCGCAGGGCCGGTGAGGGACCCGCTCAATACAGAGCTGATCATGAGCCGTGATTTTGATTGGGATATTTGTTTCCATAAACGTTCTAAATTCCAAATCCCAAAATCCAAGCTCCAAACAAATTCCAAAATTTTTGGAAAGTTGAGATTTGTGATTTGTGACTTGTTTGGGATTTGGTGCTTGTCATTTGGGATTTATGGATCGTTACGACCACGTTGTGTGAAAAATTCCGGGTTTGTCGGTGCGTTCGTAAGTGTGTGCGCCAAAAAAATCCCGCTGGGCTTGAATCAGATTCGCCGAGCCTTCGGCGGTCACGAGAGACGCGAAATACGCATAGGATGCGCTCATGGCTGGCATGGCGATTCCATGATCCAGTCCAAAACGCAACACTTCTTTCCAATCTTCCAACGAAGAGGCGAGGTCTTTTTGAAATCCAGGATCCAAAATAAGATTTTTCAGATTGGGTTGCGATTGATAGGCCTGGCGGATACGGTCCAGAAAAACGGCGCGGATAATGCAGCCGCCTTTCCAGATGCGCCCGATCTCACTTAAATTGAGCGCGTAACTATAATGCTCGCTCGCGGCCTTCATTAAAGCAAATCCCTGAGCATAGGAACAAATCTTGGACGCATAAAGGGCTTTCATCAGAGAATTTAAAAAAGCAGCGCTTGGCTTCACCGCTTTTACAGACTGGATCGGGGGATAAAGTGAGGCCGCGAGCACGCGTTCTTCTTTTCGCGCGCTCAGCATGCGAGCGTCCACAGCCGCGGTAATCGTTGGAATGGCAATGCCTTCATCGAGCGCGGCCTTGACCGTCCAGGTTCCGGTGCCTTTTTGTCCGGCCTTATCTAAAATTCGATCCACGAGCGGCGGATCTTTGGGAGATTCCCGGAAGTCCAGGACTTTGGCCGTGATTTCAATCAAATAACTTTGGAGTTGTCCTTCATTCCATTTGCGGAACACAGCGCCGATTTCCGGCGCCTGCATGGCAAGTCCTTTGCGCATGACATCATAGGCTTCGGCAATGAGCTGCATGTCTCCGTATTCAATTCCATTGTGGACCATTTTGACAAAATGTCCGGCCCCGCCTTTTCCGATATAAGTGACGCAAGGACCCGAATCGGCTTTGGCTGCAATTTTTTCCAGCATGGGAAGGATGAGACTGACAGACTGGGACTCTCCGCCTGGCATGATGCTCGGTCCCCAGAGCGCGCCCTCTTCGCCGCCGCTCACTCCCATACCTATATATAGAAGGCCGGCAGCAGTCAGGGCCTCGGAGCGGCGCTCGGTATCCTGGAAAAGAGAGTTGCCGGCATCAATAATAATGTCGCCGGACTTGAGAAGAGGTTTCAGGGCCTGGATCATTTCATCCACAGGCTTTCCGGCCTTTACCATAATAATGACTTTGCGGGGGGAGGCGAGTGAATTGACAAAGCCGGCTAAATCATGGAATCCCTGGATCTTTTTTCCTTTGGCTTCTTGGACGAGAAACTCATCGGTCACAGACGGGGTCCGGTTATGGACCGCGACCTTAAAACCATTGCGTTCCAGATTCAGTACAAGATTTCTTCCCATCACGGCCAAGCCGATCAGGCCAACATCATTCGACATAATGAAACCCTTCCTTGCGCTAAATGATTGCTTCTCGGAGATTTTTCTGCTCGGCAATCCTCGCCCCGTTGGGGCTGCGGAACTCACAGAAAAAATTCTCCTCGAAGCAATTCATAAAAAAGTTGTTTTGAGAGGGTCTTCCACGGCGAGTTGCGAGTCCGCGAGCGTGTTTGAGCCGGGGAAGATCCCTTGAAAAACAGCTGCGTGAGGCGTATACGCCGTAATAGGAGAGGCATTTTATCATTCCATGAGGCTTTGTGATAGAATGATTTCATTCCAAAAGGACGCTTATGTTTCACTATCAAGAGCCTTTCCCCTTGGGGGACGATACCACTCCTTATCGCTGTCTGACCCGGGATTTTGTGACGGTCCGTCCTTCGGAAGATGGCGGAACTTTAGTCATTGATCCCCAGGCCCTCACTCTTTTGGCGCGCGAGGCGCTTGCGGACGTTAATTTTTATCTCCGCACTTCTCATCTAAAACAAGTCGCAAAAATTTTGGACGACCCCGAGGCCTCAGCCAATGACCGGTTTGTGGCCATGACCCTTCTTCAAAATGCGGTGGTTTCTGCCAAAGGGGAACTCCCCGGATGTCAGGACACGGGGACAGCGATTGTGATGGCGAAAAAAGGCGAACATGTCCGCACCGGAGGCCATGACGAGGCCGCGATTACCAAGGGAATTTTTGAAGCGTATCAGGCACGCAATCTTCGTTATTCTCAGCTCGCACCGCTTTCCATGTTTGAAGAAAAAAATACCGGCACCAATCTTCCGGCGCAAATTGATATCCAGTCTGTGGCCGGCGGCGAGTACCGATTTTTATTTTTAGCCAAGGGCGGGGGATCGGCCAATAAATCTTTTCTCTATCAACAGTCCAAAGCCCTGCTTACCGAATCGGCACTGACCGAATTTCTTAAAGAAAAGCTGGTTTCCATCGGAACCGCAGCTTGTCCTCCGTATCATTTGGTGATCGTGGTCGGCGGAACGAGTGCGGAGGCAACGCTCAAAGCCGTTAAACTGGCTTCAACCGGATATTGGGACACGCTCCCCACGCGCGGCAATGAATTCGGACAGGCCTTCCGCGATCTGGAGTGGGAGAAAAAAGTTTTCAAGATTGCCGAGGAATCCGGAATCGGCGCCCAGTTCGGAGGAAAATACTTGGTGCATGATGTGCGCGTGATCCGATTGCCCCGCCATGCGGCGTCGTGTCCGGTCGGGATCGGGGTCAGCTGCAGCGCAGACCGGAATATTAAAGGAAAAATTACCCGCGATGGGATTTTCTTGGAGCAGCTTGAAACGAATCCTGAACAATTCTTGCCAAGTGCCAAGGCGCGCGAAATGCAGGCCCAGGTTCCGATTGATCTGGACCGGCCTTTTGAAGAAATCATTGCCGAGCTGGCCAAGTATCCGGTCAAAACCCGGCTCTCGCTTTCCGGAACTTTGATCGTGGCGCGCGATGTGGCGCATGCCAAAATCCTAAGCCTGGTTCAGTCGGGAAAACCGGTGCCGGATTATTTTAAAAAATATCCGATTTATTATGCAGGCCCGGCCAAGACTCCGGCCGGCATGCCCACGGGAAGTTTTGGGCCCACGACCGCTGCGCGTATGGATCCTTACGCCGAACCTTTTATGAAACTTGGGGCGTCCCGGATCATGATCGGAAAAGGGAATCGATCCGCTGTCGTGGCAGAGTCCTGCAAAAAATATAATGGATTTTATTTGGGTTCCATCGGAGGGCCGGCCGCGATCCTGGCCCAGGAAAATATTCTTTCCTCGGAAGTGATCGATTTTGAAGAGCTGGGTATGGAAGCAGTGCGCAAAATCCGGGTCAAGGATTTTCCCGCCTTTTTAATTTGCGACTCCAAAGGGAATGATTTTTTCACCCAGCTCGGCAGCCGCGGCGCTGAAGTTTAGCAAGGGGACAGTCCCCGTAGGGACAGGCCTCTTGTTTCATCCATTCTCAGCACATTAAGGCCTGTCCCTTTTATGCTTTTTCCAAGCTAAGCGGCGCGTTTAAAAAGGAAATTCCCAGGGCGCCGATTTTTGAGATCTACTCGAAGACTACTTTTTAGGGCAATTAATAATTTTCCGATAGTTTCTAAGCTTAAATTTTCTTCTCCTGATTCTATTTTTGAAACAAAGGTACAACAAAGGTACCCCTTCCAAAAGTACAGGGTTCAATATTTAAGTAACTGGTCTTGAATTAGTTCAGCGTACGGTTCATCCTTTCGGATGAATTTCTGATATTGTTTTTGCCTTTCTGCCAAATTTTTACCCATCTCCCGGTAATACAAATTCTCGGTTACAAGGGCATCTTGAAGTCCCCGAGCATAATAGCGTGCACTCGAATAAGTGTAATCTTCGGCCTTTGCAACGAGCAGGGCTTTTACCGGATTTCTTTCGATATATCTTCCACACTGCAAATAATAACTTTCTTCAGCGATTCTCGGACTCCGATACCGCTCTTCAAAAATATGCCCAGTGGTTTGATACTTCTTTTTGAAATATCGTGCGTAGCCTAGTTGTACCCAATGCATAAATTTCGCTAGACTCTCGGCTCTTTCACTTTTGATAAGCAGATGAAAATGATTACTCATCAAGCAATAATGGTAGATCTTAACCCTCTCCCGGCCTTTTCCTTCATGAAGCATTGCCTTGAAACACCGATAGTCTTGGGGTTCTTCAAAGAGAATTCTCCGATTATTTCCACGATTAAAAACATGGTAGATTCCACCTGCGACAAATTCTCTGGGTTTTCTGGGCATAAAAATACCCTCCTTCATTTCGTATGTTGGAGGGCAATCTTTTTTGATCTTTATGCGTCCGCCGCAACCCTCAGTTGCGTTATTGGAACACCATTTTACTCAAACCCAGTACTTTTGGAAGGGGTACCTTTTTTTATTGGAACACCATTTTACTCAAACCCAGTACTTTTGGAAGGGGTACCTTTTTGCTCGGTAACCATTAATTATGAGTCAACGATTATACCCTTCGGTAACATTTTATTATGAGTCAACGGGTGTTTGGTATTTTTCTAACCCGGCACTTTCGGAAGGGGTACCTTTGGTAGCATTGCTTTTATCAGTGCGCTGTACTTTCTTGTAACCGGTATCATCTGATAACAATGGCGATCATATGCAACACTATTATGGAATGAAGATTCAGGGGTGGTCATTTCAAATTTAGCGGGGGATTTGTCCTTGAAAAAACAGTGCCTATCAGTTATCTTTCCGTATCATTCTCAGTCCTTCAAAAGGAGTTTTTCCCGAGTGTCCAAAAAAATAATTCATTTCTCCCATCGCCTCATTGCTGCGATTGTCTCTGTGTCTCTCATGCTTCCTTCGCCGGCGTATGCCAATCGTTTTGCCGGAGTGGCTGCGAAAGGCGCTGCAGGGTCTGCCGAAATCCTTTCTGAGCTCCGCAGTGAACTGCGTCATTTCCCCGTCATTTTTGATACCCGATTTGTGCCTTCAACGAATCGTGTGCCGGTCATGAAGCATCCGGAGGTACAGGCTCACGGGCTTACTGGCTCACCGGCTCACTCAAACAGGGCGGAAGTTAGAAGCCGAATTTTGGAGCAGGAGGTTTTATTTGAGCCTGGTACGCCGCACTTTCAAATTCTTGTGGCGGCTCTCTCCCATAAAATGGGCCATGATGAATCCACCGTGCTGGCCTTGCCGCCCGGGACTCTTGCAGCACCGGATTTTCTGGATATTTTTATGCAAAACGCTCATTTCTTAAAAGAATTCGAAACGCAAATTAATTATGTGCCATTTGACGGAGCCTCTTTTGTCGAAGCGGTTCATCGCTATGCGAGACAGTATCCCGATCTTCTCATCACTCACTTAGAAGCGATGATGGGAAAACCAGAATTTCAACCTATTGGGAACCTGTTTCACCAGGATTATATGGCGATCGCCCGCCAGATTATTGCTGTTTTACAACAACGCTCTGAAATGCGGCTTTTACAGGTCAAATCGGTGGAGGCTTTTGATGAGAAATCAAAAGCTGCGGGATTGGTTCACAAAATTAATTTTGATAATGGCCTGGCCTTAAATATGGATTCAGAAATTTTTGTGCGGCTTAATACAGAGCCTCAGTCTGTTTCTTTTAGAATGATTCCTTTTTATATCATCTATCCTGATGAACTCATGGACCGTCAGCGAGTTGAGATTTCTCTCGATGATCAGCTTCGTATCTCAAACTGGGGGACCGAGGACGCGCCGGACGATGAAATGCGTCAGGTTTTAGAATGGGTCGAGGCCTGGCTGCGGGTTCGGATGGAAGCACAAACCGCCTGGACGGCTGAAGGATTTTCCGGGTTGATTGAAAGAACCCAATCTCATACACCAACACTCAAATTCTTTACCGCAACTTTAAATTCCGGCGAGTCAATTCAGCTTCGCAAAGGGCTCTTCATTAGAGCGGGAGAATCTGATGGGCAAATGCTTCTTAGTCTTGAATTGCCTCGAGGCGCATTCGCTGAAATCGATGATGCTTCCTATAATTATGCACCGATTCCGGCAAAGCCGGGCATGGAGGTCGTTGTTAAAGATTCCGCCAGTGGTAAGGTTGAATGGCGAGCTAAGGTTGAATCTTTACATGCCGCTTTAGGATGGATCCGGTTTAATATTTATCCCGAGTATCCGCTGGATCCCCGGTTGGATAATCCGGAATATTTTTCTAGCTTGCTAAAACAGATTCCCGTCCAGTTTACCGTGCGTGCAAAAAATCGTTTATTTGGAGTTGGCATTCTTACTTTGCGGACTTATTTAGAGCATTCGCCGGCAGAGCTTTTGAAATATCGCATGTTCGGCAAAAAAACTTCGGATGCCATCGAAACGATGCTGGCTCAAAATCAAATCTCCCGCGAACTTCTCAAATCGCCTCGTTCCGAAGTCCGCCAGCCCGGTTCGGCTGGCGAGACTGATGGCTCGCCTCTGGAGGAGGCGGCCGAGGTGCGCGCAGGAAAGAATTTAGATTTTAGAGTTTCGATTTTAGATTCCAATCAGCAATCCGCAATCAAAAATCAAAAATTGGAAAAACGCTCCGAGGTGCGGGGAACGATTTCAAGGCCATTAAGTCTTTTGGCTTTATCACACGCGCCCTCTCTGGGGATATGGCCATTTGATGACCATATTGGACAGCGTCAATTCAGCGTTCCTGCGAGTGAACTGATCCAGCATGATGTTGGATGGGGGCTGTTAGTTATTTCTCGAAATGCGCAAAATACAATTCTCAGCCAAAAGCTTATTGTGGGAATGGGACGCATAGGACCACCCAGTTTACCTGATGGGGTCATGAATTTACGAGTTTATGAATGGAAAGGATCTGATCTTACGGCAGCGAGTAGTGAATTAAAAGAATTAAGTATTAATATGCATGGTCCAAGTTTAGAAAATCGATTTCACAGTTCGGGAGTGTTGGTGAGAGCTGCAAACAACTCAGGGGATGCTTTTAACATTCGGCGTGCAGTGATTGAGTATGATTATCAAACTGATCGTGCTTTTATTGCTCCAGAGAAACACCTGCAAAGTATACAAATTTTAGCGGTACCGCCTGTGGTGATGGAATCCATCCGCTCAAGAATCCCTCACGGGAAAGGATCGTTTGCTCTCAATGCCTATGAAATAGAGGGCATACCGACTCGTCCTACGCTTCCTTCAGGTCTTGAATCCAGGATTCGTGCACAAATTGGAAAAGCCCTTAATCGACATACGGAAGGGACGCAAGGACTTACAATCGCAGCAGATCAATATGACAGCACTTTTAAAACGCTGCGCGTCAATCATCCGACCATGCAGTCTTTATTGGAAGAGATGGTTCCCATGGGGATTAAGGCCGGCATGATTACGTTGGATCACACGCCGAATCAACTGATTGAAAAAATTATTGAAATCACTGCAGAGCGTGAAGCCCTCCGCTCCGAAGTGCGGGCCCCGATGGGGTGGAGCGAAAAGTTTTCCGATGGCAGCCGCCTGCTTGAGGAAGATATGGACGGCCGATGGACCGCTGTGAAGGACCTTCGTGAACTTGATCGAAAATATAAAGGAATTTTAAACCCATCAGGTCGTGTTACCACCGGTCTTTGGGTGAGTCGCCGCGGCAGTATCCAACAGATTGCCTTTGGGGATAATTGGGGGCTGAAGTTTTTTCCAGGTTCACACGGCCGTAAAGCTGAGCTTAAAATCATGAAAAACAAGCATGCAGTGCCCCCCGATTTACTTGAATCGGTGGAGCTAGAAGCGGGTGATGGTGCGGTGATCAAAGGCCATCTTGAAATATTGCTTAAAAATATGGCGGAAAAATATCCCGCAAACCGTGGAACCTACCTGCAAGCGGCTCGAAAAGTCCATCGTGCTGTCCTGATCAATAAAGTTAGCCCCGATGCAGCGGCCCATGGATCAGCGGCGCGAGCTGAAATCCGCAGCAGCTCCCAAGCGAATCAAGAATCTGATGCGGAAGTTGTTATACAGAAAATTGCTAAATGGCTAAAAAATAACGGCCGCTATTTTTCGTTGACCGATGAGCAAATAGAAATCATGAAACGATTCTTAAATAAAGAAATTGGAACCAAAGAAGCTTATAAAACAATTCTCAAATGCAAAGAAAGCACCATTTGGGAACGTATGCTCAAGCAGGTGATGGCCATTGCTTTGCTTGCATTAGAACGGAAAGACACTCTTCATCCGGACAAAATGAACGGTTTTCTCGAAGGGATGCTGCTTTTATTTGGACATCCTTCGGTAGAGCCTTTGGGGTGGAGTGGTATCAAAGGGGCTCTTTTAGCGAGTTCGTCTGAACAAAAAGCCGCTGAGGCAGAGAGAGCTCATCAGCGTTTAGGACAAATATTAAGAGAAGTCACGCGAAGCATCGAAGAAGAGAGACTTGTGGAAAGATTTGTGCTTCCTGAAGATCAAGTGAAGCCTCTTCCCAGTGATGCAAAAAATGGTGCTGAGCTTGCCAAAAAAATCCACGATATCTGGCCTAAGATCATGATGTTAAGAAATGGATCTATCCAAATACCTTTGGAGGTATTGCTGGGCGCCGGAGGATTTATTCAAGGTTCGCGGGATGAGTTTGTGGTAACAGAGCTTGCCTTGAGAGGGAATGAGGCATTGATGGCAGGTGAAGCTGTTTTTACTCGAAAATATCCTTCAGAAAATCTGGAACATGCTACGGGAGAAGCCATTCTTCGATTCATGTGGCGCTTTGTCGGTGAACCTATTATTACCGAGCATCCTCAAAGCCGCGTGCCTCGTTTGAAACTGGCTGAAGAGCCTAATGGCTTACGTTCCGAAGTGCGTATGTTGGACAATGCCTTTGGCGAAGGCGCCTTTATAGAAGGCTATCTCAAGCTTGCCGAGCGCGCGCGTATTCCAAGAGACAAGGCGCTTCATCGATATTGGGTGGTGGAGACGGCCATGAAGTTGGCAGGAGCTGTAAATCTCTCGGATACTGCCAAAAAATTATTACTTCGTACGGCTGCGGTTCGGGATTTTGGCAGGCGCCAGGAAGATTCAAATGAAGCGCAATTTAATGCGACGAAAGCAAAACTCAAAACCCTTGGTTCGAAACTTCCGCTTAAAGCAGATGAACTTCAGGCTGCTGCGGATCAATATAATCGAACCAGCGGCATGCCAGAGGTAGATCGTTTGGAGTATGCCCGGATGATTGTGGCGCAGGAAAAAGCTGCGGGGCATTTAAATGATTGGTCGGATGCGGATGATCGCGTGCTCGGTGAAGTGGCGGCTCATGAATTTGAAACCATCCGAATTCTTGAAGAAGAATTGAACCTTGATCTCACTCTTGATGAAGTTCGGGTTATTTCAGCCCATCATTGGTTTCGTTTTCTGGAAGACTATCCGCCGCAAAGCGTTTCTTTAGAAGAGCTTCAGCTGATCACAGCCATTTTGCGTTTAAGCCTTGTCTTGGATACTTCCGTTCGCGAGTACAACAGATCTCTGGAAAAATTGCAGGAATTTTTTGTCACCCACGTGGCGGGCGTTGAAGGAATGCCTGATTCCATTCGTGATCAAGTTCTCACGGCCTTTCATGCCTCTTTATTAGAGGGCAACCGAGAGTGGTATGAAAATGTTTTGCGTCCAGCTTATCCGGCAAATTTACCTCCAGATGTTTTGCCAGCCAACGCAGCTTTTCTTGACGCCTTGGCCGCGCGTTCTGAAGTGCGAACAGGAAACATTTTAGATTTTAGATTGAAGAATTTAGATTACGATCAAAAATCTCGAATCAAAAATCAAAAATTGGAGCGCTCTGAGGTGCGGGGAAGTGATTTAGAGAGGGAAATTGACGACCTACAAACTGAAATAGCTCAGCGTGAAGAAAATCAAAATATTTTTGGCCGCCCTGAAGAAGAAACAGCCATTAATGCTCTGAAAAGGCAGCGTGCAGAATTAGAGGCTAGGCTTACTAGCCAAAGCGGAGCAAATTCTACATCAGCAAAGATCGTTAAGGGAAAGGGTGCATCTGAGCCGCTTCTTCTTTCAAACGGAAAAGAAATCCCTGAGGGAAGATCGGTTGTTCTTCAGTTGGTAAAAGAAGGCCAGCGAGGGGAATACACTTTGATCTCGGGTCCAGATGTCTTGCATCTTTTGGTTGAAATGGACGCCTCTGAGGAGCCCAAATTTTATACACGAATTTCTTGGAATATCCAATGGGAGCCTCAGTCGATTCGTGGGGGACGGGTAAACTTCGGAGAACGCACATATGGGGTTCGGGGGTATGACCCTAACGAATTCACGGTTACTTTGGAGCCTGTCGATTCTAAGCCTATGCGTGCCGAAGTGCGGACAGAAAAGAGTTTAGATTTTAGATTGAAGAATTTAGATTACGATCAAAAATCTCCAATCAAAAATCTACAATTGGGACGCTCTGAACTTCGGCTGATACAGATGAGAGCTGCCGAGCAATTGGGAGTTTCTCCCACGGATGTGCTTATCCTTGCACCGGGGATTGTTGCGGGAGGGCAGGCAGCGGTTATTCCTGAATTTTCACAAGTGAATGCTGTGGCCATTACTCCTACTCCTGCGCATCGGGCGGTGGTGGCAAAAATCAATGCCATGTATCGATCAGAATCCCGGAGCATTCTTCCTGCCAGATCGGTTGAAGAAGCGGTGGCATTAGCCCAAGCAAAAGTAAGGGAGCTTAATCTCTCGGGAGTTTCCGTGCGTTCGGAGATTCGCGCCATTGCTGCGCCCGATGATTCCATGGATATTACCGCGGCTCTTCTCAAGCAGGGCATTCAAGTCATGACAGCCGTTCAGTACCGTCTCGATCAATTGGTGACGAGTTTTGGTTCTGCCATGGAAGCCTTGGTAAGACAATTGCACTCTGATTTTTCGACCTCAGTTTCTGCGTAAAAATCGATTTAAAATTTGCGGTTCAAAACTTTCTCTGGGTCTGTGCTATAATTTTTTATCCCTTAGCAGGGAATAACCCCCAAAACGGAGGCGAATCGTGAGCGAAGAAACCAAAGGTCCTGGAAAAAAGACAGTGCTCGGAATTTCTGAGAATCTGGAAGCCGTCCTTACGTATGCTGTGGGATGGGTGACGGGGATTGTGTTTATCCTGATTGAAAAGGAAAATGATTTTGTCCGCTTTCACGCCCTTCAGTCGCTCGTCACTTTCTTGGGCCTGGCTGTAGTGTCTTTCGGGCTCATGATCATTCCTTTTCTCGGCCCCCTGATTTCATTTCTGCTTTGGCCCTTGGGATTTATCCTTTGGATTCTTTTGATGGTGAAGGCCTACCAAGGCGAGCGTTTTAAGCTTCCCTATGTCGGTGATTTTGTGGAGAAAAACCTCTCCAAGTAATCAGTAGGCAGACGGCAGAAAGCAGTCGGCGTAAAACCTTCAAGCGCTGCCTTCTGCTTACCGCTCCTGCTGCTTTGTAAGCTTATTCTCCTTCTATAATAGTAGCAAGACCTCTCCTTGTGACCTCGGTCACAGACACAGCCCTAAGTCCTGAGTTATCCTTCAGTTATATAGAAAAGGACAGGCCTATCCATCATAAAACGTGTTAGTAGGCCTGTCCTCTTTAGAAAGAAAGGGCCTTATGTCACGCGTTAAAAAAATGATTGATGCCAACGAAGCCGTTGCCTACGTTGCTTACCATGTCAATGAAGTCATCGCTATTTATCCGATCACCCCGTCCTCCAATATGGGGGAATGGGCCGATGCCTGGAGCGCGGTCTCCAAGGCGAATATTTGGGGTACGATCCCGAGCGTGATTGAAATGCAAAGCGAAGGCGGAGCTGCGGGTGCGATCCACGGAGCGCTTCAAGCCGGAACACTGGCCACGACGTTTACCGCCTCTCAAGGACTTCTTCTCATGATCCCCAACATGTTCAAAATTGCCGGGGAACTCACTCCTACTGTTTTTCATATTGCGGCGCGTTCGCTGGCTTATCAAGGGCTCTCTATTTTCGGTGATCATTCGGATGTCATGTCGGCCCGAACCACGGGCTGGACCATGCTCTCGTCGCGCTCGGTGCAGGAAGCCATGGACATGGCCCTGATTTCTCATGCCGCGACTTTGGAGTCCCGGCTTCCTATTTTGCATTTCTTTGATGGATTCCGTACCTCGCATGAAATTAATAAAATTGAAATCCTGACACTCGATGACATGCGCGCCATGATTGACGATAAATTAGTTGCTGAACACCGCAGCCGGTCTCTTTCCCCCGATCATCCCGTGCTGCGGGGGACGGCCCAAAATCCGGACGTCTATTTTCAAGGACGCGAGACCGTCAATCTTTTCTATGATAAATGCCCGGCCATTGTTCAAAAGGCCATGGATAAATTTGCAAAATTAACCGGCCGTCAGTACCAACTCTATGAATATGAAGGCGCTCCGGATGCGGACCGTGTGCTGGTGCTCATGGGATCTGGAACGGAAACGGTTTCAGAGACTGTGAAAGTCCTGCGTGCCAAGGGTGAAAAAGTTGGACTGCTTACCGTGCGTCTCTTCCGCCCGTTTTCCATGAAACATTTTATTGAAGCGATTCCTACGACTGCGACAAAAATTGCGGTGCTGGACCGGACGAAAGAATCCGGAGCCGGCGGCGAGCCTCTTTATCTCGATACCATCAATGCTTTTTATGAAGGAACTCAGCAGGGAGTATGGAAAGGAAAATCCGTTCCTGTGATTACGGGTGGACGCTACGGGTTATCTTCTAAAGAATTTACTCCGGCCATGGTGAAAGGACTTTTCGATCATCTGAAACAGGACCGGCCGAAGAATCATTTTACGCTCGGCATCAACGACGACGTTTCTCACACCAGTATCGAGTTTGATCCAAAATTTATCCTGCGTCAGCCCGGCGAGTTTAGCTCGGTCTTTTACGGCCTGGGATCTGACGGCACAGTGGGAGCCAATAAAAATTCCATCGTTATTATCGGAGAAAATACTCCCAATTTTGCGCAGGCGTATTTTGTGTATGACTCCAAAAAATCCGGAGCGGTCACGGTCTCGCATCTTCGCTTTGGACCTCAGCCTATCCGCGCACCGTACTTGGTTGAGCAGGCGCAGTTTGTGGCTTGTCATCAGTGGAACTTTATGGAACGTCTGGAAGTTCTGAAGCTTCTTGAACCGGGCGGCGTTTTCCTTTTAAACAGTCCTTACTCAGCCGCAGAGGTTTGGGATCATATTCCCAAAGTAATGCAAGAGACCTTGATGGCCAAGAAGCCAAAATTTTATGTGATCGATGCCTTGAAAGTTGCGAAGGATTCCGGCATGGGCAGCAGGATCAACACCGTGATGCAGGTCTGCTTTTTTGGAATTTCCGGCGTACTGCCGCGCGAACAGGCCATTAGCGAAATCAAAAAAGCCATTTATAAATCCTATGCCAAAAAAGGCGATGAAATTGTTCAGATGAATTTAAAGGCTGTGGATCATTCCCTTGAACATCTGCAGGAAGTTACCATCCCTGCGCAAGCGGCAAGTACACTTTCTTTCCGCGCCGGACTTTCTGAAGAAGCCCCGGATTTTGTGGACCGCGTGCTCGGAGAAATTTATGCGGGCCGGGGAGATGCGCTTCCGGTCAGCGCCATGCCTTGTGATGGAACGTTCCCTACGGGAACCGCTCAATTCGAAAAACGAAATCTTGCCACGGAAATTCCGGCTTGGGATGCAAAAACCTGCATTGCTTGCGGAAAATGCGCGATGGTTTGTCCGCACAGCACTATCCGCATCAAGACTTACGAGCCCAAAGATTTGGAAGGTGCGCCCGCGACGTTTAAATCCTGTGACGCCAAAGATCCGGCCTGGAAAGGTTTGAAATACACCATCCAAGTGGCTCCGGAAGATTGCACCGGATGCGGAGTCTGCGTGGATATTTGTCCGGCAAAAAATAAACAAGAAACACGCTTGAAAGCCATTAACATGGTGCCTCAGCCTCCGATTCTTGAAGAAGAGAAAAAGAATTGGGATTTTTTCCGAGCCATTCCAGAACTAGATCGCCGCAAAATTAATCCAGCCATCATCCGTCAACAGCAGGTTCAACAGCCGCTCTTTGAATTTTCAAGCGCGTGTGCGGGCTGCGGCGAAACGCCTTACATCAAGCTCATGACCCAGCTTTTCGGAGACCGTGCTGTGATTGCGAATGCCACGGGATGTTCCTCGATTTATGGCGGCAATCTTCCCACCACACCGTATGCGAAAAATAAAGACGGGCGCGGTCCGGCTTGGTCGAATTCGCTTTTCGAAGATAATGCAGAGTTTGGACTCGGCATGCGGCTCTCCGTGGATAAGCAAAAAGAATATGCGCTTGAACTTCTGAGCAAAATGGCAGCGGAAGTCGGATCTGATCTTGCTGCAGCCATTTGCGGAGCAAAGCAGACCAATGAAGCTGAGATTTATGAGCAGCGTGAACGTGTGGCAGCTCTTAAAACCAAACTCAAATCCATGAGCACGCCGGAAGCGGCTCAGCTTCTTCCCGTTGCAGATTATTTAGTCAAGAAAAGCGTCTGGATTTTGGGCGGGGATGGATGGGCGTATGATATCGGCTACGGCGGACTCGATCATGTTCTCTCAACCGGCCGCAATGTGAATATTTTGATTATGGATACAGAGGTGTATTCGAATACCGGCGGGCAGATGTCCAAGGCCACACCGCTCGGCGCGGTTGCAAAATTTGCAGCAGGCGGAAAACCCAGCGGCAAAAAAGATATCGGACTCATGGCCATGACTTACGGAAATGTGTATGTCGCGAAAGTGGCAATGGGTGCGAATGATGAGCATACGCTCAAATCTTTTCTCGAGGCCGAGGCCTATGACGGACCGTCCATGATCATTGCCTACAGTCACTGCATTGCGCACGGGATTGATATGGCCCGGGGCATGCAGAATCAGAAGGCTGCGGTTCAGTGCGGCACCTGGCCGCTCTTTAGGTTCAATCCGAGCCGGCTCGAGAAAAATGAGAACCCGTTTACCCTTGATAGTCGGGCGCCGACCGTGGCGGTGGAACAATATTTGATGATGGAAAACCGTTTCAAAATGCTTACCAAGAGTAAACCGGAAGAATCGAAAAAACTTTTCAAGCTGGCAGCCGAGAATTCAATGGCGCGGCGCCGGCTCTATGAATATCTGGCGCAAGGGCTTGTGGTTCCTAAGGCAGAACCTGCGGCTCCACAGCCGGTCAAATCGGGGGTCTCATGAGCTTAAATTTTTCAACCACGTACCTGGGACTCCACCTCAAAAGCCCGCTTGTTTCCTCCGCGTGTCAGGCGTTGACCGACAGCCTTGATAATATCAAACGCATTGAAGATGCCGGCGCGGGCGCCATTGTTATGCACTCACTTTTTGAAGAGCAAATGACGGCAGAGATGCTTGACCTTCATCATCACACGACGGCCCATACGAATAGTTTTTCAGAGGCTGCGTCTTTTTTTCCAGACCCTGAGGATTATGTTTTAGGTCCGGAAGAATATTTGGAGCATTTGGCCAAGGCAAAAAAAGCGGTTCAGATTCCGGTGATTGCAAGTTTGAATGGAACCACGGCCGGTGGCTGGGTGGGGATTGCCAAAAAGATGCAGCAGGCCGGAGCCGATGCTTTGGAGCTTAATATTTACCGGGTGAATGCGGACTTATCCAGAACTTCAGAAGATATTGAAAAGGAATATCTCGAAATTCTGAAAGCCGTTAAAAAACAGGTCAAGATACCCGTTTCCGTGAAGCTGAGTCCGTATTTCACCAGCATGGCCCATATGGCCAAGCGTTTGGATGATGCCGGTGCAAGCGGTCTGGTTCTTTTTAACCGGTTTTATCAGCCGGACATTGATCTGGAAACTTTGGAAGTTCGGCCGGATGTGATTTTAAGCAGTCCGCTTTCTCTCAGGCTTCCGCTTAATTGGATCGCGCTTCTTTACGGCCGTGTGGATGCGGATCTGGCCGCTACGAGCGGAATTCACAAGGCGGATGATGTTCTCAAAATGATCATGGCGGGCGCGAGTGTGGCCATGCTCTGTTCCGTTCTTTTGCGATATGGAATTGATCAGATGAAGGTCATTGGTCAAAGGATGAAAGAATGGATGGAGGAAAAAGGTTATGACTCCATTGAATCCATGAAGGGAAGTCTTAGTCAGGAAAAATGCGATAATCCCTCGGCCTTTGAGCGGGCCCAGTACCTGAAAGTGATCCATAGCTACAAGCCGAGCCGCGCCCTTTAACCTGCAAGGGGACAGTCCCCCTACGGGGACTGTCCCCGTCAAACACCCCTCTTTTAATTAAACCACTCTCCGCATACAATACGCTTCAGGGATCATCCTCAAAAGGGAGTCGGTATCAATTCTAAGTCAGTCAATTTCTAAGGAGCTAGATTATGCAGGAACAAATTTCATCCGCTCAGAAAATCATCAATGCCGCCATTGAATTCTGCGTTCAGTATAGTTTTCAAATCCTTGGGGCAGTGATTGTCCTCATCTTGGGGGTCATGGCCTCGAATTGGGTTTCAAAACTTCTCATGAATCTGTTTACCAAGAAAAAGCTGGATGTGACGCTCTCGCAGTTTATTGCCGGCGCGGCCCGCATTCTGATCATGGCGTTTGCAGTCATTATTGCCATGGGTAAGTTTGGGATCAGTATTGCTCCTTTTGTGGCCGCCTTGAGCGCTGTTGCCTTTGGTGCGAGCTTGGCGCTTCAAGGCCCACTGTCCAATTATGGAGCCGGCATCGGGATTATTTTGGGTCGGCCCTTTGTTGTAGGGAATACCATCTCAGTTGCTGGGGTGAGCGGTGTGGTGAAAGCCGTCAAACTGGCGTGTACGGTGCTGGTGGATGAAGACGGAGTCGAGATTACCATTCCGAACAAAGAAATCTCCGGACAGATCATGCACAATTCTAAGTCCTTTAAACTTGCGCATGGCGTGGCGGGCATCAGCTACAGTGATGCGCCGGAAAAAGGGATTCAGATTATTCGGGATGTTCTAGCGCGGACATCCGAAGTGGCCAAAGAACCCAAGCCCCAGGTGGGTATTCAAGAGTTTGGAGATTCTTCGATTAATATTGCCTACCGCTATTGGATCCCCACGGTGCGTTTTTTTGAAATTTCCTATGCAGTTAATTTGGCCGTGTATCAAGCTATCAACAAAGCCGGTTTGACCATGCCCTATCCTCAGCATGAGGTCCGGATGCTGTCTCAGACTCCTGTGGCCTGATATGACAGAAGCAACTGAAATTCGGGTCAGTAATATTTTGCGTTTTGACGGTGCGCTCTGCAAAGTCATTGCTACGGAAACGCGCGGAACAGGAAAATTTGGAAAGACTGTCCATTTGAAACTGAAACGTCTCCTGGACGGCAAGTTTGTGGAAAAGTCTCTGCGCGCGGAAGAGCAGGCCGAAGATGTTTCTGTCCAGCGCTCCAAATTGACCTATCTTTATAAAGACGGCGATCAGTTTGTGTTTATGGACAATCAGTCTTATGAACAGCACTCGCTTCCGGCTGCGGCTCTTGGAAAGCAGGAGACCTTTCTCAAAGAAAATATGGAAATCGATGCCCTGACTTCCGAGGGAAAACTCCTTACCGTGGAATTCCCAAAATTTGCAGACCTTAAAGTTACAAATACAGCCTCCATGGGCAAGGCGCGTGACAATACTTTTAAAGAAGCAGAACTTGAAAATGGACTTCAGGTCCTGATTCCTCCTTTTGTGGATCAAGGCGAGACCGTTCGTATCAACACCGAGACCTTGGAATACATGGAACGCGTCGTCGTAAAGAGTATGAAATAAATGAGAGGAAAATCCGAAATTCGAAGCACTAAATCCGAAACAATTTCGAAATTCAAAATTTAAAATTCGAAATGATTTAAAAAATAACCGTTTTGAATTTAACAAATTCGGATTTCGGATTTATTGAACATGAAAAAAGTGATTATTGGAGTGATGGGGCCGGCGCGGGCTACGAATCAGGAAATGAAGTGGGCGTTTGAGCTGGGCCGTTTGATTGCGGAGGAAGGCTGGGTACTTCTCACCGGCGGCCGGAATATGGGCGTGATGGACGCCGCAAGTCAGGGCGCGAAATCCGCGGATGGACTGACGATCGGAATTCTCAGGACAGGCGAACCGGAAAAAATATCCAAACATGTGGATCTTCCCATTGTGACCGGTATGGGCAATGCCCGGAATGCCATTAATGTTTTATCAAGTGATATCGTGATTACCTGCGGCACAACATCTTCTGGCACTTTGTCTGAGATCGCACTCGCTTTAAAGGAAGGCAAGCCCGTGGTGGTGTTGAACCGGGATTCTTTGACGCGGAAATTTTTAAAAAAAATCGGTGGTCGATCGATTTGTTTTTCTGGCTCGCCGATGGAAGCAATTAAACTTACCAAGCGAATTTTGAAAGGGGACAGTCCCAAGTAGGGACAGTCTCCGATCGAGGCAGTATGCCCCTTTTTGAATATGAATGCCGCGGATGCGGACATGTCACGACCTTTTTAGAAAGCCGCAACACGGTCAGTGCACATCCTTGTGATAAATGCGGATCCAAAAAAACCGAAAAATTATTTTCCACTTTTGCTGCACATTCCCAATCCTCATCACGATCCAAAGCGCCCACCGGAGGATGTTATCCTTCCTGCGGATCCGGTGCATGTCCAAGGATGAGTTAACTTATGAAAAATTCCAAATCCCAAAACCCAGCTTCCAAACAAATGCCAATATACAAAATCCAAATTCCAAGCGGATCTGCGATTTGTAATTTGTTGTTTGGTGCTTGGGGTTTGTTTGGATTTTGGAGTTTGGTGCTTGGGATTTTAATTTTTCCACACACAGTTTGGGCGGGGGGGCTGACACCAGAAAAGCTGGAAAAATACTTTTCAACGGCCTTGGATAAATTTAATTCTGGGGATGGAATTGGAACTATCAAAGAGCTTCTCAAGGCCCGGAAAGATCTTCACGAGCTTGAGCAGGCTTTGAAAGTACAAGGCGGACGCATTCCGAGAATGCTCCGGCAGATTGTGAAAGATATTGATCAGGATATCAAAATAGTCCAATCCGGAAAGCCGCATCCAATAGGATGGATTCAAAATACTTCCCAGCAAGCCAATGTGGTTTTGGCTATGTATCTTTGCCGGCAGGATTCTCGTTATCGATGTGCGCCGCGGCAGTGTTTGACGTCGCACGGAAACTATCACGCCATTCACCAGCCCCAAGACGAGCAGGGCTGCCGCTAAATGCAGTTCTTAGTACGCAGTCTATAGTACACAGAAAATTCGATGAGCTGATAGTCTCTATACACTCTGTACTGAGTACTGTGTACTGGTTTTGGCGTTGATTGACATCCCCAGAGGGGCCTTCTATACTACCTTCATCTACGAGCCTTCGGAGGAACCCCTAACCCGTTAAGGGGAAATAAGTTATGAAAAAATTCACCGACCTATCACTACAAGAATATCTTTCTCAGCTTTCCTCATCTCAACCTGTACCCGGAGGAGGCAGTGTCTCAGCGTATACCGCAAGTTTGGCCATGGGGCTTACGCAAATGGTGGGCAAGATCTCTTTGAACCGTAAAAAAAAGCCGGGACTGACACCGGCAGAAGAATCCAAGGAGCAAAGCGAGATTGAAACCATTGGAAAGATTGTGGAGTCCATTGAAAAAACAAAAGCCAATGCCCTTGATATTGTCAATCTTGATCCGGAGATTTTTGAGACGGTGATGAAATCTTCCGGAAATGCGGAGGCCATGGAAACGGCGCTGGAAAATTCTTTTCGTCTTCAGGCGGATCTGGCGCTTTTGATTGTGATGGCCCGTGAATGGAACGCGAGTCTTTTTGAATGTGTGCGCGGATCCATCAAAAATGATCTTTTGGTCAGTGCCGGACTTTATGAGGCAGCTTTTCACGGCGCTTTTCATACGGCCATGATCAATGTGAAATATATGAAAAAAATCGAAACGCGGGAACGTTCGGAGCAAGCTCTTACAGAACTTAAAAAGCGTTTTGACCAGGGGAGGCCTCATGGTGCTTGAAGCCAAACTTCTGGAAGGAAAACCGCTGGCTGAAAAAATTCAGCAAGAACTTCGAAAGCGTCTTGAAAATTTAGCCAGCCGAAATTTAGTCATGCCCCGGCTTCGTGCATTCCAGGTTACGAAAGATCCCTCGGCGGAATGGTATTTGGGCCAGCAGGAGAAATTAGCCGCAAAGCTTGGCATTGATTATGAACGCGTCACTTCGGATAAACTGAGAAGCGCGGCGGCACTATTGAATGCGGTAGCCTCCGCGGGACGTGATCCAGCGGTCTCAGGAATTTTTATTTCGTTTCCGCTCCCCGAGGGTTTTGATCCGGATAGTATTCTCCAGGCCATGGATGTGCGAAAAGATGTTGAAGGGGTTCATCCCTCCAGCCTTGGGCTCATCATGCTGCGCCGAAGCCGCTTGATTCCGCCCACAGCCTTGTCTGCCTTTCGGCTTTTGGAATCCACGGGCATCGAGCTTCGAGGGAAAAAAGCCGCGGTAGTGGGTCAGAGCGCGATTGTAGGCCGTCCGCTCCAAATGTTACTGGGAGAAAAACGGGTTACGGTGACGGTGTGTAACAGCGGAACCTCATCCGCTGATCTTCAAAAAATTGTTTCCGAATCAGATATTGTGGTGGGATGCGCGGGGTGTCCCGGACTCATTCGCGGCAACTGGATCCGGCTGGGTGCGATTGTGATTGATGTGGGGACCACGGAAGTGAATGGACGTCTTGTGGGTGATGTGGAGTTTGACGCGGCAAAGCTGCGCGCTTCGTGGATCACACCGGTTCCGGGCGGTGTGGGGCCTTTGACCGTGACGTTGCTTATGGAAAACCTCATTAAGGCTCATTTTTGGCAGCATGGACTTTAAAGATAACGGGAAGAGTGAAAAGTGAAGAAGTGAAGCGAAAAAAATGCGATTGTCATTATTCTTACGCTTCACGGCTTCACACTTCACGCTTCACATTTTAGGGTGAGAATGAAATTAACGATTAAAGAAATCCAAAACCGGAAAAAAAACGGTGAAAAAATTACGGTACTGACGGCTTATGATTATCCCTTTGCAAAAATTATTGATGAGTCCGGCGCGGATATTATTTTAGTAGGCGATTCACTTGGGATGGTGGTGTTGGGATACGAGAGTACGGTCCCGGTGACGATGCGTGACATGATTCATCACTCGCGTGCGGTTTCTAAAGCTGTCAAACATGCGGTTTTGGTCGGAGATATGCCGTTTGGATCTTATGATACGCCGGAGCGTGCGCTTCGTAATGCTAAACGCTTTCTTCAAAGCGCGGGATGTGATGCCGTGAAATTAGAGGGGGGAACTCGAATCCAAAAGCAAGTCGAAGCTTTGGTTGGCGCTGGCATTCCGGTCATGGGGCATTTGGGTCTTACGCCGCAAACGGCGAGTTCTCAAGGCGGCTATAAAGTTCAGGGACAGGATCCGGCACAGGCCCGTGAAATGAGACAAGAAGCCAAACTGCTAGATCAACTGGGTGTTTTCTCCTTGGTTTTGGAATGTGTTCCAAAAGATTTGGCCGGGCAAATTACTCAGGATGTAACTTGTCCGACGATTGGAATCGGCGCAGGACCAGGAACCGACGGGCAGGTCTTAGTGCTTCATGATATGCTGGGTTTTTCAGGATCAGTCCAGCCTCGTTTTGTACGCCGTTACGCGGATCTGGACGGGGAAGTGCGGAAGGCTGTCGAGACATTCGGCAAAGATGTGCGCGCCGGGAAGTATCCATCCCTTAAGGAAAGTTTTTAAAGTTACACGGAGTGTCATTCCCGCAATGTTTAGGCGGGAATCCATGGTTGGTCTTGGGTCTTGGATCCCCGATCCGCCATAAAACGCGGCGAGATTCGTCCACAAAGCGTTTTGGGACGGATTCCGCCAACGCTTTGTGGCGAACAAAATCATTCGGGGATGACAGACTGAATATGTAATAAATCTCTCAAGGGAATTATATGAAAATTTTGGTTGTTGAAAGAGACGATGATCTTCGGGATTTGATCAGTACGCGGCTTCGGGCGCGCAATTTCGAGGTTTTTGAAGCTCAGAATAGTTTGAATGCGTTGAAACTTTTGGACCGGGACCGTATGGATGTTATTTTGATCTCGGATCAAATGGAACGGATCGGAACGCAGATTCCGATTGAAGCCATTCGCCGCCGTCCGCACCTTACTTCGGTTCCCGTCATTTTGATTACCAAAGAAGAAAGTCTTTCTGAGCTCGTGATGAGCCGGGAGCGCGGTTACGATGATTTTTTGACGGTCCCGTTTAATCCCTTTGTGCTGCATCTGCGCGTGGTTCTCAGTGTGGAACGCTCGCGTCACCGCGCCGAGGCCAATGCTCTGACGCACCTTCCGGGAAATCATGCCATTGAAAAAATGATCCGTAAAAAAATTGAAAAAAAAGAAAAATTCTCGGTTCTCTACATCGACATTAATCACTTCAAGTCCTTCAACGATTATTATAGTTTTGAAAAAGGGGATGATGTGATCCGGCAAACCGCGCGCATTCTGATGACAACCGCAGAATCTATTTGCCGCAAAGGGGAATATTTCCTCGGCCATATCGGCGGCGATGATTTTATCGTGGTCTTAAATCCGGATGAAGAAGAGCGCTTCTCAAAGACTTTTCTCACGTCCTTTGATCAGATCATTCCAACTTACTACACTGAAGAAGATCGATTGCGCGGTGCGATTCGTGTTAAAAATCGGCGGGGAAAAATGGAAAATTTTCCTCTCATGTCGTGTTCGGTTGCGGCCTGCACCAATCTTACGCGTCATTACAACAGTTTGGGAGAAATTGCCCGCGATGCCATGGAGGTCAAAGCCTTTTTAAAGAGTCAGCCCGGGAGCCGCTATCTTCGTGACCGGCGTGTGGAGCCGGTGCAAACCGTTGCAGATACCGCACTGCCGGTGGCGCTGCCGATCCCTGAAGAAAATCCCAAAGGTGAGGATGAGTTAATGCCTTTGGGACAATTGCTGCTCAAAGCAAAACTCATTACCGGAGATCAGTTGGCCACGGCACTTAAACAGCATCTCCAAACAGGTCAGCGTCTTGGGCAGATTCTTACGGGGATGAAAGTGGTGCGTACTGATGATGTTGGGAAAATTTTGGAGCGAAAACTGAAAGTGCCCTATTTCCCGCTTCAGCATTTTGTTCCGCATCAGGAACTCATGGATCTTTTGCCGCGGGATTTTGTGCGCATTCACCGTGTGGTTCCTCTTCAAAAAATGGATCATCGGCTGAAGCTTGGAATGTGCGATCCTTTGGACCGCCAAACTTTAGAGCAAGTAAAGGCCATGACGCAGCTGAAGCCCATTCCGTATTTAGTCATGGAAGATGAGCTCGAAGACCTTTTTCACCGGGACACGCAGCTCAATCTTTTTCAGGAGCGCGCCTAATGACTTTATCTGTTCTCCTTCTTTCTGTGGCCGCAATATTTTATTTGGGAGCGGTTTGTTTTCATGCCCTTTCCTTTTGGGACCTTTACGAGCGGGGACATACGAAAGCTGTGTGGTTCCTCCGGATCGGATTCGCGGCCGCAACTATTTATTTTATTTCTGAAGCTATTCAACATCAGGTGTTTTTGCCCGTAATTAGCCATGATCAAGTGCTGGCCTTTCTGGCGTGGTCACTTGCTTTTGTCTATTTAATTCTCCTCGTTCGTGTTCAAAGCGATTCTTTTGGACTGGTTATGACGCCTGTCCTTTTCGCTTTGACTGCGCTGGCTGTTCCCACGCGAATTTTTTGCAAGGATCTTCACTGGACGATTAATCCCAAACTCCGGGACGTTTATTTTGCCGCGCATGTGTCCGGAGCTTTTTGGGCCTATGCCGCCTTTGGGATCGCATTTGCCGCCGGGGTGCTTCTTTTGCTTCAGCATCATCAGTTAAAGTCCAAACAGCCGGGCGCACTTTATCGGAAACTGCCGTCGCTGGAAGAACTGGACCGCATGATTCGCCACGCCCTCATCTGGGGATGTTCGCTTTTGGCTGTGGCCACAATCATTGGACTCATTTGGTCGAAGAAAGCCTTTGGTGAAGTATGGATGCATGACCCCAAAACTATGGCCACTCTTTTGCTAATCCTCGCATATGCACTTGTACTACTGGGCCGCATTTCCGGAAAAATGTCAGCGCGCCGGACTGCGGGTTGGACGGTCGCTATTTTTTTTGGCGTCATGATGAGTTTTGTAGGGCTTCGGTTTGTGCCTGGGAGCCATGATTATTTCAAAAAGGATGCTCGTACATTATCACCGGCAGATATTGATGCGGCTGAGCCGAGTTCGGGCGTGGTGTAACGATGGGGCTCTTTGTTCTTGGCATCAATCACCGAACTTGTCCTGTTGAAATCCGCGAAAAACTTTGTTTTCGTGAGCACGATATCCCGTCTTCGCTCCGCTGGGCCCGGGAAAATTTAGATTTGGAAGAGCTCGTTATTCTTTCCACTTGCAACCGGGTGGAGATCTACGGTTTTACGACGCTTGAAGAATTTCCCATGGAAACACTGGCTCAGTTTTTAGAACACGGCCGGAAAATTACCCGCAATGAATATTATCCGCATCTTTACCGCCACGAAGGCAAGGACATGATCCGCCATCTTTTTCGCGTGGCGTCCGGGCTTGATTCGCTTGTGGTGGGAGAAAATGAAATCTTGGGACAGCTTCGCGAGGCTTTTCGTCTTGCAACTTCCTCAGAGTCTATTCATTCCTTTCTTCATCGGGCTATGGAAAAAGCGCTTCAAATTGGAAAATCCGTGCGTACAGACACCAAAATTACGGAGGGAGCGGTCAGCATTCCGTCGGTGGCCGTGGATCTTGCGGAGAAAATTTTTGGGAAACTGACCCATGAAAAAGTCATGGTTCTTGGATCTGGAGAAATGAGTGAGTTGACTCTGAAAAGCTTGCGCGAGGCCGGGGCGCGTCCGAGTTTTATTGTGAGCCGAAGTGAAGAACCGGGGACAAAACTTGCAGAAACCTTTGGGGGGGAGCGGATTTCCTTTGAACACTGGGAAGAACAGCTTCGCGATGTGGATATTTTGGTGGCATCGACCGCAGCGCCGCATCCTATTGTTTTGCGGGAAAAAATTGAACCGTCGCTGGCGGGCCGGAAAACCCGTCCACTTTTTATTATTGATATTGCTGTGCCTCGCAATGTGGAGCCGTCCGTGGACTCCATCCCGGAAGTTTATCTTTATAATGTGGATGATTTGCGTGTTCTGGCGGATTCCAATCTAAAGCGCCGGCTTCATGAAGTTCGCGCCGCGGAAGCGCTCGTGGATAAAGCCGTTATCGAATATCAGGGCTGGATGGAACAGCTGAAGGCGCGGCCGGTGATGGAACAATTCGAAACCTTCTTAGATTCTGTTCTGGAAGAAGAACTGAAGGGGGCTTCGGAGCTTCGCTCTCTGGATGAACATTCCCGCCAGGAGCTCCGCCGCCGGATTCGGGCCAAACTGCTTCATCCTCCGCGGGAAAAAATTAAAGACGCTTCGCGAAACGGCGGAGTTCACCGTTATCTTCAGGCTTTGCATGCACTTTTTGATCTCGATAAAAAATAATAACAAACCGGAACATCATTCTTAGTTCTTATGAAACAAACTCTTCGACTCGGGACCCGGGGAAGTCAGCTCGCGCTTTATCAAGCTGAGCTGACCAAGACGTTAATTCTGCGTGAATTTCCGCTTGTTAATATTGAGATTGTCATCATTAAAACCAGTGGGGACATGATTCGTAAAGGGGGCGTCACGCCTTTTGAAACCAAGCGGGTTTTTACCAAGGAAATTGAAGAGGCGCTGCTTAAAAACGAAATTGATCTCGCGGTTCACAGCGCGAAAGATATGTCCGTGGACCTTCTGGATGGTTTGGTGCTCGTGGCCGCACTCGAGCGCGAAGACCCGCGGGATTGCTTGATCTCTGCGGACAAAAAAAAGCTTTCTGAGCTTCCGCTTGGTGCGCGGATTGGAACAAGCTCGGTCCGCCGCCGTGTTCAGCTGCTTCGCTGGCGGGATGATCTGATCTTGGAAGATGTCCGCGGCAATGTGGATACACGGCTTCGAAAACTCGAAGAAGGACTTTACGATGCCATTGTGCTGGCCTATGCCGGCGTCAAAAGGCTTGGACTTGCCAATCATGTGACAGAAATTTTTTCCGGAGAATCCTTTTATCCTTCTCCGGGACAGGGAGTGATTGCACTGGAAGCCAGAGCTGGCGATAGTGAGACTTTGGAGATTGCCAAGGTTCTTAATCATGCGCTCACTTGGACGCGTCTTCAAGCTGAGCGTGCTTTTTTAAAACGCCTGGAAGGCGGATGCCAGCTTCCTTGCGGACTCCTGACCTGGCTTCAAAAAGATCAAATCCATTTTTGCGGCGGACTTTTTGCCATTGAAACCCGGGAATGGGCTGAGGATGCGTGGGATGCTCCGGCCGCTCATCCGGCCGAGGCAGGACGCCAGTTTGCCGAACGCATCCTTGCGAGCGGCGGCGATAAAATTCTCTCCACGATTCGGGAAACTCATGGAAAAAAGTAAGAAAGGCGCTATTTATTTAGTCGGGGCAGGACCCGGCGATATTGGACTCCTTACGATGCGCGGCTGGGATCTTTTACGCGCTGCAGACCTTGTGATTTATGACGGACTCGTCAATCCTCTGATTTTAGATTTTGCACCTCAGGCAAAAAAGATTCTGATCGGAAAAGTGAAAAATAATCTTCCTCCAGGAAAACAGGGAGAAATTCATCGAGTTTTGCTGACAGCCGGCCGGCAAGGGAAGACCGTGGTCCGATTAAAAGGAGGAGATCCTTTTGTGTTTGGCCGGGGCGGTGAAGAGGCGGATTTTCTTCGTCAGAAAAAAATTCCTTTTGAGCTGGTTCCAGGTGTGAGCTCGGGTCATGCGGTCCCCGCCTATGCAGGAATTCCCGTGACGGACCGAAGGCTGGCTTCCAGCGTGACTTTTGTGACCGCGCATGAGGCTGAGCCCAAGCATTCTACTTTGATCAACTGGGAAGCCTTGGCAAAGCTTCATGGCACGCTCGTGTTTTTTATGGGGCTGAGCAATTTAAAATCCGCGGCAGAACATTTGATCCGATTTGGAAAGTCAAAATCGACTTTGGTCTCCGTGATTCAATGGGGCACTCTTCCCAGGCAGCGGGTGGTGGAAGGAACGCTGGCAACGATTGCTCAAAAGGTGAAAGCCGCAGGCTTGGGTGCTCCGACCATTACGGTGGTAGGAGCGGTCAATGAATTTCGCCGCAAGCTCCAATGGTTTTCTCCGCCGAAAGGATCCGGGCTGCCCGCTGAAAAGAAACCGCTCCTTGGAAAACGGATTTTAATCACGCGTGCGAGCGGACAAGCCGGGTCCCTTCGTCTGGCTTTAGAAAAAGAAGGCGCGTGGGTGGTGGATGCTCCGGGCATTCGGATTGAACCGCCCAAAGATTTTGGACCCCTTGATGAAGCGGTGGGAAATCTCAGGGCTTTTGACTGGATCCTTTTTACCAGCGTGAATGGGGCGCGTTTCTTTTTTGATCGGCTTGAAAAATCAGGACGGGATACTCGCTCACTTGCCGGCATTCGGATCGGAGCCGTGGGAAGTTCAACCACGGATTTTCTCGCCCAAAAGGGGATTCAGGCTGATTTGATTCCCACGCAGTTTACCGGAGAGGCGCTTTTTCATGCTTTCAAATCA
>CAYWRU010000037.1:0-30064 GCA_964460795.1 uncultured bacterium | reverse complement strand
TATTTTGCAGGAGGAGGCACCGTTTCTGTCTTAGGTGCAGCCGCGGGAGGGGGTTCTTTTAAGCGATCGGCTTTATCAAAAAGATTCATGCGAAAAACTTCGCCCGCTGCTAAAACCGCGGAAGAACCGCGAAGCATGACTGCATATTCCTTGGGAGTTTCCTGAGACGCATCTCCGAAATCAAGCGTACGAACCGTTCCTTCAGATTCCACTTCCACGGAAAATTTTGAAGGACTCTTCGCTTTTTTCTGAGCCGCAGGATCCCAGACTAAATGCGTAAACGATATATTTTTAAGATCCGTAATATATTCATCCAGTGTGCTCCAAGTTTTATCCTTGGGATGAACTTCCCACTGACCTTTGTCAGACTTGACGGTCAGACGCGCAAGTTTTGAGGTTTCCACTTTCAGCGGATTATCCACAAAAAATCGGGAGTCATCGATGTCCATGTTTTCATAATAATAAGGCGAGAGGAGGAAAATGACGGGTTCACCGGGAACCTGAATAAAAAAAGCCTCGCTGTCTTTATCTTTGTTGCCGGCTCTTACAACCGCTTGGCGCCCGCCCTCGAGTTTAAAAGTCAGCTGCCAATTGGAGTTTGCAAAACCATAATCTTGATTTTGCGCAGGCGCTAACACTCTTTGAGCGCGCCAACCTTGAAATGAGGTAACAAAAGACCGGACCTTGGCGGCATCGAGTTCAAAGGGGAGTCCTGGGCGCGTATACACCCACACTTTTTTGGATGCGTCCTGTGGGCTCAACTGCTTTACCACGGAAGCGCGGATGGAGTCACGGCCGTTTTCGATATGTTTAACTTCAATGCCTTCCAAAGTATCCGGATTCAGATCGACTAAAACTGTAGAGGCCCAAAATTGATTATCCACTTTTTCATTTTTTGGATCTCCAAAGATTCCTATTTTGGGGAAAAGTTCGGCGGGAGTTAAATAGACTGCATCCGATCCTGTTTTTCGCAGAAAAGTCGAGCGCTCACCTGCTTTCTTCAGTCCCAAATGAAGCTCGATCAACGCTTTGTTTTCTGCATCCTTCACCGTTACGCGGATTGCATCATCATCTTGGATGGAAAAATCCTTCCACACCGCTTTGTCCTGAGCGCGGGTTTCCCCCTGAATCCCCTGAAGTTCTTTGAGAAAATCGTCAATCTTCTGCTGATCCGCACGGACATTGGAAAGACTGCGGACCTTCCACTGATCTCCTTCTTTACGCAAATCGACAAACTGTTCTTCTTTCCCCGCGGGTTTCACAATTTCCAAGGCGGCCACTTTGGCAGAATCAAAATGTGTATCCAGCGGAACATATTCCTGGGTGGCAAGTTCCTTGGGTTTTTGGAACTGTTTAAAGATGACAAGCCCGGAAAGAATTCCGAGGATCACCACAAGCCAAATCAATTGTTTAGTCTTCATATCACACCTAAATCCGAAATCCTAAATTCGAAATCCGAGACAATATCTAAATTCAAAATCTGAAATGTTTTAAGCATTTGAATTTATAATTTTGAATTTGTTTCGAGTTTCGCGCTTCGAATTTCGGATTTTTTTAATCATTGACTTCAGCATAGCTGCGTAAGTAGGACTGCTTCGCTTGACGCCGCCAAATGACGCGCAGTGTTCCAAGTACGGCAAATAAAATCGGAATCAAAAAGGTCACCACAAGCCGCCACGCCACTTTGGTTGCTTGAGAGATGCGCCCCAAACCGCGATCTACGGGTTGCTTGGAACGAATCGTCACCAGATCTTCTCCGAGCGTCACTGCATCGATTGAATTCATAAAAAAGCCTAGATTGCCGCCGCCGCGAATAAGATTTTTCTGAAACGGCGTCGCCGCTCCGATTAAAATCAGTTTTCCAGGCGCAGGAGTAATGGGTGTCGATTTTTCAGGCTCCACATTTTTCGGTGTTTCTGCAGGCGCATTCGGCTCATTAGGATTCTTGGCAGCGTCTTCTTTCTTCGGCCAAGGCGGAACTGTACTATCGCGGTAAAGATCTGTAAATTGCCCCGATACCATCACCGCAAGAGGGAGCGGACCCTGGCGGCTCTCAGGCTGACGGATCAAATCAGAAGGCGTGAGATTACCGGCACGAAACGGAACCGTCCAAGAAGCAAAACTGGAACGAAGCAAAGTGTCCACTTTAAGCCCTTGTGCTTTGATTTTTGAATCGTCCATTTTGAGCGCAGTCCCCCACAAATAAAAGATAGAAGCAAGCCGTGAGGTCACGGAAACATCCGGATTCATTCCGCCCGCGGGAACTAAAACTTGAATCGGGACCTTCACCGGCACCGAAACTTCAAACGGACCCATACGAGCTCCGCCGCTCAAACTGATCACATCCTGCTGTTCATCCACCAAGATCTGATCATCAATCTCAAACCCCCAGCCTTTTAAGAGCGGATTTACTTCCGGTTTTTTCTCGCGCGGCATAATGGTGAGATCTCCGCCTTGAGGCTGATAATCATATTCATAATTCTGGACCGCCATAAAAAGCGCGCCTCCGGCCGCCAAAAATCGGCCGATCTCGTAACGTTGACGGTCATTTAAATTTTCCGGTTCCGCCACAATCAAGGTCGTGGTTCCCGCAGGAATGGGCTGTGATTCATCGAGCTTGATGCGTTCCACGTCATACCCTTCATATTGAAGCGACATCGGGAGATATTCATAATTATCATCACGGTAAGCTTCCGGAGTCTGTCCTCCCAGCTGCGCCAGGAGGGCTTTTACCTGAGGATCCATTCTCTTTTCCTCATAGGGAGCTACCAGCGCCAACTTAGGAGATTTCTCGAGGGTCATGCGGAAGATCTTGGACATGAGCATGTATTCCAGTTCATCCACATTATTAGGAATAATGCGCGGAATAATTTCTTCCTGCTTATCTTTATAACTAACACTCAGCGACGAGTAAACCAGCTTGACAGCTACTTCATCCGACTCAATCGCCTGAACCTGAAAGGGATTGATCCCCTTTTGCTGCAACTGTTTTTCTAACGATTCGCTCTCCCCTTCTTTAGGAGCATTGCGGGTGGTGACATTGGAAGCATCCATATGGAAAATCTTATAAGAAAATTTTCCGCCCGAGGCTACACGCAGCTCATCCAGCTTCCCCACCACATCCTGTTCAAGACTTTTAAGATCGGTCGGCATTTTGTCCGCAGAAGAAACATAAAACTTTACAGAGACCGGGGCCGTCAGGGATTTCATGATCTTTTTCGTGGCCGGAGCAATCGTGTAGATCTTGCCTTCGGTTAAGTCAAACCGCCCCACCGAAAGCCCGGAAAGAAGCCAATTTGACATTAAAAAAATTCCCGCGGAAACCGCGACTGCGGCCGTAAATATTTTTTTTGCCCCGGGTTTCATGCGTCCATCAAACCAAAATCCATTCAGCACCAAAAAGACAGTGGTGCCGATCAGAAAATAAAACACATCCCCGTTATCAATCACCCCTTTGCCAAAGGTGGAATAATGCCCGGCCGTACCGATGAATTCAGCAAGGAAAGTTCCAAATCCGGGGAACCAGCCGTCGATAGAGGCTGAGATAAACTGCGATCCGGTCAAATAAAGTCCAAAGCAGAAAATCATGGAAAGAATAAAAGCCACGATTTGATCCCTGCAAAGACCAGAAATAAAAAGTCCGAGCGCAATAAAAAATCCACCCATCAGGGCGGCTCCAATATAACCGCTGGCGATACCTCCTAAATCCGGACGTCCCACCATCTTAAGCATCAGCGGGATCGTAAAAGTTCCGGCAAGGGCCACGATATAAAAAAGGAAACTCGCGAGAAATTTTCCAATCACCAGCGCGGGCGTGGAAAGTGGAAAAGTAAGAAGCAGTTCTAGAGTATTCCCGCGTTTTTCCTCGGACCAAAGCCGCATCGTCACGGCCGGTAAAAAAACGGCCAGAAGAAAAGGGAGTGTTGAAAAAAACGGCCGCATGTCCGCGCGGTTATAAAGGAAGAACTGGGTCATGAAAAGACCGCCGTTTAAGAGGACAAAAACGATGATAAAAATATAGGCGATCGCGGAATTAAAATACGCGTCGAGTTCCCGGCGGAAGATGGTCGAAAAGTTAAGTGATTTCATAAATGATTCTAAGAAGCCTTTCCGTCCCTCAGCACCTTTGTCATTCCGGGCGATCCCGCCGAAGGAGGGAGAGACCCGGAATCCATTTAAATTCTAGATCCCGGCTCGTGGGCCGGGATGACAAGCTGCTTGATGTCGGCTTGTTTTATTCTTTCTTTTTTTTCTTTTTTGTTAAGAGAGCAATAAAGATCTTTTCGAGATTCGGATTGGCGCCAATGTCTCCGGCATGCCGGGCCTGATCTTCTAATTCTTTCTGAGTCCCCTGCGCGACAATCTTGCCTTCATTAATGATGACAATACGTCCGGCCACAGCTTCCACTTCTTGCAAAATATGCGTGGAAAAAATAATGGTCTTTTCTTTGGCCAGTTCCCGAATTAAATCACGGATCCCGAGCACCTGAAGCGGGTCGAGTCCTGAGGTCGGTTCATCCAAAATCAAAACCTTGGGATCATGAAGCAGCGCCTGTGCGAGTCCCGTTCTCTGCCGGTAACCTTTGGAGAGTTCATTAATAGTATGTTTCCAGACCGGTCCGAGATTGCATGCCTCTTTAGCCCATTTGAGCCGAACACCCAGCTGATTTCCTTTAAGTCCGCGCGCCTCGCCTGCAAATTTCAGATATTCATCGACTTGCATGTCCGGATACACCGGAGCGGTTTCAGGTAAGTAGCCGATGTGATGGCGGACTTCGATGGGATTTTCCAAGGCATCGATGCCATTGATTTTGACGGTGCCGGAAGAAGGATAAAGATAAGTGGTGAGAATGCGCATGGCGGTTGTCTTGCCCGCGCCATTGGGGCCCAAAAGCCCTACGATTTCCTTGTCACGAGCCTGAAAGGAAATGTGATCGAGCGCGGTAAAAGCGCCGTACTTCATGCTGACTTGGTCAACGTCAATCATAGTCAATACTCGAAGTAACCAGAAACCAGTAACCCGTAACCAGGCTTGAAACTATTCCTAAAATTTGGTTACTGGCAACTGGTTACTTATTTTTAGTCGCGTCTCCGGCCAAAAATTCGGAGAAGGAAAATAAACATGTTAATGAAATCCAGATAAAGCATCAAAGCCCCGAGAATGGCAAGTTGTCCGGTTCCGAGTCCGCTTTGATGAAGCCATTTGAGTTTTTGCGTATCATAGGCCGTCAGCCCAATAAAGAGCGCTAGCCCGGCATACGAAATAATCCAATAAAGCGCCGGAGAATTTAAAAACCAATTGACCCCGCTCGCAATCAAGATGCCTATTAATCCCATCAAGAAAAAACCACGCATGGAGGACATGTCCGCCTTCGTGACCCAGCCAAAAAAACTAACCGCTGCAAAAGTCCCGGCGGTCATAAAAAAGACCATCCCAATGGAGGCCCCGGTATATACCAAAAAGATAAATGAGAGAGACAATCCATTGAGGGCTGAATAAACCAAATAACCGACAGTCGCAGTTTGTACTGAAATTTTTTGAATGGAAGCGGAAAGCCAAAAGACTAACCCCACTTCAACAATGGCGAGAATCCAAAACGCGCCCCCTGCGAGGGCTTTCATAAGAGAGAGATTACCAGCAGCCCAAAGTGCGACCATGCCGGTGACCGCGAGGCCGATGGACATCCATTGATAAACGCGTTGAATAAAGGCTGCAGCCGTTGACGGTGCAAAAGATTGGGCGTCTGTTGAATTCATTGGATTCATAAATTCCCTCCTCCTGAGTTCATACAGGATGTTGGGATTCTATCACAAAATTTTCTAAAGGGAAGTGTTCGCATGATCGCTCGTTTATGATGGTATTTTTTTTCGGAAAAAATTCAAAAAACTTAACAGGAAGAAATTATTTTTCGAATTTTATGATTTAAAAAAACTTCATTAGATTTGTCTAATGTCGCCGCATTACTCTCCTGAGGATAAGCCCCCACCCACGGCTTGAAGCACGGTCATGCCGTCCATTTCGGTGACCCAAAAAGAAACGGCTGTAAGCTGAAAACTCTTTTTTTGGGAAGGCAATATTAAGGAAGTCGAATAATTGCCATTTTCAGACTGAACCGTTTTTTTACGGTAACTTAGCACCGTAAAAGCCGCCATGACTTTGTTCTCACTAGCATCGGAAGACGTTGCAAATCCGAGCAAAGCCCCGTGAATTTCCAACTCTCTATCGGCAAGGTTTGAGGTCGGTTTATACAAAATTAGAAATTCCCGTTCATCGAGCACTTTAACCGTCAGCTTGCCTGCCGAAGGATGAGAGATGTTCAAGTCTTTGGAAAAATCCGCAGAATACTCGAAGGGTTTTCCGTCAAGCACCATCAAAGGCAGAATCAGTGCTGTGGATTTCCAAGCATCTAAGTATTTTTTCAGACGCAGATCATGATCCCGGACGGCAAGAGTGTCCTCTCCAAGATCCGCACCATAATTCACATGAAAAATCATAGGGATGACGGCTTTCCATAAATCTTTCCGGGAGTTTAGTCCTGCCATCCAAGCCTCGGCGCTCGGGCATTCTTTACATTCCTGAGAGGAATAAAGTTCCAAAAGGGCGGGAGCCTCTTGAGAGCTTTCAAAGACTTGAGCTGCAAAAAGCCCGAAAGGTGCAGTCAATCCCATGATCAAAGCAAGGGTAAAAATTTTTTTGAGGCGCATGGATTAATCATCATAGCCGTGAAGAAGTGAAAAGTGAAGTGTGAAGAGCAAACAAAAACTAGTGGTTCGACTAGATTGAAATTATCTGTAGATGATTTCAATCTTCGCTCACCACAGTACTGAGCTTGCCCCTAAAATTAATCTTGTCGAAGTACTAGTTTTAAGTTTTGCTTAAACGATTCATCCTACGCTTCACGCTTCACGTATTAAGCAGAGGTCGAGAATCGGCTCGCAAAATGCAGAGATTCGGTAAGACGAGTGATGCTGGAAAGAATCCAGGACTGGGAGTCGGCATCTTTCTGAAATCCATCTAAACCAATCTGCTGAAGCACGGCTTCAGAAAGAGGCTCTGCGCGCAGAGTGGAGACTTCGTGCCGTTTATGACTGGCCAAAATAAGCGCTTTCAGGGCCACCGGATTAAAAAGATCCAGCTGTTCATCCAAGTCCTTCAGAATCAGTTGAGAAAAAAACGCGTTATGATTCGGCGCAACCAAGCGTACGGGCAAAACTCCTTTGACGCCAAAACGTCCGGCGATTGCACTCTCATCCGAACGAGCGCTAACGACTGAGGCAAGCGCCGGCGTCTTTTCAAGCAGATGTTTCCAGAAACTCGCTTCGCCTGCCGGAATGGAGGTAGTCAGAAGCGGAGTTTGGATGCCCAGCTCAGTCTGGACCCGTTCAAAGGCCGCTGCCAGATCTTCTAAAACTCTGGGCTGGGTGGCCAGTCGCGCAAAATCTTCGGGTGAGACATAAACTCGGCCAATGGTTTTTTCGCTCACTCCTTGATCTTTTAAAATCCGGATGGTTTGATCCGTGATTTGATTCAAACTCATTTGCGCTGGCCGCGAAAGATTTGAAGAGGCCGTCACAGTCGGCCGAACTTCAGAAGTACCCAGAACATACGCTTCCGCGCGCTCACTTCCAAGGATGAAAGGAACTACTCCCAGACGAACCGTTAAAAGTCTGGGCTGTAAAAGTTCCCCGCTCGTCATGGTTTCAAATCTCCGGGGCTGAAACACAAACGCCTCAGAATTCGACTGCCGCAATTCAGAACGCAAACTCTCATCGCCGCCCGTAGTAGGAATATTCGATGTTCTTATTTCAGGAGATCTCGATGAGTTTGCAGATAATGCCTGAGAGGCTCCCCATAACTCATAAGATACTAATAGCACAAGCCCGATCAAAACCGTATAAGCTGACCCGCGCCCTTGAGCAAGCCCTTCCATGAACCAGTACCAGAAAAATGCAAGGTAGGCAGGCGCTGCAATATGGAACTCTCCCCACATGACCCAACGAACCGCCCAGCTCTGGAGAGGCGTCAGAGGAAGATTCATTGTTTTTTTATGCAGCGGATACAAAATAAGTACCATTCCGAGCGCCATGATTCCCAAGGTAATTCCCCAAAGAGGCGTGTGGTCTAAAATTTTGAGCAACATATTTCTGAGCTCTGAGCGCAATTGAATGCTATGAGCCTTCCCGCTCCAAATTCTCACAGACGGTTGGTGAGACGACTGTGCGGCGGCCTGAGCAAGCATGCGAATTAAATGCCCCGGAGGAAACAAAGTATTGTGGGAAGAAGTCACTTGAGGACGAACGGCGGATGCACGGTTCAAACTACCCGATGCTGACTTTTGAATAGGATTTAAACGCAGCTCTGAACGAGTCACGGCAAAAGCCGACTCCTCTGCATCGTTAGGGATGATCCGAATAACTTGCGCCTGTCCATCCGCAGCTGCTTGAAAATGGACGCGAAACGCTTTCCCGACGGCAGCGAGCTGAGATTGGAGATCTGGCCACTGCGTCTTCAGATCATTCCAATCAACCTCTTTTAACTCCTCTTTCCATCGGCTGGTAAACGCTTTTAGAAAATCCTGGATATTTTGAAGCCGTGCCAGGATGAGAGCAGTAAACACCGGTGCGTCGTACACGCTCGCCAAAATACTGTCCACATCGGCAGCACCAATCCCCTCCTGAGCGAGAAGCTTGGCTATTTCTTGATGATAATAAATTTCAGAGGGATCTAATTCACGGAACTGGGCACCGGCAATTTTGTCAAAAAAGTCGTGGATTCTTTGCTCTTGTTCACGCCGCATCAAAATACGTCTCCATTCGCGAATCGCTCCTGCGGCTAGGCCCAATACCAGCAGTCCGCCGCAAATCCATATCCCAATATTTTGAATGTTTTGTATAGCCGTCTCAAGGTTTCTCAATTCTGATCGGAGGGATGTTTGTCCATTTCCAACAGCCCCCGCTTTTGGGTCAGACGGGGGCGGCGCCACCTTCAATCCAGGAATGAGGCTGGCAAGCGTTCGATAACCAAAGGGAATCACGGTGTGGGAGGTCAAAGGCACAAACTGCACAACTTTCTGATCAGCATCAAAAGGCAGCTTGAAATTGCTTGGGTCAAAAAATACAGTCAACTGACCGGACGATTCCGATTCGGCCAAGACAAGAACAGGGATGGATTTTGGCGGCATTTTAGCTTCCCCCGTTCTTTGGATTTCCACTCCACTGGATCCCAAGGTCACTTCTCCTTGTAAAGATCGGTAAGCCAACCGGCCCGCTGTATCGTTAAAAAATCCCGTCCAGCCATCGCCCTCTGCTGCAGCTTGTTCGGCACTTCGAGGAGCTGGGATTAAATGACGACTCAAAACTTCATGCCTGGGTTTGATAAAAGGCGTTAATCCCTCTGCAAGTCGACTCGCTGCATTTTCCCAATCTGAAAATTCAATAACGATAGGCTCATCTTGCACCCCAGCTTGGAGATTAGCCGCCGCGGGTTCAACAGTCGGTGCAATCTTATGAAGAATAATTTGAGTTGAAGTAGATTCAATCGATACTCCACCAAGTAAACCGTAGTGAGCCCAACTATTGAGCTCTGTAGCTGCTTTATCAAGCCCTATAAGGAAAGGGTCGTCTTTGCTCGCAAGTGGAATTTTTGTGAGATAAATTCGTTGCCCTAAATAAGTAATGTAGATTTCTCTGCGGTGGCGGCCATCTTCTTTTGTTTTTCTGCTTTTGACTTCATTTTCATCAGAATCAGCCGCATCAAAATTGGCGAGCGGAATTAGAATATAATGGCGAATAATCTGCCGCATCAGAGGGATATCGTTCGGAAGTTTCGCAAGTGGCTCCCGCAGTTTTTCGTCTCCTGATGCTTTCAGTAGAAATTTATCAAGATGCTGGAAGGAGCCGAGGACTCGCACAAGCATGACCTCAATTTGAGGAGCTAGGAGATTACTCGCTCTATCTTTTTCCATAGCTAAGAGCTCTTTAAATCCTCCAGAGATTGTCTTTGCCATAAGAGGGACTTCTTTATCCAGAGTCTCAATAATCCAAAGAGCATCTTGATGCTTCGTGGCAGACTCCGTCATCGCATTGATTTGTATTAACATCTCATGCAGAGCTGACTCCACTTTTAAAAGCGCTTCCCATGGGTCTTCATCTGGGGAACTAATTGTATGTGCCGCACCCGATGAAACCGTAGTGGATACGAGAGCATGATGTTTGTTTTTAGGGGACTGTTTTGCTATCGGAGCAAGCAGCTTAAAATATTCCGCGAGCTCTATCGAATACTGGAAAAGAATTTCCGTGCGCTCTTTATTTTCAGGACTATGAAAATCAGCCGCTAGAGCAGCTGATCCCGTAAGAGGATTTATTTTTTCTTGAACACGCGCCGTCGTTTGCGGAATCAATCTATTTAATTCCTGGATGGCTTGAGTCATAAACGCCGGATCCGTAAGCCAGTTCGCTAATATCGGATTCATAACTGCACGCGCTCTTACTTCGGATCGGGTATTGGGTTTAGGGGATTGAGCAGCATGGCGATCTGAGATTTCCATCGCGGGCTTTGTCACGGCCCTTTTCGCCCGATCTTGCCCTTCTGACGGAGAAGGCGCTCCTAAAATATCGGGTTCATTGGCTCGTAATGATCGCAGTAAAGCATCTGCGATGTCCTGATCGCGCATTTGATAGATGGCCATCAGCACGAACGCATCCCCCACGGTCTTTTGCTCAATCCAACCATTCAACCGAGGCACATGTCTCAGCAAATAATAATAAACCATCTGGGAACGTAAGAAAATAATCGCTGCAGCTAAATTTTCGTTTTCAAAGTTTTCTAAATGAACTCCCACAGCACCAAGCTCAGAATGAATGTACCCCCAAAGCTCAGCTCGAATTTTTTCATTGACGGCTGCACCTTGTTGATCGTGTCCATCCAAATAAGCCTGAAAAGTTTCGGGGGTAAAATCACCATCCAAAAGATTATTAAAAAGGTTCCCATGGCGATAATACGGGGCTATTAATCTTTCTCCTTTACTCAAAGCCGTTTCAAGATTGAGATACACCCCTTCTTCATGGGCCTGGGCCGCCAACACCGCAGTTCGCAATTCGGAACGAAAATCTTTAGAGGGAAGGATGATTCTTAACGCCCCTCCCCCACGATTTACCGTAGAGCGCGCCAAGGGCTGGGTGGGCATCTTCGTCGTTTTTGTGAAAACAGGTGCATTGCTTGCAAGCTCAACCCGGATGGGTCCGGAATTTTTACGCGGGTTTGGCGGGGTTGGAGCCGGCAGTTCAGACGGATAATTTCTCATTTCCGCGACCACCGTCCACACACGGCTTCCGTTTTTTAAGAGATCATTCTGAAAAGCCTCAGGAGTCAGAAAAGTGGCAAGGCCTGGAATCTCGGTTTCAGCCTGAGCGGCAAATTTTCCGCTTGAATCTACAAAACCGATATTCCCTTTTTGATCGCGCAGGATGTGGGTAATAGGCGAAGGGCCCGTGTAATGAACATTCTTGATTAGAGGATCCGTGCTCACCAATTCTGTCCGATCGGTCGTCATCCGAAAAGCCGCTTCAAATTTCCTATCCTCAATATTGACTTTGACATCATAGGCCAATCCATCTGGAACTCTGACAAAACGGCGATAATTATCTTCTGCCTTGTGGGGCAGTTCCGCCCATGGAGTAAAAACAGATTCAGGAAATTTACTATTCCCCCGAAACCAATCGAAGCCAGGCGTATCCTTGATTCTGAGAAAGATCCCTTCAAAGTCTTTAGGTTCCAGCGCCCGAACCTCAGAACGAACCCATGCAGGCGATGCCTCACCCGCTGACAAATCCGCAGGCTTGATGACCGACGCGCCCGCTTCAGGGAGAACCACCCAGCGAACGTTGAGCTTGGCCAAATCTTTGCCGGAATAAAATGCATCCAGAATGCTGTCCAAAGTCTGGGCTGTATTGAGTTCGACTTGACGCAGCGCATCGTCGGTACTTGCACCAATGTGCGGTGTTAAGATTACTTGATTGGGAAAATCCCGGGCCAGCTGCTCGTAAGTATATCCCGGATAAAGCTCGAGAGATTTTCGCTCTTTCGCCAAATCAAGATCGGCAAAATAATAAAGGTCTTTTTTGGCTGCCAAGGCCTTCCGGAGTTCGAACCCATCCACCAAAGCCGCGCGCGAAGTATTGATAATGGCAATCGGGCCCTTGCGTTTACTTAACAGTTTAAGATCCTCTGCGTTCAAATAGATTCCGGTCTTGCCCGGCAAGTGGAGAGAAATAATGTCTGCGGTATGCAGTATTTCTGATTTTTCCGCAGGGTTGACGCCATTGGATTCAATCTCATTCAACCCCTTACCGTTATGGTTGAGCGCAGATTCAATCCATCGTGACGTAGCCCAAATTTCAGGACTGGCTCCAAAAACCTTGGGGAATCCTTGGAGTTTCGGGACTAATTTTTGAGGGATATCGCCATACCCAAGAAGTCCGACCTTTAGCTTACCGATACGCGAAGTGACATCCATAGACATGGGGTTAAAAAACGGCTGAAAAACATTCCCGAGTCCAAGCGGATTTCCTTTTCCATTTTTTTGGGCTCGAGGAATCGCATTGATAAATTGCGAGAGGGCTAAATCCACCAGGGGTTTCTCGGATTGTTCAGCCAAGTCTTGGCCCGTGCCCTTAAAATCGTCCGGATAGAGCCTTCGCAGGTATTCAAACATGAACCGCAGCGTCAGATTGGCCACGGAATTTTCTGCGCCGCCGGTACGGACCACAGGAATACCCAGTTCTGCGGCTTTGACGAGATCCACATTATCGGTATCGGATCCTGCGCGGAGAATGAAGCTGGGCGCATTTCGTTCTGATAGTAATTTCAGGATGTCAGCATCTTGGCCTTTCAATTTCGTAGTGGAACGTACGAGGATGCCCATTGGCATTTCATTCCACCGGCTTTGAACGTGTCGCTGAACTTCTTCCATAGTCAAATTGACAGGTTTACCGCGTTCGTCTTTTTTTAAAACTAAATGAAAGGAGGGAAATTGTTTCTGCAGGGCTTCGATTTCATCCATTTTTGGCGCATCGGCTACAATTAAAACAGACTGGTCATAGGCTTTGCGAATTTCAGAGCGGCGAAAAAACCTTCCCAACCAGCCGCCGATTTTGGGTTGTGCAGCGTTCTGATCCACGACGTGAAGTGCTCCCGTTGCTTGGGCAGCCACCGGATCCAGCATCGCAAGAAATCCCATGAAATGAGTCCCTAAGTCCACTCCATTCCATGTTACGGCGGGGTCAAAAGGAGTTTTTTTATTCTGTTTCACTTCCGGATTCGGATCAAAAACAATCGAAGGAGCCATAAACATTAGCGCATGAATCACCAGCAAGGCCTGCGCTTTCAAAAATTCTTCGCTTTGGATCTGAGTCGATAAATTCGTTTGAACCAGATCCAGGATTGAAATCAGACCGGCTAAAGAAGCGCGGCTTTCCGGATTCATAATTCTCGCCGGCGGCGTATTGTGATGTTTGGCCGGATAAGTATCGCTATAGATATCACGCAGCTCTTTTAAAATTTCACTCGCGCGGATTTCATGATCGGAACCCGAAGCGGATGTGGCCACTGCGCGGAACTTTAGCGCGCCTCCCCCATTGGCAGCACCAGGGGCTGACGCCTCTGGTTTTGCAATTTGGTTCATTAGGCCTAAAAGGACGATCCTGGCAGAATCCCGAATGCCCTGAATATTTTCAGTTTCGGACAAACTATTGATGATAGACGGAATACGCTCCGCTAAAACACCGGCGCGTTCTTCAACGCTTCCAGGCCCTGAAGCAATCTGCCGGGCAGCGGCAATCAAAAGACTCAGCAGAGCGGGCTCTAAGGATTCCAGCGGATACCCCGCCTCTTTGAGTTTGGCCGGAGAAAATCCGTTTTCCAGCAATTCAAGGGTTCGCGCGGAATTCGCGGCCAGAATTTTTCTCTCCGATTCAATCGGCTGAAACGGAGTCATGTCTGTTAAATTGACGAGGTGCAGCACGCCTTCTAAATATTTGTTCAAATGTTCTGCGGTCTGCGCCTGATCCAGCCCGGTTTGAATCTGAGGAGGCGCCACCTGAACCCTCATGGGAATGGTCCGCAATTCGGACCGCGCAAAATCATCTGGAACATCTCTCTCAACATCTATAGGTCGCGGCCGACGATGTGTTTTAGATGCCCGAGCCTGCCTTGCTTGAGTTACATCACGGCGATTACGCCAACTATCACTTCGATGTCTTTGTGGTTTCCCAAATACCTCCGCAGCAGTTCCGGCAAAATCATCTGAAATGCCACTTTCTTCTTGATTTCTAACTTCTGCGCGGGTCAAACGATCTCCAAAATGGACATTAGATCCGACCAAAGAACCCGATGTGACGGTAATCCGTCCATCTGAAATTTGTTGGACTTGAACCTCCCGCCGTGGAGATAGCAGATCCTTGTCCTGCCCAAAAACCAACCCGGGCCATTCTCTTTCCTCTTCCTGTCGAAGCGTGGATCTTTCAAAATCTTCACGAAGTTCGGCGCGGAGAAACTTCGGAGCAAGTGCAATTTGATGTTCCGCTGCATCCGATAATTTTTGAACCAAGGCACGGGCCTCGCTGCGTCCAATCGTGGCTGTTAAATGTTCCATTTCACTTGCCGCAAAAACACTTTCAAGGGTAGAAGTCCCGGTAATGGAGCGCACGTAGCTTTCCCGTTCCTGCCACTCCTGTTTTTTGTCCTGGAGTCCAAAGGAGGGTGTGATGGAGGCATAACCGAAACCTTTTTCCAGGAGCACCTTGCTCATCGGGTCAGCGTGAAATCCGCCCGTGATCAAGACAGCTTTATTTTCTCCGGTCTCGCGAAGGATGCGCTCCATATTTTTGAGCATGATGGCATTGCGCCTCTCCGCGCCCTGATAGAAACTCATAGCCATTTGACAATTCTTTTTTAAACGCGGTTCTTGGGATAGAAATCCCGGAAGCTCGTGGGTATTTAAAGTCTCAAATTCTTGAGGAGTGAGCTCAAGGTGCAGTAACTTCGTAATCGTTCGATGTTCGATTGTTTCCTGGATCCATCGAAGGTCTGCTTTTGACTGTGCCAAATGCTCGGCAAGAAGACGGTTCAAATGCTCCATTTCTTTTCTGAGAAGGTCTGCTTTCAGTTCGCTTGAGAGCATCAAATGCGCCGCCACATTCATCACCTCGGGATAGCGCTTGAACTGAAAATTCCAGGGAAGATGACTGAACATCTCAGCAAAAACGAGCGTGGTCTCAGGATCTAACAGATCACTTTGACCCATAGGATCCTTGAGTAAGGATTCGACTTCGTCATATAAATCCGAATGTCGAAATCCGAAATTCGAAACAATATTTAAATTAGAATTTTCTAAATCTGAAACAGATTGACTTCTGATGAGCCCTGTTTGGGATTTTGAATTTTGAATTTCTAATTTGTTTCGGATTTCGTGCTTCGGATTTCGGATTTTGCTTCCCGGTTTCGTTTTGCTAAGCACGGAGCCCAAAATGGAGAGAAACGCTTTTCGTTCATGTGTAAATTTTTTGGCATCGAATTCTTTTTCGAGTTTTTCTAATTTAAAAAACCGCACCATCATGGGCCATTTGATTTGGGACGAAGCGTCCGAAAGATCTATACGAAATTCTTCATCGGCCAAATCACGCAGCTCCGTCAGCCATTGCCCCATGGAATACTGGCCGGCGTCAAAATTCTCTTGCTGTTTTAGAAACTTTCGGAGTTTTGGAGAAACGGCTTGTGCATCGAGCTTGCGCCGAAGATCTTGCAAGGCTTTGTCAGAAGCTTCACGGCTGCGCATGACGACTTTAAAAGATTCGGCATTCGCCTGGTAAGCCGCCAGGTCTTCGATTCCGTAAGCTTCGGCGTTTTTTTCTTCGAGCAGAAATAATTCCGCGCCTTTTACCAAAGCTTGTTTGGCCAATTCATCATTGGCAGCCATTGTTTCCTTGGAATGCTGCGGGAAAAACCGAAGTGTCTCGGGCTGTAATTTGAACGCGCTGCCTTCTAAAAGAAGAAGTTTGATACCGTACTGATCATGAAGATGATGAAGAAGAGACTGAATGTTTTTTTGCGCTTCAAAATTTCCGTGAGCCGTTAAAATGTGAAGAATGGTTGCGCCAGTTCCAGCCTGAAGTTGATGAATGCTGCCGAGTTTTTCTGGAATGTCTAAATCAAATCGGGCTGGAATTTTGATTTCAATCGGGGCAGACAAAGCCGGGGCCGCGTGAGCCAAGTGCGGATCGACCACCTGAGCGCTCAGAAAAACTGTCAGCGTGAATAAAGAGATTGCGCGGCGAAAAACAAATTGCAAATGAATAAGTCCGCCTTTCAGAAGGAATGCTAGAAAATAACCTATCCCAAAAATCTTTTCAAGAATTCTGCTCAAATTTCTAATTTCAATCTAGCGTTAGACAACGACTTAGCTCATAAACTAGCAGGTCTTAACCGGAAAAATTTAGTCTGGATGAGGATTTCTTAATGCAAAAATTACAGCGCAGTTATCTTATGAAGGAATCAGAGGTTAGGGAAAAGAGAGAAATAAACTAAAAATTTTTAATCCCCTGCAGCTTGGCCCTCGCCGCGAGGATCACTTTCGCCAACAAGTTTTCCGTGTAAAGAGTCCCAGAAAATCGCCTGCGCATTTCCGTATGCATCGCGCATCATCACATTGTGTCCCAACTTGCGAAGTTTTTTGACAAGAGCTGTCTGATCAAAAAGCCCAGGTTCGAGTTCAATATTTTCTCCGCGGTGCATCAGCTTCGCATACCCGATCGCATCATTAAGATTCATTTCATAATCCAGCAGATTTACGACCAGATTAAGAACTGAACTAATAATAGTAGCACCACCCGGAGAACCGGCTGCCAACACAGGATGATCTTTTTGAAAAATAATAATAGGTGTCATACTGCTTCGCGGACGTTTGTCGCTTTCCGGAGCATTGGGATGGAGCGAGAATTTTTGAGATTTAGGGGTCATCCCCGCATGTTGTGGGCGGGGATCCCCGACAAAATCATTCGGGGATGACGGATTTTGATGTGCAAGCACATCAAAATCCGTCAGCTCATTATTTAGTAGAAACCCGCGGCCTGGCACCACAAGCGCCGATCCAAAAGAGCTTTCTATCGTGGTCGTAAAAGAAACAATATTCCCTTGCGCATCTACAATTGAAACATGAGACGTATGAACTCCTTCAGGCTGGGCAGCAGATCTGACACGGCCTTTCACGCTGAGCCGGGCAAATTCAAAATTAATTTCTTCGGTACGCTCGCGTGCATATTTTTTTGAAAGGAGCCGCGTCATGGGGATGTCCGAGTAGGCAGGATCTCCGATATATCGATTACGATCTTCAAAGGCAATGGCCTGCGCCTCAGCAAAAACGTGCCAAAACTTCCAATCCCGGTTCATGGCCCGCAGATCATAATTCTCAAGGATATTCAGGGCTTCAAGGAGCGCTGGGCCGCCCGAAGATGGAGGGCCCATCGAATACACAGTGTAGCCGCGGTAGCTTCCTTTAAGCGGCATGCGTTCCAATATTCGATACTGTTTAAGATCCGAGATTTGCATGAGTCCGGGATGATAAGGCGCCTCGCGAACTGTTTTTACAATTTCCCGCGCAAGCGTTCCGGTGTAAAAAACATCGATCCCCTCTTTTTGAATAAGACGGAAGGTCCCGGCCAAATCCGGCTGAAAAAGAATTTCTCCGGACTTAAAAGGTTTGCCGTTTTTGTGTAAAAATATTTTTGAGGAAGCCGGAAATTTTTTGAGCCGGTCTTTTTCTTGATCCAGATGCCTGGCTAAACGCGGCGACACGGGGAACCCCCTCTCGGCAATACCAATCGCGGGATCAAAAAGAGATTCAAAAGAAAATTGTTTAGATCCAAATCGAAGATGTACGGCTTTCAGAAGCTTCAAAACTCCGGGCACGCCCACGGAAAGACCGCCCGTGATGCGGTCCGGATAATAAGGGTAGGGCTGGCCCGCAGGATCCAAAAACATTTCCGGATACGCTTCAGACGGAGCGGCCTCGCGGCCGTCAAAAGAATAGACGTGCTTGGTCAGCGCATCATAATAAAGGAAGAAAGCCCCGCCGCCGAGGCCGGATCCCTGCGGCTCCACAACATTTAACACCCACTGTGCGGCAATGGCTGCGTCGACTGCGTTGCCGCCTCGCTGCAGTACTTCGCGAGCGGCTTGCGTTGCTTGGCTATCGGCCGTAGCCACCATCGCGTGCTTGGCTTCAGCGGCATAAGAAGAAGGAAGAAAGGAAAGTAAAATCCAAATTCCAAAACCCAAATTCCAAGGAAATCCAAAAGGCCAAATTCCAGATCTAAAATGGCTAGAATGTTTTAACATTCAGGACCTTGCGTTTGGAATTTTTAATTTGGAAGTTGTTTGGATTTTAGTATTTGGTGCTTGGAATTTATTTAAGAATACGCCGAGCAGCTTGAACGATGTTTTCTGCTGTCAGGCCGTATTTTTTGAGGAGCTCTTCAGACTTTCCAGATTCGGCAAAAGTGTCCTGAATCGCGACAAATTCCATGCGGCATGGCTGTTTGGAAGAAAGTACGCGGGCCACGGCGCTTCCCAATCCTCCCCAAATCTGATGCTCTTCAGCCACTACTACGCGCCCTGTTTTTTTGGCCTCTTGCACCAAAGTCTCTTCATCCAAAGGTTTGAGGGTGTGTATATCTAACACCGAAGCCTCGATGCCATCCGCTTTTAAAATCTCGGCTGCTTGCAGAGCCTCAAATACCATAAGGCCGCAGGCCACAAGAGTAATATCTTTTCCCTGACGGAGTCGGACTGCTTTTCCGACTTTAAATTCCGAAGACGCATCATAAACAATTGGGGCTTTAGGACGGCAGGTTCGCATATACACCGAACCGGGAAGATAGGCGCACTGAGGAACAAGCGCGCGAGTGGCAAACTCATCCGCCGGAACTACCACCGTAAATCCCGGAATGGACGCGGCCAGCGCAAAATCTTCGATCGACATTTGAGATGCACCGTCTTCTCCGGAAGAAATGCCCCCGTGAGAACCCACAGCCTTAATGGCGAATCCGGAATAGGCGCCGGACATGCGCAGCTGGTCATGCGTCTTACACATTAAAAAGGCCGCAAAGCTGGAAGCAAAAGGGATTTTCCCGCACGCGGCAAGCCCGCCCGCTACAGAAACCATATTAGCTTCCATAATTCCAACATTGAAAAAACGATCCGGAAACGCATCGCCAAACGTGGCAGATTTCGTGGATTTGGAAAGATCCGCATCTAAAACAACCAAACGCGGCTCTTTTTTCCCAAGCTCAAGCAGAGCTTCTCCGTATGCATCCCGCGTGGCCTTACCCATTTTCTTTTCTAACATAAAATTCCCGTGAAGCGTGAAGAGTGAAACGTGAAGAGTCTTAAAATACGCGAGGCTTGCCGCGCTTCACTCTTCACTTTTCACACTTCACTTACGTTAACTCTTTCAATGCGCGGTCGCGCTCGTCTTTGGTCGGCGCCACTCCGTGATAATGATTATTATTTTCCATGAATGAAATGCCTTTGCCCTTAATCGTGTTCGCAATGATGATTGCGGGCTGATCTTTGACTTTTTTCGCAATCTCAATGGCTTTCAAGATCTGCGGAAAATCATGGCCGTCAATTTCCTGCACATGCCAATGAAAGGCGCGCCATTTTTCGGTTAAAGGCTCCATACTGCAAATCTTAGCCGTGGAATCATCCAGCTGGAATTTATTGTCATCAAGAATCGCGATCAAATGATCGACCTTGTGATGCGCAGCCATGGCCGCGGCTTCCCAGGTCTGCCCCTCATCCATTTCACCGTCGCTTGTAATCACATAAGTATAGTAGGATTTTTTATCCAGACGGCGCGCCAGGGCGTGGCCGATTCCCATGGAAAGTCCCTGCCCGAGCGATCCTGTCGAAGCCTCGAGTCCCGGTAATTTGGTGCGGCACGGATGTCCCTGAAGCGGACTGCCCAGTTTACGGAGCGTCATTAACAGTTCGCGCTTAAAATATCCGGCCTCCGCCATGACTGAATACAGAACCGGCGCAGCATGCCCCTTGCTTAAAATGGTCCGATCGCGGTCTTCCCATTTAGGATTTTTGGGGTCATAGTTCATCTCGGAGAAAAAAAGAGACGCCAGGATTTCAACAAGGGAAAGCGATCCCCCCGGATGACCGCAGGTCGCTTCGCAGGTCATTTCTATAATGTCCCGGCGAATTTGTTTGGCTTTATCTTTAAGCTGCTCGATGGATAATTTTGTCATGGTTGATCCGGTTATATGACCAATTTTTCAGAGGAAAAAGAGAGGAAAGTCTAGCGTCTTTCCCCCGGAGCGTCAATAAAAACCCCAGACCGATTTAAGTCATTCGATAGTGAAGCGTGAAGACGTGAAAAGTGAAGAGCAATGGCAGATTTTTTACTCTTCACACTTCACTCTTCACTTTTTCACGTTATGCTGTACCTTTTCAAATCTCAACCCAAACCGCATCGCCCTCTTCTTTTACCTTAAACGTCGCGGTTTTGATATTCGGATTATGGACAAAGGCTCCGGTCTTCACGCTAAAACTCCAGCCGTGCCAAGGGCACGTGACTTCCTCGCCTTGAATGCCGCCTTCGGCCAAAAGGCCTCCCCGGTGCGGGCAATGATTCTGAATCGCATAAACTTTCCCTTCGACCTGGAAAAGCGCAATCTCCTGACCTCCGGCTTGAACTAATTTTCCGGTGTCGGTGGGAATTTCAGATTTTTTTGCGACTTGAATCCACTCCGCCATAGACAGCCCTCAATGTTTTTCGAATTAATCCAATTTTTGAATTTGGTCCTTGGAAATTGCTAGGCTCATCATTACAATGCTCCCATTATACCTTTTGGAAAGAGAGCGACAATGACCAAGTCTGAGAATCTTCTGATCCTGGCATCCAGCGAAACGGATGCCAACTTGTATTATGCAACCCGGTTTCTAGCGCCCGATGATTTTGCCTTCTTTCAAATTCGGGGGGTCCGTCATCTCTTGATGAGTGATTTGGAAGTGGACCGCGCCAAAAAACAATCCTCTGTGGATAAAATTCATTCTCTTTCCGCACTGGCCAAGGCCTACGAGGCCAAGCACGGGAAGCGCGGCCGCTATCTTGATCTCATCGTGGAATTTGCAAAAAATCAGCGCGCCCATCATTTTTTTGTGCCTGCCAATTTTCCGCTCGGGATGGCAGAAAAATTGCGCGAACTGGGTCTGAAGCTTGAAGTGCGGCCCGATCCTTTCTTGCCCAAACGCGTGGTGAAATCTCCCGAAGAAATACGCGCCATTACGCACGCCATCCGCATGACCGAGGCCGCAGTTACACAAGCGATTCATGCCATTCGAAAATCTTCGGTCAAAAAGGGCAAACTTTATTTTCAAGGCGAACTGCTTACCAGCGAACGCCTCAAACAAATCATCAATGTGGATCTCATGAAAAATGGACTCATTGCCGCCCACTCCATTGTGGCCTGCGGAGTGCAGGGCGTGGATCCGCACTGCGAAGGCTCCGGGCCGATTTATGCAAATCAGTCCATCATCATGGATATTTTTCCGCGAGACTCCGAAAGCCGCTATTTTGCGGATCTTACGCGAACCGTTGTGAAGGGCAAGGCCTCTGCCAAATTACGCGCCATGTTTCAAGCCGTCAAAGACGGCCAGGATTTTGGATTTAAAAAAATCCGGCCGGGCATTGATGCCAGCACCGTCCATCTGGGAATTGCGAAAATGTTTGAAGAACGCGGATTTAAAACCGGCATTTTAAACGGACGCATGCAGGGATTTTTTCACTCCACAGGACACGGCTTGGGACTCGATATCCACGAACTGCCGCGCATCAGCGCCATGAAGGAAATCCTAAAACCCGGCCACGTCGTCACCGTAGAGCCCGGTCTTTATTATGAAGATGCCGGCGGGATTCGTCTGGAAGATGTCGTGGTGGTCACCAAAACCGGCTGCAAAAATCTCACCATCATTCCGAAAATTCTAGAAGTTTAGACCTGCAAGGGTTTGCAGGAAAATTACCTCTTTAAATTAAACGCTGACGAATTCAGGATGGATGAGTTTGGGAAGAATACCTTTGGCGTGACCCACTTCAAAAAGTTTGCCCAATCCTTTTTCGCCTTTGGCGCCGAGATCCACGGTGTAGTGATTAACATACATCCCGACAAAACGGTCACCCAGATCTTTTCCAATGCCGCGTCCGTACTGAAGCGCGTAGACCAGCGCCTCGTCGCGATGCGCGAGAGCGTACTCAATGCTTTCCTTAAATAACTTCGTAAAGGAATGGATTGTCTCCTGACCTAAATCACGGCGAATCACATCGAGTCCCAGCGGAAGCGGAAGGCTGTACTGTTCATCCCACCACTCTCCCAGATCCAAAACCTTCACAAATCCTTTTTCCTGGTGAGTGATCTGCCCTTCGTGGATTACGAGCCCGAAATCTGCCTCACCACGCTCTACAGCATTAAAGATCTGATCAAAGGGAACAAAAACCGGCTTGAAATTCTTCTCATAGATTTGAAGCGCAAGATAAGCGGTTGTGAATTTTCCCGGGATAGCAATTCGTTTACCGCGGATCAATAAAGGGGACAGGCTACTTTTGGGGACAGCTCCAGCACCCACAGGAAAAGTAGCCTGTCCCCCTTTTGAGATCAGCACGGGTCCATACTTATCTCCCACGCTTGCGCCGCAGCGCTTGATGATGTACTTGTCCGCAAGATAAGCATAGGCGTGACAGGAAACGGCCGTGACTTCCAATTCTCCGCGCATAGCACGCTGGTTCAAACTCTCGATATCTTCAATAAGATGCTGAACCTGAAATCCGCGCATGGGAATTTTTTCATGGGCCAGGGCATAAAACATGAAGGCATCGTCCGGATCCGGACTGTGCCCGACTCGAATGAGTTTGGTTGCTGTATTTTGGATACTCATGGGAGGCCTATGATATGCAATCAAAGCAGAATGTCAATTGGGAGAAAATGAAGCAGGGACAGGCCCTTGCACGGGCCTGTCCCTATAGTTTTTATTCCTATCTTAAGCGGATTGACCCGCTCGTTGATTGGCCTCAAGAGTAAGAAGGATGCCTTTGGCTGTCGTAAATCCTTCGGAGGTTGAAACTAGAGCACGAAGCCGAGAATCTAAAAGGGCCAGACGAAAAATCCAGAATGAAATCGGTTCTGCAGGGAGGAGTAGCGCTTGAGTTTGACTGCGAATATCATCCGGATTTTTAACAATCGCCCCCACTTGATCCTTTGAGAGGGCATAAATTCTTTTGAAATCCGGCTGCGCGGCAAGCTCCAAAAATCCAGCCGCAGTTTTGAGCCGAACTTCAGCATGTTTTTGTCCGGAATGGCGGGCCATGGCGTCCATTAAAGCATCCGGCAACATGGCGCTTTGTTCATTACGAATCGCATAAACCAAAACTCCAGGATTTTTAACCAGATCATTCCAGAAATGAGTTCCTTCATCCGTAGGATTTGCCGTTAATTCGCTGAGCGTCGTAACATCAATAGCCAAAACCAATTTGGTTTCCGCAGCGGCACCTTTTTCCACCGGTGCTGCAGCCTTAGCAATCACCTCTTGAAGAATAGTCTTTATTTCCGCCTCGCTGAGTTTAGAGTTCGCAGTGTTCGTGGCGGTTACGGTTGCGGCTGAATCTACCGAAGAATTTGCAGTAAGCGTTTGCGTCGATCCCTCAAAACCGGCCAAAAATACTCTTTCGCCATTGACAGTATCCACGCGGCCGTTGAATGAGGCCTTGACTGCCTGGACAAAAACTTGATCTGCAGTGGCCGTATTAATCACCAAGTCTTCGGGCTTCAAAGTTTGCGTTTCGGCCTTGGATTCATTGGAAGAGAAAGCGAGAAGTTTGTGATACAGAGCTTCGTCTGGCTCCTGGCCGGCTAAATCCGGCGTGATTACGATATAGGAAATACCTGCGGCGCGGAGCTGTTCGCTCAAGCCTTCGGTATGAAATCCGCCGGTCACGACCGCAAGATCAGAACTGAGCGAAGCATCTGAAATTATTTTTTGGAAGAAAACATCATCGCGTTTTTTGGCAAAATCATAAAATTGCCCGGCGTTTTTCAGCGCATCCGCGAGTCCCGCTTCTGTGGCTAACGATTCAATGCCCGCGCGGTCTGATTCCATACGAGCAAGATCTTTGGGAGAGGCTTTCAAAGTGATCATCTTTTTGGCCAGCATCCAGCGCTCAATTTTTTGAATTGTGGCCTTTTCCGCATCAGTCGTAGCCAGAACCGCTTGAACTTTTTGAATCAAGGTTTCAATTTCCTGAGCAAAAGCCTGATGATCGATCTTATCCTGAAGGATCATGATCTCCCTATATTTGCTAACTTCGGGATACGACTGGAGATCTTCCTGCGGAACTTTTCCGCTGCGAAGGAGTTCTTCAAAACTGAGACGTTCGAACTTGTAATGATCCGCCATCTGAGCAGCTTCGGATTGGAGCGCGTCCCGGTTCATCAGCTGACTGAGTTGCAGAATTTTTGCAAAGAGAGCGATTTGATCAAGGTCTGTCAATTCCACGGCCTTGGACTGAGCTTGAGAAATCAAAAAAGGCAAGAAGGTCTCGGCTCCGGTTCCGTCCCGGTATTTTGCAAGGGACTTATCAAAGGAAAGTAATTCCGGATTGAGCGTAGAAGTTTTTTCACTCTCAAGAGTTTCTTCGAATGATTTTATCTTTTTAGCAATCGTGGATTCCTCGGCCAGATAATCCAAATAGATTTTCCGGTTTTCCCGGTAAAGCGATGCGTCTTCAATGCCCGCTAAAAGAAGCGGACTCGGTGCAAAAAGAGCCTCGTACACAGGGCCTGAAAAATATCCGTCTTCCAAAAGTTTTCGGGCCAGCTGCTGTTTGGCTCTGGAATTGGGCAGCGCCCAGGATTCGGGAAGTGTGGTTGATCGCCACGCGCCTTCGACAGCTACCGTCTTGATTCCATAAACGACCTGAAGATGATCAAGAATCGCCGCAATATTTTCCTGGGCCGTGACATGGCCGTGAACATCTTGAATCTGAACCACCCAGCGCGCGCTGGTTCCGGTAAAACGGTCTTGAACTTTTCCAAGCGATTCGGGAATCGCGAGGTTTGCCACGGATAAAAGTTCGGGAGTATTGGTTTGAACGGGCCCTGACGGAAGGGCCATCACAAGTCCAAGGATGAGCGGAAGGATTTTTGTTCTCATAAAGGTTGACAGCAAAGTGTACTGCATAATGAAGCGATGTTCAAGCAAGCGCCTGGACACCATGAGTTTTGTCTCAAAGAGAGCCTTCCTCACGAAAAAGATCAGGAAATTTGAGATTGTTATAATTTGTTATTCGACCAGGGGTTAAGGGATCTTTCTCAAGGGCCGATTTTGGGCCAACTCAAAATATTTTTGAAATCCCGCTGGATTTTTTCCTGAATTTTTGTGATATGATAATTCCAGCTGTTGAAAACCCTGTAAAACGGTTTCAAAAATTTTCTGATCACGGAGGTCTGTCAGTGCACGACGATGAAACCTTGCCGAGTGATGAATTTTTACTGCCGGATAAATACTGGTCTGAATCCGACTGGGAAAAATTCCTGATTCAAAACGAAAAACTCATGGACCGTTATCAGGCGGTCATTGAAGAAAATCCCGAACGCAAATGGGATGACCCCGCAGATCTCTACATTAAAGTCCATCACGGCATTGACCTCGGAAATGATTTTCCAAAAACCTCTCTGGATACCGAGGAATTGGAAACTGACGAATCGGAAGAATCTGGAAGTGTTTTGGAAGGCGATGAACCCTCCCCCATGGAAGTGCTGGAAAATAGTCCGGTTTATCAAAGCGCGCTCGAATTTAGTTTGACGCTCACGAATTGGGCTAAAGAACACGATGTCCCTGAGAATTCTCCGGAAGCCCAGGCCATGAGCGAACTTTGTTTTCACGGTCTAAAAATTGCTGCGGATATTGCCGGCGGAATCGGCCTGGGGCTCGATGAGGATTCCCTTTGCGGCAATATCGTGAAGCACCGTTGGGCGCTTGCCCACACCAAGGAAACGTCCAAACGATTGTCCCGATTGATTCCCTCGTTCCCCGACCTCGCCCCTCTTCAAAGTTCTCTGACTGATCTTGAATCCGCTCTCGAAAAGCAAATCGCTGAGTTTCGCAGCCGTGTTTGGTGGTAATTTTTTCAACTCTTGATGAGCAGGTGATGGGATGCCTCGCGAGCGATTTCAAAAAGCCATTATCAAAATCCGAAGTTCTTGGATCCGAAACACTAAGAAACAAACGTCTCCTCATCCAAAAAATCAGCCGTTACCGCGTGATAAAAAAAACTCTGACCCATCATGACGCCGATTTCTTTTCCCCGCGTGATCGAAAAAAGCTGGGACCGCATGATGAGTCTCCTCTTCTGGCCTTTTTCCTGGCGCAAATGGTTATCGCTTATCTTTATCGCTGCCTTGGCCGGAGCAGGGAATCAGGGATTTAATTTTAATTCACGGACCTCGCATTCGCGTGAGACTTCTTCTTCCCATCAACAAGAATCCACGAAGGCCGAGGTTTCAAACTCTGGAACCTCCGCCTCAGGATCCGCCTCGGCCCCCTCCCCGATTGAAAAGCAAAAAGCCCCCCTGCATGCAAAAAAGAATTGGGCCAAAATTCTTCTGTGGGCCATCCCGCTCACGCTTTTTGGAATGATGCTGCTCTTCTATATAGTATGGCTATCCAGCCGCTTTCGTTTTATCTGGCTGAATGCCGTGATTCAAAATGTCTCCGCGATTCGTGCGCCTTGGAACGATTATCGATCTTGCGGAAATTCCTGGTTTAAATGGCAAGTGATTTTAGGCGCCGTGGGGATGGGATTTATTCTTCTCATGATCGGAGGGTTGGCCGGAGCCGCGCTGCTTGTTAAGATCACCTCCATTAAATGGGTGGGCGGACTGTGTTTTGTGATTTTGATTCTTTTTTTTATTTTAGGTATCCTGGCCATGGTAGGAGCTCATGTCCTTTTACATGATTTAACACTGCCCATTATGTATTTTGACCGCTCGTCTTTTCCTGAGGCTGTACGGAAACTTTGGAATATCGCCCAACCTCAAAAACATCTGCTGATCAAGTATCTTTTTGTAAAGCTAGGACTTCAAATTCTTCTGGGGCTTGTGATTGGCCTTGCAGGACTTGTGATCGGCGGACTGCTGGGTTATGGCGGCGGACTTTTGCTGGCTCCTTGGATTGCACTCGCAAAGCATCAGTGGTTTTTATGGATCCCCGTTGGAATGATCGCGCTGCTGGGTTTTGCTTTATTGATTTTGCTGGACCTTAGCTTGGAACTGCCGGGAGCGGTGATAATGACTTGTGTGGGGCTTTACTTTCTAGCTGGACTAGATCCTCAGTTTGCTTTGCCGCGTCTTGAGGGCACTTCCTAAAGATCTCAATCCTGCCTGAGTTTACTGCGGTATAAACTGGCTTAAAATAGCCACCAGATGTTTGATATTCAACGGCTTGCTTAACACCACCGAGTTCTGCATCGGTCCAGATCGAGGCGTGCCTGAGGTATCCGATGCCCCCATTCCTTCAGCAAGTCCTGTTAAAAAAATAATGGGAATGTCGCACGTTCTGGGATCTTCCCGAAGAACCGCCGCTGCTTCCGTCCCGTCCATGCCCGGCATCATGATATCCATAATAATGGCGCTCGGTTTTTCTTGGCGCGCCATTTGAATGGCCACTTGTCCATTCGGCGCCTCAAGAACCTGGTAACTCCCCTGTAATTGCAAGGCTAGGAGGTCGCGTAACGTAGCCTCGTCTTCTACAATCAATATCTTTTTCACAGGATGTTTCCTTTACGCTTTTGCAGAATGTAACCTGTGTTTCGACTTGATAGACAAAATCTTGAAGCCGGAGATTTTCTAAGAAATTTCACTTGAAGAAGACTGAACCCGGCGCTGCCAGTTTTCTGCTGTCAAATCCAGATTTTTTCGCATGACATCCGCCGCAGCTTCTTCTCCAATCATGGATCCAATAAATCCCAACTCCCAGGAAACCTGCACCAACACCTCACTCCCCGCCTCACGAGGACGAAATTCCAAGGATTTCTGCATGGTGGCGCCAAAAGGCAGCTGGCTTATAATTTCAATTTTTTGAAACGTTTCGCAGAGCGTCAGGGTGTGGTCCACTTGAATTTTCTGAGTCATGAATTCCCAGATCTCACGCCATTGTTGACCGGCCGTTCCCATCTCCCCGCTTAAAGGCGAGCTGTCAATAACGCCCGCAACCCATTCCGGACTTTTGGAAAAATCAATGAAGGCGGACCAGGTTTTTTCAACAGATGCATCAAAGAAGATTTGCTTTTGAATGGATCCCATAAAAGAAAAGGGGACGGGTTGCTTTTCAGAATCTATCAAAAAGCTTGCCCCCTCGATAAAAAGTAGCCTGTCCTCTTTTTAAAGTGAATGGTTTAAAACATCAAGTGCGCGTTCGGGTTGATCGGTTTTAAGAACCAAACAACCGGAAGGCTGCGTGACGGTTGCCGTGCAATAAGCGTAATGAATATTGATATCCGCCTGAGCCAAAACTTGCGCAACGCGCGCGAGACGTCCCGGAGCATTATCAATTTCCACAACCACCACATCTTGTTCAAGAACGTAAAGTTCTTCATTTTCTAAAAGGAGAAGGGCTTTGGTGGGTTGATCGACGAGGAGACGAACCACGGCATTATCAACCGTGTCGTGCACCGCCATGGCCATGATATTAACTCCCGCATCGGAAAGGACAGAACAGGTTCGGGCTAAAACTCCCGGACGATTTGGCATAAAAATCGACAGTTGTTTTTGAACAGGCATGTGATCCCCGCTATTAAAGTACTATCGTAAGACCAAAGACTCAAAACGCAAAAACATTTATGGATAAGACTTTGGGGACTAAGACATCATCCGGGCAATCAAGCCCTGGGAGTGGGAACCCGCTGTTTTTGGGACGGCAAGACCTACGCCTTTTAGAACGTTCCCGTGGATGTCTTTCTTCCCTTGCTCATACACCACGCATTCAATTTCTTCTTCCTGAAGCCGGGCCTGCAGCTTCCGGGCCTCTTCCATCGAGTCTGTTTCATAAACCTGCATCCAAACTTCACGGGGATCGCTCTTTGCCTTGAACCAAAATCGGGATTTTCCGCCGGTGTTTTTTTTCTCAAAATCCACGTCTGCCGATCTTCCGGATCGGGACAAAAGATAAAGCACCACACCAAAAACAAATAGATAAACCAAAAGCCGCATCATGTCAGATTTTCCTTTTGAGTGAGCCTTAGTATATCAAATTCCGTTTTGCTGACCAGATTCATCTTTCGCAAATTTAGGAATGATGCCGAATCGAAAGCTGAAAATGGATAAAAGAATCTGTGGGGTTTTATCCTGCATAAAATAAAAAACCCCCGCACTTACGTGCGAGGGTTTTTATAAATAAACCCGGCGGCTTGCCCTCAGTTCCATAACTGAGGACTATCCGCGCGGAAACGCGTGGTTTCCGTCGCGGTTTGCCCCGCCTCAATACATTACCATGGGTAGACGGGACTGCCGCAAATTAAAACACCCCGCACAAAAGTGCGGGGTGTTTATAATTAAACCCGGCGGCTTGCTACTCTCCCAATGAACTGCTCCATTAGTACCATCGCCGGTAGAGGGCTTGACTTCCGTATTCGGAATGGGAACGGGTATGACCCCTCTCCTATGACCACCGAGAGACTTTTGCTTTGCATGCGCTCATTCTCTGCACAACAAAAAATAATGGTTGTGAATTGAATGCTCTCTGCGCTGCTTTTAACAAACAAAGCAACCGAATTGATCAAGACAAATTCGCTGAAATACAAAGAATGTCAAGCCGAACGACTTATTAGTACAGGTCAGCTGAAGGGATTGCTCCCCTTATACCTCCTGCCTATCAACCTCGTAGTCTACAAGGAGTCTTCAAAATCAAAAACTGATTGGGAAACCTTATCTTGGAGTTGGCTTGGCGCTTAGATGC
>CAYWRU010000036.1:30184-32150 GCA_964460795.1 uncultured bacterium | reverse complement strand
GCGGCGCCCAGCCCGGACAGCAGGCCAAGGCGCGCGATCGCGGTGTCGAGGTCCGGCGCATCGCAGCGCGCGAGCTCGCGCGGCGCGCGGGTCGGGAACCCGGACTTGAGCAGGAGGAAGGTCGCCATCACTCCTCTCCCATCCCGCGGCGTTCCGCGAGGCGGCTCAGGATGTCCTCCTCGCTCATCGGCTCCTCGGCATCGACTGGTGCGTCCACTGGTTCCCGACTGGTGCGCTGACTGGTTCCCGACTGGTGCACTGGTTCCCACAGTCCATGCGGATCATCATCATCGGTCACTGATTCCTGGGCGGACGCTCCGGTGCCGGACGACTGGTTCCCGTGCACCACCCCCTTAAGGGGGTGGGTGACACCGGGAACCAGTCCGCTGTCGCTCGCCGGCTCCGAGGCGTGGGGGGCGTGCTCGGCGCCGTCACTGGTTCCCGATTCCGGGAACCAGTCGGAACCAGTCGCGGCGCGGGCATACCACTGCGACCGGCGCGGCCCCTCGTGACGCTCCAAACGACCGGCAGCGACCATGCGGTCGAGCGTGAAGCGGAGCGTCTGCTTGCGGACGTTGAGGAGCTCCGCGAGGTCGTTGAAAGACCGCTGCCCGTTCGGCGCCGCCGACAGCTGCGCGAGGATGTTGCGCTCGAGCGCATCCTCGACCGCTTTCCGCGTGATGCGCGCGGAGATCCAGGCGGCGCGGTTGTCTGGCGGCGTCACGATGTCCCGGTCGAGCTGGAACGGCGCCAGGCGTGGCGCGCGCGAGTGCTTCAGGTTCTCGATCTGGAGCCCGTTCTCCGAGAATTCGAAGAACCAGATCACGCGCGCGGCGGAGGGCAGGGCACTCGCCCCGCGGATGCGATCGAGGGACCGGCCCCCCTCCTTCATCTTCCCGGCGTGGTGCACCAGGACGACGGCGGCGCCCACCTTCGACGCCACGTGGCGGATGAACTTGATCGCGGGGCGCGCGTCGGTGTTGCTGTTCTCGTCGCCGCCCATGAGCTCCGCCCAGGGGTCCATCACGATCATCCCGGGACGGATGCGCTCGATCTCGGCGGCGAGATGCTCGGTCCACTGCCGGTCGGCGAGCGTGGGGCTTCCGTCCGCGAGGATGTAGAGATTCTCGAGCGTCTTCCGCGACCAGCCGTGCCCCGCGCAGAACGCACGGGCGCGCATGAGGACGACGTCGCGATGATCCTCGGCGGAGAGGATGAGTGCGGGCCGTGGGAGACACTGGAACTCGTCGAAGAGGCGATGCCCGCCGGCGACGGCGCAGGCCATGTGGATCGCGACCGACGACTTGAATGCGCCGCCATCGCCGACGATCAAGCCAAACTCCCCCGCGGGCCACACCTGGTCGATGAGCCACGCGATCGGTGGTGGATCTGGCAGCTCGGATGCACGCGCCGCGCGTGGCAGGCCCCCATCGGGCCGCGGAGGCACGAGGTGCGCGCGCTCGACCATCGCGCGGTATTCGTTCAGGTCAGTGACTTTCACGGCTCGCATAACGCGGTAGCGGCGAAGCGGCGTGCCTGCGCCGCAGCGTTCGGGTCCCCGACACGCTCCAGTTCGAGCGCGGTGAGTTCCCAGGCGGCCGCGCGCTCGAGAGGGCGTGCGGACTTGCTGGCGGCGAACACCTCGCGCCGCCACTTCTCGAGCGCGGGAGCGGCGCCCCCGAGATCCCCTGGCACCTCGTTGGCGGCGACGACGAGATCATCGATGCGCGCCTCGAGGCGGGCGCGCAGCGCGGAGTCGGCCGGCAGGTCGGCGACGGCCTCGCGCAGGTCGGCGATGCGCGCGTCGATCGAGGGGTAGAGGAGGGTGACGATCACGCGGCCCTCGTCACGCGCTGCAGGAGCTCGAGCCCGGTGCCCGTGATCACGTACGCCTGCACGTCGTCGCGCCAGACGATCCGGCGCGCGTCGACGAGGCGCTGGACGATGCGCTGTTGCACCTGCACGA
>CAYWRU010000036.1:25692-30084 GCA_964460795.1 uncultured bacterium | reverse complement strand
AGCGGAGGATGGTCAGCTCCCGCTTCGAGTAGCGCGCCAGAATCGGTCGTTGTGGATAGCGAGGCGACTCAGGCATGCGTCGCCTCCGGCGCAGGCTCCTGCTCCGCGATCGCCGCAAGATCCGTCCGTGCCATTCCCTCGAGGTTCGCCACGCGCGTCGCGATGGCGCCGCGCAGCTGGTGGCACGCGTGGCGTGAGGACGAGAGTGCGGCACTCTGCGGGATGGGCGTCGACCAGATCTGGCGCACGATCGCGCGCACGAGGGTCTCGCGGTCCCGGCCGGCGCGCACCTCCGCCAGCGCATAGCCCAGGATACCAGCGCCCAGCGCGGCCGCGAGGACGGACAGCCCGATGCTGACGTCATCCACGGTCCACCTCGACGATGAGGGTGGCGCCGTCGAGCCGACAGCGCAGCGCGGCGCCGAGTTGCTGCGCCGACGTGAGCGCGCCGATGGTGCGCGGGTTGAGGAGCATGACGCGCGCGAGCTCCAGCGCCTTCCGGCGCGCGGGTTTCGGCGCCGGGGCCTCGCTGGGCGGGGTGATGCGGACGGGGAGGGCGCGGCTCATTTGCCACCCTTCCGCTGGAGGGTGACGGACTTCCCACCCGTCGAGAAAGTGACACTCTCGATCCCCGAATCAGCGGGCGGCACGAGCGCGTCGAAAAGGTCGCCCTGGGCGCGCTTGCCCTTCAGATAGAGCGCGGCCTCCTGCTCGACGGCCTCCATCGCGGCGAGCATGTCATCCGGGAGGAATCCCTTCAACTGCTCGTCGTCCCTGGACTCGCGCAGGTGCGGCGTGTTGATGATCAGCGGCGCGTTGGCGATGTCGAGCGCCCGCCGGCAAGTGCAGACGAGTCCACGGCGCCCATCGTCCTCCTGGTTGATCGAGAGGCCGGAGACGGTGAGGGTGTCCTCCCAGGCCGCCGCTTCGAGCTCGAGGACCTTGAGGACGTGGGGGACCATGCCGCGCATGGCCTCAACGAACTCCGGGCGGGGCGTGTCGTACGACTTGAGGGCGTGAGTGATCTCGCCGGCGCCGTCCAGCTTCGACGTCCACTGCAGCTCGACGCAGGCGCCGTCCCACTTGATCTTCGAGAACTTCATCGGCGCCCCCTTCCCGCACGGCGGGAGCACGGACGCGAACGCCTTCCGCTATCGCGGAGTCTGCCGATCCAAATCGGCTCGCGGCGGACGCCCATCGCCACGAACCCGCCGCCGATCGCTTCGGCGACCATCTGCTGCCCGCTCGCGCGCTGTGGCGGTGTGGGCGCCTTGTCGCGACCCTTCGACGGCGATGCCACCGCACGCTCTTGTTGCGACGTCGCGCCCGTCGTCTCGACCGGCGCGCCTCCCCCGGCAGCGGCAGCCATCGCGGCGCCAATGGCGAGGAGTCCAATCGCACGGCGCTTCATCCGACCCTCGCATGCCCGACGAGGGCGGCGACCGTGAGCAGCGCGGCGAGGTACGGTTCAGGAACGGTTTGGAGGCCGATTCCGGCAGAAATCGGCGCCTTGACGGCCGAGTCCTGCGCTTCTAACGTGCTGGGGCGCCGTGAGATGCGGCGAAACGCTCGCTTCTGTTGACCAAGCGGTCGTCGGTTCAATCCCGACCGCTGGCTCTCAGTGGCTTGATTCATAACTGATTGGATTGGTTGAGGTTACCGCGTCCGCTGCAACGGGCGCGGTTTCGCTTTCTGGGGCCGAGGAACGATTCGGGAACGGTTTGGCGTCGTCTGCTCTGCTGTGCACCCACCACTCGTGCAGTTCCTTCTCGTACGACTCGCGCGTGACCTCCGGCCGATGCGTGATCTGCACGTGGCCGTGCGTCCCCGCGCCGCCCCAAACCGCACCACACGAAGGACCGTGGTTTGCGATGTGATCCGCCTCTTCACGAAGCCGATGGACGAGATCAGTCCAGTCGCAGGCCCCGATGCTCAGCACCAACTCGAAGGTCGGGAGTGGTGGACGTTCACTCATGCCTGAGGATCTCCTTCACCCGCGGCCGCACTCGCCGCCGTCTCCATCCGTTCGTCGCGCCGCTTCAGGTACGCCTTCGCCTGGCTGAGATCTCGATCGCCGATCCACTCGAGCCCCAGCCGCATGTCGCCCGTCCCATCCGCGACGTTGCCAGCTGAGAGCTTCCGCAGGCCGTGCCACCCGCGGAACGCCTTGTGCGCGACGCCCGCCTTCGTCTCCAGCGCGCGCAGCGACAGCCACGCCGCCTGGTAGCCCCACGGCTTGGAGGGGTCGCCATGGCCCGGGAGCACCCAGGGCGACGCCGACAGCCGCGCGCGGGCGTCCCGCTGCCGAGCACTTTGCCGGCTGTACTCCCGACCCGTCAGCTCCCGCGTCCAGTACCGCGCCGTCTCCAGCGCCGCCAGCGCGTCCCACGTGAGCGGCTGCGCGTGGTCGAGCCCCTGCTTCATGAACTCCGCCGGCCACGTGATGGCGCCGTCAACGATGTCGGTCCAGCGGACGTGCAACACCGAGCGCGCGCGGCCCCCATGCACGCCGGCCAGCACGAGCGCGACGTGCACGCGCCAGGTGCGCGCGTCCTGGGGAGAGGCGGCGGCGAGCAGGCGCGCGAACTCCTCCGGCGTGTACTCCTCCGGTTCGAGCACCTTCGCGTCCTTCGGCTTCTTCCAGCGGTAGAGCGCGAAATCGTTGCGCGCGAGGAGCTCCCGCGACTGCCCCCAGTTGAAGACCGTCCGGACGACGTTGAGCACCTGGCGGATCTGGTTGATCGCGCGCGGCTGGCCGTTGGCCGTGGGAACCTCGCGCATCCGCACGATGAACCGGTCGATGTCGCGCAGCCGCACGTCGCCGGCGATCGCGTCGGCGCCGATGAAGGCGATCCACAGCCGCCACCGATCGGCGTAGTTCGGCCGCGACGCCGCCCGGAGGTCGTGCCAGGCGGGGGAGGTGGTGTACTCCTTCCACAGCTGCCGCATGGTGATCGGCTGCGGCGCCGCACGCTGGGCCTCGAGCTTCGCGCGCTCCTGGTGGTACGTCTCCGCCCACGCGCACGCTTCGGCACGCCCCGCCTTGTCGTTGCCGAAGATGCGCTTACGATCGATGCCCTGGGCATCGCGGTAGAGCACCTCGACGCGGTCGCGCGAGGTGTCGACGAGGACGCGGACGCGATCCCCGCGGCGCCCCCACGTGCCTAACGTGCGGCGGAGTGTCATGACTACCGAATCGGCGCGGGCACGTCACAGCCCGGCGTGACTCTGTTCTGAAGCGTCACGCGGTGCGCGACGCCGAACCGATCCAACCGCTGCACGTCGATCCACCGAGCCTCGACGAATGCGCCGTCCTTTACCTTCGGCTGCACGAGTGCCTGGTTGCACCCCGTGAGGTACACACAGATGCCAGTGACGAGTCCCGTGAATCCGGTCAATCGGTCCTGCACTTCCAAGCCCAACAACTGCGTCTCGTTCTCCATCACGCACTCCTTGCGGCTTCCCGCGCCGCATCGGCGCGCACCGCGTCCAGGTTGAGGTCCTGCGGAATCGCACACTGCAGGTACTGCCGCTGTGTCGGGCGGTGCGGATTCCACCGGGCGAGCCCCATGCGCTCCCAGCCGGCGAAGCGCTTGCGTAGCCACTCCGTCGAGCGATGCGAGCGGAGCTGCGCCTCGCTCTCCGAAAGCCAGCGCATGAACGGTTGCGCCGCCTCCTGGACGTCGTCGCACAGCCGCTCGATCGCGTCGGCGATCACGTGCTGGCCGTGGCGCCGCAGCACCGGGATCTCGCCCCGCGTGTCCGCGAGGACCTGCTCGAGGGTCTTCATGCGACGCGCTCCCGACGCAGCGCGCACTGCGCGCGCGCGATCGGCGGTAACGGCGCGTTGGTCGCCAGCGTCGCCAGCTGCAGGGCGAGACACACCGTCTCCCGTCCTTCGTTCCGCACGCGGGCCGCCTCGCTCGAGGAGTCTGGTACGGAGCAGGCCAGGAGATTGGCGACCGAGCCGTGCACCGTCAGGAGATGTGCGGCCTTCTTCGGCCCGATGCCCCGGACGCCGGTGATGTTGTCGCCGGGCTCGCCGACGAGCGCCTTGTAGCACGCGAGCTGGTACGGCAATACGCCGAACTTCGCGTGCACACTGGCCTCGGTCCACCACTCGAACTTCCCGCCCGGAAGCGGTCGGATCACGGTCACGCTCTCCGAAACCAGAGCGAGCAGGTCGGAGTCGCCGGAGAGCACGATGATGCGCCCATGCGAGCGCACGGCGACGGTGGCGATCACGTCGTCGGCCTCGAAACCGTCGACGCGGAGGCAATGCCAGCCCAGCCGGCCGAAGTACGCCATCGCCTCGGTCGAGTATCCGCCGGTCTCGGTCGTCCGGTGCGCCTTGTAGGACGGCGCCAGGCGATGGCGCCACGTCTCGCCCTC
>CAYWRU010000036.1:23418-25592 GCA_964460795.1 uncultured bacterium | reverse complement strand
TCGTCCGGTGCGCCTTGTAGGACGGCGCCAGGCGATGGCGCCACGTCTCGCCCTCACCATCGAACGCGATGATGAGATGAGTGGCCTCGGTCTGCACTGTCGCGCGTCCGATCATCCGCGACGCGGTCTCAGCCGCCTCCGTTGCGGGGATCTCGCCGCCGAACGCGCAGCGCATCACGATGTTGGTGCCGTCCACCAAGAGAAGAGTCATTGGTCTACCGGGCCGCCCCCCTCAAAGCTGGCCGCTGCGGCCCCTGCACGTTTCGTCGCGAGATGATGACGGACGCGGCAGCGCATCGAACAGTACACGCGTGGATTCCCACCGCGTTTCCGGATGAACGTGAACTCCCGCGAGCAGCTCGGACACAACTTGTGTTGCGTCTGCCGCGCGAGTCGTGCAGCTCGCTTCTCTTCGCGACGTGCGCGACGCGAGGCGCGCACCGCTACGCGTTCCTCCTCATACGACAAGGCTGCGCGCTGAAGCTCCGCGGCCTTCCGCTGAGATTCCCGCTGCTCTTTCGTCTCGACCACGCCGCATGCACGACAGGTCGTGCGCGTTTCCCCTGGGAATCGCGCAACGTTGAAGGGCAACACCTCCGTCTCGGTGTAGCCAGCGCAGTGAAGGCAGCGCCCGACTTCAGTGCGGCTGCGTACCACCACAACCGGCGCCCCGTCGCGGTTCGTACCCCGGCCGCGCGCCATGGTTAGGCACCCTCCCGCACTGCATTGCGCGCCCGGCGCGGCGCGGCATCCCCGAGGGGGAGCTGCCCGGCCTGCGTCTGCGCGAGTTCGATCTCGCCCGGGAGGACGGCGCCGGCATTGCCAGGGCCGAACACCTCCGAGGCGTCGGGCGTGGGCGCCGCGCTCGAGGTCTCGTGGTACTCGACATCGCTCGCGGGGGCGCTGGGAGCGGCCGCGGCGGGCGCGGCGGGCGTCTCCGACTTCTCCGCCGCCTCGCCCTTTGTCGGCTTGTGCCACGCCGCGATCGCGGCCAGCAGCTGCTCGACGTCGGCGCCCGTGCCGACCTTGTCGCGGCCCAGCGTCGAAACGATGAGAGCGAGGAACGACTTCTTCCCCATCCCCTTCGCGTTGGCCGCGTCGTAGACGCGGCGCTTCTCTTCGTCCGACCAGAGCGTGAGCGGCTTCTCGTCCTGCGCCTCGAGGCTGGCCTCCATCTCCTCTTCGGCCGCCAGCCACGCGCCGAGGCCAAGCGCGGTGACCACGAGACGCACCTTCGCTCGCTTCTCGGCCATGGCGTGCAGGTCGTTGAGGCACTCCCGCGCGTCCTCGAACGTCGTCCCGCTCCCGTCCGTCTTCTTGAAGCGCTTCTCCTTCGTCGTGCAGCTGGCGACGGTGCGGTCGATGAGCCGGCCCGCACGGTCGCAGATCGCGCGGCGCACCGTGACCGAGCAGTAGTCCGGTCCCTCGACGATCACGTCCTGGCGCTCGACCTCGGCGACGACCTCGAGCCCGAACGTCACCGCGAGCTCGTCGGCACCGGCGCGGTAGAGGATCGGCTTGTTGAAGACCGGCCGTCCGCTCTTCGTGACCGGATTGCCGTAGTGCGCGCTCGGCACCAGGTAGGAGTCGAGGATCCGGTCCATGCGCTTCTTCCGGGTCTCCAGCTTCGCGAGCGCGAGCTCGAACTCGGATTCGGTCAGCGCGCCCAGGTCAGCGTCGGGGCGGGCGAGGGCCGTGGGCTTCTCGATGGTGGCGACAGCGGTCATGCGGATGGCTGGGTAGACGTGGCGGCGTCGACGAATTCGTCGACCCCATCGCGGACGCGAACAGCGTCGCGTCCCTTCTCGGTGATCTCGTAGCGGCGCGTGCGGGGCGTGCGGGCGATCAGTCCGTCGCGCTCAAGCGCCTCGAGCTGGTCCGGCGCCAGGTGACGCGGCGTGCGGCTGAAGTCCAGGACGCCAGTCCCCTTCGGCGCGACGCGCACCGGCACGCCGGCGTGCATCACGCGGAGGAGCGCCACGAGTCGTCGCGTCAGCCGCGGCATCACGCCACCTCCCGCCGCTGCTGCTGCACGGCACTGGTGACGTCGGCCATCTCGAGCTCGAGCCGCCGGAGCTCGTCGGTGAGGCGGGCGACCACGCCGCACGACTCGCCGACCCGGCGCGCGCGGTGGATGGTGGCGCGTTGGGTCGAGATCTCGCGGCGGAGCTGCA
>CAYWRU010000036.1:20717-23318 GCA_964460795.1 uncultured bacterium | reverse complement strand
ATTCGTGGCATGATCATTCCGTATATGTTGCGTGCAACAACAGCGTGCATTGAGTATTGCACGCAATCGTGTTTTTCGCAAGGGGGGCACCATGTCAGCCGTCCTGCACGCCGAGCTATCGGGCCCGGACATGTCGTTCGCTAGTCGCCTTCTCGCAGTTCGACGCGCGCTGCAGTCGGAGCGCAAGCCATTGCCGTATCCGGACTTCGAGGCCCTGATCTACGAGAGGACGGGCGTGCGGATCAGCCGGGAGACCCTGCGACAGATGGAGATCGGGAATCGCACGCCGGATATCGGGATCGTCGAGGCGATCGCGGCGGTGGATCCTCTCAACCGAGGGCGCGTGTGGTTGGCTCGGGGCGCGGACGCCGAGGATCCGGCGTAGGGCGGCTGTCGCGCTGGCGCATCGCCTGCACATGCGCGTCCGTCATCTCGGCGCGTGGGACGGCCGCTTCCGCCACGATCCGCCCTTCGGCATCCCGCCCGCGCACGAGCACCACGTCGTCCCGTACCACCACCGTCACACGCTCCATGTTCGGCCTCGCTTCGGGACAACGATGCTAACGTTACGGGCTGACAGCGGCAAGAGGACACGATCCGTTGTGTTTCACATGGAACGCTGAGGCGCGCATGCGGGGCGTAGGGTGGGCGATCGTGGTGATCGCCGCGGGATGTGGGGGCAGCACAGAGCCGGCGGGGTTGCCGCCGCTCGGACGGTACGCCTACGAGATGGCCGTCCCGGCGAGTGTGTCCGGCGCGATGACGCGCACGTTCAGCGGAACGCTCGTCGTCACGTACATCACCCGGGACAGTCTCGCGGGGCGCTGGGACGTGCCGGCGAGCACATACACGAGCGGCGCCGCGGCGCCGGGCTATCAGGCACGCCTCTCCCTGGGCTTCTGGAACGGCGGCGGCTGGTACTTCAACGCCTACCCGGCCGATGCCGATGGCGGGACCGTGCAGCATCGCCTGTATCCTGGGAATCCGCCCCGCTGCGACGGCGCCGCGCTCTACTTGAGCGGCGGATCGATCGTGCGGCGGGATGGACTCTGCATGGTCCAGTTTGTCGGACCCTAGGTCCCGTTCTTCGTGACGAGGCAGGGCAGGGACTTGCCGATCATCTCCCCGCTCTTCGTGAGCACGAGCCAGACCGTGCGCGATCGGTAGGTCGGGAGGAGGTAGCTGTGCAGATCCGCGACGTCGAACGTCGCGTAGATGCGTCCCGGCTCCGCGCTGCGCTCCGCCGCGCTCTTCGAGAGGGTCGCGTGGATCGTGCTGCCGCCTTCCGTCGCGGCGAGGTGCATCGTGACGCCGGTGATGCCGCTGTAGGCCTCGTAGTCGCCCGTCGTCGGGTTCTGCCGCTCGACGTCGATGTTCGGGGTGAAGTCCTGGGCGCAATCGATCTGGAAGGACCAGCTCCGGGTCGTCATGATTGGGGCTCCCGTGGTGTGAGGCGGATGGCGACACCATTGCGGGCGTAGAACGCGGACATCGGACCGCGCCCAACAGTGAACCGCACCATGCCCAGATACGACGGGACCACTGGTGCGGACGCCGATCCGAAGTACCGTGACGCGAAGTACCGCAATGCGAAGTATCTGGGCGGATGATAGGCCATGTCAGGTCAAGTCGAGGGTCACAGCGGTGCGGTTGCCGTTCGCGTCCACCGTGGCCGTGATCACCGCCTTCGAGTCATCCGCGGCGCGCAGGACGGCGGTGGTCGTCTCCATGCCCGAGGCCTTCCCGAGCAGCGCGGCGGCGATCCCGCGAAGGATCTGTCGCAGCGTGTAGCTGCCGACGATCACCTCGTCGATGATCTCGTCGACCGCATCCGCCGCGAGGGCATCGGCGTCGATCGCCCCAGTCGCAATACTGGCCGCCGTGATCGCCCCACTCCCCCACGCGGTGCCGGCCGCCTGGATGACGTTGACCCCGAGCTGCGCGGCGTTCGGATCGACGGCGGCGCCCGCGACGTTGACGAGGTTCACCCCGAGCTGCGCGGCCGCCGCGTTCACGGCTGCGCCAGCGACGTGCGTGAGATCGACCTCCGGCACCCCAGCCGTCGTCGGCGTGGCGGCCGCGGTCCCGATCCAGTGCGTCACATCCACCTCCGGCACCCCTGCTACCGTGGGCGTCGCCACCGCAGCGTTGTTCCACCTACGCACATCCGCGAGCACCGGCGCACTCGCCGAGGCCGGCGCCCCCGCGAAGACCTTGTACGTGACGGTACCCGAGGGCGTCACGTCCCACGTGTCGACAGTGGCGGTCTGGGTCGACGCGACATAGTCCGTGATGCTGCGCGACTGCCAGTAGCCCTGCGTGCTGCCGTACGCGAGCACGACCGATCCGATCAGCACATCGTCGGCCGCATACGGTGTGGCGGCCCGCAGCTGCAACGACGTGGCGGAGGCCCCCTGCGCGGTCCCCTGGTCGAGGATGCCGAGCCACGGCACCACCCCCGGCGTATCGTCGAGCGCCGCCTCCAGGTTGTCGGCGGCGGTTGCGTCGCCGCTCAGCTGCACCACGTTGGTCCCGAGCTGTGCGGTGTTCGGATCGACGGCGGCGCCCGCGACGTTGACGAGGTTCACCCCGAGCTGCGCG
>CAYWRU010000036.1:0-20617 GCA_964460795.1 uncultured bacterium | reverse complement strand
GTTCGGATCGACGGCGGCGCCCGCGACGTTGACGAGGTTCACCCCGAGCTGCGCGCTCGACGCGTTCAGCGCCGCGCCGCCCACGTTGACGAGGTTCACCCCCAGCTGCGCCGCCGCCGCGTTCACGGCTGCGCCAGCGACGTGCGTGAGATCGACCTCCGGCACCCCAGCCGTCGTCGGCGTGGCGACCGCGGTCCCGATCCAGTGCGTCACATCCACCTCCGGCACCCCCGCCACCGTGGGCGTCGCGACCGTCGCCCCGAGCCAGCGGCGCACATCGGCCACGCGATTCTCGATCGAGAAGTGCGCGAGCGTCGCGTTCACCGTCTTTCCGTCGATCGTCGCGGCCGAGAGCACGACGGAGAAGTTCGAGCCCGCCGCGTAGAACGACCCATCCGACGAGAGGTCGATCGTGCACGCGTGCACGCCGGTCAGCGCATCAAAGTCTTCGGTGTCCGTGATCCCGGCCGTCGACTGCGTGGTGCCGTTGTCCTTGTAGACCGAGATCGTGCCGTTGGTCGCGCGCGTGATCGACGCCCCATTGGCGCCGTTGGTGTCCCAGGTGAAGTGCACGAGTCCGCCCGCGAGGAAATCGCCGAGGTACATCATCGTGTGAGGCTCCCTGCTACGAGTGATTTCAGGCGGCGGCCGCCGAGCAGCTGCCGTGCAGCGCTTGAGGTGGGCGCCATGGCGAGCGCCACCACGACCTGCGCCCAAAAGACGGTCTTCGAGACAGTGGGCGCCGACTGATACGCCGTGGCGTCCGTCGCCTCCCACGTCTCGATGCCGGCCCATGCGTTGGTGATGCCGGTGCCGCTCGACGCGGTCACCCGCTGCGTCCAGTTCGACGGGGACGACGTGACCGTGACCGTGAACCCGCCTGACTCCTGCCGGTAGGCGCCGCACCCGAGGAACCAGTCACCGGCGCCGCCCGGGGTTACCGTCCCCGACGCGGGGGACGCGGTGTTGCCAGTCGCCGAGGCCGGCGCCGTGAATGGGGTGGCGCCAGTGCTGGCCCCGCGGAGCACGGTGACCACGAGGGCGACCGTGCGCGTCGAGTTGAGCGTCGCGCGCCCGATCAATGTGCCCGCCCCCGTCACGCGCGCCCACGACACCGTCTGTGAGATCTCGCCGCCTCCAGCCCCCAACCCGTTCACGAGGTTCGTCACCGTGCCGATGGTGGCGGTCGAGGTGCCGTCGAGCACGTGCGCGGTGAATCGGTTGGCGGTGTCCTGCTGGTTGACCGACGAGTTGAAGAGCACAATGTCGTCGATCGCGACCGTGATCGATCCGACCGTCGAGATGCCGGTGGCCGTGCCCGTCCCGCTCGCGGTGCCGACTGGTGTGATAGCCATCTCAGGTCGGCGCGTCGGTGTACACAACCGGCGTGCGCGGCGACGCCGGCCCCGTGACCTGCCCAGCGTTCGCGATCAGCCACGGCGCCATCAGGTTCCCGCCGATGATCTCCCCAAAGATCTTCCACGTCCACGCGAGGTCGGAGCTATTCGCCCCCTGGTGCCACACGAGGCGCGGGTTCACCGTGCGCCGGTACCAGGTGAGCCAGCTCGTGCCATCCGGCGCGTTCCCGCCGTAGACCGCGTGCATGAACGCCATCGCGACGCTCCACATCGGGAACGTCCAGCAGTTCATCGTCGAATTGTTCGCCGGGTCGGCGCGCGTGAGGTAGGGCACCGAGTAGACCGGGTTGTCGAAGGTGTACCCAACACCACCGAGCGTCGCCGATGTGATGTCGGTGCCCTGGCGCGGGATGCCACCGTTGCTCGAGGTGCACTGCGCGACCACCGCGTTGCACATGAGCTGGATCATGGGCGGGATCGCCGCGTTGGCGTGGCGGCGGACGTAGTAGTCGGCCATGTGGCGCGCGATGAGCGCGCTCTGGAACCAGGGCCAATCGCCCACCAGCGCCGATCCGTCGTCGTCCTGGTAGTTCTCGTGCGCGAACGGGAACCCGCTGCGCCACCCCGTGCCGCCGTGCGTCTCGACGTACTTCTTCGCCGCGAGGTCGCTCCAGATCTTGGCTTCCTGCGCCAGATGTTGGTCGCCCGCCCGCCCCAGTCCGCTGGGGCTGTTCACTTGGCGCGTCGCGTCCATCAGCCCGGCAATCCAGACGTAGGGAGTGATCGCCATGGTCTTGCGCGGGGAGAGCGACGTGGCGCTCGAGACGGGATTCGGGACCGCATAGCTGCGCCCGGAGATGTTCCCCGCCATGCCCTGCGCCTGCTGCGATCCGGCGTTGACCACGCCCCAGAATGAGGGCCATCCGGTGAGGTAGTAGCCAGCATAGAAGCCCCAGTGCCGCTGGCTCTTCGACTCGTTGCCGTTGACGCCAGAGCCTCCCGCGATCGCCTCGAAGTTGTACGTCGGGCTGTACGTCGACGGCGTCGTGTCGTTGGAGTACGTCCAGAGGTAGCGGAGACGACTCATCGCGGCCTTCAGGTACTTCACGTCTGCGGTCATGCACCACAGCCCGACCAGTCCGCGCACGTGCTCGTAGTCCGAATGGGCGGTGGTGTTCGTCGTCTCGAGGCCCTTCAGCGCCTCATAGCGGTCGTCCGCGTAGGCGATGAAGAGCGGATAGCTCACTGCGTCCATCTGCGCCGCCGGCACCAGCGGCGGCCCGGACACGAGCGTCGCGCAGAGATACGCGGGATCGGTGGGCACCAGCAGCGCGCGAATCTGATAGGGCGAGGCGCTCCGGTCCCAGAGCGTGTCCTGCGTGACGGGAGCCTGCGAGAGATCGGCCAGACTCCGCACGGCCCCGAGCTGCACCGACGCGGTCAGCACGGTCGTGCTCGTGAAGGTGTAGTCGAACTGGAACAGCACGGACTGCAGCGAGCCGTCCGTGTGGCTCCCGCGCGGGGCGCGCGCGTGCACCGCGACTTCGGCGCCGTTCACGAGGAGCACCCCTTTGCGCGCCGCGAGATCCGCGGCCGTCATGTCCCCGGGCCGCAGCGGGAATCCCACCTGATAGCGCGACGACGCGCCGAGCGATGGGCTCACGGGATGGAGCTCCGCCGCGATCGTCATCCCCCCAGCGGGCGGACGCGAGACCCGGCGCGCCGGCGCACGCATCTGCATCAGCATGGTTACTGCCTCATGAGGACGATGTCGCTGGTGGGCCCGCGGAGGATCGCGACGCTGCCCACGCCGACAGCGGCGAGCGCTGTTTCCTGCGCCGCGGTGATCGCGATCGTCACCACGGGCGTCGGCGTGGCGGGCGTCGCCGCCTCGAGCGTTGCGACGCGCGTCGCGAGCGCCGCGAGACTCGCGTCCTGCGTGTTGGCCGCCTGCGTCACGGCGATCAGGCCGGTGCGGTTGGCGACGATCGCGTCGTCGAGCGCATCCGCCGCGAGCGGCGCGGTGAGCGAGGCCGGAACTGGGAGCGGAGCCATGAGACCTCCAAGGGAGTGAGGCGCCTCACGCGGCGCCGACCGCCCGCCACACGGCGGGCAGGCCGCCGTCCGCCCGAAGGCGCGCGGCGCGGGGTGAGGGGGAGCGCCGCATCGGCGCCCCCCATTGCAGATGCGGACGATCGGGGAACGACGGCCAGTCGCCGCCCCACACGAGCCCCTGACGACGGGCCGCCGCGCCTAACGCGGTCCAGAACTCCTCGGGGGCCAGCCAGTAGCGGCGCGCATGCACGAGGTCGACGGCGAGCCCGAAGCCGTGCCAGGTCTCGTCGGCGTCCTCGCTGTGGGTCACGACGCCGCGGCCATCGCTGTAGTGCCGCCCGAAGCCGTACAGCCAGCGCTGCCGGGCATCGGTGCGCAGCGTCTCGTAGACCAGCGGCGGCCAGTGCTCGGTGCGGAGCTCGTCGAGGACCTGCAGGAGCGCCGCGCGGAACCGGGGCGCGAGATGTTCCACCGCGGAGAGGCGCGGAATCTCCGGCGGTGGTGGCGGCAGCGTGACGGCCTTAGCCACCCGTGAGCTCCTCGCCGTTCTTCCAGCGATCGAAGGCCTCGTCGGCGGTTGCCGGCGGCGGAGCAGGGGGCGTGGTGGGGTGTTTCGCCTTCCAGAGGATCTGCGCCCACTCCCACGCGGTGAACGCCATCTGCTTCCATGGGATTTTCATGGCCGACACTCCAGCATCGTGCGGATGACTTCGTTCTTCGTCTCGACACACTTCACCCTCGCCAGGAGGTGCACCTGACGGAGCCCGACGGTGATCGAGTCCACCCGGGCGCGCTGCGCCTGCGCTTCGCGCTTGAGCTCGATGATCTCGGCCCGCGTCTCACGCAGTGTCGCCTCGATGCGCTCCTCGGCTGGCCCTTTCCACGCCGCGGCCAGCATCTGCACGATCACGAGGATCGCGGCCATCTGTGTACGCACATCGGTGACGATGTCCGTGATCGGCTTCGGGCCTTTCACCTGGGATGGGGTCATGCGGTAGCGGCGAGGATCGTGGTAAGCGTCCGGGTTGTACGTTCGAGCACCAGCGTCGTCTTCGTGGGGTCACGGAAGTCTCGCGTGATCTCGGTGATGCGAGAGGTCGTCGTGATGCCGAGCTCTGTATCTGTGATCCGCACGGAGGCGCCGAGTACCAGCGCTTCATACGGCCACTCGACGGAAGAGAGTCGGTGCAGGTCGGCGACCGAGAAGGTGTAGCGGGTGGGCTCGAAGGCGTTCTCGCTCAGGTAGACCAGCGCGCGGCGGTAGAGCGCCGAGGGGGATGACCCCAGCGTCCAGGGCAACTGCGCGGCGCCGACGGTGATCTGCGCCGAGTCGACGTAGATCTCCGAGGCGACGTTCGCCCAGTTGACGATCTGCAGGTAGAGCCCCGTTGCTGCGCCGATCGCGATGCCGGTGAACTCGTACTCGTTCCAGCCCGCCGATCCGGTGACGACGTTCCCCAGGTCGGCGCCGGCCTGGTTCTTCAGCTGCACGCGGTGCTGGTTCGTGACCTGGTACCACGTGATCTTCGCGCTGTACGTGGTCCCGCGCCCGGGCAGGATGTTCACGGTGTTGGTGCGGAGCCCGTGTCCCGCCGTCGTCGTCTGCATCCGGCAGGAGTAGGTGCCGCGCCGCACATAGGTCGCGGTCGCGTTCCGCGTGTAGGTGCCCCCGGTGATCGATGCCCACCCGGTGGGCGGCGCCGAGGTGGAGCCCGGCCAGCGGCTCATGTACGGGTTATCGACGATATTCGTCGTCCCATCCTCGCCGCCGTCGAGGATCTGCACCTTCGTGCTCGTCGCCAGCGGGTAGTCGACATTCGTGAGGCCGGCGCCGGCCGCGTCCGCGACGAGGCGGCACCACGCGTTCGCGGTGTAACCGGCCGCGCTCGCGACCGTCACCTTCGAGGTCGCGGCCACGCTGTCGGTGATCAGCGTCCGCGTCCCGGCATCGTTCTCCAGGTACAGCCCGTTCAGCTGGTCGTCGTAGAGGATCGCCGGGGCGCTGCTCTCCGCCTGGCGAATCTCGATGTCAGAGCCGCTGACGCTCGTCACCCGCCAGTAGGCGTACTCGATCGAGGCGGCGCCGCTCCCGCGCGGATAGATGCGGTTCGCCATCGTCTCGCGCGAGCGCGTGCGGTCGGACTTGAGGATGTTCTTCGCCGTGCGGATGTCGGCCACGCCGGCGCTCGCCCCGATCGCCGTGGGGAGGTCGATGTAGTAGCCGGTCATCCCGTTCCGCCGAATGTCGAGTTCACACGGGTCGCCGGCGGCGTTCAGGGCGGCGACGAGCTCCCGCAGCACGAGCAACAGTGTCGCGTCCGACGTGACGCTGATCGAGACGGCCGTTCTCGGCGCGATGATCCCGGCCGCCCACCACGCGGGGAGGTAGCTCAGGAGCGCGGTGACGATCTCGGTCGCCGTCTTGCCGTCGTAGCTCACGCTCGTCGAGAGCACCCCCGCCGACGTGGTGGCGAGCAGCGCCAGGTCGCGAAGCTCGTACGCGACCCCGCGGCAACTCACGCGATAGATCCCGCCATCGCGGCCGGACGCGTCGACGAGCTCGTGGATGCGCCACTCGGTGAAGGAGGCGTCGTTGTAGGCGAAGCGCACGACGCGGCCCAGCGCGAACGCGGAGGCCGCGCTCGAGGCCTTCGGCACCGTGAGCGACACGACGTCCTCACGTGTGACCCGCTCGGTCCCGGTGATCGCGCTGCAGTCCTGGAGCGCGAGCACGGCTTCCCGCGTGCCGCCGGCGCACTCGAACGTGGTCCAGACCTCCAGCCGGAGCAGGGTGGCCATCAGACCGAGAGCCCCTTCATCTCCGCGAGCGTCCGCAGGCCCGGCGCGATGATCGCCTTCCGGACCTGCGCCCCGAGCGCGGACGTCGCGTCCCCCCCGAGATACGTGGTCGAGGTCTCCCACTGGCTGATCGGCGACACCGTGGAGCTGTAGCCGCCGAACCCGGCCCCGTCGCCGACGTCGAGCCTCGTTTGCGGCGCCGTGGTGATGTTGCGGAACTGCGCGCAGAGATCCATGAACGGCGTAGCGGGAATCGACTTGAAGACGACAAAGCCGGAGCCCCCCTGCGCGATGCCAGACCGCATCGTCTGGCCGATCGGGTCGAAGAAGAGATACCAGCCGCCGTAGGTGGTCGGGAACGGCGTGCCGAACAGCCACTGATCGCCCGGCCATCCGGTCGTGAGGCCCGCCCAGGCCGGGCGTGCCACGCGCATGTAGACCGTGAAGTCGCTCAACGGGAGCGCGATGCTCGCGGTCACGAGGTCGCGATTGCTCGTCGCGGTGGCTGCCGCGGTCTCGTTGTACGGGCCCGGCGCGACGGCGTTCTCTGCCTGCACCCCGCCGACGTACACGGTGCCCGTGTTGGCGATCGCGAGGGCGCTGGTGGTGGCAGGGTAGATCTCCAGCTGGTTCGTGTTTGCGGGCGTGACCGCGGTCGTCTGGAACTGGAACCGGTACACCCCGGAGGCGAGCGCGATGGTGCCGATGTTCGTCCCCGTCGTCATCGCGACCGTCGGGACGCCGCCCGACCAGGTCACCGTCGCGAGCAGCCGATTCGCCGCCCCCGTCGTGTCACGGAGGCGGATCACCGTGGAGGTGCTGGGGCCCGCCGCCATGAAGAGGGAGATCGCCTTCACCGCGGCCCCGGTGAACGTGACGACCTGCGAGTAGCCCTCGAGGGTGGCCGCCGTGTCGTCGCCGAGCAGGTCGAGCGCGAGGTCCCCGATCGCCTTCGCCCCTGCCGTCCGCGTCGGCGTGCCGATCGCCGCCCAGGTCGCGCCGAAGTTCTCGGACTGCAGGCACAAGTTCGTCGTCGCCGGCTGCAAGTCGAGCACCGGCTCCCATACGCTTTCCGTCGAGTTGTAGACGCTCGACCACGGATACTGCGAGTGCGCAATCGTCGCGAGGCGCCCGGTCGCGTCCACCACCGTGCGGCCGGTCGCCCGGGTCAGCGACAGCGTCTGGCCCGTGAGCAGCGTGGGCGAGAGGTCGTCGACGCCGAAGGCGAAGAGCAACCCGGACGCGCGCTCGCGCGTGCGACGAAAGGCCCGCGTCGGGATCAGGCTCGGCATCTACATCCACCTCCGCACGCCCGCCCAGGTCGCGGTCGGCGTGCCACTCGTGGCGGTCACCTTGAGCTGCGCATACGATCCATGCAGGACGTCGCCGTCCATTGGGTCGATCGCGAAGAACTCGGACACCGTGGACAACCAGCTGATCGCGTTGCTCGCCACGCCGCTCGCGACCTCGATCACCGTCTGCCGGTCGAGGTCGATCTCGAGGTAGTCGGTGCCCGCCGTCAGCGTTCCCGTGAACGCCAGGCTCTTGACCGTCACGCCCGCGGCGTTGAGGTAGCTCACCACCGGGTCGACCACGTTGACCGCCCCGAGCGCGGCGACGCGAATGATCCCGCCACTCGTCGCGGTCCCCGTCGGGATGGGGCTCGGGGTCGTGCCGAACGCGATCAGCTGCCCCGTCACGTCGTACCAGGTCGGGTCAGGACAGAGGATGGAGAGCGTAACATCCGAGACGACCGCGTCGACCGGGTGCTGCCGGGTCGTGATTTCACAGGTCTGACACACGCCGTCGATCTGCCGCGGGGCGGACACATCATCGTCGACGACGACCTTCACCAGCGCGTTGTACGCGAGCGCCTTAAGGTCGTCTTCCGCGGATGCCCGCGCCGCGATGGTGTTGCTCGGCGTGGCGATCGCGAGTTGGACCTGCAGTGTTCGGGCGCTCATCTCGGGATCGGCCGTCAGTACCACGCCCTGCCGCCCTGGCAGCGCCAGCGTCGGATAGGAGCGCGTCGGCGCCGACGTGTAGCCGACGAGGCGCATCACGTACGCCCCGATGGTCGAGAGGTTGACCTCGTTGAGATAGACGGCCCACGCCATCAGGTCACCGTCGAGAGCTGGCCCTGCGCCGCGCGCAGCGCGTCATACCGGCGCAGCAGCGCCTCGTCGACACTGGACACGATACGCTCGAGCACGTCCTGCGAATCTTCCACATTGGGGAAATTATTGATGACCGTGATCCCGCCCGAGATGGTCGTCGTGATCGTCGTCGGCGCGGGCACAAGCGACCCGGTGATCGTCGGCGTCTCGATGCCGACCGTGGAAGTGGGAAGCCCCGGCGCGCCAAACGGGGTGGTGCGCGCGTCGCCGATCGTGGTGGGCCCGGTCACTGGCGTGCCGTTCTGCAGGACCCCGTTGGCCTCGCCCAGCAAGGGCAGGATCGCGGTCAGCAGGGAGAGAAAGTCCTGCCCGCTGACGCCGATCTCGGTGGGGGACAGCCCGCCGGTTTTCAGCTTCTCGAAAAGCCCTTGCAGGTTCTTCGTCGCCTGCGCACGTCCCTCCGGCGTCGACAAGTCGCCAGAGAGCGCGTCCGCGAGCGCGGGCGAGAACCGCTTCGCCAGCTTCGCGAACTCGGCGAGCTTGTTGTCGGCGTCGCTGGTGCCGTAGACGTCGAAGCCCTTCGTGAGCGCGTCTAGCTGCGACTGAAAGTCCTGGCCGAACTGTCCGAACTCCGTCGCCTGCAACGCCGCGAGGATCTGCGGCACCAGTTTGAGGATCAGGGACGCGTCGTTCGTGGTGAAGATCTTCGCGAGATCAGGCGCCCCCATCTGCGCGAAGAGATCCTCGGCATCTTTTTGCGAGATGCCCTTCTTGAGGAGCATCTTCTTGATGTCGGCCTGCAGGGCCAGTGCGCCCGCCATGCGGCGCGTGCTTGATTCTCCCTGCAGCGCGGTCGCGCGGTCGCCCAGCCCCGAGAACACGTCGGTGATGCCTTGGAACGTGCGCCCGCTCGTGCCGAGGTTGAGATTCCCGACCTCGCGCGTGAGGCGGGCGATCGCGTCGCTGTTCCGGTTGAGCACCTCACGCCGAAGCTTCTCGGCGGGGTTCTCCGACAAGCCCGTGATGATGTTGGCGAGTCCGCCCACGACCGCGACGATCGACGACGCGTCGCCCGCCAACGCCTTTGGCAGCGCCGCGGCGATGTTCACCACCGACGTGAGGGCGCTCGCCATGTTGGAGTCGAGGAGCCCCGTCGCCTGCGCGGCGTCCAGGAACCCGCGCGCGAGTGTCGCCGCGGTCCCCGCCAGGGCACTGAGATCGGGCTTTGCGCTCTTGACCTCGTCGCCAAGCCGCGCGTGTTCATCGGCGGCCTCTCGCGCCGCCTCTGCCAACTGTGACGCGGGTGGCAAGAGGTCCGATAGCCGCGACTTGTGCTCTTGCAGCTTGGCGTTGAGCGCCTGCCACTGTTCGAGGGGAATCTTCCCACGCAGCTGGACCAACAGCCGTTCCATGGCGGCTGTTGTCAGGTCCAGCGCATTTTCCGTCTCTGCCGCGAGATCGACGTTGAGCGCCCGCGCGAGAATGGCCGCGTTGTCCGCCGCTGCTTTCGCCTGCTTCTGCTGTTCCTTGCCGAGCCACTGGCCGAGCGTCTCCAGCTGCTTCACCGTCTCACGATTCCATTTCTCGCGAGCGGCGGCCGCGTCCTGCGCGGCCTTTTCCTCTGCGGCGGCGCGCTTCGCCAGTTCTTCGGCCGTGAGTTTCGTGACCTTCTTGCCCGTCGTGGTCGTCTCCGCCACCTGCACGGCCCCTGACTTCTTCACGACGCCAACGATCTCCAGCTCCGCGGCTTCCCGGACCTGGAGCAGGATCTTCGTGTAGTCCTTGCTCGCCTTCACCTGGCGCTTCCCCTCGGCCACCAACGAGTCGCCGAGCGCGCTCACCTTGTCCCCGAAGAAGGGGATGAAGTCGCCAGCGCCCTTGAGCAACAACCCCAACTGTTCCAGCGTTTGCCCTTTGATGAGGGCAACGGTATTCGGGATCTGCTCGAAGTAGTAGGCGGCATCAACCGCCATCAACTGGACCCCGCCCACGAACTCGCCGAGCCCCTTCACGATGCGCGTCAGGACTGGCAGTACCGCCACCAGGGCCGGGGTCAGCGCAGTGCCGAGCTCCGCCGCGCTGACCCTGAGCGCGTTCGTGAGTTGCTCCTGCTGGCCTGCCGCGGTTTGGAGGTAGGCCGCGTACTCGCCGCGCACCTTGGCGCCGTCCTCCATCGCCTCGGTCAGGAGCGCCATCGCCTTCTGCTGGTCCGTCAACTTCCCAGCGGTCGTCCCGATGGTGGCGGCGAATTCCGCGTAAATCACGCTGGGATTCTTGCCGAACAGCTTGTCCGTCCCCTCGTCGATGCCAAGGATGGCCTGTCGAACGGCCTGCAGCGTGTCAGCGGCGCCGAGACCGCGCGCGGCGCCAATATCCAAGAATGCTTCCATCCCAGGCGCCGCCTTCGAGACGTCGCCCGCCTTGCTCGCGAGCTTCGCCAGCTCGACCGCGAAGTCGTTCGCAATCGTAGCGGACAGCTTGAACCCGTCCTGCCCCCGTTGGCTGATCGACTGCAGCGTGTCGAGTGCGACGCCGGTGATCTTCGCCGTGGCCTCCACCTTCCGCGTGCTTGCGGCTAGCTCATTCGCCGCATCAACCGCCTTCCCAAGCCCCGCGACCATCCCCGCGAAGCCAATCCCCTGCACGAGTTGGTTCTCAAGGAGGGACTTCGCCTGGTTCCCCAGCGACTTGAGCGAAGAGCCCGCCTTCGCCGATGCGGCGCTGACGTCCTCTTTCCCGCGGATTGAGATCCAGACTTCACGCATCCCCATGCGCGACCCTCTCGTCGGCGGCCCCGATCTCCTTCGCCCCGCGCGCGATCACGATCGCACGCGCCAGGTGCAAGCGTTCGTCGGCGCGCTGTTGACGCATGAGCGCGGCGTAGCCGTACGTCGCGCGGTATTCGATCACCCCATCGGCGGTGCCCCAGCGGCTCCGATCATGCACGAACGCCGCGCCGAAGTGGCGCTCGAGCGAAGCCACCGCTTCGTAGAGCGATGGCACGCGCTCCGCGCGCACCTTGGCGTCAGGGGCGGTGTTCATGTCGGCGAGCTTGTCCCACTCGTCGGGAGGACGCTCGGCGTTGTCGGACCGAGCTCCAGGGAGAGCAAGAAATCGACGATGGCTGCCTGATAGGCGCCGGGCTCCAGCCGCATGATGCGGCGGACGGGATCCCAGTGCGGGAAGAGTAGGTAGAGCCACGTCCACGGGAACGCGAGCCGGAACAGGCGCCGCCAGCGCTCCGCCTGCTCGCGATGCGAGAGCTCGTTGAGGCCCGCGAGGGTGTCCGCCACGGCCAACGCCGAGACTGGGCGCGCCTCCCAGCTGCGCCCCGCCTCGGTGTAGGTCCAGTGCTGCCGTGACGCGCGCCATTGATCTGCGCTGAACGGCATCAGTTGAAGACGACCGTGAAGTCGTCGACGGCGATCGGAGAGGTGGCGGACGGCTTGAACGTAAGATCCCAGCACGCGGCGCGACCGTTCGCGGACGGCTGCACGTTGAACAGCTGAGCGTTCGCCAGGCTGATCGTCCACTTGTTGTACTGCGTCGCGCCGAACGTCACACTCACCGTGGTGAGCTTGGTCGCCGCTTCGCGCAGTTTGATCGGGTCGAGCCCCGCCGAGGTGTGGTACGGCGAGCCGACGAAGGCTGTCGCCTCGAGCGTGAGCGTCAGCTCCGGCGCGTAGCCGCCCGGGATGAAGCCCTCGTGGCCGGTGCTCGAGGTGAGCGCCACGCGCGGCTCGATCGTGCGGTTCAGGTTGAACGAGCCGCCGTACAGCACCGCGTTGGTCGTGAACGAACCCACCACCAGGGAGACCGCGTTCGCGTTCGGCGGATCGATCGTGAGGTGCGGGTACGTGATCGACGGCAGCGTCACGTCCGTCACGTCGCCGTTCGCGATGCCGGAGATCGAGAAGGTGTGCGTCGGCGGCCCGGGGTTGTCGAACGAGCAGCTCCAGTTCGCGATGACGCCCTTGAGCGGCCACAGTTCGCCGCGCGCGTAGAGCGCCATCGTGGCCGAGCTGTACGCCGCGGTCGGGGACTGCGGCGCATACGTGTAGGACTCCGAGCCGGACGTCGTGACGAGCGTCGACGAGAGTCCGGAGATCCGGAGCAGCACGTCCGCGAGCGCCGGCTTGGCGCTCGCGCTGTACGCCACGCCGGCGCCCTTGAAGCGCACCGGGAGGTCGCCCGTGAAGCTCTTCCCGCCCGGCTGCGACAGCGGCAGCTCGGACAGGTTGCCCGGGTTCACCCCAACCCGGCCGTCGAAGGCGTAGTTGATAGTGATCGGCGCGCCGACGTTGCGGTCGGGATACGACAGGAGGAGGCCGTCGCTCGTCGTGGCGAGGGTGACGGCGGTGCCGTAGGTCGTCTCGATCTTGGCGAGCGCCCCCAGCACGTTGATCAGTTTGGCAGCAGCAGGCATGGAAGGCCCCCGTTAGGCGGTGATGTCTCGACTCTGCACGGTCACGTAGACCGCAGCGGATCCGGTGTTGTCTTCGATCGTCGGTGCCACCCGTGCCGCCGACAGCGTCACGATGACCTGCAGCTGCACATTGTTCCGCAGGCACGCCGTCGCCGCCGCGGTGATCGACGGGTCAAACAGGCGCTCGATGCAACGCAGCACCGCGCGCTGGACGTAGTAGAGATCGCGCACGAGCGCGGCCGGGCTCTCCTGGCGCCGCTCGATGGTGATCTCGAGCGGAATCAGCCCCGTGTGCGTGTATGTCGCCGCTTCTCCCGCGAGCGATCGCACCTCGCCCGCGACCACTTTGAGGAAGGGCGGGGTGGGCGGACGGTCGATCGCGGCGTCGCTCGTCCGCGTCTCGTCGATGACGGTGTGCGTCCCGCTCGGCGCGGTGTCGCTCCCGTCGTACGTGAGCGCCGCCAGCTGCGCGTCGACGCCATGCGTGGCGTGGCCGAGCCAGTCGGCGACGGCGCGCACCGTCTCGAGGATCATGACGGCACCTCCGCGAGGATGAGCTCCGTCAGGAGGCCATCGTCGAGAAGCGCGGCATCACGAATCGTGTAGGTGGTCGTGCCCACGGTCGCGCGCGTGTGACGGGCGACCGTGCCGAGTTCGTGCGTCGGCACCGTGGCGACCGTCACGCGCCGCAGGGTCTCGGCGCCGCTCGCATCCTGCAGTATGCGATCCTCCTGGTCGATCGGCCCAGTGAGGCTGACCGATCCGATGACGAGCATCTTCGCGTTCGGCGCGCGGCGGCACACCAGTGCCGCTTCGCGCTCCGCGCGCGTGAGCGTGGACGTGCTCACGCGCGCCCGCGCTTCGCCGCCTTCGCGCGCACCGGGGCCCGATGGTCGATGGCGGGATCGCCATCGACCAGCATCGCGGTCGGGTGCGCCGGCGGCGGCCCGTCCACGACCACCGCGTACTGGTAGCCGTGGACGAGGAGAAAGGCGTCGCGCTCCGAGACATCGAACTCGTCGCCGATGTCGATGTCTCGGAGGTTCCAGACGAAGGACTTGAACGCCCGGACGCGTGGCATGACTAGACCAGCACATCCTTCGTGACCACGAACGACTTCGGATGGCGGGTGTTGCAGTCCACCATCGCGAGGCCGATGATGCGGATCATGCCCTGGCCGGCGAGCGTGTACGGATCGACCGTCACGTCGAGCGCCTCGCCCCAGGAGCCCATGAGCCACTCCTGCCAGTTCCCGAAGACGAGCCCGTGGCAGATCGTGGTGCTGGTGCCCTTGGTCAGCGTCGACGGCACCTGGTTCGACACGACGGCGCCGTAGCCGTTGAGCGTGTTCTCGGCGCCCCAGATGTAGTCCGCCCCAGCGACCGTGTTCTTGAGCGTGGTCTTGAGCTTGCCGCGGATCCCGGGGGTGACCAGGAAGCCGAGACGGCCCTTGGCGGCGTTGTTCGTCGCCTGCTTCGTCTCGTACGAGACGATGTTCGACCAGGCGAGGTTGGCGCCGTGCATGCCCATCACTTCCGTCTCGACGCCAGAGACGTTCAGCACACCGGTCGGCTGGTTGGCCGTGCCGGCGCCACTGACACCCGCGGAGTCGATGCCGAGCGCCGCAATCATGCCGAGGTCCTCGCGCACGAACTGCTCGGCGGCGAAGGAACTCTGCACGAGGAACTGCTTCGAGTACGCCGTCCCGCCCATGCCGGTCTTCGGCGAGAGCGTGAAGGTGTCGAGCGTCGCCGCGGTGAGCGTCTTGTCGGCGGACGGGTTTTCACCCTCCCACGTCCAGGTGTTCGCCGTGATCTGGCGCGGGAAGGTGAGGTTCCCGGTCAGGCCCGGCAGGTACCGCACACCGAGGTTGATCAGTGCGGACTCGTTGCGGAGAATCTCCACGAGATCCTGCACGGTGCTCTGGATGCCGGCGCCGCCCAACGACGTGGTGCCGGCGACGTTCCCGGTGACCGAGGCGCGCACCATGGCGGCCATGTTGCGGTCGGCGACGAGCGACAGGGGCACGAACACGCCCTTGGGCGACATGCCGGTGCGTCGCGCGATCTCCTGGGAGATCTCGGCCTCGAAGCCCGCGTCGACCTTGCCACGCAGCTCCGGCACGCCCGCCGCAAGGGCGCGCATCACCGAGTACTGCTTCTGCTCCTTCGGCGTGAGATCGATGCGCGCCGAGGACGCGGCCGCCGCGGCACCTTCCGTGTTGACCTTGAAGGCCTCATCGGCCATGCGCGACGCGCTCCAGTCCTCCGTGAGCGCCTGCGTCATGAGCTGGGCGCGCTTCGCCGGGTCCTGGACGAGCTTCCCGATGTTCGCGACCTGCTCGCCACGCTGCTTCCGTTCCGCGTCGTAGTCGCGGGTCACTGCGGCCCCCGCGGCCGACCCCGACGCCGGGGCGGCCTGTTCGTTCGTGCCACTCATGGGCACCTCCTTCGCCTTGCGGCTGTCGAGGATCGTCACCGGGAACTCCTGCTCATCGGTGGCGGCCCGGCCCGCCCCGACACTGATGTCGGCAGGCACCGGCACGGTGCTGCCTTCCATGGGGACCCAGCGCGTCGCGCGATACGTGTCGCCCGTCTCATCACTGGTTTCCAGCTGCAACGCTTCGATACGGTAGCCGACGCTGATGTTCGGCATGATGCCCGCGCGGATGTCGGCGAAGACCCAGCCGGCGTCGGGGTTGTTGCCCTGGCGGAGCATGCCGCGGAGCTTCCCCTTCGCGAGGCGCACGTCCTCGATGAGGCCGACCTGCGCGCGCGTGTGGTTGTCGTGCGACATCAGGAACGGCAACCCGTCCCGTGCGTACGAGAGATCGACGGCGCTCGTCGAGTGATCGAGGATCTCGCGCCCGAACCATCTGCTAACCGGCTGTTCGGACGAGAGCGAGATCGGGATCCGGCTGTCGCCCTCGGCGCGGCTGGCGAGGGCGTCCGCGTCCAGTTCCAGACGCATCACCCGCTGCATCTTCGGGAGTGTCGTCGGCGCTAGCGCCTTGTCCGTCGCTCGTGCTGTCATGCGTCGTTCCTCCTGTCGCCGGTTGGCGCGGCGGCGCAACGTCGAGGTCTTTCTCCTCGGCGTAGTCTTCTTCCTCCTCGAGCTCGTCCCAGATGTCCCACAGGTCGTCGCCCCGCCCAGCGGTGTAGCGCGTGCGGCTGTTCACGCCGAGCGCCAGCTCCTTCTCGAAGGCGGTGACGTCCTTCACGGGATCGACCGAGACCCAGCGGCGCGGTTGCCACTTGTGCGCGCTCGCCTTCTGCACGTCGTAGTTGGGGATCGTGAGCGCGCCGGACAGCACCGCGGCATTGATCCACGCATCGAAGACCCGCTCCATCCAGTGGTCGATGAACCACTGCTGCAGAGCCATCCACTGCTCCTGCTCCTCGGCGCGTCCGACGCGCATCGAGGAGTAGTTCGCATCGCTCAGGTCATTCGCGAGCGCGGAGTAGGAGACGCCAAGGCCCGCCGCCAGCCCACGCAGCACCGCCCTGGTGAAGTCGGGGTAATTGTCGGTCGGCTGCGTCGCGTCCCACGACTGGAACTCCTGATTGAGCCCCAGATACTTCACAACGCCCGGATCGGCCTCGAACTCCTGATCAATGTCCGGCGTCTCGACGTCGGCGGCGTCACCCTTCGTCGTGACGAAGCCCATCGTCGACGCAGCGGCGCGCAGCGCGATCACGCTCGCCTCCTGCGCACCGTCCAGGTGATTCAGGTCGCGCATCGCCACGGCGAGCTGTGAGGGCGCCCGCGTGAGGTCGACGCGCTCGTCCCACAACGCCAGGTGAATCACCTGGTCGGCGGGAATCACGTCGTGCGTGCGCGCGAGGCCCGGGTAGCGCTGCAGCTCGCTCGGATGCGTGCGCAGAATGTGATACGCGAGCGGGCGCCCGATGCGGCTGATCTCGACGCCGTAGCGGATCTCGTTGCGCCCCTCGCCGGCGGGGCGATGCAAGTCCTGGTCGAGGCGGTCCGCGTCGATTGGCTGCAACGCGATGCCGAACGGCAGCGAGCGATCGAGCACGATCTGCGTCAGACCCTCACCACCGGTCACCCACTCGGCGACCATCAGCCTCGCCATCGATGTGAGCGAGTGCTTTCCCGTCAGGGAGCAGAACTGCGGCTTGCCCCAGCGCTCCCACGCCGCCTTCACCGTGTCGTTGATGTCGTCGCGCGGCTTGCCGTTCACCATCGTGTTGCACGGCACGAGCTTGATGCCACGCGGTCCCACGATGTGGTTCTGCGCCATCTTCACGAAGCGCCGGCCGTAGCCGTTGTTGCGCGCGAGGTCTCGCCCGCGCGCGCGCAGCTTCAGGAGGTCGCCCTCGAGCTCCTTGTCCGCCGAGAGCGAGGAGCGGATCCAGTCGAGCGTGAGGCGGTTGATGGCGGCGCCGACATAGCTCCCGCGTTTCTGCGGCACGCGCTGCAGCCCGAAGGCGCGCAGGAGACGATCAGGCCACGCCACGGAACACCACGCGGGCGACCGGCATCTTGCCCGGGTTGCGGAGGCGCCACACGCGGCGTTCGTAGACCCCGCGCAGCTTCTGCAGCTCGAGGATCGGGATGTTCGTGATCAGACGCCCCTTGATCTGCGTCATCTGGACGTCATCCGTGATGCGCCCCTCGATCGCGGCTTCGATGGCCGCGAGGATGCGCTCGTCGGAGCTCTGGAGATCCCCCTCCGCGGCGACCGCCGCATTCGGCGCGACGGTCAGCACGCCGGTGGCGACCTGGTGACGGCGCCCGGCGTAGCTGCCAGATCCCGTCATGTACGCGGCCCAGCGATACGTCCCACCCGCGAGATCAGCGGTGCGACTGGCCGGGAGGTTCACCGTCCAGAGGTCGCTCGCCACCGTCACTTCAGCGCTCTCGGTGTCCAGCTGGTGGACGCCGCGGAAGGAGTACGACAGCGACCACCCCTCGCTCGAGGGGTAGTCCCCGTACCGTGCCGTCCAGAGCCAGGAATCCCCGGCCACGACGTCGGTCGGTTCGCCGTAGGGAGTCGTCGGTGCCATCGCACCCGTAGGCTACGGGCGCGCCGCGCGTCCACCTATCGTTAGGCGGTCTGACGTTGGACGGTTAGAGGCCCATCAGGGCGGAATCGCGTCTCCAGGAGACGATACGTCCGCATTTTGCCGTCCCGAGGGCCTTCGGCGAGGTAGCCGCGCACCACCAGGAGCGAGAGCGCGCGCCCCACGGTGTGTCGACGCATCTGCAATGTCGCGCCCACGGCATCGGCCTTCACGGGACGGAACGCGTGGCGCTCGAGGTGATGCAACACGAAGACGTAGACCGCCAACGGCGCCCCGCGCAGCGCGAGATCCTCGGACGCGTCCCGCAGGGCAGGGATCACCATGACTTGATCCATCCGCCGCGTCGTTTGGGGAGGCGTGGGGTCTTTTTCGGCGCCAACGTCTCCGCTGGCACGGTCGGCGGCGTCTCCTCGCCGCCCGCTGCCTCCACGCGCGGCCCGCTGAAGCTCTCCGCGAGCTGTCCTAACGAGCGCACCACGCGGGGCCCCAGCACCTCCAGCGCCGCGCGTGCGTAGTTGCGGCAATCGAGGCCTTCCGTCGCGGCATCGGCCCGTATCGGGCGCCACTCCCGCACCGCACGGCCCTTCACGATGCGCGTGATGCGCTTTTCGCTCACGAGCTGCTTCAGGTAGCCGTCGCCGACCCACTTGCCCAGGTGCACGTAGCCGGGTCCCGGCGACTGCTCATGAATCTGCGAGCGCAGGAACTCGGTCTTGAGCGCGTCGACGCCCAGCGGGTAGAGGATCACGCGCCAGCGCCCCTGTGGCGTCGGTTTCCCGACGGGCGTCACCTTCTCGCCCCCAACCCCCTTGCACGCGTAGATCTTCCGCCGCGCGCGCTGTCGTGTGAACGCGTACACCTTCGTCGTCGCGTGCCCCGAGTCGACAAGCGTCGCCGCGATCGGCAGCTCGCCGCCGTTCACATGCGAGAAGCGCCGGCCGAGGAACGCGTCGAGGTCCTGCCACACCGATCCTGGGGAATCCGGCTCACGATCCGGATCGCCCGGTAGGATAGCGGTCGCGACGAGCCACGACTCCAGCCCTGCGCCCCAGCCCCACACCGCCACCTCGAGGCGCCCGCCGGCGGCGGCCTGCACATCGACGCCGGCGGTGAGCACGCCCACACCATCCGGCACGACGCCTTCCTCGAGCTCCTCCTCGAGGCGACCGGCGAGCGTTGACTCGTCCACCTGGTCGGCCGCCTCCTTCCACGGCTCCGCCAGGCGCGTGTTGACGAAGACCTGCAGGTCGTGTGGTTTGCCTTGCGCCTTCTCCCACTCGCGCGCGAGCGTCGCCCAGGACGACTTCGCGAACGGCGAGTAGAGCCCGTTGAGGTGGAACGAGGGATACTCCTTCTCCGGCTGCGTCGCGCGCCACTCACCCGCCCGCAGCAAGGCGGGCTTCTCGCGCTCCTCGAAGGTGTGTAGGCACGAGCGGCAGAGGTACGACGCCGTCCAGGGCTCCGCGTGCCGCCAGCGCAGGCCCGTGTCGCGTTCCCGCGTCCCCCAGACCAGCGGCTGCATGTGCCCGCAGTGAGGGCAGGGCAGCTCGAAGAGCTCGTGCGTTCCGTCCTCGAGATACGGCCAGATCAGCGTCGTCTCCTCATCGCGCGGCGTCGACGTGATCACCGTCGTCCCGAGGTCCGTCGCGGCGTTGCGGCGCTGGACGATCTCGATCGGATTCCCCTCGCCCGCGATGACCTCCATGCGGTCGGCTTCGTCGATGAAGAGATCGGGCGCGGAGCGGGAAGCGAGCTCCGTCGCCGACTGCGCCGAGGGGATGAACAAGTACCCGCCAGGGAACACCTTGTAGCGGAGCGTCGACTGTCCCGCGCGACCGAGGCGCACCAGGGCGCTCAGCACCCGCGTCGCCCGCACCATCGGGTCGAAGCGCTCCTTCGCCCAACTCTCCGCGTCGTCGATCTTCGGACGCACCATCAGCATCGGGCCCGGCGTGAGGTGGATCCGCTTCCCGATCGCGTTCTCGATGCACGTCGACTTCCCCGTCTGCGACGCCCAAGCGAGGCAGATGAGCGGGACCGTGGGGTCGCCCATCAGATCCTGCGGCCGCCGATGGTAGGGCACCGTCTCGATGCGATACCGGCCACGCGTGCCGCCCGTCTCCGGGAGCTCGCGGTACTTCACCGCCCACTCCGTCGTCGTCAGGCGTTCCTTCGCGACGCAGAGGCGTCGTGTGATCTGGGCCGCGGTGCGTCGGAGTGCCGTCGCGCCGCTCATGCCGCCTGATCAGTCGAGGGTGCGTCGTCCTCGGCCTCCGCCGAGGCCTCCAGGGCGTCAGCGTAGGCTCGCGCGCCCTGCAGCACGTCGTCCTGAATGCGCTCGGTGAGCGCGCGCGCGGCCGCCGGCGTGGTGGCCTGCACGATGTCGCGCTCGAACTGCTGCAGACGACTCGACACCGCCGCGACAAATCCGCCTACAAATCGCTCGATTTCGTCGTCGAATGTCGCCCGTTCCACCAAAGCGCCCATTCTTTCACGGACTTCCATCTCGCGGAGCTGCCGATCGGCGCGAATGATGGCGCGGCGGTCCTCACGCGTGGTATCGCTCTCGGCGTCGCTCGCGGCGGCCGAGCGATCGCGCTCCCGACGCCACTTCACGCACTCGGTGACGACAAAGCGCGGCTGGCCGGACTGCATCCGCGTCGGCATCCCTTCCTTGCGCCACAGCCGGATAGCCTCCGTCGTCACTCCGAAGACCTCGGCGATGTCGGTCAGGGAGACAGTCGCGGCGCGGCGTCCGGCCATCTACGCAGGGCTCAGGATTCGCAAACCCAAGTGACACCCACACTTATATCG
>CAYWRU010000035.1:0-32406 GCA_964460795.1 uncultured bacterium | reverse complement strand
ATATGGGAGTGATGACCGCCTTTGTTTTTTTTGCCGGCTGTCTCACGCATGGGATTTGGATTTGGAGTAATCCGCGAAAATCCCAAAGCGGATTCCATAATCTGTCCCATTTGTGGGGAAAGTGTTCGCTGGGTCTGATCCCGGGTTGGCGGGTGGAAGTTCGAGGCGCGGAGAATCTGGTATCCGGTCAGCACTATATTTTAGTTGCCAATCATCAAAGCGTTCTAGACATCGCGCTTGCGCTTGCCACCATTCCTATTCAATTTCGGTTTATAGCCAAAAAGGAGCTTTTTAAAGTGCCTTTCCTTGGTTGGCATATTGCTTTATCGGGATACATCCCCGTAGACCGCGAAAAAACGGAAAGCCGGAAAGAGGCGGCCTTCCGCGCACTGTCTGAGATTCGGGCCGGGATTAGCGTGCTGATGTTTGCCGAGGGAACCCGGAGTCCTGATGGACAAATTCAGCGGTTTAAGCCCGGGGCATTTCGTTTGGCTCAAACCGAAGGAGTTCCTTTGGTTCCGATTGTTTTTGATGGGACGGGTGCGGCGATTCCTAAAAATAAACGCCGGATTAATCGAAATATTGTTTTTCAGTGCCGCATTGGGACGCCAGTAAAAATTGAAAGTCGCGCAGAATTACCGCACGTGATGGAAAGCATGCGGGAATCCATGATCAAAACGCTCGATGAAATTCGGGCAGAGACCAAGTTGCGTGAAGGTTCTAACGCTTAATACCTGGCAGGAGAAAGGCCCATGGAAGGATCGATGGGAGATCATCTTTCAAGGGCTTCAGGAATATTCTCCTGACATTGTTGGATTCCAAGAAGTTTTTAATCCGGATTGGGTGGACGTGATTCGTAAACGATCGGGATTTTCTTTTTGCTATTATCCACAGCCGGATTCAGGTCTTCTCACTTTATCGCGTTATCCTATTCAAGAATCCGCTGTTTTTCAGTACCCGACTCAATCACCGACTGAAAACTACCGGCGCTACGTCACGTTGGCTTGGATTTCTGCCCCTTCTTTAAGCATTGTATTTGCCAACACGCATCTTTCCTGGCTTCCAGAGGAATCACAAACCCGTCAAGGACAAATCAAGGATCTTCTTGAAATTTTAAGTGATGAAGATCATGAGAGTGTCTGCATTTCCGTGGGTGATTTTAATGCCGCGCCGCAAACTTCGGAAATTAAGGCCATGACTGAATCGGGGAATTTTAAAGATGTTTTTGGATTAGCTCATCCGCATTCAGAGGCCATCACTTGGGATAATCAAAACCCCTTTGCGGGTGGAGCGCATCATCATCTGCCGGATCGCCGCATTGACTTTATCTTTGTGCGGGGGAAGCCTCTAAGTGCCAAGGAGTCAAAATGCGATATTGTTTTGAATCAACCCAGCCAGAATATTTTTGCCTCGGATCATTATGGGGTTTTGGCTGAGTTTTCTTTGTCGGAGAAACGATGAAGCTAGATCCGAAAGCAAAAGAATATCAACGGGTTCGGCAAAAGCTCACACTTTTTCATTTAGTGCTAACGCCGGCCATGCTTTTGATCGTCATGCTGACGCCGCTTTCTCTTTATTTTCGTAAAATAGCGTCTTGTGTTTCTAATCCCTACGGAATGCTTGCTATTTATTGGACACTTTTTTCTTTCTGGACCCTTGTCTCGGATGGCCCGTTCAGTTTTTATTCTGGATTTGTCATCGAGCACCGGTTTAATCTTTCCAATCAAACCTTAAAACAGTGGCTGGGGGATTGGATCAAAGCCGCCCTCATCCAGTTTTCGTTTGCTCTGCTTCTCATGTCGATTCTTTATGCCATAATCTGGAATGCGCCTAAGTTTTGGTGGCTCTATGCATGGATGGCCTATTTGGCTGTGACTTATGTGGTGGGAAAATTATTCCCCATTTTTCTGGTGCCGTTATTTTTTAAATATAAACCTCTTGAAGATGCGGTTTTATTGACGCGCATTCAAAAGCTATGCGATCGATTTAAACTCTCGCTTTCCAAAGTATCTTCGCTGGATTTGAGCCGCAAGACCAAAAAAGCCAATGCTGCATTCATGGGTTTTGGTTCTACGAAGCGTCTTGTTCTTAGCGATACATTGCTGAGCGCTTTTAATCATGATGAAATTGAATCGGTTGTGGGGCATGAATTGGGACATTTTGTTCACCGGGATTTGTGGAAACAGATCGGATTTGGAGCTGTTTTATCCTTGATCTGTTTTTCTGCGGCGGGCTTCTTGATGAAAAACTGGGCGGCTCACTTTGGTTTTCAAGGGATTCGGGATGTGGCATCCTTGCCGCTTTTGATGGTTATTTTTTACGGAATTTATTTAATTTTTACGCCGCTCCAAAGTGCATTCACAAGACGTCTGGAATATGCAGCGGATGCATTTGCTCTCGACGTGACTCAGAATCTGCCCGCCTTTGTAAGTTGCATGGAAAAGCTGGGGAGTTTAAATCTCTCGGATCCAGAGCCCAATCCAATTTATGAATGGTTCTTTTACGATCATCCCTCGCTGGGAAAACGCATCCGAGCCGCTCAAAATAAATATAAAACGCGGTGTTTGTCATGAGCTGCTTTCGAAAATTCACCTTGTGGATTGTTTTCTTCTGTTTCTTGTCTGCTGCTGCCCTGGCGGCTGAAAATAATTCGGATGATGATAAATTGGTTAAGCGTGAGAGGTTGGAGCTGATGAAGTATTTCAGCGCTCCTCCGGGTACGGCAAAATTCCCATCTTCGGTAAGTTCAGCCTCGTTACTTAATGAGGCAGTCGAGCATTTTAAGAAAAGAGAATATGATCTTGCTCGCCGCCTTCTGGAGGCTGCCATTCGTGAGGATGCGCAAAATGCTCAGGCCTATGCACTGCTTGGAGAGATTGATTATCTGGGGCAAAAATTAGCGTCTGCGAAATCCAATTATGAAATCGCCTATGCCCTGGATCCTCGTCCGGACTTAAAAAAGAAAATCGAAACGATATTGGTTGAAAAAAAACAGGAAAAACAATTTGCAACCTATGATGAGGAACACTTTCTTATTAAATATCCATCGGGACACGATGCGGCTGAAGGTTATGAGCTTCGAGAGCTCCTGCGTGAGGCCTACGCTGTTATTTCCCGGGATTTTGCCTGCTATTTTAAGGATAAGATCACAGTGCTTCTATATGACCAGGCTGACTTTGCCAGGCTAAAAGAAAAGCCGGAATGGGCACAGGGATTTTATGATGGAAAAGTGCGGATGCCGCTTTCGGGATCGGGTTTTGTGGACAAGGAACTCAAGGCCTTGGCCACTCATGAGGTTGCTCATGCCTTTATCGCGGCCCTCAGTCAGGGGGTTGCACCGGCCTGGATCAATGAGGGGTTGGCACAAGTTGAAGAGGGCCATGTTCGACCTGTTCAGCAAAATATTTTTGAGGCAGCCGTTCGAACGGATAAATTACTTCCCATCGAACTTTTGATGGAGCAAGGACGCCTTGACCAGATTCAGGATTCTCTCAAAGTAGCTCTCATTTATCAGCAGGGGTTTCATCTGACTCAGTATTTAGTCCAGCGCTACGGCATGTTTACAGTTAAAAAAATGTTGGCTGCTTACGGGGAAGGAAAATCCTCGGATGAAGTGATTCGTTCGATTCTTATGATCTCTCCGCGGAAATTGGAAGAGGAGTGGAGTAGTACCTTCCGAGTGCCGGCTCCTGGCAACGATTAGCCTTCCTGTCTCTGTATTGCGATTATTCTATCTCAGGGCAGTCTTCAAATCGGAACTTTCTTAGAGGAAAAATTTAATTTTATGATATGATAAATTCTCATTTAAAAGGTCTATCAAATGCGTTTAAATCGTTTGTTCGTAGCGGGAATTTTTGTCTATGCACTCCTGAGCGCTCAAGCTTCTTCCGCTTGGAGCGCAAGTGTGGCTGCGGATCTGGATAAAACCACGGCAAAGGTTAGGGAAGAAATTCGCCTCGTCATTCGAATCATGGATGTTCAGGGAAATATACAAGCTCCTCGAATCCCCGGCATGGACGGATTTGATATTTTTTATACCGGCCGATCCTCTCAGCTTTCGTTCATCAATGGACAATCCAGCTCGAGTGTTGAATTTAGTTACTTATTAGTTCCTCAAAAAACGGGCCAGTTTGCGCTTCCGCCTATTGAGATTTCCGCGGGCGGGCAGAGTTTCAGGACTGAGCCGGCACAAATTCAAATTCTCCCCGGGGACTCTATGCCGAGCGCTTCGGTGGGAGCTCCTTCTGCATTTCCTCCCATTCAAAACTCGCTTCCTCCGTCATCGCAGCAGCCGGTAACTTCTCAAACGCCGCCGGTGTCGCCGCCTCCCATTGCCCAGCCAGACGATAACGCAGGCCCGGCGGATGAAAATATTTACGTCTTGGCTCAAGCGGACAAAGCAAGTGTTTATCCCGGCGAACAAATTTTATTAACCTACTCACTTTATACTCGCTATGACACGCGCTATGAGGGATTTAAAGAGGAGCCTGAAGTGAGCGGTTTTTGGATTGAGGAATATCCTATGGATCAAAATGTTCCTCGCGATACGGTAACAGTGCGAGGAAATCGATATATTCGAGCCATTGTAAAAAAATATGCACTTTTTCCAACTGCAGCGGCGGATTACACCATTCATCCAGGTGTTTTGAAGGCCTCCGTACGTAAAGATCCGCAAAATAATGCATTTGATGATTTTTTTAACGACAGTTTTTTCCAAGGAGGAGGGTTTTTCGCAAGACGTGAAGAAGTCCTTTTGTCTCCGCCGCCCATCAAAATTTCAGTTAAACCGTATCCGGATGCGGGTAAGCCGAAAAGTTTTCAAGGCGCGACAGGGAATTTTCGTCTAAGCGCTAAGGTGGATAAAACCGATCTGAAACAAGATGAACCCGTGACGCTGACAATGACGATTGAAGGAGAGGGGAATATTGAAACGCTTCCCAAGCCGCAGATCCCTGATCTCGAAAATTTTCGTTCTTATGACGGCGATACGAATCACCAGCTATTTAAAACCGGAGACAGGATCGGCGGCCGGAAAACCTTTGAGCTTGTTTTTATTCCCACCACGCCGGGAAAACGTCTCATCCCATCCATGGAGTACAGTTTTTTTAATCCCTGGCAAGGAACCTACCAAACACTGAAGAGTCCTGAGTTTGTTTTAAATGTGGACAAGTCGGATTCTAATTTTACACTTCCCTCACAACCCGGCGGTGCAGCGGTTGATCTTAAAAAAGATATAGAGCTGGAGAAACAGGATATTCGTTTTATTCACGAGACGTTAAATCAGGAGACGTGGAATCACAGGCTTAAGCTATCCAATATAATTCTGGCAATTTTAAACGTGCTCTTGGGTTTTTTGATCGCTCTCCACTGGGTTGTTCAAAAGCGGTCTGAGTTTTTTACCCGCAATGTGGCGCTTAAGAGAAAGATGTTTGCGGGGTCCGAAGCGAGAAGGGGGCTTCGTCAGCTGGATGGATTGTTAAAAAAATCCGAACCCGCCAAAGAGCTTGAGTTTTTTGAAAAGATCGAACAAATTCTCACTCAATATTTGACGGATAAAATGAATCTTTCGACGCTTGGAATCACGCGCTACGATCTTGAAACTAAACTGGGGGAAGTGATGGGTTCGGATCTCTCCCTTTTGCATCAAATCCAGAATGTTTTTAATACGTGCGAATCCGCGCGCTTTGCCAAGGCATCCATTGGGAAGGATGAAAAAGCCCGAGTTTACAAAGAGCTCACCCAAATTCTGAGTCAGTTGGATCATTTGAAAATATGAAAAAAATAAAGAACTCCCTTCGCTTTCTTTTGGTGGCCATGCTTTTGGGGCCGCTAAGTCCTGCAGCCGCATGGGCGGATTCTTTTGCCCAGGCAAATCAATGGTACCGGAGCGGTAAGTTTCAGGAGGCCGCAAAGGCGTATCAGGAGTTTACGGATGCTCATCCAGAATCCGGCGCCGGATTTTTTGATCTTGCTAATTGCTATGTCCGAATGAAGAGAATAGGACTAGCCATCCTTGCCTATGAACGTGCTTTGCTTTTTCTTCCGCGGGATTCGGATGTTCGGCACAACTTGAGTTATGTCAACAGTCTGCTGGAATATCGTGTTCAGGATAAAAGGAATTGGTATATCCGGATGGGTGAAGTCGCCTCAAGTTATGTCACGCGCGATGAGGCGGTGGGATCTTTCTTGTTTGTCCTTTTTGTCCTGCTTATTTCCTGGCTTTTGACGCGTCTGATGCATCCCGATGCTTCTTGGGGATGGTACCGGAAAGGCCTGCTTGTGCTCTTGATTCTGACGGGACTTTTTGCCTTTTATAAAGTATCAACTCAGCATATGATGCGTACCGCTATTATCACGGCAAAGTCCGCCGAAGTTCACTATGGTCCTTCCATTGAGGATCCGGTGGCCTTTCGTTTAATCGAAGGTTTGAAGGTGTATGTCGTAAACCGCGGTGACACATGGAGCCGCATCTGGCTAGCGAATCTTGATACGGGCTGGATCCGGAATGATCAACTGGAACTGATTGTTCAAGAGAAAAAATAAAATGAGCAAAAATTATCCCGATCGGTTGGGCCATTTTGGGGCCTATGGCGGCCGCTACGTTCCTGAAACCTTGATGCGAGCCCTTGAGGATTTGACAGCAACTTATCTAAAATTCAAAAAGGATAAATCCTTTCAAAAAGAACTGTTCGATTACCTTCGGGATTATGCGGGCCGGCCCACGTCCGTTTATGAAGCCAAGCGGCTCACGGCATTTTATGGCCGCGCTAAAATTTTCCTGAAACGTGAAGACTTGGCCCATACGGGATCGCATAAAATTAATAATGCCCTTGGCCAGGGACTTTTAGCGCGGCGACTTGGAAAATCGCGCCTTGTGGCGGAAACCGGAGCCGGTCAGCACGGTGTCGCGAGTGCGACCGTCGCCAGTATGTTGGGACTTAAGTGCGTGGTCTATATGGGCGAAGAAGATATTCGCCGACAGGCCTTGAATGTTTATAAGATGAAGCTCCTTGGTGCGGAAGTGCGGCCGGTGAGTGCCGGATCAAAAACACTGAAGGATGCAACGACTGAAGCGTTACGCGATTGGGTCGCGAATGTTGAAGACACTCATTATTTAATCGGCTCCGTGATGGGGCCGCACCCTTATCCTATGATGGTCCGGGATTTCCAGTCAATTATTGGAAGAGAAGTTAAAAAATATTTTCATCAGTTTGTGGGTCATGATCCTAATTATTTGGTTGCCTGTGTGGGCGGTGGAAGTAATGCCATTGGATTTTTTCATGCCTTCTTGAAATCTAAAAAAATCAAAATATTTGGAGTGGAGGCGGCGGGGGAAGGGCTTGGCACGCTCCATCATGCAGCTTCTCTGACCAAGGGGTTTCCGGGTGTTCTGCACGGCATGAAGAGTTATGTGCTTCAGGATGAAGACGGGCAAATTCAAATGGCTCATTCCATCTCTGCGGGTTTGGATTATCCGTCGGTGGGTCCAGAACATTCTTTTTTAAAGGACTCCGGCCGCGTGACCTATGTCTCTTGTTCAGATCGTGAAGCCATTCAGGGATTTCAGCGGCTCACAACACTGGAAGGGATTATGCCGGCGTTGGAACCATCGCACGCCCTCGGATATCTTGATAAACTCATGCCTAAGACAAAGAAAAATGAAATCTTGTGTCTTTGTTTGTCCGGCCGCGGCGATAAAGATATCGGGACGATTCAAAAATATTTACCACGCTCATGATGAAAAACCGACTGATCCATCACATTGCCAAAGTTCAAAAGCGAAAGAAGAAAATCTTTTGCGCCTTCATTACTCTGGGTTATCCGTCGATCTCAGCGACCGAAAAACTTATTTTGGAATTTGAGAAAATCGGTGTGGATATTCTGGAGCTTGGTATTCCCTTTTCTGATCCCATGGCCGATGGTCCCACGATTCAGCATTCTTCGGAGGCGGCTCTAAAGCGCGGGGCCTCCTTGCGAAAGGCCTTTGATTTAGTCTCGCGATTAAGAAAAAAAGGCTGTCAAATTCCGATCGTTTGTTTTAGTTATATGAATCCCATTTATCGATTTGGAATTCAAAAGTTTCCAGCAAAAGCGGCGGCGAGCGGTATGGATGGAGTTTTAATTCCTGATTTGACTCCTGAGGAAGAGACGAAGTTTCAGGCTGCGTGCAAGCGTTCTGGACTTGCCAATATTTTTCTGATAAGCCCAACTACGCGGATGGATCGTGCCAAGAAAATCGCGGCCCATTCTCAGGGGTTTATTTATTATGTGTCGCTGCGCGGAGTTACCGGGGCGCGAAAAACCTTGCCGCGAGACATCCGAAAAGAATTCGAACCGTTTCATCGAATGACTCCTAAACCTCTTCTGATTGGTTTTGGAATCGGAGATCCTGAGCGGGCCAAGTCTATGTCCGCTATCAGCGAAGGGGTCATCGTCGGGAGTGCCATTGTTGATCGTCTGGCTAAGTACAAAGGGGAAATTGCACCCGTAGTTCAGTGGGTCCAGTTGATGATCACGGCGGTCAAGGGGCCGCGTTCATGACCTGTATTTTGGGTCTTGATCTGGGGACAAAGCGTGTGGGGGTTGCGGTTTCGGATGAAACGCGTTTGATAGCCAGTCCTTTGACAACATTGATGTTTACGGGCCGAAGAAGTCTTTTGAGGGATGTAAGCCGTTTGGCTCAGGAATATACCGTGTCGACGATTGTGGTAGGATTACCCGTTACGTTGGCAGGAAAAATTGAGCTAGCCGCTAGCCATGTAATGGCCCATGTGGAGTGGTTTCGAAGCCACAGTGCCTTTGAATGGATTCTGCATGAGGAGCGATTAACGAGCAAGGAAGCTCAAAGAATCTTGGATGAAACAGATCTGACACGAGAGAAAAAGCGAGAAATTGTGGACCGTCTTGCTGCTCAGAGAATCTTGCAGGGATATTTGGATTTTCAGCGGAGCCGAACGGATAAAAACGAATGAAACAAGAAAATTATTTACTTAGCCAGCTGGAAAATGGTATCCGGGTGCTCACGGTTCCCATGCCGCACCGGGAGAGCATCGCGATTGCCGTTTGGGTTCGCGTAGGAAGCCGTTATGAGCCGAAGCTTCAGTCCGGAATTTCGCATTGCATTGAGCACATGCTTTTTAAAGGGACAATCAAGCGAAGCGGTCGAGAAATTCGCCAGGCGATTGAAGGGGTTGGAGGGATGATCAATGCTTTCACGGGAGAAGAAAGCACCTGTTATTTTGTAAAGCTTTTACCCCGTCATCTTGAGACTGGGCTTTCGGTTCTATCGGATATGATTCATAACCCTGAGTTCAATCGAGCGGAGTTGTCCAAAGAAAAATCGGTTATTATTGAAGAAATTAAAATGTATAAAGATCTCCCGTCGCATTTGGTTCATGACCTGATGAGCGAGCTTTTGTGGCCCCATCAATCGCTGGGGCGGCCGATTTCAGGAAGCGAAGAATCTGTGGCAAATTTAACGCGCGAACACCTCTTGGATTTTAAAAATAAGCATTATCATAATCAGAATATTCTTGTTTCGATCGCGGGGGATTTGGATCATAAAGAGGTAACAGCGAAAGCGGCAGAGTATTTCGCATTTCGCCATCAGAATCATCGGCTCAGCTTTGAGAAAGCGATTCTTCCAAAGAAATCACCACGAACAGCTTTTTTAGAAAAAACAACGGAGCAAACTCATTTGGTGTTAGGGATGCATACATTCTCCCGGTTCCATCCGGATCGCTATAAACTAGCGATGATGAACGTCATTTTAGGAGCCAATATGTCAAGCCGATTATTTGAAATCATTCGGGAGAAAAAAGGGCTGGCCTATGAGATCCGCTCCAGTATGGGTTTTTATCACGACGCCGGTTATCTCTCTGTGACTGCGGGGGTGGAAAATTCAAAGACGCGGCAAACGGTCGAGGTTATTCTTGAAGAGCTCCGAAAATTTACGCGGGAAGAAGTAAGGCGCGGCGAGCTGTCCAGGGCCAAAGACTTTTTTTTGAGTCAGCTCCTCATGGCCCTTGAAGACACTTTAGATCATCTTCTTTGGGCCGGAGAACGTGTGATTGATATTGATAAGCTTCCGAATCGAAAACGCATTGAAGATGCGATACGTAGCGTGACAGCCGAAGAGATCCTTGAAGTTGCAAAAAAGATATTCACCCGAAATAATCTTCATCTGGCCATGATTGGACCTCAAAATACCCGTGCCCAGCGTGAAATTGAGGATGTATTTCAACTATGACCTGCTCACAAAATCCGCTTTGGATTGCGCCCAGTATTTTATCCTGTGATTTTGCCCGTGTGGCGGATGAAATCACCTGTGTTGAGCAGGGCGGCGCTGACTGGGTTCATTTAGATATTATGGATGCGCATTTTGTGCCGAATCTCACCATCGGTCCGCCGGTCATTTCCTGGATTCGAAAATCTACGAGGCTGCCGCTGGATACTCACCTCATGATTGAAAATCCAATCCGCTGGGTAGAAGACTATCGAAAAGCTGGTTCTGATTTTATCACCTTTCATTATGAAGCGTCTCCGGATGTCTCTGCAGTGATCCATAAAATACGCGCGCTAAAGGCCGGAGTGGGCATTTCACTTCGTCCCCGAACGCCGGCCGAGGTTTTATTGCCCTACCTCAAAGAACTGGATTTGATTTTGATTATGACGGTGGAGCCGGGATTTGGCGGACAATCCTTTATGACGGACATGGTGCCCAAGATTGAATTTTTACGAAAACGATTTTCCGGACGAATTTCTGTCGACGGAGGAATCAATCCAGTAACAGCTAAGACTTGCATTGATGCAGGCGCCGATGTGCTAGTGGCGGGTACAGCCATTTTTGGCGAACGCGACCGAGCCCATGCGATTCGCAAACTCCGACAACAAGCCTCCTAAGTATGGATCCGAAGTTTACTCGTAATTTCTCCATCGTGGCGCACATTGACCACGGAAAGTCTACCCTCGCCGACCGTCTTCTTTTAGATACCGGGGCGATCAGCAAACGTGAATTTCGCGAGCAAATCCTGGATGATATGGATATTGAACGCGAACGGGGCATTACGATTAAAGCGCGCGCCGTCCGAATTAAACATAAAAATTATATTTTAAATCTCATTGATACGCCGGGCCATGTGGATTTTACCTACGAAGTTTCCAAAAGCCTGGCTGCTTGCGAAGGCGTGCTTCTTTTGGTGGATGCAGGTCAGGGGATTCAGGCGCAAACCGTGAGTAATCTTTATTTGGCCATGGAGCGGAATCTGACCATTATTCCCGTAGTCACCAAGATTGATCTTCCGATTGCCGAACCGGAAAAGGTCCGGACGCAGATTGTGAATCTTTTGGGGGTCGAAGAATCTGAGATTATTTATTCAAGTTCAAAAACCGGTGAAGGAACCGAAGCGATTTTGAATGCCATCATTGAGCGGATTCCGGCTCCCGAAGGAAATGCTAAGGGGCCGGTCAAGGCTTTGATTGTGGATTCCAAGTATGATCTTTATAAAGGAGTGATCGCTTACGTGCGAATTATGGACGGGACGATTTCCAAGGGCGATTCCTTTATGATGATGCAGACCGGTGGACAGTTTGTGGCTGAAGAGATTGGTATTTTTAATCCGCATCCGGAAGAAGTCCCTCAAATGTCAGTTGGCGAAGTCGGGTATGTGGCTGCAAATATCAAAAAAATAGCGGATGTCAAAATCGGTGACACTATCACGCTTTTAAAAGATCCTGCGCCGGAGCCTCTGCCGGGATACCGCGATGCCAAACCCATGGTTTACTGCGGACTTTATCCGATCAATCCCGGTGATTTTGTGGCCCTGCGTGAAGCCTTGGGAAAATTGCAGTTGAATGACTCTTCCTTTATTTTTGAACCCGAGACTTCGGCATCCCTCGGAAACGGATTTCGCTGCGGCTTTCTCGGATTACTCCATATGGAAATCGCCAAGGAACGTCTTGAGCGGGAATTTAATTTGGATCTTTTGATCACCGCACCGAACGTGGTTTATCATGTCTATACCACGGCAGGAGAAAAAATTGAGCTTGAAAATCCCACTAAGCTTCCACCGGTAACGAATATTGAAAGGATCGAAGAACCTTACATTAAAGCGAATCTCATGATCCCTTCTTCTTGTTTGGGGCCCATGATGCAGCTGTGTCAAGAACGGCGGGGGATTTATAAAAGCACAGAATATATCGATACGAGCCGCGTTATTCTGATTTATGACATTCCATTTTCTGAGGTAGTTATGGATTTTCACGATAAAATCAAGTCCATGACCGCCGGATATGGTTCCCTGAACTATGATTTTATCGGTTATCAGCCTGAGAAATTGGTAAAGCTGGATATTTTAGTTAACAGCGAACCGGTCGATGCTTTATCCATCATCGTTTGCCGGGAAAAGGCGTATCACAAGGGCCGCATGCTGGCGGAAAAGCTGAAGGAAGTGATTCCCCGGCATATGTTTGAAGTGACGATCCAAGCTGCGATTGGAAGTAAAATCATTGCCCGTGAAAGTATCGGGGCCATGCGGAAGAATGTGACGGCTAAGTGTTATGGAGGAGACATTTCCCGAAAGAGAAAGCTCCTCGAAAAACAAAAAGAGGGCAAGAAACGCATGAAGAGAATTGGAACCATTAACCTTCCGCAAGAAGCCTTTATTGCGGTCCTTAGGGTGGATGAATGAACTCTGCAGTAACAATTTCTTTGGGCGTTTTAGGCTTCACTCTGATTTATTACATCCAGAATTTACTTTCTCACTGGAATGTTTTTTCGCAAGACCGTAAGGGCTGGTTTCGTGAAACGAGCCTCAATTTTTGGAAAAATTGGGTTGAGCCTTTTATTGTGGCCGGAATCCTTGCATTGGTAATTCGAACTTATATTTTAGGCCCTTACCGTATTCCAACCGCTTCCATGCGAGCCACTTTCATGGAAGGAGACCGGATCTTTGTAGACAAGATGTCGTATCGTTTTCATCCGCCGAAACGCGGAGATATTATTGTCTTCCGCTATCCCTTGGACAAGAAAAAGGATTTTGTTAAACGGCTCATTGGTTTACCCGGTGAAAAGCTTATGATTCGCGACGGCCGCGTTGTTGTGGATGGCAAGGAGCTTTCGGAACCGCCGTTTGTCAGTCATTATTATTACAACCGAGAAGATTGGGATTACGGCAAAACTGGACAAACCATTTCTGTTCCGTCCGATTCCTTCTTTGTTTTGGGAGACAACTCTGCCCAGTCCTCGGACAGCCGGAATTGGGGTTTTGTTCCGATCAAAAATCTTGTCGGAAAGGCGTTTTTTATTTGGTGGCCGCCGAAACGTATTAAACTAGCGGAGTAATCTCGCAATTTTATCATGACCTCTTTCTTTTTATGGGGAAGTGCAACCAGCGCGCATCAAGTCGAAGGTCAGAATATTCATAATGACTGGTGGGCCTGGGAGCAAGCCAAGAAAGTCCAGGAACCCTCCGGCCCTGCCTGCGATCACTATCGACGTTATCCTGAGGATTTTGAAATCATCTCTAACTTAGGGCATAACGCCCACCGCTTTTCCATCGAATGGAGCCGGTTGGAGCCTCGAGAAAATGAGTGGGATCCCGCGGCTTTTGAGCATTATCATCAAGTTCTGAGTGATCTCAACCGCCGCGGAATTGAACCCATGGTGACGCTCCACCATTTCACGATCCCGCAATGGTTTGCTGCGCTCGGAGGCTGGGAGTCGGATCAGGCCGCTTATTATTTTTCGCGCTTTGTGAACCGAGTGGTTCAAAATTTTGCACATCAGGTGAAGTTTTGGGTCACGATTAATGAGCCGCTGGTTTATTTATACTTTAGTTATTTAGAAGGAACGTGGCCCCCGGGGAAAAACTCCATTGCCTCGGCACTCAAGGTTCTCTATCAGTTGATAAAAGGACACATCAGCGCCTATGATTTGATCCATCGGCATTATCAGGAAGAGGGAAAGGGCCCTGTCTGGGTTTCGATTGCAAAGCATTTATCATGTTTTACCCCAGCGCGGCCGCATCATCTTTTGGACCGCTATTCCGTATGGCTTCGGAACTGGTTTTTTAACGATATGCTCTTGAATGCCCTGACCTATGGTTTTCTCTTTTTTCCGGGAGTTTTTTGCGAATGGCTGCCGCGTTCAAGATCGCTCGATTTTATCGGCGTAAATTATTACACGCGCGATTTTATCCGATTTGGAGGTTGGGGCCTCCGAAATTCGCTTGGACAGATTGATTCTAAATCCTTACATCCCGACGAGGTGAAAGAGCAAAATCAGATGGGGTGGGAGGTTTATCCGGATGGTTTATATAAAATCTTAATGCGGCTTCGCCGATATCGATTACCGCTGATTATCACTGAAAATGGAATTTGCACCGAGCAAGACACGCAGCGTGGAAATTATATTCAAGATCATTTAAAGGCCGTGGAGCGTGCGAAGGCTCAGGGTGCAGATGTTCGCGGGTATTTTTATTGGTCGCTTTTGGATAATTTTGAATGGGCGCACGGATTTCGTCCCCGGTTCGGGATTGTGGGTGTGGATTATGTGAACCAGCAAAGAATAATTCGAAATAGTGCTAAAACTTTGTCTGAGATGTGCCGTAAATTAGTTTAGGAATATCAAACTATGCAACGCGATTTATTTAATGACCCTCTGACGGAAACCGAAAACTCACTGCCTGCCGAATCAGGCGGTTTTCTCCACAAGTTTCAGATTACCCTTGGAATGGATCAAATCTTGTTAGCCTCCATTTCCCTCATTGCGTACTCCTGCCTTATTTATGGCTTGGGCGTGTGGACGGGGAGCAGGGTATCCTTGAAAGATCTTTTTAATCGCCCTTCGCACGTGACCGTGCCTGTTCCTGCACCGTTAACCGAAGCGCCAAAGGCGGCGGAGACTGTGGATCCGGTGAAGGTCTCCATTTCGGCCGGTACGACGGAAAATAAAGCGGATATAAATGCGGAGTCCTCATCGCCTGAAAAGTCTTCTGCAATTGAGGTGGTTAATTTAACGGCCGCAAGTTCGGTAAAGGGAAAATTTACGATTCAAGTGGTAGCCTATAAGCAATTAAATGAGGCAAATCGGTTTAGTGAAAAGCTCTCGCAAAAAGGTCTCCAGAGCTTTGTTTTGACTCAAAAAAGTTATCATAATGTCTGCGTGGCCAATTTTCTTTCCAAACAAACCGCCCGCCAATTCCTGGCGCAGCTGAAATCTCAAGGCTGGTTTCCTAAGGATGCCTACGTTCGAAATATAGCTTAGCTCTCTCAGGACCATCCTCCGCGATCAAAAAACAATAATTCCTAACATTCCCCTCGAAGGTCGTCTAATTTGTTATGGCCAAAGCACTTTAAAGCCAGTATAATCCGGCCATTCATCCTACAAAAAAATCGGTCAAAAAACCGCGAAACAGGAGTTCGTTTTTATGTCGCAGCATCCGAGTCTGAGAGTGGATAGTGTGGGTGTCAAACACCGCAATGTTATTAATCGTTCTGAAAGAATCAAAAGAATGATGGAAGAAAATCGTTGGGACGAAGGACGTTCGGTGTATAACCTTCCTAAACTCAAATCCCAAAAAGTCAAAGTCAAAAAAGCAAAGGCCGCTAAAGAGGGTGATGAAAAAGCAGCGCCCGGCACCGCGACGCCTGCAACCCCAGCGGGTAAAAAAGTTGAACCTGCTAAAAAAACTGAACCAGCAAAAAAAGCTGATGCGGGAAAAAAATAGCTGATTTATGACTGTTGCCATTCGCCCCTTTGAATCAAAAGATCAGGCCCAAGTTGTTGGTTTGATCAATGCCATTATGGATGAGGAATTTCACCAGGAACGGGCCGCTTATCCTGTGGATGACATCCAAGATGTCGTGCACGCTTATGGATCCAAAAGGGAAGTTTTTTATGTAGCTTCCAACAGTCACGGGGTTATTGGGACTGCTGGAGTAAAGCAGGAGGATGGGCGAACGGCGCTTTTGCGACGTTTATTCGTGTCCCGGGAATCCAGAAATCAAAAGATTGGTAAAAAGTTACTCAAGGCTGTACTCGATTTTTGCACTGCGGCGGGATATGAAGAGGTTGTCTTTAAGGCAACCAGCCGGATGCAGGCAGCAATTGGGCTGCTTCAGGGCCAAGGATTTTCTGCTCGCGCCCACGTCAAACTTGGTTCGGTTGAACTGGTCAAGTTGGCGGTGCATTTGCCCGTGGATGCAAAAAAATTTAAGGCCTGAGCGAGGGTGCAATGGGAATATTTGATGAAGATAAGAAAAAATCGGAATCGTTTAAACCTTTGTCGGAAGTTGAAATTCAAAAAAAATTATATGGAACGCTAAGGCCTCCGCATCTTTTTGATCAGCAAAACACTTCAAACGCTTCCCAAGTAAATGGGGCTAAAAGTTCATCGATCCCAGAAAAATCGTCGGCCACTGATTTATTTGTCAGTCCATTATCCTTGCCTGCTGAAAAGACAAATTCAAGCGCTGCCATCGATAAAAAAAATATGAAGCAGAATGCCGCGGGCGGAATTAATAAATGGCTTGATCAAGAAGCGGAGGTTCTTGATAAGAATCTCTCGGCAACCTCGTCTCTGGGCGGAAATCTGGGTGCTTCTAATTTTAAGGGAGCCGATTCTCCTCGTGGGTTTCAGAAGCTTATTGCATCTTTCGGGGCGACGGTAGGGCAATTGGGGGCCGTTGTTATTCAATTGATCCAAGCCTTTTTGGGGGGCTCGTGGAAGCGCCATGTCTCCAAATTAGGGTTGGTTGTTTTGGTGCTGGCATTGATTGTTGCGATTCAATCTTTAAATAATCAACGTGAAGTGGCCATGAAGAAACCAAAAACCGTTACAGCTCCCAAAATAGTGGTGACGGAACAAAATCTTCAAAATGCTCTTACGCCGCCCGTTGCGTTGAATCAGGAAAAAAAAGTTGTAAAAGAAACTTCGGCTGTTCATGAGGCCTCCGCTTTATCTGCTGCCCCTGCCTCGACCGTTGAGCAGGCTGCGACGAGCGCGGCTCCGGCGGATATCCCTGCCGCAAAGCCCTATGTGATTCAAGTAGCTACTTACGTTAATTTGGCCGATGCGCAAAACATGTTAGATGGAATCCAGAAAGCCGGCTTTCCCGGTTTTATTCAGTCCATGAAGCGTCAGAGCGGCCGCGTGTATCATTGTGTATTTGTTGGGCGCTTTGCGACTTATGAGGAAGGCGACTTGGCCTTACGCAAGTTCAAAAAGATCCCCGTGGCTTCCAGTTTTCCTGACGTGTTTATACGCAAACTCAAATAGCCTCTTTTCTGATAAATCTTAATAAGGTTTAGGAATGGCACAGAATTCCTTTGATATTGTATCCGAGATTGACCTCCAGGAGGTCGATAATGCGGTCAATCAATCCATAAAAGAAATTCGTAATCGTTTTGATTTTAAAGGAACCAAAAGCCAGCTTGAGTTTTCTCGCTCAGAAAAGAAAATAAAGATAATCGCTGACGACGATCTGAAGCTGCGCAATCTTCACGATATTCTAAAAACCCGCATGGCAGCTCGCGGTATTTCGATCAAGTCACTTGTTTTCAAAGATCCGGAAAGGGCATTTGAGGGGACTTTGAAGCAAGAAGTGGAGCTCCTCTGCGGACTTTCTCAAGAACACGCTAAAGAGGTTGTGAGGCTGATTAAAGAATCGGGTTTCAAGGTTCAGGCCGCTATCCAAGAAGATCAGGTGCGAGTTTCTTCAAAAAGTAAGGACGATTTGCAGGCTGTTATTCAGTATTTCCGACAAAATCCCTTCAAAGTTCCTCTTCAATTTACGAACTACCGCTAGCGTTTGTTATCACCTCTATCAATTTGGGTCAGGGTCTATTAAAAATATTAAATGTGGGCCCGTATTCTTGTAAGTTTGAAAACCGTGTGCTATAGTTTTTTCGCCGACGTTTTGCGGTACAAATCTTCTACTTAAGGAGTTATTTATATGGTCGTTATATCAAGCAAAGGCTCGATTACATCGGAGGAAATTATGGATAAAGATCGGCGAAAATTTAAACGATTTGATGCGTACATGAGCGTTCGATGCCATTTGCCTGGAGGAGATAAGGCGGAAGCTATTTCCCTCACCAAAGATATTTCCCGCGAAGGAATTAAAATAAATTCCAATCGCTCCCTTGAAAAAGGTGCGACAGTCGATCTGGAGATTGTCATTCCCGATGATCCTAAACCGATTCAAACTCAAGGTCGCGTGATGTGGACAACGCCATCCGAAGGTTCAAATCAGGGTTTTGATCACGGAGTCCATATTGTTCGGATGGATCCGGTCGATAAATTTCGCGTCCTAGATTTTGCCTATAATCACTGGCTCGAAACCCGAGTTGATGATTTTGCGGACGCAGAAGACATTCAAGAATCCAAGTAATTAAGAATTCAGCTTTCAGTTTCCCTCACTTGAAATTGGTTTTTCATAAGCATGAAGCCGTCTTATCTTCTTGCGCTTGATCAAGGCACGACCGGCAGTCGCGCGATTCTCTATCATTCCTCGGGTAGGAAGGTTGGCGCTGCCTATGAAGAGTTCCGTCAGTATTATCCCAAGCCGGGCTGGGTCGAGCATGATGCGAACGAAATTTGGTCAAGTGTTCGGTCTGTCATTCAAAAATCCATCCAACAAGCGCGCGTCTCAAAATCCGATCTCATGGGTATTGCCATCACCAACCAGCGCGAGACTTCTGTTTTTTGGGATTCGCGCACCGGAAAAACTTTAGGGCATGCCATCGTGTGGCAGGACCGCAGAACCTCCGAGGATTGTCTTATATTATCAAAGAAATACTCTCCGAAACGAATTCGTCAAAAAACTGGACTTGTTTTTGATCCGTATTTTTCCGCCTCGAAAATTGCCTGGAAACTCAAACATTCAAAGGAAGCAAAAGATTTAGCGCGACGAGGTTTCTTGCGTTTTGGAACGATCGATTCCTGGCTTCTTTGGAATCTTTCGGGCGGGAAAATTCATGCAACTGATTTTACGAATGCCTCCCGTACCCTCCTTTTTGACATACAAAAAAGAAAATGGTCGGCAGAGTTATTGGATTTGTTTAAAATTCCGCGCTCGATTCTTCCGGAGGTAAGAGACTCCGGAAATGGTTTTGGTCAAACGGGGGAACTTGGGTTTTTGCCTTCCGGTATTACAATTCAGTCCATTTTGGGGGACCAGCAGGCTGCTTTATATGGACAGTCGTGCTATGAAAAGGGTGCTGCGAAAAACACTTATGGCACGGGGTGTTTTTTGGTCATGCAGGCTGGGAGGAAATTTCATCATGTCCCTGAAGGCTTATTGATGACTCTTGCCGTAGACCGCCAGGGGGCACCCACCTATGCATTTGAAGGATCCATATTTATTGCAGGGGCAGCCATTCAGTGGCTAAGAGACGGTCTTCAATTTTTTAAAAAATCGTCTGAAACGCAACGTTTAATTCAAGGTCTTGATTCTAGCGGCGGAGTGACGGTGATTCCCGCATTTGTTGGACTTGGTTCGCCTTATTGGCGCTCAGATGTCCGGGGTTCCATTACGGGTATTACTCGTGGCACCACTCGTGCCCATTTAATACGTGCAACGCTTGAATCTGTGGCGCATCAAACAGCCGATGTCCTTGAAGTCATGACAAATCGTGGGCAATGGAAAATTCATGAGCTTCAGGTCGATGGAGGCATGACGGCTAATCCCTTTTTGATGCAGTTTCAGGCAGATCTCTTGGGTATTCCGGTTTTGGCTTCTCATGATACGGATTTGACTTGCTGGGGGACGGCAAAACTTGCTGGCCGAAAATTGGGATTTTGGAAATCAGAACCTGGTCTTGAATTGCGAAAATCTCATTACACTCGATTCCTTCCAAAAATGAAGAGGGATGCGCGGCGTCAGCTCCGCGATCATTGGAGAAAGGAATTGGAACGACTTCTCGCCGGTCATTAAACGCTTTTTGTCGCTGAATTTTCTCTTCAAACGGCCGATATACAATTATCATGGCGCTTTTCCATTTTGGCTCAAAACTTGATTCCGACAAAGAATACGCTCTTGATCAAGTGCCGCTATTTTCTTCCTTGACTCCTGCAGAACGCCGAGAAATTCAAAAACATGGACGGCTGGAGGAGTACAAGCGCGGAGATATTGTTTTTGAAGAAGGCGCTGTATCCGATTTTTTTTATATTATTATTACGGGCAAATTCAAAACATTCCGCAAATCAAGAGCTGCGCATCGCGAAGAAATTCAAAGCTTTTTTTATCGCGGAGATCATTTTGGAGAATCGTCGCTTTTAACCGGTCAGCCCCACAGCGTTTTTGCAGCAGCCATGCGAGACGGAGTGCTTCTAAAAATTCCGCGTGAGGACTTTCTTAAGCTGATCCGGCAGTATCCCTCCATTTCAATTCATTTAAACCGTCTATTGGGCGCCCGCTTGACGCGTCACGCCAACGAATCCGGAAGCAGGGAAGTGAAGGTAGTTTCTTTTCTAGCCCTTAAATCCACTGCCCAATTCACTGAGTTTTGGCTGGATCTGGGTACGCGCCTCATTCAAGAAGTCAAACGTCCGGTGATCCTTCTTGATTTTGATGGTGCGAATCTTCCGCCAAACTCTTCACTCGCCACCGAACAATGTTTTGATTTTTCGCGGGATGAAGTGATCCATGAAGACCGGATTAAGACAGCGATCATTCATCATTCGTCCGGATTTGATTATATTCGAGCGGTGTTGGGAACTGGGCAGGTTAATGTAAAGCGGCTCACGATTCTTATCACGCTTCTTTCGGATCACTATCCGTTCATATTAATCCGCATTCCAAATCGAATGGAAGATCCGAGCTGGCTTGCATTGTCTAAAAGCGACGGCGTCTATGTCTATCATAATGGGTCCTTTGAAGGATCGCTGCCTCTTTCGGTGATGACTGAAAAAATTCAAAAAGATTATGGTTATGGAGCTACAGAACTTCGCATTCTTGTCCCGGCCATAAAAGATGGCCCGAAACCGGTTTCTGATCTGGGGGCTGATGCCACGATTTACGCCCGCATTCCGGATAAGGTAACTAAGACGGATCATTACTGGAATCAGATCCGGTTTATTGCGCGTGATTTTGCTGGAAAATTATTAGGGCTTGCTCTTGGAAGCGGGGCCGCTCATGGTCTGGCCCACATCGGTGTTCTCAAGGTTTTGGAAGAGTATGATATTCGGCCCGATATTATTGCGGGGTCCAGTATCGGCGCGTTGATTGGGGGGCTTTGGTCGGCGGGGTATAAATCTTATGAGATCGAAGAAATTGCGAAAAGCCTTGATAAAAAATCCGCCTTTTTCCGGCTTATTGGTTTTCGGGACATTGATTTTTTTACCAAAGGATTTTTGAAGGGGGATCAAATTAAAAAATTCCTAGCCCAATATTTAAACGATTCCAAAATTGAGGACTTGCCTATTCCTCTTAAAATTGTAGCCGCTGATCTTTTTACCTCAGAAATTGTTGTCCTTGATTCAGGAAACGTGGTGGATGCGATCCGCGCCAGCATTTCAATTCCGGGAATATTTAACCCCGTTCAAAATGGAAAGCGAACGCTTATTGACGGTGGAGTTATTGATCCCTTGCCGATTCGGGTTTTGAGTCGGTTCGGGGTGAAAAAAACTATTGCAGTAAATGTTTTGGCGGGTTCTCAAGACCGCCGAGTGGCCGATGGTGCAGCCCAAACAGCTCTTTCAGAAATTCTGCGCCGAGCGAGGCCTCAGCCTTTGTGGAAGCGTTTTTTTCCGCAGCCTGCTCAGGGGCGAATGGTTACCATATTTAATGTCATCATGAATACGATTCAGTTTATGGAGTTTGAAATCGCTGATGCATGGGCGCGGCAGGCGGATGTTTTAATCCATCCAATTGTTACCCGCGCCCACTGGGCAGAATTTTATTCTGCGGAGAAGTTTATTCGCTCCGGAGAAGAAAAAACCCGAGAGCAAATCGATGAAATTAGAAAACTTCTGAGCGAATAAAATCCAGAGTATTCTATTGTATGAATCAAAAATTTTAGGTAATATGCATCTATGCAACCGTCACGTGGATTCGCATCGAAAATAGTCTTTAGCCTTTGTGCCTTGTTTGTTCTTGGGCTTATTTCCGTGCCAACGGGAGAGGCTGCAAAAAAGAAAAGCCTTCCAAAGAAAAAAGATGTTAAAGCAGAGACTCAGGTGAAAGATTCGGCGACAGATTTGCCGGTTAACATTCCTGCAGCCCGATCGAATGCAAATCAAGTGGTTCCGGTTTCTAAGCTGCCGGTTAATATTACAAAGCCGCCTTCTATTCCGGAGCTTCCTGCACCGATTCCTCGGATCCCAAAGGTTCCGCCGCAGGTTGATTCGATTCAGGATGTCCAGAAACAAATCGATGATATCCTTCGCCTTAATCAGACTTTGAAAGCTCGCTATGCCGACCAGGCGGATGAGGTGAGAAGAATTACTGAGCAGGCGCAAATTCACCAGCGTATTTTAAATAATTTGGCGGTACAAAAAACGCCAGCTCCGGTTCAAGAAACGCCGCTCAGTGCACAGCGACTGGACGCTTTTAAAGGTGAGCAAGTTAAAACAATTGGCGAACAGACAAGTAAAGATAAGCGCTATTTGGAAACGTTGAGTCCCTCGGTTCAAACCTCTAAGCCACAATCTCAAACGCCCCAGTAAATTTATTTCCGATGGCAGCAAGCATCGCTTTTAATGATTCTGAGATTCCGCAGAATTTAGTTTCCTATTTTATGCATCGTGCAAAACAATGCGGGGCGCGTCCGGCATTGTGGAGAAAAGTTAATCAATCCTACCAGCCCATCCTATGGAAGGATCTTGCGCGCCACGTAGAAGAAACCGCGGCCGGCTTTTTCGATTTAGGGATTCGTAAGGGAGACCGCGTTGCGCTTCTGTCTGAAAATCGGCCGGAATGGGTGCTTTGCGACATGGCGATCATGAGTTTGGGCGCTGTCACAGTTCCCATTTATCCCACCTCATCGCTTTCCGACATCCGGCATATCTTAAACGATTCCCAGGCTAAGGTTCTCATCGTATCAACCCAGGAACGCCTGGAATGTGTTTTGCCTTTACTCAACGAAATTCATGAATTGGAATATTTGCTGACTTTGGATTCGATCCCGCAAGAACAGTTGCGCGTCCATTCTCTTAAGGCGATTGCTGAGCGTGGTGTGCGAATTCTTTTTGATCAACCAGAATTAATTCAGGAAAATTTGGAGAGGGTGACGCGGGATGATTTGGCGACTTTGATTTATACATCAGGGACAACCGGTGCCGCCAAAGGAGTTATGCTAACCCATGGAAATTTTATTGCGAATTATCAGGGGTGCCGGGAACGAATCACGATTGATCCGGATGACATTGCGATGTCTTTTCTTCCCCTCAGTCATGTTTTTGAGCGTCTTGCCGGATATTACTTCATGCTCTTTTCAGGTGCATCCATTGCCTACGCTGAATCCATGCTGACGGTGGTTGAAGATATGGCATTGATTCATCCCACCGTAGCTCCTGCCGTTCCCCGATTTTATGAAAAGGTTTATTTGAAGATTCGTGAATCTTTATTAGCCCAAAGCCTCAAGAAACAAAAAATATTTGAGTGGGCCGTTCAGCTTGGCTTTAAGGTTCGCTCCCAAAGGCTTCATAAGGAATCGGTAGGACTCAAAGACGCGCTTTTATTTGTGATTGCCGAACGCCTTGTGCATCGAAAAATTCAAAAAGTTTTTGGCGGAAGGATGCGGTTTTTTATTTCCGGCGGAGCGCCGTTATCCAAAGAGCTTGCAGAATTCTTTTTTGCCTGTGGAGTCCTTATTCTTGAGGGCTATGGGCTCACCGAAACTTCGCCGGTGATTGGAGTCAATGATCCGGCGACGTGCCGATTTGGAACCATTGGCCGGCCGCTTGTAAATGTCCAGGTAAAAATTGCTGAAGATGGTGAGGTGTTGGTCAAGGGGCCGTCCGTTATGAAAGGATATTTTCGCAATGAAGAGGCCACAAAAGCCGCATTTTTAGACGGCTGGTTTTGCACCGGGGATATTGGGGAGCTTGATCAAGAGGGTTACCTTCACATTACGGATCGGAAAAAAGATATTATCAAAACCTCTGGCGGAAAAATGATCGCTCCGCAAAATATCGAACGCATGATTTTAATGGATCCTCTCTACAGCCAGATTGTCTTGGTGGGGGATAAAAAACAATATTTAGTGGCGTTGATTGTTCCGAATCGTGAACGCCTTAGCGCGCTGGCTGCCCATTGGGGTGTGGGAGCATTTGCCTGGGAGGATTTGCTTAAGCATCCTCGTGTTCTTGCTGAGCTGACCGCGGATTTAAAAAAGAAAACCGCTCATTTGGCCTCCTTTGAACAAATCAAATACTTTGCGTTGCTTCCAAAAGAATTTTCCATGGAAGCGGGCGAGATGACTCCCACCCTAAAAATTAAAAGACGATTTGTGCAGGAAAAATACCGCGATTTGATTGACGTGCTCTACGCGGTACGCTCAGAGTCCAACCCAGGAGATTCTCAGCATGGCCGTTGACATAGAAGAAGGGTTTTTTAGGTCGGTTGATTCGCTCAAGCTTTTTTATCATGCTCGCTATCAGCCGAACGCAAAGGCAACCTTGATCGCGGTTCATGGACTAGGTGAGCACATGGGGCGGTATATGGAATTATTTCGTGAGCTTTCTCTGCCAAATCTCAATGTGGCGGGTTTTGATCTGAGGGGCTCAGGTCGTTCGGAAGGAGCGCCTTCGGATGCAGGATCTTTTGAGGAATATCTGAACGACCTTTCCATTTTTATTTCTTTTCTCGCAAAGAAATTTCAGACGCCGCCGGATCATCAGTGGATTTTATTTGGCCACAGCCTCGGAGGTTTGATTGCCTTGCAATGGGGTCGATTGAACGGAGAACGTCTTGCTGCGCTCATTCTTTCCGCTCCGTTTCTGGGATTTCGATTTTCTGCGGGTGTCAAACTTCTGAACCGCGCAGTTCAAGTCTTTGCTCCGAATTTTCTCTATCAAAATCCGGTGTATCCGCGCCATCTCAGTCATGATTCTGACGAAGTCGCGCTTTACCGGAAGGATCCTTACATCCGCCGCATGATTTCGGCCCGGCTCATTCAAATCATTCTAAAAGAAACAGAGAGCCTTCAGCGCATGCCTGAGATTTCACTTAAAACGCCGATTTTAGGGCTTTTGGCGGGTGAGGAGAGGGTTGTGGACGGTAAAGCGGGAAAGCTGATTTTGGAGAGGGTTTCCGCACCTCAAAAAGAAATCAAGGTTTATCCCGGTTTTTATCACGAAGTTTTTCATGAAATCAAGCGCGCAGAAGTTTTTCGAGATCTCACCTCCTATCTGCAGAGCAGGATTCGTTAACGTCGTTGCGATTCATTAAATCCTGGGTATAATGCGCCATCATTAATCGTGGGCCCGTAGCTCAACTGGGAGAGCGCCGCGTTCGCAATGCGGAGGTCACCGGTTCGATCCCGGTCGGGTCCACCACAAGTCGTGAGTCATGAAGCCGAACAGAGTCCGCAAGATCAATCTCGCGATTGCCCAAATGAATCCAGTGGTTGGGGATTATGAAGGCAATTATCGAAAAATCCTGGCTTGGATCAAAAAAGCTGAGGACCATGGCAGTGACTTAGTCGTTTTTCCCGAACTTTCCTTGTGTGGCTATCCAGTCTGGGATCTTGCCAATAATAGAGCCTTTGTGGATGCGGGACAGTTGTGGATCCGCAAATTAGCCCAGGCAACCCGGAATTTTAAAATTGCAATTATTCTGGGTTTTATTGATCGTAGCCCGAATTCATCTCGTCGTTCGCGCAATGCTCTCGCCTTTTTATATCGCGGTAAACAACAAGCTATTTATCATAAACGTCTTTTGCCTACCTACGATGTATTCCTGGAAGATATTTTCTTTGAACCAGGTGAATCGTCCGGCTGGCTGGACTTTAAGGGTACGCGCTTAGGACTGAGCATTTGCGAAGATATTTGGGACGAAGGATATTCTGTAAAACCCGTTCAAGAACTTGCCAAAAAATCTGCGGATATGATCATTAACATTTCTGCGTCGCCGTATTATCGCGGAGTTTTTGAAAAACGCGAGCAGGTGGTTCGCCGTCATGTGCTTGCCCACAAAATCCCGGTCTTATATGTCAATCAAGTGGGAGCTCAAGATGATTTAATTTTTGACGGACAGAGTTTTCTCATGGACCGTTCAGGTCTCGTGACATTTCGAGCCCCTGCGTTTGAAGAAAATTTAATTTACGCTGAGCCTGCGGCGCCTGCTTTTCGCCAGGACACTTTATTTAAAAAAGATGTCCAAGATCCCACTGAAGAAATGTACCGTGCGTTGGTCTTGGGAATCCGCGATTATTGTTCGAAAAATGGATTTACGAAAGCTATTCTAGGCCTAAGCGGCGGTATTGATTCGGCGCTTACGGCTGCGCTTGCCTGCGATGCCTTGGGTTCGGGTGCGGTGAAGGGCATTACCATGCCGAGTCCTTATTCTTCAACGGGAAGCTGGAAAGATTCTGAAGATCTTGCGAAGCGTCTTCAAATGGAGTTTGAAACGCATCCTATTCGAAAACAATTTGAGCAACTGGTCAAAACTTACGAATCCTACCGAATTTCCAGAAAACTATCGGGAAAGATCACGCTGGCTATGGAGAATTTGCAGGCTCGGCTGCGAGGGCTGGAGCTTATGTATTTTTCCAATGATGAAGGCCGTCTGCTGCTTAGTACGGGAAATAAATCTGAGCTTGCGATGGGGTATTGCACCTTGTATGGGGACATGTGCGGCGGACTCGCTGTTTTGGGAGATGTTTATAAAACCGATGTCTATCGTCTTTCGCGGTACCGAAATACGCTGAGTCCGGTTATTCCTGAATCTATTTTAACTAAAGCACCCTCTGCGGAACTTCGGCCCAATCAAAAAGATCAGGACTCTCTTCCTCCTTATGATCTTCTGGACGAGATTCTACGTCTTTATATTGAAAAACAATGCAGCGCGGATGAGATAAAAGCGTTATTAAAGAACCGGAAAGTTTCTCGGTTTGTAATTCGTGATGTCATTCGCCGGGTAGATCATAATGAGTACAAACGTCGGCAAACTCCTCCGATTTTACGCGTGACCGAAAAGGCTTGGTTCGGGCGTCGCATGCCGATTACCAATCGATTTCGTCCTTAGTCTGATGCTCACTCTCGGAATCCCCAAAGAAATTCTTTGTGAAGAAAAACGTGTCGCTTTAACTCCGGAGGCCGTTAAAAGCCTTTGTCAGGCCGGAGCGGTTGTTTGGATTGAATCAAACGCCGGGTTTGGATCCGGATTTACGGATAAGGACTATCAGCTAGCGGGGGCTTTCATCGCATCCAGTCCCGCTGAGCTTTACGAAAAAGCCCGACTCATTCAAAAAGTAAAACAGCCGCTGCCTTGCGAATTTTCTTTCCTAAAATCGCACCATGTTCTTTTTGCTTTCTTGCATCTTGCTTCTCACGAACAGTGTGATTTAGTGAAGGCGCTTCTCCAATGTAAAGCAACTGCTATTGGTTATGAAACTTATCGTGTTGCAAATCGGCTTCCGATTTTAGCGCCGATGAGTGAAATTGCCGGAGGATTGTCTGTGGCTTATGCTGCATGCATCCAGTCTTTTTTACCGCGTGGCGTCGTTCAGACAAACTTGCAGAATCTCTTATCTTCTATGAAAGAAGCGGCTGCGTGCTATCCGAAGGTGATTAATGCCAAACTGCACGGCCGGATCGCAATTTTTGGCGCTGGAATTGCGGGGCGTGCAGCTCTTCAGATGACTCAGCATTGGGCCGGGGTTCAAGTGACTCTCTTTGACGAAAACCCTGAAGTGGTGAGTGCCTTAAAAGCTCAGGGGATTTCGGCCTCTTTATTTAAAGATTATCCGCACCAAGCTCTTCAAGCTTTTGATGTTTTGATTGGAGCCGCTCATGCGCCAGGACAAAGAGCCCCGCTTATTTTTGATGAAGAAACTTTGGCCTATATCAGTCGTGTTCGCCCTAAAATTCTTATCGATATTGCTGTGGATCAGGGAGGGAATTTCCCTTTGTCCCGATCGACTTCTTACCTGGAACCTATTTATTGGGATCCTCATAAAAACATCCGGTTCTGCGTTCCGAATATTCCGGCCTGGGCAGGTCGATATGCCTCGCAGGCCATCTCAGATGCTTCGCTTCCGGTGACTCGTCAACTGATTTTTAATTTTGATCAGGCGATGACAAGGGATGTTCCGCTGCGCGAAGCGCTCAACATTCAAGACGGAAAGATCTTAAAGCCTTCGATTCAGAGTGCTCACCAGCAAAATTGAGTCTTGACGAGCACGCTTCAATAAAACCATATTTTTCGGTATACTACCCGCCTTATTAAAAAAGGAGTCCAACGAAGTGCAGCCTAAAACTTTAGCCTTATTGATTAAAAGCGCCGCCGAAGATAAAAAGGCGGAAAATCCGATTGTCCTTGATCTTGCCAAAGTGACAAACGTTGCGCGCTATTTTGTGATTGCGCATGGAAATTCAGACCGCCATGTCCGCGCTATGGCCGATCACGTGATTGATGCTGTGGAACAAAAAGGCGTTCGCCTGCTTCACCATGAAGGCCTTACGGATGGTCTTTGGATCCTGCTCGATTTCGGTCCCGTGATTGCGCACCTCTTCCACAAAAATACCCGTGATTACTACGGACTGGAACGTCTTTGGGGGGATGCCCCGCAGTTATGAAAGAGCAGCTTGAAGTCTGGCTTCGCCAATTTGCAGAGAAGTATGCCGTTCAATCGGGAATTGATCCGTTATTAGTTCAAGACTGTGAAGTGGTGACCTCTAAAGAAATTTCACAGGGAGATTTTGCCACTAATCTTGCTTTTAAATTTTCAAAACCGCTGCGAAAATCTCCCAAAGTGATTGCCGAAGAGATCTGCCGCAAGCTTGATTTGGCCCGCCCGGACTTCGTTAAAAAAGTGGAAGTGGGCGGGGGCGGATTTCTTAATTTCTTTCTTTCCCGCCAATCGCTGAATGAAATTCTTTTTTTTGTCCGCAAAGAGGATTGCCATTACGGTAAATCGGATTATGGAAAGAAGAAAAAAGTCTTGGTTGAGTTTGTAAGCGCCAATCCCACCGGTCCTCTTACCATTGCGCATGGACGTCAAGCAGCCATTGGCGACACGCTCGTCCGCCTTCTCAAATCAGCGGGCTTTCAAGCTGCCTCGGAGTATTATCTTAATGATGCGGGCCGCCAGATGAACTTGCTTGGAAAGAGCGTTTGGGCCCGGTTTTTAACCTTATGCGGGGAAAATCGGCCGCTTCCGGAAGATGGTTATCAAGGCGAATATGTTGCTGAGATCGCTAAACGGATGCTTCAGGAGAAAAGTCTGGACTTTAAAAATACTCCGGAGGAATCGGCGGTGGGTGATTGCCGGATTTATGCTGAAAAGATGATCATGGCCGGGATTCTCGATGACTTAAAAAGCGTTGATGTCCATTTTGACAATATTTTTCGCGAAAGCTCTCTTTATCAGGAGAAGAAAGTCGAAGAGGCTTTTCGCGATTTGGAAAAACGTGGTTATTTATTTGAAAAAGAGGGCGCGCTTTGGTTTCGGTCCACGGATTTTGGGGATGATAAAGACCGCGTGGTTCGTAAATCCTCAGGTGAATTGACGTATATTTCGCCGGACATTGCTTATCACCGGGGAAAGTTTGAGCGCGGATATGAAAAGATCGTAGATTTGCTGGGGCCCGATCATCACGGCTATGTCACTCGCCTCAAAGCCTCCTGCGCTGCACTGGGGCATGACCCCAATCAAGTATCGGTTCGCATCGTTCAGTTAACAACCTTGTTTCGAAAAGGTGTTCCGGTTCGGATGTCCACACGCGCCGGTGAGTTTGTGACTTTGAGGGAATTAGTCACGGAGGTCGGAAAAGATGCGGCGCGGATCTTTTTCTTAACTCGTAAGATAGAATCACCGCTGGATTTTGATTTAGAGCTTGCTAAAGAAAAATCACAGGACAATCCGGTATATTATCTTCAGTATGCACATGCGCGCATTGCCAGCATCCTTCGAAATGCACCCATTCCGATTTCTGAGGGCGCGCCGGTTGAGTTATTAAAATCTGATGAAGAAATTGAAGTTATCAAGAAAATATATGATTATAAGTCCACCATCATTTCGGCAGCTGAAGCGCTTGAGCCGTATCGTTTAGTGGATTATCTGCGGGAGCTTGCGGCATGCTTCCATAAATTTTATGCCCAGCATCGTGTTTTGTCTGAGGATCTTCCGTTGACACAGGCTCGACTTTGCCTTGTGGATGCCGTTCGAATTGTTTTGCGAAATGGTCTCGAACTTTTAGGAGCCTCACAACCGGAGTCCATGTGAAGCGTCCGGTTCTTTTTATTGTTGGACCCACAGCCGTTGGGAAATCGGAGATGGCAATCCGGCTTGCCAAGCACCTGTCCGGGGAAATTATTTCGGCCGATTCCATGCAGATTTACCGCGGGATGGATATTGGCACCGCTAAACCCTCTTTGCATGATCGCGCGCAAATTCCTCACCACTTAATCGATATCCTTGAGCCTTCCGAAGAGTTTTCCGCCTTTCATTTTTATGAAAAAACTCTGAGTCTTATTAACGACATTGCAAACAGAAACAAAGTTCCGATGATCGTGGGCGGTACTGGATTTTATATTCGCTCATTGCTCCAGGGTATTCATTCCGAACTGCCCAAATCAGCGGACATTCGTCTTCGTTACGAACAGGAAGTTTGCGATCACGGACTGGAATCTGTTTACCAGGAATTGAAAGAAAAGGATCCGGAGCGCGCTATGAAAATTGCTCCCCAGGATAAAAAAAGAATCATTCGGGCGCTTGAAATTCTTGAGATCTCCGGCATGAAGCCTTCTCAACTTCCTCAGACATATCCGTCATTTGAATCGCTAGGATTTCGAAGTGTGGTTTGCGGGATCCTTTTTGAACGGAAAAACTTATATGAACGGATCCATCAGCGTGTGGATCAAATGATTCAAAGTGGATGGGTTGACGAATGCCGGAAATTGCTGAAGATTGATTTGTCCGTGACCGCATTCCAGGCCATCGGTTACCGGGAAATATTTCGACATCTTCAAAACCCTGAGCAATATTCGATCGAGCAAGCAGCGGATGACATCAAGCTCCATACCCGCCATCTGGCCCGGCGTCAAATCATTTGGTTTAAAAAAGAAAAAGAAATCCAGTGGTTTGATGGGGCAGAGTCTTTGGAGGCCTTTCAGGGTATCGAAAATCGGTGGCGCGGAGTCCTAAAAAATGCCACTTAATGAAAATCCATGGATGGCCGAAATATTGAACACCGATGAGCAGGCAGAAATCATCGGGTAGCAAGATTCACGAGCTGCTTTGTTGCTCAAGGGCGATGAAGCTGGCTGAAAAGAAAGGGTTCAAGCAATGGCTAAAGGGATTGTGAAGTGGTTCAGTAACCAAAAGGGCTATGGATTTGTCACTCCTGAAGGAAGTGAAAAAGATATTTTTGTTCACTTCAGCTCCATCATCTCGGAGGGTTTTAAAACCTTGAAGCAGGGGGATGAGGTTGAGTTTGAAGTTAAAGAAGGCCCCAAGGGCGAGCAGGCGGTTGATGTCAAACTGGTGGGTGGAGGAGGCGGTGGATCGGCCCCTCGGCAAGATCGTCCGCCGCGCCGGCGTGATTCGCGCGATAATTAAGCTTTTAGCAAGCCATTGCTTTAAAAAGAAGGTCGTATCTTAAATTAAGGTACGGCCTTTTTTTTGTTTCCATCATCGGGTATATTTTGAATATGACAAGATACCGCACCTTTGGATTCTGGCTTTACTTTATGATCCTGGCCGCTGTGCCATTGTTTGCGTTTGGTGTCGTTACAACTCAGGATAATTCAAGCTCTAATGCCAATGCTGCTTCAGATTCAACTTCAACAACTTCTGCAACAACGGATTCGAATAGCAGTTCGTATAATTCCAATTCGACATTTAACTTTATCAAGCCTGAATTTGGCAAAGTCCAACAGCAAAGCAACTCGGCTTCAGGAGCTGTTAATCAGGATACGAGTCTGAATTCAGGAGCATCTGCTTCCTCGGCTCCGGTTGTGATGCAAAATAGTGGCTTTCAACTGGGGCGTCTCACGACGAGTTCAAGCAATAATGCCGCGACCAGTTCAGCGGATCAAGCGAGTACGGTTTCCTCATCTGATTCCAGTGCGCCAGCGACTTCCGGCACAACGTATTCAGTCAGTAAAAAGGATTTCAAATTCGGGCAGCTTACCACAAACTCCTAGTTTTCTGTGACCGCTATTAAAGGCTTGTTTTTATATGGTCACGTCAATTAAATTGTGTAAAGTGATGTAAAGGTTTAGCCTTCCAGCGGT
>CAYWRU010000034.1:0-33140 GCA_964460795.1 uncultured bacterium | reverse complement strand
GATGACTTCTTCCGTGATCTTTTGATCATGGGGCGGATCCGGAAAGCTCCAATGAAGTTTTTGGGTTGATTTGAGATAAGCCGGACAGGATTCTTTGGCGTTGTCGCAAACCGTAATGACATAATCAAATGCCTTATCTTTGAATTCATCCAGATGTTTGGACCGTTGATGTGAAATATCAATTCCAATTTCCTTCATCACTTGGATGGCAATAGGATTAACCCGGGAAGGCCTGGTACCGGCGCTCTCCACCTCAAATCGTTCTCCTCCATAATGCCGGAGGATTCCCTCCGCCATTTGGGAACGGCAAGAATTACCCGTACAAAGAATGAGGACGCTGATTTTTTTCTTCACCGGCATCCTTCCGCACACGTAAAGTGCTTTTTCTTAAACCAAAATGCAACATTGACGAGCGTGATCAAGACCGGCACCTCCACCAGAGGCCCAATCACCGCCGCAAATGCGGCTCCGGAATTAATACCAAAGACTACAACGGCTACTGCAATCGCAAGCTCAAAATTATTGCTGGCAGCCGTAAAAGAAAGCGTAGCGGACTGGGCGTAATTGGCCCCGACTTTTTTGCTCATAAAAAAAGAAACCATGAACATGACCACAAAATAAATCAGAAGAGGAATCGCGATCCGAATTACGTCCACAGGGATCTTAACGATAAATTCGCCTTTTAAGGAAAACATAACAAAGATGGTGAAAAGCAGCGCGATCAAAGTCATGGGGCTGATGCGAGGAATAAATTTTGTTTGGTACCATTCTTTACCTTTGAGCCGGATCAGACTGAACCGGGTGAGCATGCCCGCCAGAAAGGGAATCCCCAGATAAATAAAAACACTTTGCGCAATCTGGCTAATCGTAATCGGAACCGCCGCACCTTCCAAACCAAACCATTTTGGCAAAATAGTAATAAACACCCAGGCATAGACCGAAAAAAACAGGACTTGGAAAATGGAGTTAAATGCCACAAGCCCTGCGCAGTATTCGGTATCTCCCTCTGCAAGCTCATTCCACACAATGACCATAGCAATGCACCGGGCAAGTCCGATCAGGATCAGGCCTACCATGTACTCCGGATAGCCGTGTAGAAAAATAATGGCGAGTGCAAACATGAGAAGGGGTCCAATAATCCAATTTTGGATTAACGACAAAAGAAGTATGCGCGTATTTTTGAACACATCCCCCAGCTCCTCATACTTCACCTTGGCAAGCGGCGGATACATCATGAGGATAAGTCCGATGGCAATGGGAATATTCGTGGTTCCGGATTGAAACTGATTCCAGAAAGGGACAATCTGAGGGCAGAAATATCCGGCACCGACCCCTGCAAACATACCCAGAAAAATCCAAAGCGTTAAATAGCGATCTAAGAAGGAGAGCTTTTTCATGTACTCACTTTCCTTTCTTTCGAAAACTGCAGCATCCGCCTTCGACACATAAAATTTTTTGGTGAACCAAAGCTCCCGTAATTTTTTTTCGTGCAGAACTCAAAATACGGGACACCGTTGACCGGTGCACTTTCATGGTCTTAGCAATGCGTTCTTGATCGTACCCCTCCAGATCCATCATGCGGATGGCTTCAAATTCATCCAAAGCGAGACAGGTTTTTTTTAGCGTTTTCGGCGAAAGACCTTGAGGAGCAAAGGATCGAGGCCCGGGCTTACACCGGATCCATCGTGTTTTAGGTGGCCGCATGAGGGATATTATGCACATATGTGCATAATAGATCAAGACCGTTTTCTAGCAGGGGCGCAGCCCATTTTATGCAGTTGCTTTCCGAGGGAGATTCCCGGCTCAAACAGCCTCGCAGGCTCGGAACTCGCCGGAGAACCTCCCTCTTCAAGCAACTTATGATCTGGACAAAGTGACGCAGAAAACCTTTTTCCGCGAGTTGCGAGTCCCTTGGGGACGAGCGTGTCTGAGCGGAAAATGGTTTTCGGAGTCACCGCATCAAGTGGCAGGCACCCTTCTAGCAGTCTCAAAAAAAGAAAAAATATTATTCGCCGGCGTAGAGATCATCGATCCAGCTTTTGAACCAGACAGGACGGGCCAAAACCACGTAAGCCAAAAAGAGGGCCGCGAGCGGCATGATAAAAATGACCAGATCCGCCAATAAGATCGCTATACCCCAGATAAAACGCTCTTGTTTTTTCATAAGTCCCTTTTTGCAAGGCGTCTAGTACCGCCTGACATTTGATTTTATGGGTAGGCGGCACCAGTACCCATTGAAATTGGAAAACACAATTTCAATTGTCACAACGTACTAGGAAGCGTAGAAACAACCCTTTTGTGAAACCAATTGCCGAAGCTTTGGACTGGGTTCAAAAATCGCTCGTCCGGTGTCTTTTTGAAATCGCTCAAGATCCTTCGCCACATTCTCAAGTCCCACCGAATCTGCGTAACGTAAAAGCCCGCCGCGAAAAGGCGGAAAGCCGGTTCCAAAAATCATTCCAAGATCCACGGTCGCGGGACTATCGATCACTTTTTCTTCAAGGCAGCGCGCCGCCTCATTGATCATGACATAAATCATACGCTTCAAGACATCCGCATTCGAAACTCCGGACGATTTTCCGAACAGCTTCACCTCTGGATTTATTTTCCTCGACTTTCCATGATGCAGATAAAAACCTCTGCCGGATTTTTTCCCGAGCAGGCCCTGGGATTTTACTTCATGAAGAATGGACGCTACTTTCATCCGCTCGCCAAAAGCCTCTTCCAAAATATGTGCCACTTTATACGCCACATCAATCCCCACCACATCCGTCAACTCAATCGGACCCATGGGCATGCCAAAAGATTCGGCAATGCGGTCAATCACCGTTGGCGGCATCCCCTCCTGTAAGAGATGAGCCGCCTCATTCATATAAGGAAGAAGGAGCCGGTTCACCAAAAATCCCGGACGGTCGGCGGTCACAATCACGGTCTTCCCCAATTTTCGGGAAAAACGGATGATCCGTTCCATGGCCTCCTCCGAAGTTTTTTCCGCACGGATCACTTCCACAAGCGGCATGCGGTGGACGGGATTAAAAAAATGGAGTCCGACAATGCGTTCCGGATTTTTACAGCCCTCAGCCATCTGAGTCACGGAAAGCGATGAGGTGTTGGATGCAAGCACAGTCTGCGGATTCGTGAGGCTGGAAAGCTCCTGAAAAACCTTTTTCTTGATCCCTAGATCCTCAACCACGGCTTCAATAATAATTCCGCAGCGGGAAAGCCCCTCGGTTCCAAGTCCCACGGAAATGAGCCCCATCTTGTAATCAGCTTCGGATTTCTTCAGACGGCGCCGCTTCACCGCATCTTTATAAAGATGCGCAGCTTCTTTCAGAGCACCACCAAGGGCCTTATCAGAAATATCTTTGACTCGGACCGGAATTCCGCGCGAAGAAACCAGCTGCGCGATCCCGCCTCCCATTACGCCCGCTCCGACAATGCCGCATTTGGAAACATCTTCCACGGGCCCGGAGAAAGATGTCCATGCCAGCTTCTTATATTTTTCACTCAGAAAAAAAAGTTGGATGAGTTTCTTGGAAAGATCCGTAACTCCAAGGTCCGCAAAATATTCACTTTCGAGACGATAAGGTTTTGCTCCGCGTTTTCCGTAAGTCTTCCGGATCAGGCGGATAATCTTAAGCGGGGCCGGATAAAATCCTTTGGATTTTTGAAGTACATCGGTGCGTGCGCGCTGAAACACAAAATCACGTCCGAGCGGAGTATTTTCAAAAAAACTTTGGGCAAGTGAGCGCTTGAGCGGCCGGCGCTTAAACTTTCCCTGGATCACATCCTCGGCAAAACAACGCGCTTCTGAGCGCAAACAAGATTCTGGAAAAAGTTTGTCCACAATCCCAAGCTTCAAGGCCTCTTCACTGGAAACCATGCGGCCGGCAAGAATAAGCGGAAGCGCTTTGATGAGCCCCAAAAGGCGAGGTAAGCGAATGCTTCCTCCAAATCCCGGCAGAATTCCAAGATTTACCTCCGGAAGTCCGATCTTAATATCGGTAGAAAAAGAAGCGATGCGGTACCGACAAGCAAGCGAAAGCTCAAGTCCGCCGCCAAGGCACACGCCGCTGATCACGGAGATACTGGGAATTTTCAAATCTTCAATTTTCTTAAAAACGGCTTTGCCCTGCTCCGCGGCTTCAATGGCCTTTTCACGCGTCTTAATTTGATCAATCTGCTTGATGTCTGCGCCGGCAATAAAAATCCGTTTCTTAGCGCTCGTGATAAGGAGGGCTTTGAGATCAGACCGCCCGGCAATTTGATCAAGCTGTGAGCTGAGCTCATTAAGATTTACTTCGCCGAGCGTATTGACTTCTGTTCCGGCACAGTCGAGCTCTAAAACACCTATGCCGTTTTCCGCGGAGAATTTCCAATCGCTCATGAATGTCTCTCCAAAAGAACAGCGCCGCCCTGACCACCGCCCACGCAAAGGGAAACCAGTCCGCGGTGAAGATTTCGGCGTTTCATTTCTTTAAGGCAAGTCAAAATAAGCCGCGCGCCGCTCACTCCCACGGGATGACCCAGCGCAATGGCGCCGCCATTCACATTTAATTTGGAGGGATCGAGTTCTCCCAAAGGCTTCCGGGAAAGAAAATGTTTTTCTGCAAATGTTTTAGAGTTTAAGGCTTCAAGACATGCCAGAACCTGAACCGCAAACGCTTCATTAATTTCAAAAAGCTCAATGTCGGATAATTTCATCCCGGTCTTGGTCAAAAGTTTATCAATCGCATGCGCAGGTCCAAGCCCCATCACACGGGGATCGAGTCCTGCATAGGCATAGTCCACCAAAGTCCCCAGAATGGGATAACCGGCTGCGCGGGCCCGCTCTTCTTCCATAATAAGAATCGCGCAGGCTCCGTCGGTGATCTGAGAGGAATTGCCGGCCGTCACAGTACCTGAGCGTTTATCAAATACAGGACGCAGCTTGGCAAGAGCCTCCATCGTCTGATTTTCCCGGACACCGTTATCCTCTGCCACACTCGCGCTGTAATCCGGAGGGAGAAAAACGCTCATGGTTTCTTCGCGGAGCTTGGCACGCGCGGCCGCAACTTTTTGATGACTTTCCAAAGCAAAGCGGTCCTGACGTTCGCGGGAAATTCCGAAATCCTTAGCCAAGACTTCGGCCGTATCTCCCATCCCCAGTCCGCACACCGGATCCGTCAACGCGCACTGGAGCGCCGCCACGGGAGCAAAATGCTTAGGACGGAATTTTAAAATAACGGCAAGTTTTTCACTGATTGATTTCGCACGCTGGAGTTTCAAAAATAAATTCGTGGCCTCGCGGTTAAAGAGAAGCGGAGCATTGGACATATTATCCGTACCGCCGGCCATGACCACTTGATCGACTCCGGCCTGAATTTTTTCCGCACCGCTTGTAACGGATTCAAATCCGGACGCGCAGTTACGATGCACGGTGTAGGCCGTCTTATCCTGAGGAATTCCAGCACGAAGACTGATTATGCGCGCCACATTCGAGGCCTCCACCGGCTGCGCTACACAGCCCATAATGACTTCATCAATATCCGCGGGATTAATTCCCGTGCGCTCTAAAAGTTCCCGGACCGCTAAAGCGCCGAGATGCTGGGCAGGAAGATCCTGAAACAGAGTCCAGGATTTGATAAAGGGAGTGCGTATCCCGTCAACAATGGCAATGCGTTTCATGCGTTTCCCCGCGGTTAAAGTGTCTGCAGTAATACGGCAAATTCCCTGCAAAGCTTTCGCACGAACTAAAAAAGGATAGGCACCCTTTGCGGGTGCCGCCTTTCATAAAGCGAGACTTAAGCGGAAGGACCGGTCAATTGCGAAACAGGATAGGATGGCGACATCTTCCAGATTTTGTCCAGAACTGCCTTTTTATCCCCTTCGGTCTTGGCGGATTTTAAACGGACCTTCAATTTTTTAAGTTTGGCGCTCCGAGCATTTTTTTGGCGAATCTCTGCCCTGCGCCGTCTTGCACGACCTGCATACGACATAGAAAACCTCCTCAAGTGGAAGTGATTCTACACAAAGGACTTCGGGAATCAAGAACCATCTTTACACCGGGCGCATCCCACTTCAGACGGTAGAAGGGTGGGCTTCGAAAAGATCTCTTTGCCGCTCAGACACCTCGCCAGACCTGCCTGCCGGCAGGCAGGCTCGGAACTCGCGGACAAAGAGTCTTTTGGAGCCCTTCGCTGAGATCTAAAGGTTGCTTGGAGAGGGAGATTCTTCGGCGAGTTCCCGAGTCCTCGAGGGTGTTTGCCCGCCTTCGCTTTTGCTACGCCGAAGCTTCGGCGAGGCGAGAGCCGAGAAGCTCCCTTGGAAAGCAACTGTCCAAAGCGGGCTGTGCCCCTCTACACCGTAAAATCTAAACGCGTCTGTTTTTCGCGTTTAAAAGGGGCTGTCGCTTCCATAAAACGTCTGGACGGCAAGATCCGCGCGAATCGAACTCTCTTCCCAGTCCATGAGCGTGATCCCGTCCCCGCTTCGGGCTCGGCTTAAAGCTACATATGCCTGACCGGGCTCCCACAAACCCCGCAAGCTGATATGGCAGCGCTCCAATGTAGTCCCCTGGACCTTATGAATCGTACTGGCATAAGCTAAACTCACGGGAAAATTCTTGGCAAAAGCGGCTTCTTCTCCGTCTTCATCCAGCATCGTAAAAGTAAAGGGCTCAATTTCAAAAAACAGTTTTCCCGCACGCACCAGCAAATACTCGTCGTCGAGCTCCTCAAGAGTGCCCACCGTTCCATTGATATAACGCTGCTTTGGATCATTCATGCGCAGCATCACCAGCGCACTCTTTTTCAGCTCCAGAATCTCAGGCACCGGCGCATCCCGTTTCAATCTTTCGATATAAATGTCCTTGCCGCCGTACTTGGTTTTATAGAAACGCGACTCACAATCGATTTCATTCAAGCGGGCCCGGTTAAATGCATCGGTCTCAGCTCGTCGCGGAAACACATGGGGCACATTACTTTTCACTTCCTCCGCTGCCAGGATCCTTTCATTTAAAAATGTCCGGACACGTTCTGAACTCTTTCCCCAGCGGATGTCTTCCAACACTTCCAAGAAAGCGGCATCTTCTGTGCGTTTTACTTCCCGCAAAATGATTTTCTTAAAACGCGACCGCTCCCAGGTCTTGGATAAAAAACACCACTCTTTTTCCCGACCCCGTGTAATAGGTGGAAGCTGGGCAAAATCCCCCACTGCAATCACTCGGATGCCGCCCCAAGGAAGCGGCATTTTTCTAACAGTGCGGGCCAGATGTTCTGCGGCGTCCAGCGTCTCACCCGAAAGCATGGACACTTCATCAATCACCAGCGTGGAGGTCTCTTTTAATCTTTTGCGCAGCCGTTTATTTTTGAGAGCCTTCTTGACCACGGCCTCGGCTCCGCCTTGCATAATCCCCAAACCAAAGAAACTGTGAAACGTACGCCCGCCGATCAGAATCGCCGCCGCACCCGTACTCGCAACCACCGGCACTTTTTCGGGATAATGATTTAAAAATTCTCGGATCAAAAAACTTTTTCCCGTACCCGGACCGCCGGTCAGAAAAATATTCTCACGTCCTTCCGTAAGATCCTTGAAGGCCTCGGCCTGCGACGGTGTTAAATGTACTTTTCCCATGATTCCTTTTAAATCGTCCCGATAGTGGGTGCTCGAACGCTCTGTTGACTCTTCACGTTTCACTTTTCACGCTTCACATCTTTTTTGGAATAACTCCCTTGAGCGCATCTCCAATAATTTTTTTGACGCTGTCGGAAAAATCAGCTTTTAAGATCCAGCGTAAATAATTTGCGTCCACCTTGATCAGATCTTCCAACGCAATGCTGCGCGCATATTTTCCAAACATCAGATAAAGTTTGCCGTTCCACCAGCAGAATTTCCGTTCGGGATCATAGGCATCAGAATGAGAACTGTATTCAAATTGATCCAGGACCGCGAGATCTGACTTCCCTTCTCCGTAGCGCTCCACCTGCTTGGCCAGAATCTCGAGTACGGCCTCGCTGTCTGCCAAAGCTGAGTGCGCACCCACTAAGTCCTTATCGCAGTAAAATTTGTACGCCGCGGAAAGATCCCTTTTCTCATTCAGATGATAGACCTTTTGCGCGTCATAGATTTTCCGCTTCTTCCAGTCAAAAACCATGCCTACATCCATAAATTCCCGCGCCAGAAGCGGCAGATCAAAACGTTCCAAATTAAATCCTCCAAAATCCGCGGATCCGATAAACTCAATTACGGTTTTAGCCACCTCGCTAAAGGCCGGCGCGTCTTTGACCGCCTCATTTGAAATGCCGGTCAGTTCCACTACAGCCGGAGGAATTGGAATTCCGGGATTGATGCGGGTGTGAAACGTTTCCTTACTCCCATCCGGAGAAAACCGCACCAGTGCAATTTCAATAATTTTATCCTTTTCCACCCACACACCCGTAGACTCAATATCCAAACAAACCAAATCCTTCGTCACCTTCATATCATTCCGCCTTATTGTTTTTTTAAAAAATAGCGAGCCGCACGCGTACTGCCCTCTTTGACCAGCACCCCGGCTTCCACGAGGGGCTGAATCAACTGATGGACCCGGGCGCGGCCAATCTTCATCTGCTTTCCGATTTGCCGGGAACCCATAGGACTTTCCGCCAATAAGCTTAAGAGTTCATCTTGTTTGGGGGTCAGTGCCACTGATTTCCCGTCCCGAGTCATGCCGCGGGCAAAACTTTGAATCCGCCTTAACACGCGGTCTGCGGAATCCATGAGACCTTCCGCCATATATTCAATCCAGTGAGTATAGTCATAATCCAAGTCCCGCGCCTGCTGAATTTTTTCATAATACCGGGCCCGGTCTGCAGCAAAAAAATCATCCAACCCCAGGGTGTAAAGAGGATCAAATCCATTTTGAAAAAGAAGCCACTCAGAAGCCGTGCGCGCAACACGTCCATTTCCATCGGTAAAGGGATGGATCGTCACCAACTCGTGGTGAAAGACAGCGCTCCGAACCACGGGATGCAGCTCCGGTGTTTTAAGCCATTGGCATAAACGCTGCATCCGGGTGCGTACAGACTGAGGCGGAGGCGGCGTAAAAATCACCACCCGTTTGGCGTTCACCACATAATTTTGTACGGTCCGGTAATGTCCGGACTTCTCCCGCGGAAGCAGCCCCTCAGTCATCCGAGCGTGCAGACTCAGCAATTTTTTTTCCGCAAAAGGCTTTTTACGGTTCGATAAAACCCAGCGCAGTGCGTTCAAGGCGTTCATCACTTCCTTTTTTTGACTTTCCTCTGCCAGAACCGTTTTCTTTTCTGCCAGGGCCTCAACCTCTTCCAAGCTCAGAAGATTTCCTTCGATCCACGTGGAGGAATGGACGCTGCGGTTGATCAAGTCCTTTTCGAAACAAAGCCGGGCCGGAAGCCGAATGGGCGCAGCATGAATCAAGCCGCGCAAAGAGGCCAAGGATTCAAAGTGCCGGATCAAAAGAGGACTCATTCGATAGTGAGGGCTGAACATATTAGAAGTGTACTTAATTGTATAGGAATTGTCTAGGGTATTGTCTAGGGCTGGCTGCAACGGGTTACTGCTACTGCTTGAGCTCTTGCTTCTTGCTCCTGCGCTGCTCCCCGCTTCCTGTTTTCTGCTCCTGACGTCTGTGCTCTGCTTGCGCTTCGCGTCTTCACTTTTATCTGCTTTTTCTGATTGGTTATTTTTTTCACCCTCTTAGCCGCGCAGACGGCTTTCGTGCTTCATTGCACTGCTGGCGCCTTCTTTTGTTTGTTCTTCAAATAGAATTGCACCCGGGGATTTAGGAAGGAAACTGCTTGGACATATTCGTTTTGGGGATAGTAATAAATTCCCACCGGTGAGTTGAGCATATCTTGTTCGTTGATGCTGCTTTCGAGCGGCCATTTTTCAACCAGCGTCTCATGCTCGCCCGGAGATGGCACAAATTCAATAATGACCTCGACACCTTCATCAACCAACGTACTGGCCTTGCGTACAAACCCTGCTCGGTAGGGACGGTATTGAACAATCGTCCCCTGGAGAATTTTGCCATGATCAATCGCTTGAGTTAGCTCCATGTACTGCTGCGCCCCGACATGCGGTCTTAAATAACCAAAAATGTAAACCATTCCAATAATCAAAGACAGCACGAGAATCGCGGCTCCATACGACCGAAAAAACCCAATTACTTTTTTCATCCCTGGATTCCTACTCCTTGCATAACCTTTTGACTAATATCCAAGTATTCTGAGCTTACACTTCACGTTTGTACCGCTTGCATGCCTGTCCCTCAAATCAGTGCCTGGCACCTTCTTCTGTCCCTCAAATCAGTGCCTGGCACCTTCTTCAGTGCCTGGCACCTTCTTCTTCGGACTTCTCCCGCGGAAGCAGCCCCTCAGTCATCCGAGCGTGCAGACTCAGCAATTTTTTTTCCGCAAAAGGCTTTTTACGGTTCGATAAAACCCAGCGCAGTGCGTTCAAGGCGTTCATCACTTCCTTTTTTTGACTTTCCTCTGCCAGAACCGTTTTCTTTTCTGCCAGGGCCTCAACCTCTTCCAAGCTCAGAAGATTTCCTTCGATCCACGTGGAGGAATGGACGCTGCGGTTGATCAAGTCCTTTTCGAAACAAAGCCGGGCCGGAAGCCGAATGGGCGCAGCATGAATCAAGCCGCGCAAAGAGGCCAAGGATTCAAAGTGCCGGATCAAAAGAGGACTCATTCGATAGTGAGGGCTGAACATATTAGAAGTGTACTTAATTGTATAGGAATTGTCTAGGGTATTGTCTAGGGTTTTCTCTTCGCTAGTGTTGTCTCAAACCTGAATTTTCCACATCGGGACCCCTAAACGTTGGCGGAAGGTCTCGCCCTTGATCAGTTCAGTTTTTCTTTGCGGCAGATCGCCCCGCTCCGAAAGATGCTGCTTATGTTTTGCCAGCCAAAGACTGGTTCCTAAATGGAGTTTGTGTTTACCGTAGAGCTCGCTCACTTCATCAATGACCCGATCAATGGCTTGGTGCGATTCGATTTTAGGCACATCATCAAACAACTCGTACTGACTCACCCGATCCGGCTCAATTTTGGAGAGCACAATCCCGGTCAAACGGCAGAGCACCTCGGGACGGAAAATTTTTTCAAAAAGTTCGTTCACAAGAACCGCGGCATCCAAAATAGAAGAAGTGCTCCGGTCAAGTTCTGCTTCTGTGCCCCAGGATTTAAAATCTTGACTCCGGAGAAATACGCATATTCGCTTGGCGCGGAGCTTGTACCGCCGCAATTTAATAAAGGCCGATTCCGTATTCCGAATCAATTGAGCGCGAACAATATCCTTGTCCGAGGACGGCGGCGTAAAGGTTTTGGTTTTACTAATCGACGCATAATCATTTTTTTCTTCTGTCATGATCGGATAGACCGCTTCGCCCCGCAGCTCATGCCACAACTCCACGCCAATTTTCCCCAAGAGTTGCTTCGCCCACATCTCAGGCCTGGAAACATAATCCCAGCAATTGCGGATCCCATGCTTCACGAGCAGCGCTTCCGTATTCGGCCCAAATCCGCACACGCGCTCTAAAGGGGTTCGGGGAAGAACCGTGTGCAGCTCACTGGCCTTGATCACGGTAAATCCATCCGGTTTATTTTCTTTGGACGCAATCTTGGCCAGCGTCTTGGAAGCGCTCAGCCCCACCGATACCGTGAGCCCTAGCTGCTGCTGAACCGCTTGCTTGATCTTCCAGGCAATTTCCCGATATCCTGTTCGAAACACTCGGCGTAATCCGGAGAGCTCGGCAAAGGCCTCATCAATGGAGTATTCTTCAATCTCCGGCGTAAATTCACGGATAATCGCAAACATTCTTTTGGAATATAGTGAATAGGTTTCATAATCGCTCGGAAGACAGATGAGTTCAGGCAGAGCCTTCTTCGCCTCCCAGAGCCGCATGGGCCGTTTGACTCCGAGCCGTTTGGCCTCATAACTCGCGCACGCTACAATGCCGCGCTCTTTTCCCGTCACCACCGGCTTGCCTTTTAATTCCGGATGCAGAGCCTGTTCGACCGAAGTAAAAAAGGCATCGCAATCAATATGAAGGGTGGGCCGCGGAAACGAAGAAAGACTGAGGAGTTTATTTGTACTTTCGGACATTGGCCACCACCACCCCGCCGATGATAAGTTCATTTTTAGGTTCAATGGGAGCAAATTTTTTATTCGCGGCCCGCAAAATGACCTTGCCGCCTTTTTTTTCATAAAATTTCATGGTCCACTGCCCGTCCACCTGCGCAATCACAATATCCCCGGACTGGGGCTGACGCCCGCGCTCCACCAAAACCAAATCGCCCTCTTTGATCCCTTCATCAATCATCGATTGTCCACTTACCTTAACAATATATGTGGCATTCGGTTTCTTAATCAGAAATTCATCAAGCGACAGCGTATCCAAAAGTTCTTCCTCGGCCGGAGAAGGAAAGCCGGCTTGAACCGTCCCTAAAAGTTTCGCGCCTCCGGACAGCATGGCCGTCGGCAGAATCCGTCCTCTGGAATCTTTTTCAATCACACCCTTTTCCAGCAGACGATCCACCAGAAAAGAGACCGCGCTCTTGGACTGATAATGAAAGAGGGTTTGCAGTTCAGAATAGGACGGCAGGCGTTTCTGACGGATGTAAAAAGTCTTCAGGTCTGAGGTGGCCTTATGGAGATCGAGGGATTTAGGCATGCACGGATTATATTAGAACGAACGTACTATTACAAGAAACTTGAAGAGGAGCTATCAACGTGAACTAAGAAAAGCATGAACAGCAGAGGAGATTTGAACTCGTATTAGCGCCTGATTCGCCGCATTTAAAATGGTTCCCGGCCGTTGGACGGAGCACCGATTTTCTCTTTAAGCCCCATCTGTGCGACGCGCTCTTGTTCTTTAAACAAAGGTCGCTTCATCTTCAAGCTGCTTGAGCCAATTTGTGTAATTATTCTTCGCACCAAATGGTCGAGGATACCGCTTTACCATTTCATTCAATACATGACTCAAGATTTCTTCTGTCGTTTTTCGCTCTGTCTCAGTAAAAACTTTTGCTTCATCACTTGGCAAGGCTCGAAACTTATTTTGGATATGCACTCGCGCTCGAAGTTTTGCGCAATCTAACAATTCAAAATAAATCTTTTCGTTAGAGCCACCAAACACCGCATACTTTAACAAAAACTCCTGATAATGGCGCATGGTGTAATCTTTTAAAGATTTCTCCCCACCACCCTTTTTGTTAACCTTTTTAGCTTTCTCAATTTCCAATTTAATTTCTTGCTGTTTACTTTTGAGTTGCTCTGGGAAATGCGCCGCTCCTTCATCAAGTCGCCGCATGAGATCATAAAAAATTGCTTCCATAATGGCAACATGGCAAATAATTATCGGTTTTATAAACAACCCATGATTCTTCCTTGCTGCATGTCTAGCATTTTCAAGCGAGAACAATACCCTGCAATTATAAACAATATTATCGCCAATCTTAAAATCCCAAATGATTTTATCCAGACCTTTAGCAATTACTGTTTTAGATAGTGAAGTCATGCTCTATTAACTATCTCCGATGTCGTCGAATGGTGGCGGGCACCATGCTACTTGTTTCGTTTATTTTAGACCCTTTGCTTGAAAGACTTGATTGATCTCTGTGATCGCGTCATTCATCACATTTTGCATGAGCATAGAATATCCGCGTGCGTCATGACCAGATGAATAGTAGAGGCCTTGGGTAATCCGCTGATTCACCTGGTACGTCTTTTCCCAGAGCAGTTTCTTAGCAGAAATATCCTTCATCCTTAAGGCTAAACTCAAATCATTATAAGAACGGCCGGCAGGCAGCCCTATAAACCAAAGTAAGGGGCCATATACCGAAAGCCCGTAACTCCAAACCGATCCTCGATATTTCGTGGAAAGAATTTCTCCTTCAAAAACAAAGTCCGCTTTATCCTTGTCACCTCCGAATGAAAAAAATACATCTTCAAACAGATTGGACCGCCTCAAGCTGTAAGCAGCCGCCTTTGCAAGATCTTCGCTCGGAGTAAATGTAAATTCGTTGATAGTATTAAACATTCTCGCCGCATCAGGCCGCTCATACTGCCCCCAGCCGTAAGGCATTAAAGGAATCAAGTACAGCCAATAGGTTCCGGCCTGATTTTTGCTTCCACGCATTTCTTCAAATGGTGTGACAATAACCTTTTTCGAATATGCTGGCCCGTCTGTGAAATGGATAAGCTTGCTGTTGTCATCAGGATAAACAAATTTTGCGGTTGCTCCGCAACCATTTAAAGTCGCAAGCATTACCAGCGAAAGCACCATCGCACAAGTTTTTTTTAAAATCATCTCCGGCCCCCTCTTGAGTTACGAAAAATGTTCCAGGCGGTACTTTCCATACACCACATTGTGCACATTTGCATTGAACGTTTTATTCATGACCTACCTTTTTAAGACTACCTGCCATCATGGCCCCGTAGAACGTGCCAGGCACCGATTTACAAATAAACTGAAGAGGCTGGATAGGCGGCACAGGCAAAATAGGCCGGTTACTTAATGCGCATTGCCTATTCAGCTTTTTTAGCCTGTTAAGCTTATGAAGCCAGAAAAACGTCCAAATCTTTTTTAGCAGCACCCATGATGCCGACTTTGATTTTCCGCTCACGCAGGACTTTGGTGGCGCGCGTGATGAAGGTCAGGATCACAAGGAGATTCACGAGCGGCAGAAAAATCCCAAGGACGTAAAGAAAAAGACGTTTCATTTTGAGGCTCTTACCAAGCCGGTAATAAAAGAAGAGGATCAGGATGCCGATGATCAACCGGCCTACTACAAAAATCCCCGCCGTAAGCGGATGTGCTTGAACATTGAGCGGAATACTCACAAGCATCAGGGACATGCCGATCAAGACCAGCCAGCAGATCAAGCGCTGATACTTGGCAATATTTTGGATGTCTTGTTTACTGTACTCGATCTCCATTTTAAGCTCCTTCAAAAAAATGTTCCGGCTGCTTTTTAAACCGCTTCACTTAACTGGGAACAAAAAAACCCGCAGGCCAGATCCAGCGGGTTAATTATTAAGCGCAACTATTTCTTTTAAATTTCATGAGAAGATTATAGCTCGCACCTCGGAGTTTGTCCAAAGAACACCCCCTACATTCAAGGGGTCTGCGGCGTGCGCCTTTTTAGATTTTGGATGATTTGATCCAGGCTATGAAGGAACCGGGAGCGGTCTTGTTTTTGAAATGGAGCCGGGCCTCCGCCGCTCACCATGCCGGTGTCACGAAGCGAGGTCATAAGATCCCTCGCGGCCAGCAGGTGCCCAATATTATCTTGATTAAAAATCCGGCCGGAACTGTCAAGCGTCTCGGCCCCGGATTGAACGCATCGGTACGCCAAAGGGATGTCGCTAGTGACCACAATATCTTCTTTGGAAATATGCTGAACAATCCAATCATCCACGGCATCGAGTTGACGGCTTTCCACCACCACAAACTCAGCGCCTTCTGAATCCGGAATTCGCATCGCTGCATTGGCAACAAAGGTCACCTTCACCTGGCAGCGCTTCGCTACTTTGAGGACTTCCTGTTTTACCGGACAGGCATCTGCATCCACAAATATTTTTAGCATAAGTTCCTCTCCATGGCCTCGCTCAAAAACTCACAGACCTCTCAAAAAAATGGTTAACCATTAGATTACCGGAGCACGCGTCACAAATCAAAACCCACAAAATATCCGGATTCAACTTGTTCTATTTGGAATCGTCAAAAAATTAAGATCGGCACTCCACGAGGAGCGTCGCTTTATAATCCTCCGGCGTAGATCCGCTAGGAACATTTGCACCTGATGCCATAAAAACGGCATTGCTCAGTTGATCAGCGATCTTTTTCCCTTCACGTGTCAGTACGCCATGATACGTAACGCTCCTGTCCAAAACGACAAGCTTTTGATCTCTTTTGGAGCAGATGGATTCAGCTTTCTTGAGAGCTGCTTTCAAAGCTGCGGACTCCTGAGAACGGTATGCCACAACTTCAAACTGTCCCTTATCCTTTGGATAGACCAGTGTTGTTGCACAACCTGTCAAAGTCATCATAAAGGATAATAACACCCACAAAAAAAACAGTTTTTTCATACCCCCCCTCTCCATTAGGCTTCAAAAATCGTCTTGGATGAATCCATTACCTATCGGACGAAAATTAGGCACTCAATATTCGAAAAGAGCCGAGGGAACCTCATAATATTCCGCGGCTCAGTCAAGTTTTTTTAAACCTCACTTCTAGCTAGACTCACGCATAGGCATTTGCTAACATATCGCAAATTTACTTTATGAAGAAAATTAGATTCATTTTTGATGCATTCTTAATTTTGATTTTAACTTCTGCAGTCATTTTAATCATTACCGGCATCCCTCACGGTTTCAGACTTGCAGGCGTTAAAATCAAGAACTTAAGGCCCTTTGCACAGCTCTTTATCGGGATATTTCTTCTTAAAAATCTTGTCCTTACACCCGGCACCCTTCTCTCACGGCTTCAGCAAATCAAAAACCGATTCACCGCTTTTTTATCACAACCCTCCTTGGTTCACTGGATCTTCGCAGGAGGATCCGCGCTTTTTATATGGCAGCAGATCAAAGAATACCTTTCGCTGGAAATCAACTTCCTCCCCTTCAGTTTCTATGATTACATGCTTTACTATTTCTCTCATAGCCACCTAAATTACACGGGACTTTTACATACTTATTATCATGTCAATTGGTGTCTTTATTTCTTGGCGCCGTTATGGATGATTTTTAAATCGCCGTGGCTGCTTATTATTTCTTATGGAATTTTGGCAGCTGCGGCCGTTTATCCTTTATACCATTTTGCCAAAAAATTGCTGGGGAGCTCAGCCCTTGCAATCGTCGTGATATTAACTTATCTCAATTACCGTTTTTTGCAAAATGTGCTGCAGATGAATTTTTCAATTGAGATCCTGTACCCATTCTTTATTTTTTGCGGCACGTATTTCGCGTTCAAGCAAAAATGGATGGGATATTACTCGAGTCTTTTTCTTGGTTTGTTCGTCAAAGAGGACTCCTTTTTTTATTTGAGCGCGATCGGATTAATTCTTATCAGTGGATGCTTGTGGAAAAAAGAAGATAGATTCAAAGGACGCCTTCATGGCGTTGCAAGCATCGCGCTTTCTTTCATGTATGTCTTATTTTTGGTTTTTTTTCTAGCTCCATGGACAGGAAGCGACATCATGATGCGAAGCACTGCGAATTATTCTTCCTCCGGACGTTTTGCCGATGCAATGATGCCGCTCCTAAAACAACCCTGGATGATCCTGGGGCTTTATTTTAATCACCCCGAAAAAATCCGCACCTTCGTCAAAATTGTGAGCCAGTTGGCGTTTGTTCCCTTATGTTCTCCAATGATCTTTCTTCTTTTCATCCCTCTTTTTCCTTTATTTCTTCACCACACAGGAGATGACGCAAATTTTTATCAGCTTAACTTTCATTACGCAGCGGCCGTTCTTCCCTTTATTTTTATTGCTTTCATTTATGGATTAAAGCAAATTCGAAAGATCACCCCCACTTCTCTACGCTCGTGGCTAACAGCTCTGATCAGCTTAATCATTCTCTTCGCCAATGCAGGACAGTACAGAACCGAACCTGTCACCCAAGAGCATTTACAGTCCATCAAAATCGCGCGGAGTATTCCTCCCGGCACCAATGTCGTCACCCATGGCCACCTGCTTCCTTATTTGGGGTACCGCAAAATGAACTATTACTTCGCACAGCCTTTTGAATTACCCATCCACCGGGCCCACCATGCTTATGATAATGCCGACTATTATTTGATTGATCATTTTGTGAATCCCTATCCATTAAGCTATGAAAAGATTGAGCAAAAACGGCTACAACTGATACAAGATCCCCGCTATGAATTGCTTTACTCAGACTCAAATCGATTTCTTTTTAAACGCAAAACTGAAGCCTCCTAATCCTATGCTGAGCGAAACAGCACAAATTTATCTTCACTATAAAAAATCCATTTATTATTATCTTCTAAGACAGAGGACCATCAAAGACGTTACGCCGTTTGGCCTCTGCTTGAAAAAGTTGCGCAAAGGCGGTTATAAAATTGTGGAGATAGCAAAAGTCACCGTTGCCTTGGACAAGCTCCTCACTCTCGCAAGCGCTTCGCTTTTTTCCCGACTTCACGAAGCTATTTTATTTGTTGAATCCCAAAAAGCAGCCCCCAAAATATAACGTTTATCAACAATGCTAGCCGGCCAAAAAATTATCGTCGTCATGCCTGCATATAATGCAGAAAAGACCCTTGTCAAAACCTATTACGAAATCCTGCAAGACATCGTTGATGAAGTCATCCTTGTCGATGATGCGTCCTCGGATAAAACAGTCGAAGTAGCCCGCCGTCTTGGGATCCGCACTTTTGTCCACGCCAATAATAAAGGCTATGGCGGAAATCAAAAAACTTGCTACCAGCAAGCTCTTGCACAAAAAGCAGATATTGTGGTCATGCTGCATCCGGATTATCAATATCATCCAAAATTGGTGGGAGCCATGGCCGCCATGATTGCTTCCGGCATTTACGATGCCGTTCTTGGATCAAGAATTCTGGCACAAAGCGCTTTGCGCGGTGGAATGCCATTTTACAAATATGTTGCAAACCGTTTTTTGACCTTTGTACAAAATCTTATGCTTGGCCAAAAACTTTCGGAGTATCATACAGGTTATCGAGCATTCCATCGTCGGGTCTTGGAAACACTCCCCTTAAATGCGAATAGCGATGATTTTGTTTTTGACAACCAAATGCTTGCGCAAAGCGTTTATTTTGGTTTTCGGATCGGAGAGCTTTCCTGTCCTACCGTCTATTTTGCCGATGCCTCTTCCATTAACTTCAAGCGATCTTTGAAATATGGTTTAGGAGTGCTTAAGACCTCCCTTCAATTTCTTATGCAAAAATGGGGATGGAAACACTTTCCTTTTTTTGAATTAAAATCAGAAAAAAATCACTCCTCATTTCTTTCTCCGCCTTGATTTTGCCGTCCGTAGGCCCCCGAAAGAGGATAGTATTTTAAACTGGACTAGATTGGTCTGGTTTGATAGAGTTTCTCAAACGGAGAGCCCATGAGCATTGATTGGATTGAAGCCTGTTTAAATGAAAAGTTTGCGCCCGAAGTCCTGGAACTCCATGACTGGAGCCACCGCCACGGATCCGATGAGCATTCAGAAACCCTGAAGCCTCTCCAAATTTGCGTGGATATTCAAATTGTAGCCGCAGCCTTTGAAGGCAAATCGCTTGTCCACCGCCACCGCATGATTTACGAAGCGCTCGACATGGCCAATACTCAGATTCACGGGCTAACCATTCAAGCGCACACGCCCCAGGAATGGGCTCTGCAACATTCTGCAAAGTAATTTTTTCATTTCACCAAGGAGACTCCACCATGCATTCTGAAGAAGAAGTGATCCGGGAAATTAAGCAGACCATTGATAAACATCCGGTTGTGGTTTTTATGAAGGGAAGCCCGGAAATGCCGCGATGCGGATTTTCAGCCACCGCATGCGAAATCCTGCGCCAATTCCCCTATCCGATCAAGGGAGTGGACATCCTGGAACGTCAAGACATCCGGGAAACACTCCCAGAGTATTCCGAGTGGCCAACCTTTCCGCAGATTTTTATCAAATCGGAATTTATCGGCGGTTCTGATATTTTGACGCAGCTTTACCGGACTGGCGAATTAGAAAAGAAATTGAAGAGCGCCCATCCCCAAGCCTAGACAATCTTAGGATTTCGGCTGATTGAGCAGCGGCTTTTTGAGCTCCGGATTTTCCAGAAGGCTTCCGTAATGAAAGACCGCGCACTCACGCAGACTTTCAGCCTCACAAAATTCCCACTGTGGAGCAAATGGGGACGGATCGTCCACCATTTTATAAGCACCAACCGCCACATTGACATGACCAAAAGCTGCACCACTCTTCGTTCGTGCCTCGCCCAGCATTCGCTTAAAATAGTCGTTGTCCATGGAGTAATCCATGATGGTGACAAAGTCCGTAAGGCCGGATGAAATCCAGTCTTTCCAATCCTGATACGATTCATAGGTCGCGCGGGTGTAAGGCGTGAGTCCTGTGGTGGAAACCTGAATGCCGGGCCGGAGCCGGCGCGCGGTTTTCACAAGTCCGGTTAAAAGCTCAGTGACCTGGGCATGCCGCCATTTTTCCCAAGTTGGCTGTTCGCGCCTGGCCTTGTCCGCGCTCATGCCTGTGGCTTTTTCAAATCGAGCCAGATTCATGGGCGTATATCCATAATCCGGACGCGTATCTGGATAGCGGATGTAATCAAACTGGATGCCGTCCACTTCCGGGTAGGCCGTAAGAATTTCTTCTACCATTTTCCCAAGCTCGAACCGGACGCGCGGATCGCCGGGTTCCAGAAAAAAATGATTGTCCACGCGGTAATCTTGGACGTTTTTTTTCTCGGATCGATTGCGCGTCAGCACTTCGGGTCCATATTTTTTGATAATGGGCGCGTTCGTATTGATTCCGATACTGAGAAGATTCACCCAGACATGGACTTTAAGTCCGGCGGCGTGCGCGTTCTTTAATAGGAAGAGAAACGGATCCTCTCCCAAAGTTTTGCGGCATTCTTCGTAGGGAGCCGAGTCGCCGACTTCTGATTTAAACCATGCGCGGTGACTTTGAAAAAGCTGAATGAAGAGCGTTTGGATACGCGCTTCTTTCGAGAACTGAATCATCTTCAGCATCTCTTCTTTGCTGGAAAGCATCGGAGTTTTTTGAACCACACTGACAAAAAGCGAGCGCTGAGGGGCGCGGTCATTAGAAAATCCTGCGGGAACAAAAAGAAGCAGAGAGAGAAGAACCCCCAAAAAAGCGCCTGGCATCTTTAGGTGCCAAGCACCTTTGGGTTTATTCATTCGGTTTAGAGGATCCCGATTCGCTGGAATCATCTTTGAGATCGCGGCCAGCCTTCTTAAATTCTGTAATGGCTTTACCCAAAGAGCGGGCAATCTCCGGAAGACGCTTGGCTCCAAACAGAAGGAGAACAATTAAGAGAATGACAATGAGTTCTCCCATCCCTAATCCAAACATAAGTAGCCCCCTTTTGGCGAATTTGCTTTAAGACGTGCGGCATTATAAGGCCCGATCCCCTGAAATGCAATCCGCCCGTCGCTGCTGAGACATCCCATTTTGGACGATTGCTTTCCGAGGGAGCTTCTCGGCTCTCGCCTCGCCGAAGCTTCGGCGTAGCAAAAGCGAAGGCGGGCAAACACCCTCGAGGACTCGGGAACTCGCCGGTGAATCCCCCTCTCCAAGCAACGTTTCGATCTCAGCGAAAGGCTCCGAAAGACTCTTTGTCCGCGAATTCCGAGCCTGCCTGCCGGCAGGCAGGTCTGGCGAGGTTGTCTGAGCGGCAAAGAGATCTTTTCGGAGCCAATCCATCAATCATCCAAAGTGGGATGCGCCCACTTCTTTGGGGGACTTGCATGAGGCCATTTTTTTTGAAGGAAAACTGCTCATTTCCATAGATTATCTGGTATAATTCCGCCTTCCATTAATACGAAGGATTCAAATCACCTTGGTTGAACCCATCCCCGGTTCAAATCCTGGTTGAATCATCCCTGAAGAATTAAATAAAAGAACATCGAATAATATTTTTTATGACGCCGCTTTTTCCGCGCTCCGCGAATGTTTGGGCCCGAGTGAGCATTGCATTAGGTATCGCCTTCATCCTCAGTGTCGCCGCCTATTTTTATTTTTGGTCCCGATCCCCTTTTTCTACCAAGGTCAATATGGCCATGACTCAAACAGTTCCCTTCAGTCATAAACATCACGTGGACGGACTCGGAATTGACTGCCGTTTTTGCCATACCTCTGCAGAGAAATCTTCTTTTGCCGGAATTCCCTCTACTGAAACTTGCATGAAATGTCATTCCATCATGTGGAAAGACAGCCCCATGCTGGAACCGGTCCGGGAAAGTTTCCGAATCGGCAAGCCGCTTGTCTGGAATCGTGTGCACGATCTCCCCAATCACGTTTACTTTGATCACAGCATTCATCTCGCCAAAGGCATTGGCTGCCAGACCTGTCACGGTCAAGTGGACCAAATGCCGCTGGTCTCCAAAGCCAATACGCTGCGCATGGAGTGGTGTCTGGGCTGTCATCGGCATCCAGAAACAAACTTGCGTCCCAAGGAACAAGACTTTAATATGACCTGGAAAAATCCTGATCCATCGGGCCAACTTCAAAAGGATCTCGCAAAAAAATACAACGTCCAAAGCGTGACTCACTGCAATGCGTGCCACCGGTAAATTTATGAAAAAACTTTCGACCATGGATCAAATTAAAAAAGTAATGGCGGACTGGAAAATGCCGCGCCTGTGGAAAAGCCTGGATCAGATTACTCAGGCCCCGGAGTTTGAAGCCTTTCGTGCGGACGATTTTCCATTCGGCGCTTCCCCGCTGGATAAACCGATCAGCCGAAAGAATTTCCTAAAAGTAATGGGCGCGCCGCTTGCCATGGCCGGCCTTGCTGGATGCGACCGCCAGCCCAAAGAAGAAATTGTTCCTTATGTCAAATCCGTGGAAGAGATCGTCCCGGGTCGTCCGCTTTATTTTTCAACTTCCATGATGTTCCGCGGCCGAGCCACCGGACTTCGCGTGACTTCGCACATGGGACGCCCCACTTTTATTGCCGGAAATCCGCTTCACCCAGACAGCTTGGGAGCGGTTTCCACACATCATCAGGCCGCCCTGCTTGATCTCTATGATCCGGACCGCTCTAAACAAGTATTCCAAAATGGCCAACCCTCTACTTGGGAGAATTTTCTAAAAGCAGTTTCAACCAATGTGGTTTCCCTTTCTTCAAATGGCGGCGAAGGATTTCGAATTTTGACAGAAAATACATCCTCTCCCACGCTGTTGCGCCAGTTGGATGAGGTCCTGAAAAAATATCCCAAGGCCAAATGGCATACCTTTGAACCCGTTTCCGAAAGCAATATGCGAAAAGCCCAGGAAACGGTGTTTGGAAAAGCGGTGGATGTGACCTATCACTTCAAGCGCGCAAAAGTCGTTGTGGCCCTTGATTCTGATTTTCTCTCCGATACTCCGGGACATCTTCGATATTCTCGCGAAGTCATGCAGCTCCGGGCCAATCCAAAAAATCACAAAAGCATGAACCGGATTTACGTGGCAGAGCCCAGCCCAACCCTGATCGGATCTATCGCGGATCATCGTTTGGCCATGTCCGCAAATAAAATCTCAGCCGTGGCTGAAAAAATCGCGAGCGCCTTGGGAGTTTCTGCTGAAATTGACGAATCCGTCACCTTTAGCGCAGACGAATCCAAATGGATTTCTGCACTCATCGAAGATCTCGGAAAAAATCGCGGCTCTAGCATTGTCACTGCCGGACCGCATCAAAGCGCCTGGGTGCATGCCCTGGTGTATGCCATCAATTTCCAACTTGGAAACCTGACTCGCACCCTGACTTTGTATCCTCCTGTGGATCAGCTGGAAAATGCGCCGTCTCCCCTTGATGACCTAATCCAGGATCTCCGTCAAAATAAAGTCCGCACCCTTCTTATCCTGGATTCCAATCCGGTTTATTCCGCGCCCCGAGACTGGAAACTTTCAGAACTCCTTGGACGCGTGCCCGAGTCCATCCATCTCAGTCTTTACCGGAATGAAACTTCGCAGGTTTGCAAATGGCATATCCCCTCCGCTCATTTTCTGGAAACTTTTTCAGATGGACGCGCCACCGATAGCACGCTCAGTTTTGCGCAGCCCTTGATTGCCCCCCTTTATGACGGAAAAAACGCACACGAACTTCTTGCGCTCTTTTTGGGAGATACCAAATCTGCTTATGACATTGTACGTGAGACTTGGAAACAAAAATGGGGCACTGCTTTTGATACGATGTGGAACAAAACGCTTCATGACGGCGTGACACGCACTGAATCCTTTAAACCCATTTATGCAAGCAAACTGGGTTCTTTATCCAAAAAAGATTTGTCCATTTCATCTGCGAAAAAAGCCGGGGCTGAGATTGAAGTTCTTTTCCGTCCGGATCCTTCGGTGTGGGACGGCCGGTTTTCAAATAACAGCTGGCTCCAGGAACTTCCTAAGCCCATCACGAAACTCACCTGGGACAATGCCGCACTGGTCAGCCCTCAGCTTGCGGACTCTTTAAAACTCTCCAATGGACGCATCCTCGAGATTCGTTCGCGCGGCCAAGTCCTTCAAGCTCCCATTTGGATTATGCCGGGCCAGGCTGAGAAATCGATTGTGCTTCCGCTGGGTTATGGACGCACAGCCGCAGGTCAGGTTGGAAATGGCCATGGTTTCGATGCCTACACCCTGCGCTTCTCTGATCAACTGGATTCATTTATTCCCGAATCTATTTCCGTAACACCCAAAAAGACGAAACTCGTGACCACGCAAAATCACAGCAGCATGGAAGGCCGTGAGCTTGTACGCTCCGCGTCCATGGAACAATTTCTGAATAATCCGGATTTTGCCAAAGGAAATCACGAAGGCCCGCTCCCGAGCTTTTATCCTCCGCTTCCCAAGGCGGACAATGCCTGGGGTATGGTGATTAATTTAAATTCTTGTATCGGATGCAATACCTGCGTCATCGCCTGTCAGTCAGAAAATAATATCCCGGTCGTGGGCAAGGACCAGGTCCGGCGCGGGCGTGAGATGCAGTGGCTCCGGATTGATAGTTATTATGAAGGCACGCCGGAAAATCCCGAGATCCATCACCAGCCTGTCCCCTGCATGCACTGCGAGAATGCACCGTGCGAGCCTGTTTGCCCCGTGGGAGCCACCAATCACAGTCCGGACGGCCTCAATCAAATGATTTATAACCGTTGTGTGGGAACGCGTTACTGTTCCAATAATTGTCCGTACAAAGTGCGGCGGTTTAATTTTTACGATTATATTGATAAGGCCATTGAATCCTTCAAGCTAATGCGTAATCCCGATGTGACCGTGCGTTCACGCGGTGTCATGGAAAAATGCACGTTCTGTGTGCAGCGTATTAATCACACGCGGATTGATGCAAAAAAAGAAGGCCGGCCCATTGGCGGCGATGAAGTGGTCACAGCCTGTCAGGCCGCGTGTCCAACTCAGGCGATTACGTTCGGCGATCTTAATAATGCCTCCAGTCAGGTAACGGCCTTGAAGAAGCACGAACTCAATTATGTTCTCCTCGAAGAACTCAACACCAAGCCGCGCGTCAGTTATCACGCCAAGGTGAAAAATTTTCATCCTCAAATCGGCGAACACCGTCCGCTCTCCTCTTCCGGAGGAATGGCATGAGTTCCCATTCAGAATTAGATGAGGATATCTTAGACAAAGAAATTCCCATCGTGGATCCAGAACTGACGGTTACATCGGTCAGTAAAAAAATTGCTGCGATTCCGCTTGGTCCCATCCAAAAAGGCTGGGTCTTTGGATTTGGCATGGCGTTTTTACTTCTCAATGTCCTGCTCTTTGCTGTAACCGTCCTCTTCATTAAAGGCATTGGAATTTGGGGCATCCGGATTCCCATTGGCTGGGGCTTTGCCATCATTAATTTTGTATGGTGGATTGGAATCGGTCATGCCGGGACTTTTATTTCCGCGTTTCTTGTACTGCTTCGCCAGAATTGGCGGACTTCCATTAATCGCTTTGCGGAATCCATGACGCTTTTTGCCGTGGCTTGCGCTGGGATTTTTCCGCTCGTTCACGTGGGACGTCCGATCTTTGCCTACTGGCTCTTTCCCTATCCCAACACCATGGGAATTTGGCCGCAATTTCGAAGCCCGCTTATCTGGGACGTCTTTGCGGTCAGCACTTATGCCACGGTCTCTTTTCTCTTTTGGTTTGTGGGACTGATTCCGGATTTGGCGGCCATGCGTGATCACGCAAAGAATAAATGGGTTCGCTACATTTATGGAATGCTTTCTCTGGGATGGCGCGGCGATGCACTTCATTGGTATCGCTATGAAACGATTTATATTTTGTTGGCCGGCCTTGCCACCCCGCTTGTGATTTCAGTTCACACGATCGTGTCTCTGGATTTCGCAGTTTCAGTCGTTCCTGGATGGTATGCTACGATTTTTCCGCCTTACTTTGTGGCCGGCGCCATTTTCTCTGGTTTTGCCATGGTACTCACGCTTCTGATCCCCATTCGTAAGATTTATAAACTTGAGGGACTGATCACGGCCAAACATCTTTCCATCATGGCCAAAGTCATGCTGACCAGCGGACTGATTGTGGCTTATGGCTACATGATGGAAATTTTTAATGCCTGGTACAGCGGCAGTTCGTATGAACGTTACGTTGTTCTTTACCGCGTCATGGGAACTTATTCGCCGTGTCTTTGGGGCATGATCATGTGCAACGTGGTGCTTCCTCAGCTTCTCTGGTCAAAACGCATCCGCGCCAACGCCAAAGCCCTTTTTGCGTTATCGATTGTCATTAATATTGGAATGTGGTTTGAACGATTCGTCATTGTGGTTACTCCGTTGGCACGCGATTATCTTCCTTCTGCATGGGATGTTTATGTTCCTACGCGCTGGGACATCATGACTTACTTAGGATCACTCGGGCTTTTCTTTACACTTCTCCTTGGATTTGTACGTACGCTTCCTTTAATTGCGATGTCAGAAATGCAGCATCTTATTCACAAAGAAGAGCATAGCCGTCACTCATGAGCACTGTCCCTGAACAAAAAAACAATCCGTTTTTTGGACTGATGGCCGAGTTTCCGACTGCGGAAGCTCTGATTGAAGCCACAGAGCAGGCTTCAGCCAAAGGCTACCGGGACATTCAGGCCTTTAGTCCTTTCCCGATTGAAGGGGTTTTTCATGCGCTCAAGATCAAAGACCGCCGCCTCCCCCTCTTTGTACTCATTGCAGGCATTATCGGAGCACTGACTGGATTTTTCTTTCAGTACTATGTCTCGGTGATTAGTTATCCTCTGGTGATTGGCGGAAAGCCCTTAAACAGCTGGCCGGCCTTTATTCCTGTCACCTTTGAACTCACGATTCTTTTTGCAGCCGGCACCGCCGTCATTGGCATGATCCTTTTAAATGGCCTGCCGCAGCCCTATCATCCGGTCTTTAACAGCGAGAAATTTTTGCGCGCATCGTGCGACCGCTTTTTCCTTTGTATCTTAAGCCGCGACGCCAAATTTCAAAAAGACGAGGTCCGGAAATTTTTTACGGGTCTGAAAGCTCTGACTATCGAGGAGGTGGCAGAATGAAGATGCTGCGCCTTTCTAAAAACATAAAGGATTGTCATCCCCGCGAAGGCGGGGATCCAGATAATGGATTCCCGACACATTTTCGGAGAAGAACATCAAGTTCTCCCCGAAAAGTGCTCCGCGCATTAAGCGCGAGCGTAAAATCATTCGGGAATGACACTCTGCTGAACAACTTTTTGATGATTCGACAGATCGGAATTGTTTTAGTTGCAATGCTGTTTTTAGCTGGCTGTCATAATATGGAAAATCAGCCCAAAGTCCGGGCACTCGCCAAGAGCAAATTTTTCAAAGACGGAATCTCAGCCCGTCCGCTGGTTCCGGGAACTATTCCCCTCGGATTTTTACGCGCCGATGAGCATCTTTACACGGGAAAAGTTCAGGGACGATTTGTTAAAAGTTATCCCTTCCCCATTACCAAGGATGTGCTTTTAAAAGGCAAAGAACGCTTCAATATTTTCTGCGCGGTTTGTCATAATCAGACCGGAACCGGCGACGGCATGATTGTGCGGCGCGGATTTAAAAAGCCGCCTTCCTATCATGAGCAGCGGCTCCGGGATATCCCTGTGGGCTATCTTTTTGACGTGATCACCAACGGATTTGGCGATATGCCGCGCGCTTCGGCCGAGCTTACTCCTGAAGAACGATGGGCCGTGGTTGCTTATATCCGCACCTTGCAGCTCAGCCAGAATATCCCCTTTGAGTCTTTGACAGAATCAGAACAGAAAAAAATTATTGAACAAAAGGAAGTTGAAAGTGTCCCCCCTCACGCTTGATCGCGAGCTCCTCAAGATCCGAAAGTTTGGATTCGGCCTGGCAATCCTCGGGACTTTGGTCTGCGCCTTTGGTTTTTTTGCCATGCCAAATGATTTTGCGTCCAGTTATCTCTTGGCCTTTCTTTATTGGACCGGCATCATCCTGGGATCGCTTCCCGTGATCTTGATTCACAATCTGACCAGCGGCAACTGGGGACGCCCGATCCGCCGGATTTTAGAAACGGTAGCGCGCCTCATTCCCTGCCTGCTTGTCTTCTTTCTACCGCTCCTCTTTTGTTTGGGACGTCTTTATCCCTGGATGGATGCGCAGGTGATGCAGCACGATACAATGCTCCAGGAAAAGGCCTTCTATCTGAACCCTTCTTTTTTCACGTTCCGCGCGGTTTTTTATTTTTCCACCTGGTCATTTTTGGCCTTTGCCGTCACACAAAATTTCAAAACCCATCCAGCCCTAACAAACCGGAAATCCCAGGCCAGCGGACTCGGACTCGTTTTTTATGCCCTGACCGTGACCTTTTTCTCCATTGATTGGGCCATGTCCCTTGAACCGCATTGGAATTCCACCATTTATGGATTTATCTTTCTAATTGGCCAGACGCTTTCGGGATTTGCGTTCGCAACGCTCCTGGCTTTGATCCTGAGCAAGACTGAGCCGCTTTCCAAAATTCTGACCACAGACCGGCGCCATGACATGGGCACTTTGCTCTTTGTTTTTATCATGCTCTGGGCCTATATGTCCCTTTCCCAGTTCATCATTATTTGGTCCGGAAATCTCCCGGAAACTACGCCCTGGTACATCCGGCGTTTTCATGGCGGATGGCAAATTCATAGCGTACTGAATGTGCTCTTTCATTTTTTTGTTCCCTTCTTTCTTCTGCTCATGAAATCGATCAAACGAAATCCAAAATCCTTGATGGGTGTCGCGTCGCTGCTTCTCTTCATGCGCTTTGTGGATCTTTTCTGGTACATCAAACCGGTTTTCTCAGAAACTTGGAAAATACATTTTCTGGATGTTGCAGCACCGGCCGCGATCGGCGGATGGTTTTTGGTTTTACTCACCACCCAACTTCGAAAAATTGATTTGATTCTGCCCGATGATCCCATTGCGCAAAAAGGAACTCACCCATGAGTCACTCCGATCCCAAAACTACTCACGCCAGCATGAAAACACCTTTTCTTGCTGCGCTTTATTCTCTCATCGCGCTTATTTTTATCTTTGGAATTGTGGCCGTGGGATTAATCGTCTTAGATGCAGTCCATGATTCACAGCCGCGCCCCTCTCTTCCTGTGCTTGAACCTACGGCTGAAGAAAAAATCCAGCTGCAGGCCTATCCAAAGCGGGACCGTTTGGCCATGGAAGCTGAGTCAGCCGAGCGGCTTGCATCCTATGGATGGATCGACCGCTCGAAAAAAATTGTCCGCATCCCTCTGGAGCAGGCGATAGATCTTGCAGTTAAACAAAATTGGCCGGTACGAAATGAGCCGGAAGAACTCGCTTCTCAAAAAGGAGCTCCTTCCCGATGAAATCCCGAGTAGTGAGGTTCCTGATTTTAGGCCTGGTTATAACAGGCTTTTTTGCCGGATCTCACGTCCGTGCGGAATCGACTCCGGCTGAGCAAAAGAAGATCATGAGTCAGGTCCGCGTGGAGCCGCAGATGGGAAAACAAGTTCCCTTTGATCTGCCGTTTCATGATGAGCTAGGTGCCTCCGTTACTCTGGGGTCTTATTTTGGAACCCGGCCTGTCATTATTGTTCCGGTTTACTATCAGTGTCCCATGCTTTGTTCATTGACTCTAACGGAACTTCTGAACACTTTGAAGGCTGTGCCGCTGAATCCTGGAAAAGATTTTGAGATCGTAACTTTTTCTATTAATCCCAAAGAAAAGCCTGAACTTGCGGCTGCTAAAAAAGCAAATTACATCAAATCCTATCACCGGGAAGGCGCGGCCGCGGGCTGGCACTTTTTGACCGGCGAAGAATCTTCCATTCATGCGCTTACGGAGAGTCTCGGATTCCATTATGCATATGATGAAAAATCCGGCGAATATGCCCACGCCTCTTCGGTTATAGTCGCAACTCCAAAGGGTTTATTGACTCATTACTTCGCAGGTCTTGGCCTTCCTCCTTTGGATTTGCGCCTGGCCCTAGTCGAAGCCTCTCAGGGAAAAATCGGATCCCTGATCGATCAGGCCATTTTGCTTTGCTATCATTACGATCCGGTTAAGGGTAAGTACGGTTTTGTAATTGCGGGAGTGATCCGGATTGCTGGACTGATCACCATCATGGGCCTCATCGCAGGATTTATACGCATGTCAAAACAGAACCGGCAAAAAATCAACTCAACGGGTACAAAATAAAATGAAGTTTTGGTCCTCTTTACTTTTTTTACCGCAGCAGGCCTCGTCCACGGCCGGACAGGTGGATGCCCTTTATCTTTATCTGATTGGTGTTTGTCTTTTCTTTGCTCTGCTTATTTTTGTACTGGTTGCAGTTTTTTCTATAAAGTACCGCCGGCGCTCTGACAGCGAACGGCCCAAACCGATTCATGGTAATCATTTCCTCGAAATGCTCTGGACCATCGTCCCCTTCTTTTTCGTTATGTCATTTTTTATTGGCGGCATGGTGCTTTATTTTGGATATTTCCGCCCGCCCGCGCATTCACTTGAAATTTTTGTGGTGGGAAAACAATGGATGTGGAAACTTCAGCATCCTTCGGGCCCGCGTGAGATCAATGAACTGCATGTCCCGGTCAATTATCCGGTCAAACTCACCCTAACCTCGGAAGATGTGATTCACAGTTTTTATGTCCCGGCTTTTCGAATCAAAATGGACGCGGTTCCGGGCCGTTATACCCGAACCTGGTTCAAGGCCACGCAAACCGGCGACTTTCATCTTTTTTGTGCTGAATTTTGCGGCACCGAACATTCTAAAATGATTGGCAAAATCCACGTCATGGAAATGGCAGATTATCAAAAGTGGCTTTCTGAGCGGACAGGGAAAAATATCAAGATCCAGACCGGCACCATGCCTACAGCAGTAGGCGAAGAGCTTTTTCAAAAATACCGGTGCATTGCCTGTCATCATGCCACGGCCGGAGCTCTCGGGCCGGATCTAACTAAGGCTTTTGGCTCTGAAGTCAAATTAGCGGATGGAAAGACGGTCAAAGTGGATGAGGCCTACATTCAAGAATCCTTAAAAAATCCCACAGCCAAAATCGTGGAGGGCTACGCGCCGCTTATGCCCACCTATGAAAATATCCTTTCTGAGGAACAAATTTTTGCTATCATCGAATATCTAAAGCACTTACCTTCAGAAGGAACCCAACCAGCCGCGGAGAAAAAATCATGACCCCGGAAAAGAATTACCTGAATACGAAGACCTCTCTCGGTTCCTGGCTGCTTACGACCGACCATAAACGGATCGGCATCCTGTATCTGATTACGATTTTTGCATTTTTTCTTCTGGGCGGACTTTTTGCAGTCCTGATCCGTCTCGAGCTCCTGACACCGGCCGGAGATCTGGTGCGTTCCGACACCTACAATAAACTATTTACCATGCACGGCATTATCATGATTTTCTTTTTCCTCATTCCTTCTGTCCCGGCAGTCCTGGGAAATTTTCTGGTTCCCATTATGGTCGGAGCGAAAGATCTGGCCTTTCCAAAACTCAACTTGGCCAGCTGGTACATCTTTGTTTTTGGCGGAACCTTTGCCATTGTGGCCGCGCTCCGTGGAGGCGTGGATACAGGCTGGACCTTCTATGCTCCCTATAGCAGCGTGTACTCCAATACTGCGGTCACTGCCACCGCTCTCGGAGCCTTTTTCGCCGGCTTTTCTTCGATCTTAACCGGGCTTAATTTTATGGTTACGATTCACACCATGCGCGCTCCGGGACTTACCTGGTACCGTCTCCCCCTCTTTATTTGGGCCCAGTATGCAACCAGCATCATTATGATTTTGGGAACGCCGGTGATCGCCATTACCATTCTTCTTATTTTTGCGGAGCGAGTCCTTGGAATTGGAATTTTTAATCCCAATCTCGGCGGTGATCCGGTCCTTTTTCAGCATCTCTTTTGGTTTTATTCCCATCCCGCGGTTTATATTATGATCCTTCCAAGCATGGGCATTATCAGCGAACTCGTGGCCTGTTTTTCCCGCAAAGCTATTTTTGGTTATAAATTCGTGGCCTGGTCCAGCATCGCCATTGCCCTTCTCGGCTTTCTTGTCTGGGGGCATCACATGTTTGTCACGAGTCAGTCCATGTACTCCGGCATGGTCTTTTCCATTCTAAGTTTTCTTGTAGCCATTCCTTCTGCAGTCAAAATCTTCAACTGGACCGCCACTTTTTACAAAGGTTCCATTTCTTTTGCCTCGCCCATGTTCTACGTCCTTGGATTTTTTGGACTCTTCACCGTTGGCGGACTTACCGGACTTTTTCTTGCCACACTTGCCGTAGATGTCCACGTACACGACACCTATTTTGTAGTCGCTCATTTCCATTACATTATGGTAGGCGGAGTCGTGATGGGATTTTTGGGAGGACTTCATTTCTGGTGGCCAAAAATCACCGGGAAACTTTATCCTGAACTGACGGCCAAGATCGCCGCCATTCTTATTTTCTTTGGATTTAACGGCACCTTTTTCCCACAATTTCTCATGGGCTACCTAGGCATGCCGCGCCGCTACCATTTTTATGCCCCGGAATTTCAAACCCTTAATATTATTTCCTCGATCGGCGCTGCCTTTTTGGGAATCGGCTATCTTCTGGCGCTTGGGAATCTTTTTGTCGCCGCATTTTTAAGTAAGCAGGCCGCAGGTCCGAACCCCTGGAAAGCCAAGGGGCTAGAGTGGACTACCGTCTCGCCTCCAACAACTTTTAATTTTGATGCCACACCGACCGTGACCGAAGAGGCTTATGCCTATGAGAAGGAATAAGATATGAGCGGACTCATTCCCCTTTATACAGTGGCTCGGAAATACTCTTTTCCACTCAGACATCCTCGACCCGCCACAGGCGGGTCTGCGGAACTCGTGGAGAAAGAGTCTCCCCGAGCCACACCAGATCGGATAATCATTTGCTTGGAGAGGGAGACTCTCCGGCGAGCCCTTCGACAGGCTCAGGAT
>CAYWRU010000033.1:31593-33423 GCA_964460795.1 uncultured bacterium | reverse complement strand
ACCGCTGGAAGGCTAAACCTTTACATCACTTTACACAATTTAATTGACGTGACCTGGAGTTCTACTCAAGATCGCTACAAATTATGATTTTGCAGCCGCTGTCATCCCGGGCTCCGACCCGGGATCCATTCACTGGATGCCGGATCGCGCTTCGCTTGTCCGGCATGACAAAATCACAATTTGTGGCGCCAGCGAGTACCCCCCCCTACAATCCTGAGAAAATAGGCCGATCTTTTAAAGACTCGGTAAAGGATCATCAACTCAAAGGAACGTCGCATGCAGTCCATCCATCTATGGGGCGAGAAAAAACAAAATTTAATCTCGCTTCTTTTTCTGACCCTTCTTGGATTTGTGGTTTTTGCACCCAGCCTCACACATGGCTTTATGTGGGATGATGAAGTGACAGTGGTCGGAAACTCCCTGATCCGATCCTGGTCTAATATCCCCGCCATCTTCAGCTCCAATTTTTGGGGTGGAGCTGGAAGTTATTACCGCCCGCTTCCGATTTTCCTTTATCTCCTCGATTATAAAATCTGGGGGCTCTCGGGACCCGGCTTTCATTTCACCAACCTTTTGATCCATTTAAGTGGAATGGCATTTTGTTTTTTATTACTTCGCCGGCATTTCGCATGGCGCACAGCCTTTTTTGTCACCGCGATTTATCTGGTTCATCCGGTTTCAACTTCTGAAGTTATCGGAATCTCCGGACGAGGAGGACTTCTCGAAATTCTTTTGCTCGGATCACTTTATTTTTTATCCGATGCCGCGCGAGTTCCCTGGAAAGGATTTTTAAGTCTTGGGATTTTCATCATAGGGATTTTATCCAAAGAATCGGCCGCTGTTTTTGCACTGAGCGCTACGGCCTATGCTTTTTTTTGTCTGAGTCCTGAGGACAGAAAAAAATGCGACTGGGTACTGGCAGGATTTTGGAGCGTGCTCGGCGCTTATCTCGCCTTACGATACGCCTATCTCCCCTTCCGCGCCGGAGATTCTCCGCTTTCCCAGATTGCCGATCTTCCTCTTTTCTGGAGGCTCTGGACCTTTCTAAAAGTCTTGATGGAATATCTTTCGCTCATGATTCTTCCGCTGGTGGTGGTGAGTGAACGGCGCTATGTTGTAACCGCTCTCAGCAATCCCTGGCCCTGGATGAGTCTCCTCATTTGTATCACAGCCTGGATCACTGCATTTAGAAAAAGAAAAGTACGGCCAAATTTTCTTTTTGGGCTTTGTTGGTTTTTTATCATGCTGGCGCCGACCTCGCATCTGATCAAACTCCCCATGACACTGGCTCCGCACTGGTTGTATGTGCCATCCTTTGGACTTTACTGGATCTTTGCCGAGTGGATGGATCAACGTTTTACTCAGATGCGATTTGGAATTTTTGCCGGCGTTCTTGGGGTTTTAATTTTACTTCTCGGAGCACGGAGCGTCCTCCGAGAAAACGACTGGAAGGATCCGTTTACATTTTTCCAAAGAGAAGTCGCCGCAGAGCCGGATAGTTTTCTGCTGCGTACAAATCTTGGAGTGGAATTATTTCGTCAGGGAAAACTCAAAGAAAGCAAAGTCGAATTTTTGCGGGCATGCGAGCTTGAGCCGCGTTACGGAACCGCGGCCAATAATTTGGGTGCGGTTTATGAGAAGGAAGGAAACCTAGCAAAAGCAGAGGCTCTTTACAAACAGTCTATTGATCAAGGACGCGACCGAAATGGATTTTTGAATCTGGCCGGGCTTTATTTTAGACGCGGCGACCGGGCGGCTACCCTTGCCGTGCTTCAGGAAGCGCAAAAGGTTTATCGTTATGATGCGGAAATCTCAGACTTAGTCCGGCAG
>CAYWRU010000033.1:0-31583 GCA_964460795.1 uncultured bacterium | reverse complement strand
GAAATCACCTTGATTTTAGAGTCCCCTTTGCCTTATCTTATCCCTCCTTCAGCTATAGTGGATCGGTAGAGAGAAGAGAGTCGAGAGATTTAAAGAGATTTGGATAGGCTGTTTTTTTCGCATTCTTTCCGCTTTTGCATTTTGATGCACTCTCTACTTTCTATCCTCTACTTTGTGCTTTGTCTTTATTCGCGGCGGTCGTAGCTCAGTTGGTTAGAGCACAAGATTGTGGATCTTGGGGTCGCGGGTTCAACTCCCGTCGACCGCCCGTTTTTTGATGGGTCCATACCGGCACATAATGACTGGCCTGGAAAGCAAAAGGGCTGAGTCTAAAAGACCCAGCCCTTTTAACTTCTGATTAATTTCGAAACTAAAATCCCAGCTTTGCCTTTACTTCACCGCCCTTTTTCTCAGCGCATTTCGCCGCACGATCGGCAGCTCTCTCAGCGAGGATCTTGTCTTTATCCATACCCTTCTTGCCCATGGTTGCTAAAGAATCCCCGAGTTTTGAAAATACATTTTCTTTGCAGGGATCCCCGCATCCCATAAGAGAAAAACTTAGCACCGCAACAGCTAGGATCATCCAATATTTTTTCATATCATCTCCTTTGTGCTATGGAAGGTCGTATATTAGACCCTTTCCACGCCTCTGCCAAGCTTGAAAAGTCCGACTTAAGGCTTTCGCAAGGGAACCGCAAATGCGAAATAGCTGCCTTGGCCGGCTTTACTCTCAGCCCAGATTCTTCCTTTATGGAGATCCACAATGCCTTTGGCAATAGAAAGACCGATGCCGGTGCCTTTTTCGCCTTCGGTCGGATGTGTACTCACATGGGCGAATTTTTTGAAAATATTTTTCTGCTCCTCCGGATCAATGCCCGTCCCCGTGTCTTTCACTCCGATCTCGATCATCTCCGGAATCTCGGGACGATCCGGATTCTTTTCCCGTTTTTTCACACATAAAGTGATCCGCCCTTCGCGCGGCGTAAATTTGATGGCATTGCTGATGAAATTGGAAAATACCTGTCCTAAACGATAACGGTCCCCTTCCAAGACTGTCACGTTATCAGGAATCTCCACATCGATTTGAATTTTCTTTTCATTGGCCCAGGCATAAAAATTCCACCGGATCTCCTCAATAAACGGAGCCAAAGTGAAAATTTCATGCCGCAGTCGAATCTGCCCGGATTCCAGTTTAGAAAGATCCAGAATATCATTGACCAGTTTTTCTAAGCGCGAGGCATTACGTGCCGCAATATTCAGATACTGCTGATCCTCGGGATGATTATGCTCGCTTAAGACCTGGAGCGATTTCTGGATACAAATAAGCGGACTTCTAAATTCATGTGTGATATTGGCTAAAAATTCATTTTTAAAGCTTTCTACTTTCTGGGAAGGATCCCGATTGGGCGAAATGGAAATCATTCCCTTGGTCTGACCATGCACCGTTTCGATGACTGCCATGTTTTCTTTAATGTCTTCTTTGTCTTTTTGGTTGCTCATCTTCACTTCAGAGCCGTCTTCATTGATCATGGAAACTACGTGCGAGCCTTCCATGCCGCTGATTTTCTGACCGATCAAATTATTCTGGTCAGATCCCAAAATTTTTTCCGCAGTCTCGTTGACATAAACCACTTTCCCATCATCATCAAGTACGATCACACCCTTCGCGATAGAACGGACGACCGACTCCGTCTGTCCCTTTTGCTTACCGAGGGTTTCATAGCTGCGTTCCACGGTCTCCACCCGGTTTTGGATCTCCGCAACCTTTTTATCTTTCACCTCAATGATCTTTCCCATTTCCTGATAAACACGGTGCGTTTCCCGGTTGATCTCCGCATCAATCATTTGTGAAAATTCCTGAACTACGGCCGCGCCTTTGTATTCGGGAACACCCAGCTTGGAGAGGTGGTGAACTACTTGAGAATAGATGGGCTTTCTCTTTAGTTCATTCTGCTGATTTTCATGCCATTTTCTGCTGGCAGCGATGAAATAAAGAGTGACGCAGATGAGTGCGATCAGGATAAAGACAGCGATGATAATAAGTTCGGTAGACATAGATTTACTCACCAAGCATTACGACATTTAATCCTTTTTCTTGATCCCTCTGAAAAAACACCGGAAATCCTCCTGAAAAGCCCTGTGATTAGAGTCACAGACAGTGAAAGGGCCTTGACTATAATTCACCGATGAATTCAATGACTTCTTCTCCGCGCTCAGATGAAACCCTGAAGCCTGTTCATACTCATAAACCCGGGGTCCATTCCAGAATTTTACTCACCAGCGTATTTGGCCCTTATGCTCAGGATGATGAATTCGGCAGCCGCGTCATTAACCCCATGGAGCTTTATCACAATCAGGTAACACGTACCCAGGGTCCGTTTTCACTCCGCATGTTTCACCGTTCCTGGGGACTCATGCTCATCCAGTGCAATATTTCTGCGCCGTGTACCCTGCTTGATTTTCCGGTCCGGGACAGGTTCATCGAAGAACTCCGCAGCGTTTCCTACGATATTATTGGGATCAGTTCCATTATGCCCAATCTCCGCAAAGTTCAGGACATGTGCAAACTGATCCGGCAGTATCAGCCGCATGCCATCATTGTGGTGGGCGGACATATTTCCAACATGACGGAGATCCGGAAGCGGATTGACACGGATTATATTGCTTCAGGGGACGGCGTTCATTGGTTCCGGCATTTTCTGGGTGAAGATGTCAGCCGCCCCATTCGCCATCCCATGATCCTCTCAGGACTGAATACACGCACCATGGGCATGGATGTCCGAAGAAAAAAAGGAGAAGTGGCCGCCACTTTAATCCCGTCTGTCGGATGTCCGATGGGATGCAATTTTTGCGCAACTTCAGCCATGTTCGGAGGCAAAGGAAAGTTCATCAATTATTATGAAACCGGCGATCAATTGTTCAAGGTCATGTGCGGACTTGAAAAAGAATTAGAGGTCCGCGCCTTTTTTGTTATGGATGAGAATTTTCTGCTGCATAAAAAACGCGCGCTGCGTTTGCTGGAACTCATGGAGCAGCATGGAAAATCCTGGTCTTTGTACATTTTTAGCTCCGCGCGGATTCTTCAGTCCTATACCATTGAGCAGCTGGTCGGCCTGGGCATTTCCTGGGTCTGGATGGGGCTGGAAGGAAAGAAAAGCCAATATGAAAAATTGTCCGGAATCGATACTTTTGAGCTCGTACGTTTCTATCACGCTCATGGGATCAGGCTTTTAGGTTCCAGTATTATTGGGCTTGAAAATCACACGCCGGAAAATATCCACGAAGCCATTGATTATGCCGTGGCACATGACACGGACTTTCATCAATTTATGCTCTATACGCCCATCCCCGGAACGCCGCTTCACGCCGAACACACGGCGAATCAAACCATCCTCGATTGGAAAGAAGGTGGATTTGATGAGGCGGATATCCACGGCCAGCTCAAATTCAATTACAAACACCCTCATATCAAAAATGGAGAAGAGACGGAACTTATTGTGGAAGCGTTTCGCCGGGATTTTGAGGCCAATGGACCGAGCGTGTTACGAATCGCGCGAACCACGCTGGAAGGCTGGCTTCGATATAAAAATCATCCGAATAAACGCATTCAGGCGCGCTTTGCCTACGAGGCGCATGAACTTCCGGTTCGCTACGGAGGATCCCTCTGGGCTGCGCGGAAATGGTTTAAAAATAATCCTAAATTAAAGGAGAAAATCACCCGAGTTTTGAATGACATTAAGAAAGAATTTGGATGGAAAGGCCGCTTAGCCGCACCCCTTGCCGGCCGCGTGGTGCTTCATAAGATCAGAAAAGAAAATCGATTCCTTGAGCAAGGCGGCGTTTATGAACCGCCCACTTTCTACGAAATGAACGAGCCCATGGCAGCCTTGATTCAAAAAGATCTCAACACCGCCAAACTCATCCACTGGGTAAGCGCGGAATCCCCTATTTCTGGTTCTGTTGAAATCCTTACAAAAGAACAAGCTCGATGAAGCAGTTGTCATTCCCGGCTGGTTTTCATTAAACCAGCACGGGAAAGTGCGAGAGCTATTGAAGCCCTCGTCATTCCCGCGCAGGCGGGAATCCAGGATTTTTCTTTTGGATCCCCGATCCGCCATAAAACGCGGCGAGATTCGTCCACAAAGCGTTTTGGGACGGATTCCGCCAACGCTTTGTGGCGAACAAAAACATTCGGGGATGACAGCCGCTGAAACCGTCTCCCCCAAGGATTTCAACAGAACCCCTATTTCTTAGTGAGTTCTTTCCACCGGTGCAACAGCATCCCGCGCATTGACTGGGGATTTGACATGAATCTCTCGCTGTGGAAAAGGTATCGTAATCCCGTTTACATCCAAAGTTTCTTTAATTTTTTCAAGTAAACGAAAACGAACATCTCCGTATTCGCTTGTCCTGACCCAGGGACGAACACAAAAATTTACACTACTTTCCGCAAGTTCCAAAACTGCCACGAGCGGAGCCGGATCTTTGAGTACGCCCGGATCCGAGGCAAGAACAGAATACAAAACCTGTTTTGTTTTTTTGAGATCCTCTGCATATGAAACACCGATCACGAAATCAAGCCGCCGCTTATCATGGGCTGTAATATTCGTAATGCTTCCGCTCGTCGCCTGACTATTGGGAATAATGTACTGCACATTATCCTCCGAACACAGCAGGGTATTAAAGATTTGAATCTCCTGTACTTTTCCATTAATACCTGCAAGCGTCACCACATCCCCTACTTTAAAAGGACGAAAAACGAGAATTAAAATTCCCGCGGCAAAATTGGAAAGCGATCCTTGAAGCGCCATACCGACTGCAAATCCTGCAGCGCCCAGGACCGCAATAAACGAAGCGGTCTCAATTCCAAGTTTTGCCAGGGCTGCGATCACTGCAAAAACCAATAGTGAAACATAAGTTAAATGGCGCGTGAATTTAGCCAGCGTTTCATCCATCCGGGCGCGTAAAAGCAGTTTTTCGAGGATTTCGGAGATTCGAACAGCGAGCCACTTCCCAATCATGAAGATGACGCCGGCAGCCAATATATCGAGACCGTAAGTCATAATGTTTTTTTGAATCTCTAAACCGATTTTTTCAATCTCCATGACATCACCTCCGTTTTTTTACTTTTTTCAAGATCCAAACATTTCAAAAAATTATGCGGGCGGTTGAGTTTCATGGCGCGTATTTTTTCCATTTGATGGAGCAGCCCATGGCCGGTTTTTGATCCGGAGAAATCGGCTGGCCCGTCAAAAGATTTTCGATAGCGCTGCGGATGGATTTTCCGCTTGCAGGCTCTCCTCCTGGGCGCGTTGCATCTACTTGCCCTCGGTAGACAAGCTTAAGATTCGCATCAAATAAAAAAAGATGCGGCGTTGCCTTGGCATTCAAAGCCCGCGCGATTTCCTGATTTTCATCATAAAGAAACGGGAAATTGAATCCTTCTTCAACCGCCATTTCGCGCAAGCGATCCGGCGCATCGTCCGGATAAGCGACCGCATCATTGGCACTCAGCGCCACCACACCCAGGCCCTGCCCCTGGAATTCTTTTCCGATTTGAGCCAAAACTTTCTTAACGTGCTGGACGTACGGACAGTGGCGGCATATTACCATGATAAGGAGTCCCTTTTCTCCCTTCACCTCATCCCGCGAAATTATTTTTCCGCTCACCACATCCAGCAGTTTAAAATCCGGCGCCGCACTCCCCAGATGGATTGAGTCCGCAGCCAATGCACTTGAGCCCCACAACATGGCAAGACAAAGCAAGACCATTCCGCCGAGATTTATTTTTGATATTTTCATCAGCGCTCCTTTAATTAGGTTTTAAATCCTAAATCCTCAGAAAGGGGTAAAGTGTTTTTCAAGACCATGAGACGGCGCTGAACCAGGCGAAAAAGCCCAAGACGGCTGATCAGAAAAAGTGCAAGGGGTAAAATCCTTTTACGAAAAAAGTCTGACTTGGGAAAAAGAAACGCAGAAAGTCTTTTTTGAAGCGTCAGAATTTCCCGGACATCCTTCTCTCGAATTTCCTGAATCCTCCCCAGAGCCTGGGCTGAAAAATCGTTTTGCTGAAAACATCCTCGAATGACTTCCGCAGCGATAATGGCCGTCTCTACAGCCACCGAAACTCCAATGGCTCCTGCGGGAGAACAAGTATGGGCAGCGTCTCCAATTAAGACCTGACCGTCCTTGGCCCACGCCTTAATATGTTCAATCTTAGCCTGAAGAACATTGAAGGCCTCAAAGTCTTTGACCTGACGGGCAAAATTCTGAATCAAGGGATGATGAGTTTCAAGAAGGATCCGGCGAAACGATTCAATTCCCTCTTTCCGAAAGCGCGGATATTCTCCGGCCTTGATCACCACTCCGATCTGAAGCGAGTTGGGATATTTGGGAAGGATCAAATAATTCCGTCCTTCTGAAAAATAAAACCGGACTTCCTGGGAGTGCTCTGCGGGCTCCGGCACGGTAAACCAAACGAGATCAATGTCATGGCTGGCATCATCAAGCTCAAACTTTCCAAGACGACGCACCGTGGAAAAACGACCGTCCGCTCCGATCAAAACTTTGCATCGAACCTGAATATCTTCCAAACCCTTAGTAATCACCGCACCTACGCACGAACCATTCTCTTCCACCGTGTTTTTAAGCCGCGCATGAAACCAAAGATCAAAGGACGGAAATTCTTTGGCTTTATCATAAAGAGCATTTAGAAGAATAGTCTGCGGCATCCAAATGGCAAAGGGGGCTTCGGGTGCGATCTTATCGATCCCGATACGAAGCAAAATTTGGTTACGGTAAAAGCCTTCAAATCCAGTCATCTTCCGGTGGGGATATTTTTCCAAAAAATCAAAGAGCCCAAGCTGCCGCATCATCTGAGTGAAGCGCGGCATCAACACTTCGCCTCGATATTCGCGTGAAAAATCCGGATGCTGCTCCAAAACCAGAACCCGCAAACCGGATTTTGCCAGAAGTAATCCGGCGACCATTCCAGCCGGCCCTCCCCCTGCGATCAACACATCTGCTTCATGAATAGGCATAACTGAAATTATACTAAAAATCAAGAGGACATCACTTTTTTCTCAAAACAAAAAAATCCTTTTGAGATTTTTAAAAATAAAATTTACAAATCCTTTAAAATCGATACAATGCGGCCAACCTAATAACCGAAGGAGTTTCTCATGAAAAAATCACCTTTTTTCAAATTCCTCTGCCTTGTTGTGCTTGTCGCCTTCCTTCCAGGATGCAGCAGCACCACGATTGCAAAGGATTTTAACGGCTTAAGCTCTCCGGATGGAACCGTAATTGGACATCTTTCCACCTCCAACGTGGCCCTTCATCTCTTGATGAATAAGCCTCTCAAGGGAGATGCCAGTCTGGAACAGACGGTAGCTGATTTTACCGCAGCGGCCAAAGCGGAAAATGCCACCAAGGTGCGGATTGTTCAATCCAGCCAGCGGAAACTCTGGTACCTCTTTTTCCCTTTTACGCTGGTCATTACCCCGGTTTTCAGTAATGTAGCCGGTGAGGCGATTTCGTAAATTGATTTGAGTTTTTGGAACAATAAAAAAGGGCGAGGCTGAGATCAGCTTCGCCCTTTTTCTTCATCAAAATAAATTCTTTATCCCTGGTTCGAAAGTCCGCTTTCCTGCCAAGAAAGCAATGACGTTGAACTAGAACCTCCTCCGCCCAGCGAAGTGTCGTAATGAATTTTAGCGTTTCCATTAATTTCTAAATCATTGCCAATCACGGATCCATAAACTTTCGCATTGCCGTTCACTTCAAATTCAGCAAGCGGCGCATACACAGCTCCGTAGTAACTGTTATTTCCATTCAGTGTCACCTTGGCATTGGTCGTACCATAGATGGTCATATTTGCGGGATTATTCGAAGCCGTAGTGACTCCGTTCCCATTTAAAGTAATTTCCCCATCCACATAAATCGTCACCTTCCCCGTAGCATTTAATCTTGCATTACCGTTAATTTTCAAGGAACTGTATCGATAGGTCCCGGCCGCCAGGGTCGTGGTTGTATTTCCGTTCAGGTTCAAGGCCCCGGAGGATGTAATGGAGGAGGTATAAACCGTCATGGTTTTTGCTGACGTCAACGCGGTCTTGGTTCCTGTTAAACTGGCATTACCGCTTGTGGTAATAACCGTGGCCGGCGTTGAGCCTACACCGGATTTGGCATTTCCCTTTACGCTCGCGTTGCCTTCAAGCGAAATTTTTCCGCTTGTCGTTCCATTGGTTCCAATGGTTCCCGAAGAACCCGCTGAAGTAGATGAGTAAGCGCCAGCAGAGGCATTGTAACTGTCAATAGTAGCATTGCCATTGATTGTAATTTCTTTGCTTCCAAACGCTGCATAATCAAAAGCTGTAGAAGTCGGCAGCTGCATGTATCCAATCAGACTCCTTTGTTCCACCGCTTCCGTGCTGGAAGTTTGTGCGGGCGAATATCCTGTTACTTCAATCTTTCGAATACTGTTTCCCACATCCGTGACTGTTACTTGATAACCGCCCCGAAAACTTCCGGAATTCATACTGGTGTAGGATCCCGTATAAGGAAAAGTGGTAATGGCACTATTTTTTACATCGTAATAGGCTTTATCAAATCCGGATTCTGCCATATTAAAAGCCATCATTCGCTTGGTGTTCCGGTCCGCAGATTGAATTTGCGATACCTCCTGCGAAAAAAGGGCAAACGACATGGTCGCAAGCACTGAAACCATGAGATACGTTGTCATCAGAATAAATCCTTTCTCCTGATGTCCGCATCTTTTTAAAAATCGTTTTAGATCCATGAGATCTCCTTTTTCCTACCCTGAATTTCGAATCCTAGCTTCTCCGGATAACATAATGGGCGTTTCCGGAATTTGACGGCCATTCGTCAATGTCTTTTGAATTTCTAAATCAATGGTCAATACAGTCGGAGGATTGGCATTGCCCGTGAAAGTCACATCGGAAACATCGGAAGCAATGACCGTGGTTGTATCCGTTGACGAATTAGTGCGTACAAGGTCAGTTCCATCCAAAGCATATTGAATATCATGCCCATTGCTCCAATCAGTAGCATAGCCTGCGGTCACAGGATAATCAGGGTCCGGCACTGTGAAATCCAAAGTTCCTCCGTTATTTCCAATGGTAATGCGGCTGGGAGAAGATCCCCGAATTTCCTGGATCATGCGGTAAAGTCCTTCCCGGGCCTTGGCTTCAACAGTCATTGCACCATTCGTGGAATCCATATGATCCATTTCAACCCGCATGGCGGCGAATATCGCTGCGATAATGGCGGCTGAGGCAGCTGTCACCATCAGAAGCTCCAACAACGTGAAACCCATTTGTTTAAGTCCTTTTTTCTTTTTCATTAAGCCCTCTGAGTAATGTAACTGCGTATCGATACCGAAGTGCTGCGTCTGGAATTTTCCTGATAGCTGACCTGGATCGTTGCATCCAGGGGATTGGCTGCAGCATCCGCATAGCTGATCGTGATCGTTTCTGACGGCAAATTGGTATAACTTGAATCCGTAGAATTATTGGCAAAAGTCCCCGTCACATTCCCTGGAAATGTTCCGCTAGCAGCAAGATCCCGCATCTGTTCTAAAATAAGATTCGCATCCTGTATCGCCACATTGCGCTGATAAGAGGCTGTGTTCGTATTTGCAAGCGCTGTTGTGGCTCCCATAAAACTCACAACCGCCGCGACTACCACAAGCGCAGTGATCATCAATTCGATAAGAGTAAATCCCCTCTCATTTCCAATGATACTTTTGTCCCCTTTGAAGGTTTCGTAATTCATATTTAAAAGATATCTGAGGCACTTAGAAATCACAAGAAACCATAGATAGCTTAATCGATCATTTTAAACCTTTAAAAAGTATCTCATCTCTATATGTATAATTTAGGCTATTTATATCGTTTATATTTTTATTAAATAATAATAACTATCAATAACGATCAAAATATGCACCTATGAGATCTAGAGATTAAAAGGAGGGCTCAAGAAACTTGATCAGGTGGACGGAACTCTTGGTTTTCAAAAAAGGCTTCGGATAGGACTTGCGCAGCAATTCTGTGCACGATTTCATTGGGATGCTGGTCCGTAGGATGTACCCATAAGTCGCGGTCTTTTCTCCCTTCCAAATAAGGAAACAAATCGATCCAATGGATCAAATTTTTGCTCCCCGGACGGACCTCCTCCGGCAAAATCTCATGATGAACAAGCTCTTGAATATCCGAATACGGATAATGGGCATTCAGGGAAAATAACACAGGAAAGCACAAGACTGTACAAGGCATGGAATGTTCTTCGCAAAGCACTCTAAATTTTTGAAGACTTTTACGGCCCTTTTCCCAATCTGGATTTTCCTTTTTATATAAGGATCGATAAGGATCCTGTATTTTTTTTGACCGTAGATAGTTGTACCGGGCCTGCCATATCAAACGTGCCAACCGAAATCGATAACAAAATCTTTTAGGCGGAAGCGGGTCGGAGATAAATTCCGGCATGTTTTTTTCTCGGGAACAGCGCAGCATCTCGCCCGACAACGGATCTCGATAAAAAAGAGGCGGCTCCGCATCATTAAAATTGTAACCGTAAATTACCCAATCGGGCCGCACCGGAATCACTCGATCTTCAAAGAGATGAACAATCTCAGTTGTATTGAGTCCTCCAACCCCAAAATTGTAAGCCTCGATTTTTTCGGCTTTTTCAGGCATTCGGTCTCTAAGAATCCTTACAAGCTGCTCACAATAAGTATCCTCATCCTTGACCCCTTCGCCAAAAGTAAAGGAATCCCCGATACAAGCAATACGAAATGTATGAGGAGACTTTTCCACGGAAAATTCCCGCCCTCGGAATCCCCAGGAATTGGTATGATGAACCACTTCATTTCGGGAGCCAAAATAGCCGCGGGGATTACGGTCATAAATGAACTCAATATCTCTGGACGGAAAATTGACGAAGTAGCCCTTTTCACCCCTATCAGAAGAAAAATCTAACTGCCAAGGATGGGAATGTTCATGATAAAACTTGGGAAGATCGAGGATTTGAAGACTGATTTCAACGCCCGACAGAGTCAATCCCAAGCTGAGAATTAAAAGAATCACTCCGAGCAAGAGTTTTTTGAGCCATCCCGTCTTGAACACGGAACACCTTTTAAGAATTGAGCTACGCTACGAGGACTCGTGCTTGGGAATCCGCAGTTTGGGCCCCTGATTTTGAGGAAAGAGTTTTTTCTTTAGATTTTTCATCTTTTTCCTTATCTTCTTCATCCTCTTCCACAAGCACACCAGAACGGTAGGTTTGGCCAGCGATTTTAAAATTAGAAAGTCCTTTTCCGATTCCAAGATTATTCAGGATTTTTACACTTTGATTATTGGTAATATTTTCAATGCCAAGCTGAGCTTCGCGTTCTCCGCTGCGTCCATCCCCGTCCGTATCCACTCCCGCAGGCTCATTTTCACAGGCAATTCCATCTCCATCAAGATCTTCACAAACAGGGTGGCTGGTAACACTTTGATAGTCCTTGGTACTGGAATTTTCCGTATCTCCATCATTTTGAATTCGGTAGGCTTTTTGCGTTGTTGAAGTTTTTTTTGCAGCAACCTGGTAGGTTTGAGCCGATGAGGCTGACGATTGATTCGTGGTATCTTCGGCCATCAAATCAACATCATACTTGGATTGGCTAGAGGGTGCAGCTTGGAGTAGACCGGCCATGCCGAAAATACCCAGAATGATAACAACCCCTCTACTGATCATTCGAACCATATTGTTCACCTACTATAAGCATATCCTGATCCCGCCTGTTTGCAACCGGATTTCCTCTCTACCTTTTCGGCCTATTTAAGCTCCTCTTAAACCTCTCAACTATTTTAGATTGAATTTCCATCCAGCCCCCCCCCTTCCAGAAGCCTTATTTATGTTATGCTTTGATGAGAGGAAAAATACTCATGAAAATAAAAATTCTCGTCGTTGATGACGATGAAGACATACGCAATCTTTTGGATGAGATTCTAAAAATACGAAGTTTTCATGTCGCCTTCGCCTCAAATCCTGCTGAAATGGAAGAAAAACTTCAAAGCTTCAAACCTGATTTGATGATCCTGGATATTATGCTTGGAGAGATCAATGCCGCGGACTGGATTGCCTGTCACTCGCTCCCGGAAGCCGGACGCAATATCCCGATTCTCTTTCTTTCCGGACTCTTAGGCGCCGATTCTCCGTCCCCGGCCAAACCCGGAAACCGAAGGGCCTTGCGCGGGAAACCCTTTAAAATCGAGGAGCTCCTTCGGGACATTGATTGCCTTCTTAGCACTTACCGCCATCCCCAAGCTGCATAATGCTTCAAAACTATCAAATTCCAATCCACAAGCACCAAATTCCAAGCAATAAACCAGTCCCAAATACCAGATTCCAAGTTCCAAACATTTGGAAATTGCAATTTGTTACTTGTTTGATATTTGGAGTTTGGGATTTGGAATTTCAAAGCTGTTCCGGCAAAAAACCCTGTTTTACTAAAAGATCAAGGATGCCGCCTTTTCCCACCAAATGTCCGGATCCAACGACTACAAAATAAATTTTTCCAGATTGCAGATAACCCTCTATTTTCTGCACCATCAATTGATTCCGTTCAAAAAATAATTTATCAAAAATGGGACGGATCGCAGGATCCTCGCGAAGCGGTCTGTCGATTATTTCTTCAGCCATTAAACGATCATCCCCACGCATCCAAGCACCCTTGAGTTTTTTAAGTGACTCCTCAAGACCCTCCATTCCCTCCAGAGAATATTGAACAAAAAGCTGTTCTTCCGAGGGACTAAGACTGCTTAAGATTTGAATCTGGGAAAAGGCGCTTTCCAATTCCTGAATTTCCCGTCCGGATTGAACGGCTTTTTGAATAAAGTAGTGGTCAATTCCGATGGAAGGGTCAAAGCCTAATTGCTGAATCCGGAGCATGGTCAGCTGAAGCGCTGCAAACCACGGATGGTAATGGAAAAAAACATCGAGCGACATGCCGGCCTGAGAAAATTGCTGATTCAATTGATCGAAAAGATCCGATGGCATTTGTTCCTGAAGCGGCTGATCAGAAGCTGCCGCTTCAAGCATTTTTTGTTGAATTTCCCCGGAATCAGATTTTTCAAGATTGGCTTCCACAACCAACACCTGAGAATTCCGGTAGGCCTGCATGATGGGATCAGCGAGTGGATACATATCCGTCTGAGCCGCATGAATCGATCCTAAAAGATAGACCGTTGAAGTTTCTGTGTGCACTTTCCAAATAAAGTGGTGTTCGCCAGCATTGACAGATTCAGCGGAAAAAATACACGCGGTTTGAAAAATGCAGGATACTGCAAAAACAAAAATCCTTTTTAAAAAACGCTGCCGCATGAAATCCTTTAAGGATGGTGGGGCATTTCTAAGGGCTCAGGCCCACCGCCGCCAAATTGACCTGGCACGATGAAGACTTTGCGGCGCAGACGAAAAACAACGAGCGAGCGCTCCTTGATGCGATAATGATCGCCGTGAAAAGGGGCGGGTAAATTTTTATGGCCCTCGGAAGTATCGATCAATTTTTCCCAGGGTTTTTCCTGAAATTTTTTTGGCATGTGAAACGTAGCGCCCTTGTGAGAACCGTTCATGAGCACCAAAATCGTATCCCCAAAAATCGGTTCTCCCCGCTCATCTACTTCATCCATGACATTGCCGGCAAAAAGTGCAGCAATCACATGGAGGTCCTTGGCATGCCAGCCTTCTTCCGTCATTTCTTTCCCCGCAAGATCAAACCAGATGAGATCTTTGACCTCGGATTCAAAAAGTGTCCGGCCCTTAAAAAATTTCTTGCGGCGGAGAACGGGTTCTTCGTGCCAAAGCTGGATGACTTTGCGGGTAAATTCAAGAAAATCCTTTTTGGCGTCGGTCATGCTCCAATTCAGCCAACTGATTTCATTATCCTGACAATAGGCATTGTTGTTGCCCCGCTGAGTGTGCCCCAATTCATCGCCGGCTCTCAGCATCGGGACTCCTTGCGAAAGAAAAAGGGAGGCCATCATATTTCTTTTTTGTTTTTCACGGAGCATCAAAATCGCAGGATCATGAGTTACACCTTCCGCGCCCGAATTCCAGCTCATATTATGATTTTCGCCGTCCGTATTATTTTCTCCGTTGGCGCGGTTATGCTTTTCGTTGTAACTGACCAGATCCTGAAGCGTGAAACCGTCATGGCATGTGACAAAATTGATGCTTGCATGCGGCGGACGGCCGCTGCGTTCATAAAGATCGCTGGATCCGGAAATGCGTGTGGCAAATTCCGCGCCCACGCCCTCATCCCCTTTCCAAAACCTGCGGACCGCATCTCGGTAGCGCGCGTTCCATTCCGACCATCCCACGGGAAAATTTCCGACTTGATAGCCGCCTTGCGCCAAATCCCAGGGTTCGGCAATGAGTTTAACCTGAGAAAGTACCGGATCCTGATGAATGGATTCAAAAAATCCGCTCACCCGATCCACGGAATCAGCGGTGCGGCGTGCAAGTGCGCTGGCCAAATCAAAACGAAATCCATCCACATGCATCTCCAAAACCCAGTAGCGGAGACTGTCCATCATCATCTGAAGCGTGTGCGGATTTTGCATATTCAGCGTATTGCCGCATCCGGTAAAATCCTCGTAATAACGCGGATGCCCAGGCGCCAACCGATAATAGTTTGCGTTATCAATGCCTTTGAAACTGAGCAGCGGCCCCATCTGATTGCCTTCCGCGGTATGGTTGTAGACGACATCTAAAATCACTTCGATTCCGGCAGCGTGAAGTTTTTTGACCATTTGTTTAAATTCGTTCACCGCCTGAAGTCCGCTTTGATTGGAAGCAAATCTAAAATCCGGCGCAAAGTATCCCAGCGTGTTGTAACCCCAAAAATTGACAAGCCCGCGATCCAAAAGATACCGGTCATCCACCCGATGATGAATGGGCATCATTTCAACGGTCGTGACTCCCAGCTCAGAAAGATACCGGATGGCTCCCTCAGAGGCCAATCCCAAATAAGTTCCGCGGAGCGCCTCCGGAACTCCAGGATGGAGCTGAGTAAATCCTTTCACATGAAGTTCGTAAATCAAGGTTTTGTGCCAGGGATGCTGAGGACTTTTGTCATCTGCCCAATCAAAAGAGGTATCAATCACCGCGGCAAGCGGTGCAAACGCTGCATTATCACGGGTATCCAAAGACAAGTCTTTGGCCGAATCTCCGATCTTGTAGCCAAACATGGCGTCATGCCAAATCACATCACGGGCAATGGCACGCGCATAGGGATCCATTAAAATTTTGTGGGGATTAAACCGGTGACCGTGTGCCGGATCTTGAGGTCCGTAGACCCGGTAACCATACACTTGTCCGGGTTTTAGTCCCGGAAGATATGCGTGCCAAATCAAATTGGTCCGCTCGGAAAGAATTACACGTTTGGATTCCACAAACGCGGTGGGTGATTCAAAAAGACAAAGTTCGACTTTGGTCGCGTGCTCGGAAAAGAGGGAGAAATTGACACCCGATCCATCCCAAGTAGCACCGAGAGGAAACGGACGTCCCGGCAAAACCCGCAGTGACTCGTGCCAATCCATCATTCACACTGCCTTTAGGAGAAATCGCCGGAGGGAAGAAGCGCTTGAAATCATCAAAAGAAGTTCAGTCAAAACAAACTCTCAACCGCTTGAGCGGGAATGCGCTTTACTTTTTAAGTTCAAACAAATGGGCCGGCTCATTTTGCGGATCCAGCCGGACATAATTCGTATTTCCCTTCCAGTAATATTTCTCACCCGTAATTAGATCTTTTACTTTATAAGTCTGCCAGTCCTGAATGCCAAGATCCTGGATCGGCAGCGTCACCCAGTCTTCTTGCGGACGCGTCAGATCCAAATTCACCACCGCAATCACGATATCCGACAGGTCCGCCGTCTTCTTACCATAACACAAAATCTGGTCGTTTGGCGAGTAGCAGAAAAAAAGCCCCTGATTATCCTGGAGCGCGGAATGCTGGGAACGGATAAAATTAAGACGACTGACGTAGTCCTTAATCGCACCCGCTTGAGTCCAGTCGCGGGGTTTGATACAAAATTTTTCTGAATCCCGATATTCTTCAGTTCCCGGCTTGGCCTCATTTTCTCCCTGCTCAAATCCGCTATAAATTCCGTAAGAGGCAGAAAGTGTGGCGGCTAAAAGAGCTCTCTGCTTAAACGCAGGAATTCCCCCGGTCTGAAGAATTTTGGGAAGCAGATCCGGAGTATTGGTAAAAAAATTGCCGCGAAAATAAGTCTTCATGTCTCCAAACACCAGTTCTTCCAAGTATTGCCGGATTTCCCACTTGGTATTTTTCCAAGGGAAATAAGTGTAGGACTGAGAAAATCCGGATTTGGATAAAAACTGTAAGATTTTTGGCCGCGTAAAAGCCTTGGCCAAAAAGATGACCTCCGGATGCTGGGCCTGAATCTGATCCAAAAGCCACTGCCAAAATCCAAGCGGCTTGGTGTGCGGGCTATCCACGCGAAATATTTTAACTCCCCGCTCAATCCAGAAAACCAAAATGCTTTTCAGTTCTTCCCAAAGCGCAGTTTTATTGTCTGAATAAAAATTAAACGGGCAGATGTCTGTGTATTTATGAGGTGCATCTTCAGCGTGTCGAATCGATCCGTCGGGATAAGTAAAAAACCAATCCGGATGCTCTTTGACATAGGGATGATCGGGCGAGCACTGAAGCGAGTAATCGAGTGCGATTTCAATTCCAAAATCCTTGGCCGCTCCTACCAAACGAACGAAATCGTCCAGCGTCCCAAGATCCGGATGTACCGACTTATGCCCGCCTTCCACACCGCCAATGGCCCAGGGAGATCCCGGAACTTTGGCCGGTTGCTTGGCCGTGCGTCCGTCCTCGCCTTTGCGGTTTGTCAGCCCAATCGGATGAATGGGAGGAAAACAGATGACATGAAATCCCATGCGCTTAATATCCGGAAGTCTTCGGATGACGTCTAAAAAGGTAGCGCTCTTAGTTTTTGAGCCTTGAGAACGCGGAAACATTTCATACCACGCGCCATAAAGGGCGCGGCGCCGATCGGCCATGAGCTCAAAAGCTCGCGACTGAACCCGCTGAGTGACAAGCGGATGCCGGATCACGGATTCAAGAAAAGCAGGCTCTGAAAGCACCCGCAAAATATCCACAGGATCACACGCAGAAAGTTGAAGCTGTTTATAGAAGACCATGAATTTCTTACGCTCTTCCTCACTCATCCTCTTGGCGACCTCACTCAAATACAAAAGGCCTTCATCCAAGTCAGATTGATCGACCGGCGGTTCCATGCAGCGTTTTTCCATCGACCGCATCCAAGTCGTTAGCGGATCGAGCCACGCTTCCACTCGGTAATAGTAGCGTGAATTTTCATCGGCCTTGAAAAGTCCGCGCCAGCGCTCATTTTCAAGCGGCTCCATGGGAAGATCCCGCCATTCTTTTTCTCCCTTTTTGCGGATTTGGAGCACAGCGCCGAGAACTGCAGAGCCTTCTTTTAAAATATCCGCTTCGACAGTAAGGGTATCTCCCACCATGCATTTAATGGGAAACTTTCCGCCTTCCAGCTGCGGAGAAATATTTTCAATCACAATTTCTTGAAGGTCGGGATGAAAAGAGCGAATAACTTCGCCGGAAATATCAATGTGGGTCTGACTGACAATGTGGGTTACTTTTTTTTGATCAGTGTCGCGAGAATTAGTCATTGGTTTTCCCCTGGCCCCAAAGAAATACATTCACCGCTAGAGGCGGCAGGTTTAGTATAAGCGAAGATGGCTTATGATGCGAGGCCACCCATTCCGTGGCGGTTCCCCCATAATTTCCCACACCACTTCCGCCATAATCCTTTGAATCACTATTTAAGATCTCCTTATAAAAACCATCCCGCGGAACTCCAAGCCGGTAACCCATGCGCGGCACAGGCGTGAGATTCAGAACAAAGAGGAGCCCCTGTTTTTGATCGCGCGACCAGCGCATGAAACTGAGAACGCTGGCCTCCGAATCATTAAAATCCACCCATTCAAACCCTTGCCACTCAAAATCCACTTCCCAAAGCGCGCGGTAATCTCGGTACATGTGATTCAAATCTTTCATAAATTTCTGAAGATTTTTATGAACATCATACTGAAGCACATGCCAGTCAAGCGACTGCTTGCAATTCCATTCGGCTACTTGTCCGAATTCACTCCCCATAAAAAGAAGTTTTTTTCCAGGATGTCCGTACATATATCCAAGAAAAGCCCGGGCATTGGCAAATTTCTGCCACTCATCTCCCGGCATTTTATCGAGGAGACTCCGCTTCCCGAAGACTACTTCATCATGGGAGATGGGAAGAATAAAATTTTCAGTAAAGGCATAAAGCATGGAAAAAGTCAGTGTCCCCTGATGAAATTTCCGATGAATGGGTTCCTTCGTAAAATAATCCAGCGTGTCGTGCATCCATCCCATGTTCCACTTCATACTAAATCCAAGGCCGCCTTTATAAGTAGGATGAGAAACCCCGCTCCAGGCCGTGGATTCTTCGGCAATGGTCAAAACGCCAGGATGTTCGGAATGAATAATTTCATTAAAGCGCTTTAGAAATTCCACGGCTTCGAGGTTAACATTGTTTCCGTATTGATTCGGCTCCCACTCGCCCCATTTGCGGGAATAATCGAGGTAAAGCATGGAGGCCACGGCATCAATGCGAAATCCGTCCACATGATATTTATCCAGCCAGAAGAGCGCATTGGAGAGGAGAAAATTTTTGATTTCATTTTTACCGTAATCAAAAACCAGCGTTCCCCATTCCCGATGTTCCGCCTTTTTCCAATTTTGATACGCATAAATCTGTTGGCCGTCAAAATCTGCAAGTCCATGGGCATCTTTGGGAAAGTGTGCCGGAACCCAATCAAGCAAAATACCGATGCCGTTGGCGTGGCAGTGATCCACAAAATACATGAATTCTTCGGGCTTTCCAAAACGGCTGGAAGGTGCGTAATAATTGATGATTTGATAACCCCAGGATTCATCGAGCGGATGTTCGGCAATAGGCAGAAGTTCAATATGCGTGTAGCCCATTTCCTTCACATAAGCCACAAGCTCATGGGCAAGATCCCGGTAGCTAGGGAAATCCCATTCTTTTTTTTGTTCATTCCAAATCTTTTTCCATGAACCTAAATGGACCTCATAAATAGAAATTGCTTCATGGAGCGGATCTCGTTTTGCACGCTCCGCCAGCCAGTTTTCGTCATTCCACTTATAATGATTCAGAAGAGCCACCACGGCACCTGTCCGCGGACGCAGCTCCGTGGCATAGGCGTAAGGATCCGTTTTCATCCGCACCTGTCCATCCACATGCGAACGGATCGCATATTTATAAATCTCACCTTCTTTCAAGCCCGGAACAAAAAGCGCCCAAATTCCAGAGTAATGCACCTTGGTCATAGGATGCGCACCTTCTCGCCAGTGATTAAAATTTCCGACCACACTAACGCTCTTGGCATTCGGTGCCCAGACTGCGAAATGAACTCCGGAAACATTCCCTAAGGTGGCAAGACGTCCTCCAAACTTTTCATAAATTTGAAGGTGATTTCCTTCGCCAAAAAGATGGAGATCATAGTCCGAAATTTCGGTTTGATAGGCATAGGGGTCTTCGGATTCCGTGACATGGCCGTGTTCATCACGATATCCGACAAGATAGGAGAAGATTTGTTTTTGATTCTCAAAAACCGCCTGAAAAAAACCTGAGGCATGGAGACGCTTCATCGGAACAATACCGCGTTCCTGGGAACGCAGATTGATCCATGCATCTTTAGCTCGTGGAAGATAGGCTCGGATCACCACGCCCATATGGTCAGGTAGAAGGTGGGGACCCAAAACTTCAAACGGTTCCGGTTCTTGAAAATCCAGAACTCGTTCGATTTCCTTGATTGTCAGGAGCTTTGCCGCAATCTCATCGGCTAGATCCCGCTTCAAGTCTTCATCGCTGCTGCTCATAGACGCAGCCGGTGACGAGCGGTCTGATTCATGTTGCCCCTTTATGAGGGATTTAGTCAGCACAAAAGTATCGCACGAACTATTTATTTGACTTCAATGACACTATTCCATCCACCGGAGCCATTAGGAACGCATTCCACGGGGCGCTGGTCATTTTGCCAATCTCCGTCGACTACAAACTTATACTCAAAGCGGCCGGGCAAAAGGCTGAGAGTAGCTTTCCACTTCCCATCTTTGGCTTTCTTAAGACTATTTTCGGAAGGATTCCAACCATTAAAGGATCCTGCTAGCTGGACTTTCTTGGATTCTGGGGCATAAAATTCGAAATCAATCTTTTTAGCTGCTGTCTTGGCACTTAGTTTAGGTGAGATCACGGTCTTGGGCATGGCTTAACTCCTTTTTCCTGATTTTTGGGTGATGGCTTTCTACCTGACTGGAAAAAGCAACATCAGTATACTAACTTTAAAGTTATTTTCAACACTTTAAAACAAAAAAAATGATAATTAAGACAGCTAATGATAATTATTGACAATTTATGAGGCCAATAATCACTCTATTTCTTATTGCACATAAAGGGGTTACGATGCTTAAGTTTCGCAAAAAAAACACGGATAATTTTAGGAAAAATCAGGCCGAATTTTTTAAAAAAAATGACAAGTCAATAAAAGTCAATTGTTGTCAAGACTCTGAAAATTAGGTTAAAATTTTGGCAGGATCTAGGTATGTTGGGAGGAAAGTTTACGATTAAGTTTTTCGATTCGGTCAAGAATATCCAGCCATTCGGCCTCGGCATTCTCAAGCGAGATAGTGATTTGCTGGAGTTTATCATTTCGGTCACGGGAGTAATGAAACGGATTTTTTTGAATCTCTTCACCCAAAGCTGCCTTTTCACGGCCAAGATTTTGAACCCTGCTCTCCAATTTAGACGCCTGCGTCTGAAGCTTTTTCAGGTCCTGCTTTAATCGTTGAGCAGCTTCCGAATCGCTAGAAGATTTTTTTCCATCTGATAATATGGAAGATGCTGAGTGCTTTTGATGAGAATGAGCAATCGCTTCGCTCGCCGAGGCATCCGCCTGAGTTTGCCGAGCCTGAGTCTCTAAACTGTCTACATAGTCTTGGTACGTGCCCGGATATTTCCGCACACGGCCGTCTTTGATTTCTAGGATAAATGTAGCGATCAAATGCACAAAGGTCCGGTCGTGGCTAATAAAAAAAATGGTCCCCGCGTAACCTCGCAGCGCCCTCCCCAAAGCTTCAACCGTCTCAAAGTCCAAGTGGTTCGTAGGTTCATCAAGCAGCAGAACCTGGCTTTTTGAAAGGAGCAGCCCCGCCAAAAGTGCGCGCGCCCGTTCTCCTCCGCTCAAAACCGCAATCTTCTTTTTGACATCATCCCCCTTAAAAAGAAAGGCCGCAGCCATATCAAGAACATCCTGTGTGGTGACCCCATTGGCTGCACAACGCTGAAGATGACTAAAGACAGAGTCCTCGGGATGAAGAGATTTGAAAACTAGCTGTGCATAGTAGGCAGTTTCCAGCATATTCGCCCATTTAAAGCTCCCGCCCAAAGGGGCAAGCTCCCCGGCAATGGTTCGAAGAAAAGTTGTTTTTCCCTGGCCGTTATCCCCCAAAACTGCAACTTTCTCACCACGTTCAATTTCAAGCGCAATCGAGTCGGCAACGCGACGCTCTGGATAGCCTATATTTAAATCGCGCGTGGTCAGTGCCGGACCTGTTTTCCGCTCCTGCTGAGGGAGTGTGATCTTGACCGTATCCAAACGATGGGCAATTTCAATACTCTCCAGTTTTTCAATCTGCTTCATCTTAGAACGAGCCCGGGAGGCCATGGAGGCTTTAGCCTTGAAGCGATCCACAAAGGTTTGAAGCTGGGCCCGTTTTTTCTCCACCGTTCGGTTATAAGCATGCTTTTGAGCCAGTTGCTCTTCTTTAAACTCAAAGTACTCTTCAATGCTTCCGGGATAAAGCGTCATTTCTCCCCGCTCAATCTCCAGAGTGTGGTCACAGGTTCGCTTCAAAAACTCCCGGTCGTGAGAAACTATGAGACATCCGCCGCGGAATTCCTGCAAAAAATTTTCCAGAAGGATCAAGGTGCTGAGATCGAGATAGTTCGTGGGTTCATCGAGGACTAAAAAATTGGGACGCTGCAGCAGCATAGCCGCCAGTTTGGTCCGGGTCCGGTACCCGCCTGAGAGCGCTTCAACAGGACGATCCAGGATCTCACCCTTCATTTGAAACCGGGCAGCGACTTCCCCGCACTCCCAGTCTTCTCGGCCGCTAAAACGCATCAGAAATTGAGTCACCGTCTCATCCGGCTGAAAAGAATCATGCTGCTCCAAATAGCTGAGTCGGAGTTCCCGATTTTTATGAATGACACCGCTATCGGCTTCTTCAAGACCGCAGAGGATCCGGCAAAGGGTTGATTTCCCTGCCCCGTTTCGCCCCACCACTCCGATTTTCTGATTATCAGAAAAGGAACCGCTGGCTTCGTTCAGGACCTCCTGAACTCCGTAGTGCTTAGAAACATTTTCAACTTGAATAAGGACAGCCATGTCTATTTCTCTATTTGAACTTGGTTTATAAGAGAGCGAAGAAGCTCCCTCAGGATCAGAAGTTTGGTATACTACCCAAGCTTATGATCAAGCTCAAGGACTTTACATTACCTTCTGCGGTTATCCAGTCACCCATGGCAGGCTGTACCGATCTCGCCTTCCGTCTCGTAGCCCGGGAAAAAGGCATGGGCCTCGCCTTTCTAGAGATGATTTCCTCCGATGCCCTGGTGCGTAAGAATCAAAAAACCTTTCAAATGATGGCCCATCCAGAAGAAGATGCGCCGCTTGGGATTCAGCTCGTGGGAGCTGACCCCAATATTATGGCTGAAGCCGCCAGCATGGTGGAAGAGATGGGTTTTAAAATTTTAGATATCAATTGCGGATGTCCGGTCCCCAAAGTCACTTCGCCTGGAGGTGGATCGGCGCTCTTACGAGAACCCGAAAAATCGGGTCAAATTTTTTCCAAGGTCGTTAAAGCCGTTAAAAAAATTCCGGTTACGGTCAAGATGCGTAAAGGATACAGCGATGAATCAGGAGATGAAGCTCTCAGACTGGCACGACTAGCTCAGGATGCAGGATGTTCCGCGGTTACAGTCCATGGACGCACGCGCACTCAAGGCTACACCGGTAAAGCGGACTGGGCCGCAATTCGAAAGATCAAACAAGGCGTACAGATCCCAGTCTTTGGTAATGGCGACGTCTTCCAACCCAAAGATGCCCAGAAAATGTTTCAAGAAACCGGCTGTGATGCGGTCATGGTCGGCCGCGGAGGTCTTGGAAACCCCTGGATTTATAAAACGATTTCCGATTTAGTGGAAAACCATCAAGAGCCGAGCAAGCCCACGATCGATGAGCTCCGAGCAACTGCTTTGAAACATTTGGAGTTTGAAATTCGTTTTGAGGGAGAAATAAACGGAGTGCTTCGTTTTAGAAAAATTGCGGCATGGTATTTTAAGGAACTTCCAGGCTCTGCAAAACTCCGGGCCGAGATCAACACCTTAACCTCAGCAGATGCCATCCGAGAAGTGATTCAAAACTTTCCATCTTAATTTTTTTTGGCAAGAACAAGACTGAGCTAACTAATCTTCTGGTAGGAAAATTTATCCTGAATTTCCTGGGCAAAGTAGGTGCCGAGCGAGGCTGCGGCCATGAGCTCCTGATGAGTCTCTGCCGGCACTTGAAAATAATGATAAACCCCGCCCCGGCGGAACGTTACTTCCAGGGTTCGGGTTTTTTCATCATAACCCACAATTGCAATTTCACGAGACTCAACGGACTGGCGATTCATTATGCCCTCGCTCTTAAACGGGATTTTACCATAGTCTCTGAAAAGAAATAAACGACGTTTATCGAGCCGAAGTTTGGGCAGGGGTAGAGGTAGAAGGTGCAGAACGAAAAGAAGGCATCGATTCCTCCTGGGAATGAGACAAAGCTGAAGCCGTCAATTCACGTCCTCCATATTCTAAACCAGCAAGGATTGCGTTTAGGGACGAAAGTTCATTCCTAAGGACCTCGGAAAGTTGAATCTTTTCATTGTTCTCTAACAGCATTTCATAAGGAAGACCGCTTGTTTTTGAATAAGTGGCTACTCGAGAAATAAATTCCTCGGTCGTTTGATAAGAGTGCCCCACAGCCTGCTGTCTTTTCATTTTCCACAACATTCCATCCGCAGCCTGGCGACCGGTAAACTGACTTCCATTACGGATAAATATTTGTTTCGAGGCACGCAGGATCTGCACAAGATACATTATTTTTTGGGCTTCACTCGGCTTAGGATTTGCCGCAACAAATTTTTTTAAAAGTTTTTCGTGCACTTCTAAAGTGTTCAGGAAACAAATCGTTTGGCGATCTTTAAGTTCCTGGAGTTGATTTTGGAGGGAATTTGCAGCGGCATAAATAGAATTTGTATTCCCTGCGATTGAAAAAATAAATAAAAAAATCATGCTGACAAGCTGTTTAAGGATCAGCTTTTTTGACTTTTTATAATTATTTAGCATCTTGGCACACACCGCTATTTCCTCCTCATTGGGATTGTACCTGATGATCTTGCGGCAAAATAGAGGGAAGAATGGAATGATCAAAATTGCTATAAATAGGACTGCTCGAAATCAAAGGTTAAAAACCCCACTGGATTGGATCAGCTTCAAAACCGAATCAGCATTAGCGTCAATAGTCTTAGGATCCGGAAGCTGGAGATCGACCAAACCTTCCACAAAATCATTTTGGCCGACATTCACGATCAAAATCGACTCCCGAAGCGTGACTTCCTGAAAAAGTTTGAGTTCCTCATCGGTCAAATTGCTCGCAGTAGCTAGCACTATAAGTCCTGCATCCATAAGAAGATGCGCTACTTCCGCCATGCGCCTGACATGCTCGCGCCGGGCCTGTTTATCCAAATCTACGTCAAGTCCGCGGAGCAGGTTCCCCATGCCTAAAAAGTATGTCTTCACACCCCGTTCAAAGAGTGTTTTTTCAACTTTCTTGGCAATAACCTTCTTATCCACCCCAATTTTGCCCGTTAAAAGAATCATCCGAGGCTGGTGGCTGTACCGGGCAGCCCGGTCTTTGGGATCCACAATGCTAAAATCCCACATCATTTCCCGGCGAGCTACCTGCTTTCGGACCTCAGCTTGCGCATCCTTGACCGCCTCTACAATCATGCCCCCACCCGCTATATCGTACTCATCCACAATCACAAATCGTCCAGTAGCTTCCAAATCATGCGCCGGATCAAAGGCAAGAGGAGCATAGGTCTCAAGAATGCACTCTGCAACATCATGGCGCTCAATCTGATTCTTTTCAGCCTTCCGAAGATCCGAGGCATCAAAAACTCGAGCGATTTCTTTGATACGGACCGAAACTCTGGTCGTACCTAATTTCAATTTATATTCCTGGCCTTGATTCATGGGTCTGCGTCCCATCCAAAAAATTCGAGCACGGATGAGCGGACTAATCTGCGTATGCGGCTCTTCCAACCGGCACATGATTTCGCCGCGGTGGATATAAATTTGCTCTTTCAAAGTGACGCCAATAGATTCCCCGACTCTGACGGATTTTTTAGGCTCTGTATTAAAGGATTCAATGGAGCTAATTTCTGAGCGTTTGTGGGAAGGATAGAAAATGACCGCATCTCCCACTGATAGCGTTCCAGATTCCACGCGTCCTGCCACAATACGGCGGTCGTCACCATCTTCTGTAAATTTATAAATTCCCTGGACCGGCATTCGAAAGGGTTTAGCAGAAATTTCAGGTGCGGTTTCAAATTGATCCAAGACTTCCAGCACGCTTCCGCCTTTGTACCAACTCATGGACTTTGCCGGAGCAATCAAATTTTCTCCATTTAATGCCGCGATCGGAATGAAGCAGCGCGGCTCCAGTCCGATTTTTTTGAGAAATTCCCGGTATTCTTTTTCAATTTTTTTAAAGACGGATTCAGAATAATTCACGAGATCCATTTTATTGACACAAATAGCAACTTGTCTGATGCCCAGCATAGAAAGAAGATATCCATGACGACGTGAATTTTCCTGGATACCTTCTTTGGCATCAATCACTAGGAGAGCTGCTTCTGCCCGCGCCGCACCGCTTACCATATTCTTCAAAAACTCAATGTGCCCCGGCGCATCAATAATGATGTACTCACGCTTTTGACTTTTAAAGAAACAGCGTGCGGCGTCAATGGTAATGCCTTGATCGCGCTCGTCCTGAAGTGCATCAAGCAAAAAAGCATATTCAAAGGGCTTGGCATTTTTTTGGCAAAGAGCCTTGACTTGATCCAGTTTTCCCTCAGGAAGCGAACCCGTATCTGCCAGAAGACGTCCGACCACAGTACTTTTTCCATGGTCCACGTGTCCCACAATCACAATATTCATCTTCGAAAGCTGTGTTTTAGTCATAAATTCCAAGCACCAAATCCCAAATGGTTCGACCTCGCTCACCATCCTGAGCCTGTCGAAGGACAAATTCCAATTTCCAATGAACAAACCCTCAAAGTGTGCCTTTTATTTGGGATTTGGATTTTGGTATTTGGAATTTTTCCGTTACATATATCCTTCTCGCCGCAAACTCTCAAGACCGCCTGCTCCCTCTTTGTCCTGAGCCCGTCCGGCACGTTCCGCAATATTTTTGAATTTTCCAGTCTTGAGTTCCTGAACGATATCCGCAATATTCTTGGCCTTTGATTCCACAGGAAAAGTACACGGATAGCAGCCTAGCGAACGATAGCGTTTTCCTTCACCTTGATCAAAATAAAGCGGCACCACCGGAATGTTTTCTTTTTGGATATATTCCCAAATATCGAGCTCCGTCCAATCGAGAAGCGGATGAATCCGGATGTGCGTACCGGGTGCAAAATCAGTTTTAAATTGATTCCAAAGTTCCGGAGGTTGATCCCCAACAGCCCAGTCACTATGTTTATCTCGCGGAGAAAAATAGCGTTCCTTGGATCGGCTTCCTTCTTCATCGGCCCGCACGCCCACAATCACGCCCGTGTAAGGATCCTTATTTTCGTCGAGGACATATTTCCCCAATTTGTGATCCATCCGGTAGCGAGGCCAGGTTCCAGCTAAAGTATTTTTAAGAGCATCGGTCTTAAGAGCCTTACAGCACGCCAAACGATCGACCGCACCATCTGGATAGGTTTGTTTATCTTTGAGCGCCTGGGCATTTTGTCCATACACCATATTGAGCTTCCACTCCAAAGCCAGTTTATCGCGGTACTGGATCATCTCGGGAATCTTATAGGAAGTATCAATATGAACTAAAGGAAACGGAACATGACCAAAAAAGGCCTTACGCGCCAGCCAAAGCATGACCGTGCTGTCTTTGCCAATGGACCAAAGCATGGCCAGATTCTTAAAGTTGGCATAGGCCTCACGCAGAATAAAAACTGACTGGCTTTCGAGTTTTTCCAGTGGTTCCATATTAATTTCCTAGCACATATTCAAAAATGATGGGCGCAACAATCGTTGCATCAGACTCTATCATAAATCGCGGTGTTTTAGATCCCAATTTTCCCCACGTAATTTTTTCATTCGGTACGGCGCCGCTGTAAGATCCATAGGAGGTGGTACTGTCCGATATCTGCGCAAAATATCCCCAAAGCTGCGTATTCTTAAGTTTCATATCCTGCACTAAAAGCGGCACCACGCAAATAGGAAAATCTCCGGCGATGCCTCCGCCGATTTGGAAAAATCCAATCGAGCGCTTCTGATTGGCGCGGTACCAGGCAATCAAACTTGCCATCTGTTCCACTCCGCTTCGAATCACATCAAAGCGGCTCACTTCACCTTTTAACACATTGGACACAAAAATATTTCCCAAGGTGGAATCCTCCCAGCCCGGCGTAAAAATAGGAATATTTTTTTCGCGCGCAGCCAGGACCCAGGAGTTTTTAGGGTCCGTTTCAAAACATTTCTTAAAATCCTTGGCGCCGGCGAGCTGATACATAAATTCGTACGGGAAAAATCGTTTCCCCGAAACATCGGCTTGCTTCCACAGTTTCAGAATCCGACGCTCGATCTTGCGCATAGCTGCTTCTTCCGGAATGCAGGTATCGGTCACACGGTTCAGCCCTTTGGCATGCAGTTTTTCTTCATCCCGGTCATTCAGAGATCGATAGCCAGGAATGCGCCGGTAATGCTTGTACGCTACCAAATTAAAGATATCTTCTTCTAGATTAGCTCCGGTCGTTGAAATAGCGTGGATCTTGCCGCGCCGGATCATTTCAGCCAAAGAAATCCCAAGCTCGGCCGTGCTCATGGCACCGCCCATGGCCAGCAGCATGCGACCTCCCTTGTCCAGGTGTTTAACCCAAGCCTTTGAGGCCTCCCGGACAGAGGCAGCATTAAAATGCCGATAATGGCAATCCACAAACGTTCGTATAGACAAACCGAGCCTCATAGGGATTATCCTAAAAGAACCAAGGGTTACAGAATCTAGAAAAGGACCTGGAAGGTATTTTCTCAGAATCAATGGAAGCCGTCAACGCACGCAAAATCGTTCTATCTTTTGATTCAAGCGCCTGTTAGACGCAATCATAATTTAAAGTGTGCACATCTCCCGAATTATCATACGAGTAACTTGCCGTCTTGCCTTGATCCGCACAGCACTCATTCAAATTATCAAGAATAAGTTTTGAGTTTGTAGCACCGCTATTAGTACACATGGCGCCAAAATAAGACGAACAGGAACCCGAAACATCCAACTGGAAACACGTAAATTGCGTTCCATCACCGCGCTCGCATTCATCCCGCGTACATGTCAAAATTCCATCCGAAGGCGGTAAACACGAACATCCATTCCAGGAAAAACCCGGAGCGCAGTTACACTCGTAAGGTATGGGTGAACTATTGCTTGCGGGCAATGTCACATAAGGCGGTGTGGTTCCGCCGTCAACGGTATTAGGTAATGCTTGACAGCAGGCGGATAAATCCGTCTTAATCTGTGGGATTAACCATGTTATTAATTGAGACGTCCCAGTTGGCCCATAGGCCGCGGACACAGAACAAGCGCCCGTAGAACTATACTCGCCCACCCACTGGCCGGGCCCTTCATTTGAATTTTCCCAATGTACTTCGTTAGCCCCTGAACAAGCAGCTGCCGCGCATTGAATTCCATTCCAAGTTTGACCCGTAGGGCAACAGTGGCCGTTAGAAAAATTCGGATTGGCTCCGTCACATTGACACGTAGCCGAACACCCATCACCGCTGATCGTTCCCCAATCATCACACTGCTCTCCGGCATCCACCGATCCATCCCCGCATATAGGCGAAGATGGACACGCACATGAAACCTTACTCTGCCAAAGGGGCGTGCCTCCGCCATCGGTTGAAAAGGCATGGTGCGCCGGATTACAATCTGCGGTACTCACTAAATTCGCCGGCGTTTCGTCATTAGGGATACAAAAATTAAAATCAAAGCTAACATTCGGAGTTGCGGGATCCATACTATCGGTCGTGTCATGCGCACCTTTATCGGTTGATAAGGTCACCTCACAATCCCCCCATCCCGTTGTAGGTGGCCCTGCAATTGAATGGACCGGAACGCTATAGCAAGAGCTTGATGCAATGCATGGTGCCTGAAGGGCTTTATTACAAGACTTATTCAGCCAAGTCGCTTTTGGAATCGCCATATCGCCATCACCCGTCACTGAAAGTTTCGTACAGGATTTATAACCGGCATCTACACATACGTCTTTAATCTGGTTTGTCCCTACGCCCCCATTAGGAAGTTCACCTGAAAGTGTATCATCTGTAAGGCCATCGCCATTACAATCCATGGCCGCTTCAACTAATCTTCCGTCCGCACCTAATCTGCCGCTGAATCTCAGCATTTCTCCGTCATTCACACAAACCGATGAAATACATCCATTCGAACTAGGATCCTCCATATATCCGGCAGCACATTGACAAGTAGTTGTACATCCGTTTCCATCATCAGCTGCATTGCCATCATCACACTGCTCGCCGGAATCAACAGCACCATTTCCGCAGCGTGCTGTACAGGCCCCGTAAAGACTCACGCTTCCATCTGAACAAAACTGGGCAATTCCTTCTGCTTTCAATTCACCGGAGAGTCCCAGCACTTGAAACATCTGTGCTGTTACATCTGCATTTGATTTAAGCACCACACGGACAGAATTCATATTTGCCGGAGGACTTAAATCCTTGATTCCTGTATCCTTTGCTGCAAAGGGCCCATTAAAGACCGTAAACTGGTAATCCTTCCAAGATCCATTTTCATCTTGCGTAAGCTCCGCACCTTCAAAATGCCCCACCATGATTCCGTCACTCGTTTCATCGAGCTCATACTTCGCACCGCTTCCCAGCCAATGCGCATTTTCATTCACCACTCCCTGGACTGTGGTATAAATTTGATTGAGCGTAACAGCACCATCTTTGTCCGTATATTCCCGAGCCGCGGCAAGCGCAGCCAGATCCGCTACATTTTGCATATGCGTCCTTAAAGCCATAGATTTATGCATCTCAAAAATCATTCCCCCGATAGCAGCAAAAATGATCGTCATGATCGCCATGAGAATCATGTACGAACCCCGGCTGTTTTGAAGAGGTCTTAAAACCCGAACTCCAAAATCCGAAATTCGAAACAAATCTGAAATTCTAAATTCAAATTTTCCAAACATTGGAACCTTCGAGATTGTTTCGCGCTTCGAATTTCGTGCTTCGAATTTGCTTTTCATGATTCGCCTCCTCCATTCGGAAGCGGACCTTGATAATTTTCAAATGAGCCGCCCTTTACATTCATGGCCCCCGAATCCCCGAGTTTTACTCCGAGTCCAAAAAATAAACGCTCCGGCACTGTTAAGGACACTTGTTCTTCTCCATTCACTTCCGTGAGTCCCACCGTCATTTTACTTCCAAAGAACCCAACAACCTTATACCGATCAACGGCTTTTGCCATCTTTTTCTCAATGGAGGCCTCATCTCTCGCCGTGGATGTAACGGCTGCTCTCGTAGCTTCCCACACCGCCTTGTCACTCATTGCTTTCTGAAAGGGCAAGAAAAACATTTGAATGGACCCGAACAACAATAAGGCATAGATAGGCGCGGTCAATCCGAATTCCACCATCGATTGACCTCGTTCGTTTTGGCCTTTTTTAATTTTCTTGCTTATCGTTTCCATTTTTTATCCTCAGTTACAATAAATCCGCTTACCCGTAAACGGTCTATCAATCAATCCGCCGCATGGACCTTCTGAACTGCCTCCCCCTGATGGCGGGGTTCTAAAAACATGCAGCAAAGTGACCGATTTGGCCTCATAACTTGTAATCCCGAAAGAATTTCCAAAAGAAAATGAATGGGGATAGGTCGCTTGGATTCCTACATATTCCCGAATCTCAGAATCATCTGGAAGACCCGCCACTTTATCATATTCATTACCATTCTCATCTTTGTAGTAATGTAGAAAAGTGAAGGGTGATTCCTGTTCCGCTGTAAGGTTCCAAGTATTCATGGATTGCTGGGTCCGGTCTTCCATGG
>CAYWRU010000032.1:25765-33451 GCA_964460795.1 uncultured bacterium | reverse complement strand
TTCGAGACCGCCGCATTCGACCACTCTGCCACCTCTCCAAAATATAGTACAGAGTACACAGTACTGGGTACTGAGTTAATGAATAGAAAAGATTGATGGATCAGTGAAGGGAATTCTAAAGAGTTACCTTCCATTGGTCAATCGATGAAAAAAACCGGCTTCAATAAAGAAGCCGGTTTTTTTACTCACTACGCAGTACTCAGGACCCAGAACTGGGTTACGAACACCCCATGCTGTTGCCACAGTTGAGGCACTTGTAGCAGGATCCATTTCGAACCGTCACATGCCCGCAGCTGGAACAAAACGGAGCATCCCCCATCATCTGGGAAAGATGCTCATCTAAGATATCATGCTGACTTGTTTTGCCAGGAAGAACTTGCATGCGATTAGTGGAAACCACGGCTTCCGGAGCTTGAATCTCAAGAGCTCCGTGAGCGCCATTGCTTTTTGCGGAATTAGGTTTATCAAGCTCCTGCTTGAAAACTTCCTCTGCCGATTTACAGCAGTTCGTTCCTTTGTGCTTATTGCATTCCAAAGTATCCAGTTCAGGCGGAACCTGTACAAAATCCGTCCGGCCCAAGTATTCCATACCCAGCACGCGGAAAATATAATCCACAAGCGAGGTCGCGTACTTGATGTTCGGATGGTCCACAGCTCCCTGCGGCTCAAAGCGGGTGAAGGTAAATACATTCACAAATTCTTCAAGCGGCACACCGTGCTGAAGCCCGAGAGAGACTGCAATGGCAAAGCAATTCATGATGGAGCGGAAGGCTGCGCCTTCTTTGTGGGCATCGATAAAAATTTCGCCCAGTTTTCCATCATCATATTCTCCGGTGCGAAGATAAACTTTCTGTCCACCGATACGGGCCTCGACCGTAACTCCCTGACGTTTTTTGGGGAGTTTCCGGCGGCGAATGCCAGACGCCTGAGCTGCTGCCGAAGCTGCGGCTGCATTTGCCTTATTTTCGTTGGCCGCATCTTCTTTCTTTTCGTCCGAAGTTGTGTTGAGAGGCTGCGATGCTTTGCACCCATCCCGATAAAGCGCAGCCGCTTTTAAGCCAAGCTTCCAGGACTCGACATAAAGTCTTTTGATTTCTTCCACCGAGGTATCGGAAGGAAGGTTCACGGTTTTGGAAATCGCACCGGAGATAAACGGCTGAGCTGCGGCCATCATGCGGATGTGAGCCATGGGCTCAATGAACCGTTTGCCGAATCGTCCGCATTGATTCGCGCAGTCAAACACGGGAAGATGTTCTGCCTTTAGATGCGGAGCACCTTCAATGGTCATCATACCGCCGATGACATTTCCCGCTTCTTCAATCTCAGCTTTAGAAAATCCAAGACGTTCCAGAAGATTAAAAGAGGGCTTCCGATATTCCTCACTCTTAAAGCCAAGGCGCTCGAGCGTTTTTTCTCCCAGCGTCCAGGGTGTAAAAGCAAGTTTAAGTTCAAAAACACTCGGCAGGATGGCGGCCACTTTATCAATATCCTCTGAGGTCAGTCCTTTATCTCGAAGCGAGATAGGGTTGATCCATGGAGATCCTTCGAGCCGTCCGGTTCCCTTAATATAATCCACAATGTCCTGACTCTCAGCCGGGCCATACCCCAAATTATGGAGAGCCTGCGGCACAGACTGATTGATAATCTTGAAGTAACCGCCGCCTGCCAATTTCTTAAATTTCACAAGTGCAAAATCCGGCTCAATGCCCGTGGTGTCACAGTCCATCAAAAGACCAATGGTTCCCGTGGGCGCTAAGACTGACATTTGAGCATTCCGATAGCCGTGACGCTGTCCGTACTCAAGCGCTTCATCCCAATCCTGATTCGCGGCTTCATAAAGATCGGCCGGAGAATGCTCCTGTGAAATTGCCGCAGCGGCCTGCCGGTGTTTTTCAATAACTTCCAGCATGGACTTGCGGTTTTTCTCAAATTGTGGGAAAGGATTTTTAGAAGCCGCAATCTCTGCTGAAACTTTGTAGGCATGTCCTGTCAAAATTGCAGTGAGTGAACTCGCCATGGCCAAGGCCTCAGGACTGTCATAAGGAATTCCTTTGACCATCAAAAGGCTCCCCAGGTTCGCATAACCAAGACCAAGCGTTCGATAGTCATGACTGTTACGAGCCATTTTTTCCGTGGGATAAGAAGCGAAATCCACCAGAATTTCCATAGCCGTAATAAAAACACGGACCGTGTGGCGGTAAGCCTCAATATCAAAGCTTCCATCTGATTTCAGATACTTCATCAGATTAATAGAAGCAAGGTTACAAGCCGTGTCATCCAAGAACATATATTCAGAGCAAGGATTGGAGGCATTAATACGACCTGAAGTTTTGCAGGTATGCCAATCATTAATCGTGGTATCAAACTGAACACCCGGATCTGCGCAAGACCATGCCGCCTTGGCAATCTGATCCATCAAGTCACGGGATTTATAGGTATTGCAGACCTCGCCCGTAGTGCGGAAAGTGGTCTTCCAATCCCCATCCTTCAAGTACGATTCCATAAATGCATCCGAAATGCGGATGGAATTATTGGAATTCTGTCCTGCCACCGTGTGGTAGGCTTCTCCATTGAAATCAGACGAATAACCCGCCTGGATCAAAATACGCGCCTTGGCTTCTTCGCGGACTTTCCAATTAATGAAGTCCACGATTTCCGGATGATCCATATCCAAACAGACCATCTTGGCGGCGCGGCGTGTGGTGCCTCCAGACTTGGTGGCTCCAGCACCACGATCCAGTACTTCAAGGAAGGACATGAGGCCGGAAGAAGTTCCCCCGCCGGAAAGTCTTTCCTGGTGGCCGCGGATTCTAGAGAAGTTGGTTCCCGTGCCAGATCCGTATTTAAAGAGACGAGCTTCGGATTTGATTAAATCAAAAATAGACATGAGATCGTCATCCACAGCCTGAATGAAACAAGCAGAGCATTGAGGACGCGAATAGGCATCACTTGTCATGTGAATGGCATCCGTAATCGGATCCCATGCCCAGTTTCCGCCGCTGCCAGGAATCTTATATTCCTGAAAGAGTCCGCAATTAAACCAAACCGGAGAATTGAACGCGCACTTTTGAGTAATGAGTAAATGAAGAAGTTCGTCTTCAAATGTCTGAGCATCTTCTTTGGTGCGGAAATAACCGCCGAATTCTTCTCCCGCCACTCGGATCGAATGAGCAATACGGTAAACCACCTGCTTTGCGCTGGTTTCTCTTCCCTCAGTTCCCGGCACACCTGCTTTTCTGAAATATTTGGAAACAATAATATCGGTAGCGAGCTGACTCCAATCCTCAGGAACCTCCACACCTTTCATTTCAAAAACCACCGAGCCATCAGGATTTGTGATGACCGAGTTTCGGCGCGTATACCGGATCTCATCAAGAGGATTCACGCCAACGTGCGTAAAGCACCTCTCAACACTAATGCCGTGTTCGTGGGCTGATTCATCCCGGCGGGAGGACTTCGTGGTCTTCGCTGCTTTAACGCTCATACTAGACTCCAAAGGGTTGAGGGTTTAACTTAAAACTTTATTAAGGCTTATTAAAATAATATCTATATGTTGGGGCTTTACTCCAAACCACCACAACATCTAGTGAGCCCAGAGGATAGTTCGTCACTCTCAGATTTATCTTTAGAATTTTTTCCCAGAATGGGGAGACGATCTATTCTCGACCTAAATAATCTTCAGAATACAACAGAATGAAGAGATCTAGGTTGCCGTGTTTCTACTCCAAATTATCAATGTTTGCTTAAATTAGCACCTTCGGAACTCCCCTTCAAAGCTTGGGGGGATAAAAAAAGATAGTTCCCGTTAGTTAGCGGAACTACCTTGTACAACTTGAGGTTCAGCCAGTCCTGCATGCGTGAAGCGCATTGTCTCTGACCTGCCTTTTCTTCGCTTTGAAGAACTTTCCGATCGATTCTAACTCTTATTCGGTCGATTCCCGACCACGATACGGAATTTTATTCGCGTTGCACGCTTCTGTCAAAGAATTATTTTAAATATTTTTTGGGCTTATAAAAAAAGTTTCTTGACGCTTGCTTTTTTCCAAGTATAAGTGCGGTTTTTTCGATTTACAAAAGCCGATTTATAAAAAATTATTTTCCAATGCAAAATTCTGAGAACAAAACATCTAACAAATCTTCCGAATAAACCTCCCCCACCAATTCTTTCATCGCTTCAAGCGACTCCTTTAAATCTACGATCACAAGCTCCAAAGAATTTCGCTGTAAAAAAGATTTCTCGGATTCTTGAAGCGCCTCCAAGGCTTTTTCAAGACCGATTTTATGACGAAGACGAGTGATCTGTTCTTCGGCGGGAATATTTTTGCTCTCGGTAATTATTTTTGTAATTTCTTTCTCAAGGAGATCGAGCCCTTCACGGCTCCTAGCGGACACAGAAATCTTCGTTGTTTTCGGACTCAGCGCATGAAGATTTTCAGGCGTTATTTGTGAAGGCAGATCTGATTTATTAATGACAATGAGCACAGATGCTGCGGACGGGATCTCCCGCCAAGCAAAAAAATCTTGGTCCGTCAGTTTTGCGGAGCCATCGACCAAGAAAAGATAAATATGTTCGCCTTCCAGAAGTTTGCGCGTTCGCTCCATTCCCATTTTTTCCACAGGATCCTTGCTTTGAGTTGCGAGGCCTGCCGTGTCCACCAATTTCAAGTACCATCCTCCAAGTTCAATCGCCTCCTCAATCACATCGCGAGTGGTGCCGGGAAGCTCTGAGACAATCGCCCGATCGCGCGCCAGAAGCGCATTAAAAAGCGAAGATTTTCCTACATTCGGTCTCCCCGCCAGGACAATGGAGGCGCCTTCACGAATTAAAACCCCGCGCTGAAACCCTGCAATCAGTTTTTTTATTTCATCTGCAAGTTTTCGGAATTGATCGCGAAAAGTCCCATCAGAAAAGATCTCCAAATCGTCATCGGGGAAATCCAGGAAGGCTTCCATGTGAGCATACATCTGAAGAAGTTCCTGGCGAATTTTTTTAAAACTTCGGGAAAGATCTCCAGCAAGTTGTCCGGCAGCGGTTTGAAGCGAGCGGTCGCTTTTAGCCTTGATCAGATCCAGAACGGCTTCGGCCTGAGTTAAATCAATCTTGCCGGCTAAAAAAGCACGGCGAGTAAATTCTCCCGGTTCCGCTTGCCGCGCTCCGGCCTGAAGAATCATTTCTAAAATTTTGCGTGTCACCACGCGTCCGCCATGCGTGCTGATTTCAATAACATCATCTCCGGTAAAAGAATGCGGGCCGCGGAAAAGCGTCAGCAAGGCCTGGTCCCAAAATCCCCCGTCAGGATTGGAAATGGTTCCTAAATGGACGGTATGTGACGGCAGAGATGAAATATTTTTTTGGGCGTCTTGGGGCTGAAAGATTTTTTTAGCAATGCCAAAAGCTGCAGGGCCACTGATACGGATCACGGCAATGCCGCCCTCACCCGAAGGAGTTGCAAGGGCAGCGATGGTATCCTGAAAATCCGGAACGCTCATGGACGTGCTCCTAATTTAAAAAATCCGCGGATCTCTCCTATTAAGTAGAAAGATCCCGTGGCAAGAATCTCAGAATATCCTGCGGACAGTTTTTTTGCTAACACCACAGCTTCCGGAGCAGACCCCGCAACCCAGACATGATGGAAGAGCGGCCGCGCAGCCAGAATTAAATCTTGGATGTCTCTTGCCCGCGGACTGAGCGATCGGACGAGAAGAATGTCCCGGAACTGACGGCTGAGCATTTCCAGCATGGTTTCATAGCGTTTATCCCGCGAGGTTCCGAAAATCAAAAGGGTCTTTTGTTTCGGATCTCTTTTTTGATAGGTCTGAACCAGTTTCGCAATCGAAGCAGGATTGTGAGCTCCATCAATAATAAAAGCCGGCTTGTGACTAAGACGTTCCATCCGGCCCGGCCAATTCGTTCGCAGAAGCCCGGCCTTGATGGCTTGTTCAGGGACTTGAAGTCCGAACCGTTTTTCAAGAGTCTGAGCCGCCAAAACTGCGAGGCCCGCATTATCTTCGTGGAAACACCCGCTAAGACCGATACGAAAAGCCGGGACGCGGGAAGCGGAAAGTAGTGAAGCGTGTTTTTGATGCACAATCTCGTTAATCACTTTACCCACTTCAGGAAATTGTGCTCCGGTTAATACCTGAGCCCCGCGGCGGATGATCCCAGACTTTTCCCACGCAATTTTTGCCAGCGTATTTCCAAGAATGGCTTCATGATCCAAACTGATGGAAGTCAAAATGACCATAGGTGCATCCAAAACATTCGTGGCGTCCAAGCGTCCTCCGAGCCCCGCCTCAAAAATTCCGATACGGCACTTGGAGCGGGCAAAACACATCATGGCAAGCAAAGTCATGATTTCAAAATAGGTAAACCCTCCCAATCCAGCCGGGATTTTCTTTTTCTCCAGAACACGGCGAATCGCTGAAAGTTCTTTGGCCCATGCATTACGAGAAATCATTTGTCCCTGGATCCGGATTCTTTCAAGCGGCGTTTCTAAATGCGGCGAGCAGTAAAAGCCCGCCGGAATGCCCGCCTCCGTCAAAATGGCTTCCAAAAAAAATCCCGTGGATCCTTTCCCTTTAGTGCCCGCAATGAGTATCGGAAGAAATTTTTTCTCTGGATGTCCAAACCACTTTAAAAGCAGTTTCATCCGGTCCAGATTCCAGGCGCGGTTTTTCTCCAAGTGGAGAATGGCTTCGTGATTCAGGAACTGCTGGAGATATTGAAGGGACTGGGAGTAGTTCATAACGAAGTCCATGGACCATAGTCCATAGCCGATGGCGCTGAAGTTTTTTCTATGGACTATCGTCTATCGACTATGGACTGTTGATTTAATGTTTAAAGTGCCGTTCTCCGGTAAAGGCCATGGCAATGCCGTATTTATCACAAGCCGCAATCACATCCTGATCGCGGATGGAGCCGCCCGGCTGAATGATGGCCCGGATGCCGTGCTCATGCGCTACATCAATGGAATCCGGCATGGGGAAAAAAGCATCGGACGCCATAAAAGCACCTTGAGTAAGATTGCCCGCCTTGTGGCTGGCAATCTCAACTGAATCCACACGCGACATCTGGCCCGCGCCAATGCCCACGGTTTTCCGGCCTTGGGTAAAGACGATAGCATTGGACTTCACAACTTTGACGCACTGAAAGGCAAAGAGCAGATCATTCACTTCGCTCGCTTTGAGCTGAGTTTTAGTTACTACTTTTAAATTTTTCTTTAAGTCCTTGAGACGCTTACGAAGCGGAAGATCACGATCCTGCACCAAAAGTCCGGCGCGAAGATGGCGGATATCGAGCCCTCGCGGATCCGGGATCGAACCTGTGGAAATAATACGAAGATTTTTTCGCTCACGCAGAAGCTTTAAAGCTCCTTCCGAATAAGACGGCGCGGCAAAGACTTCAAAGAAGTTTAAAAGCTCCAAAGCCGCCTTCGCCGTTTTTTCATCACATTCGCGGTTCACACCCAAAATACCTCCGAATGCGGAAAGCGCATCGCACTGGATCGCTTCACGCAGGGCCGTTGCCAAATCCGGATTTTCAGAAATTCCGGAAGGATTATTGTGTTTGATAACGCAAGCGGCCGGGCCTTCAAACTCGGCAACCCCATCGATGGCAGCTTCGATATCGAGAAAATTATTAAACGAAAGCTCTTTGCCGTGAAGCTGTTCAAATCGCCAGGCATT
>CAYWRU010000032.1:0-25755 GCA_964460795.1 uncultured bacterium | reverse complement strand
CCCTGCAGAAGATAAAGCGCGGCGCGTTGATGAGGATTTTCTCCGTAACGAAGCGGCTGGTCCTTCACAGCCCGAATGCGGATTTCATCAGGTAAATTGAGGGAGGCTTCTTTCTCGGGCACTGCTTTTTCGCGGCCGGCCAGAAATTCATGAATGGCGCCGTCATAGTCGGATGTTTTTCGAAACACTTTGAGCGCCAATTTGCGGCGAAGCTCAAGTGAAAGCGATCCTTTACCTGCCTTGAGAGCCTCCATGACTTCAAGATAATCCGCAGGATCACACACCACGGCTACGGCATCAAAATTCTTGGCCGCGGACCGCAGCATAGACGGTCCCCCGATATCAATATTTTCAATCGCGGTCTCCAGAGGAACTTCCGGATCCATCGTAACTTTTTCAAAAGGATAGAGATTCACCACCACCAAATCAATGGGCTCAATGCCGTGCGACTTGGCTTGTTTAACGTGGGCTACTTTGTCCCGGCGAAAGAGAAGTCCGCCGTGGATCTTGGGATGCAGAGTCTTGACCCGTCCGTCCAGCATTTCCGGAAATCCCGTGACTTGATCAATGGCCACCACCGGAATGCCGGCAGCTTTGATGGCCTCAAACGTTCCGCCCGTGGAAATGATTTCCACTTTGAATGAATGTAAAAGCCGAGCCAAAGGAATGAGACTGGATTTATCCGAGACACTGACGAGAGCGCGCTGGATCTTAATGGGTTTCATGAGCATTCTTCCTGCACAATTTCTTTAAAGGTTGTTCGAAGCTGGTGGGTGACAGAACCCGGAGTCCCGGTGCCGATTTTGCGGCCATCCACCCAGCAAACCGGAAGAATCTCCCACGAGGTATTCGTTAAAAAGGCTTCGGAAGCGTTATAAACGTCATGCCTCGAGAGGGGGATTTCTCGGGTCTTCATTCGGTTCCGGAGCGCGCATTCTATCACAACCCCCCGGGTCACGCCATTCAGGATTCCGTCTTCAGGAGGCGTCCAGAGCTCTCCTTTTTTGATCATAAAAAAATTCCCGATTCGGACTTCAGTGACAAAGCCAGCCGCATCCAAGAAAAGCCATTCATACGCGCCTTCGGGTTTGATTTCAAGACTGGCCAGAAAGGCATTATGATAGGCCGAGGTCTTCACCTGCGGCGACTGGGCATTGGTATGAGTCCTGGAAATCGGAGACGTGGCGAGCCGAACTCCTTCTTCATATAAGGAAGGCGCATGTTTTTTCTGCCCCACTAAAACATAAACCTGATTTTTCCAGAGCGTCAACCTTATAAATAAATTTTCTGCACTCTCACCGGCTTTCTTTTTTTCTCGCACAAAAGCCTCTAATGCCATGTGAAGTTCGCGGCTCAATTCTTTTTCAGTCAGAGAAAGCGGGAAGCAAATCGTTTTGACAGAGGCAACAAATCTCCGGAGGTGCTCCTTTTCGCGAAAGATAATGGGTTTTTGATGAGTGCGGAGGCTTTCAAAAATCCCGACGTCTTCTGGATTTTTAAAAAAATTCAAAAAATAATCTGCCGGGATTTTTTTGCCGGATCGATAAACCGAAAATCCTTTCGGGATCCAACTAGGTTTCATAACCGCCTAAATTTCTCCATTCTAAAATTCGAAATGCGAAGCACGAAATCCGAAACAATTTCGAATATCCAAATTCTAATGACCTAAACGGATTGTTTTGAAAATTGAAGCTTCGAATTTTGAATTTGTTTCGAATTTCGGATTTAGGATTTCGTGCTTTCATCGTAAATCGACTTTAAACTTTACTTGCCATAGCGAGGGCCTCCACAAGCGCTTCGGCTTTGTGAAGTGTCTCTTCATATTCTTTCCTAGGATCCGAATCATACACGATGCCGGCTCCGGCTTGAAGCACTCCCTTGCCGCGGGAAAGCACAAGCGTCCGGATGACAATATTCAAGTCCAGATTTCCTGCCAGATCCAAATAGCCAATGGATCCGGTATAAAGTCCGCGCCGGGATTTTTCCAGCTCATCGATAATTTCCATGCAGCGAATTTTAGGGCATCCGGTAATGGTGCCTCCGGGAAACATCGCTGTGATCAGATCCAGCGCGTCTTTATTTTTGCGGATTCGGCCCGAAATCTTGGAAACAATATGCACCACATGGGAGTAACGCTCGGTCGTCATCATCTCATCCACTTTCACCGACCTAAAATCACAGACGCGGCCAAGGTCATTACGCTCCAAATCGACTAGCATTACATGTTCCGCGCGTTCTTTGGAATCTTGAAGCAGGTTTCGAACAATCCGTGCAGCAGGAAGGCCTTTACGGATCGGCCGCGTGCCGGCAATGGGCCGTGTTTCGCAGAGATTCCCCTGCTTTCGAATGAGACGCTCCGGAGAACTGGACACCATGCACGTGTCCCGAAATTTTAGAAAACAGGAGAAGGGAGAAGGATTGATGGCGCGGAGCCGTCCGTAAATCGCCAGGGGATCACCTTCATAATTAAAAAGGAAGCGCTGCGAGAGATTCGCCTGATAAATATCCCCGGCCATAATATACTCGCGGGCGCGGCGCACCATGGCCTCAAATTCCCGGGGCGAAGTTTCCGGATGAAAGGCGCGAAGTTGAAAAGACGGCCCTTGCGAAATTTTTTGATTGGGAAGGAGCGCAGATTCCAAACATGCAAATCTCTTGGCCATTAAACTCTTGGACTCTCCGGTCCGCTTCAAAACGCAGGCCATATAACAGTGCTTCCGGTGATCATAGACCAGAATATCCCGATAAAATCCCAAATGAACCAGCGGCCCTTGGTTTCCGGGTTTGGCGCGAAACCTGATTTTTTCCAAATGCTGGACCCATTCATAATTCCAAGCCCCCACCAAACCGCCCGTAAAAAAAGAATGCTTTGAGGATGCAATTTTATTTTCAGATAAAAGACGGCGAAGCACACTTAAAAAATCCTGCGATCTAAAAGTAAACCGGGACGACCCTGTTACAACTCCTGTTTTTTTCCCAAGACGAATTTCTAATTCTGGGTTAGCTCCTAAAATAGAATACCGTTGGTCCGGTTCTTGATATCGGGGGCTGTCGAGAAAAAAAGAAAGGTCGCTTCCCTTGGAAAGATTTTGATAAACCTGAAAAGGATCGAGCGAGGATCGAAAAGTCTTGATGTGGGGCTCAAGCATCGAGAAAAAGGTTCTGATAAATCAATTTCGAATATCGAAATCCGAATTTCGAAACAAACTCGAAATCCAAAATTCCAATGTTTGAAACTGTTGTTTAGAAAATTGAAGTATTTGAATTTTGAATTTATTTCGGATTTCGGGATTCGAATTTCGGATTTTAAAACTCCGACGAATTTATTAGGCTTTGGATCTGGAGTCTTTTAGATATTGAAGAAAATCGCTTTCGGTTGACAGCACCAAACGCCCGCCCTTGAGCGTGGCCGGATATTTTTCGAGCGTACTCATGAAACCAAAAAATTCCGGATCTTTAGAGTAGGCCTCGCCGTAAATCTTGGTGGCTTCGGCATCCGCTTGTCCCTGAATTTTCTGGGATTTTTCATAGGCTTCAGACGTAATGCGCTTCAGTTCTTTCTGCATGCGGCCTTCAATTTCCGCCTTGATTCCCATTCCCTCGGAGCGAAGCTGCTCGGCCGCTCGTTTACGTTCAGAGATCATGCGGTCATACACCTTGACCAAAACATCCTCAATATAATTGATTCGCTTGATTCTTAAATCGATGATGGAAATACCGTAACTTTCAATCACCTTGCGGGCCTCTTCCAGGATTTTACGCGTAATTTCTTCGCGGCCCACTTCAATCTTGTCATATTCGACATCAGAGCGAATGTCCTCTTCCCCCACTTCCACTTCCAAAATGCGGTTCGTGGTCCGGACAATTTCAGTTAAGTTGTAACGGGAAACAAAATTCCTTGTAATGCCGTCCATGATATCGTCCAGCCGGGATTGGGCATTGCGTTCGTTGTGCATAGTCTGGAAAAATTTGAGCGGATCCGCGATCTGCCACCGGCCCGTGACATCCACGAAAATAAATTTCTTATCCTGTGTCGGAACCTGCGAAGGATAGCCATCCCATTCCAAGATTCGTTTGTCAAATTTATTCACCGTTTGTACAAACGGTGTTTTCCAGTGAAGTCCTGCATCGCGGATGGGACTTCCGATCAGTTCTCCAAATTGCGTAATGACAGCCTGCTCCGTTTCACTGACTGTATAAGCGCTGTTCATCGCCACAATGCCAACCGCGGAAAGGATCACGATGAAAAGTGCAATCGAGGCTTGTTTCATGACGCAGCCTCCTCGCCCTTTTTAGGATTGAGATTTAGCAAGGGCAAAAGACCTTTTTGATTCTGATCAATGACCAGTTTATCCTGAAGCAGCGGATACACCTTGCTGACCATTTCAAGATAAAGCCGGCGGCGGGTTACATCCGGAAAATTCTTGTACGCCTCCCAGGTCAACATGAAACGCTCGGCATCTCCCTTGGCCTGATTGGTACGCTCGACCGCATATCCTTCGGCGTTGCGAATTCTCTGTTCAGCCTCCCCCTTGGCTTTGGGGATGATCTTGTTGTATTCGGCCCAGGCCTGGTTCACAAGTTTTTCTTTTTCCTGGCGAGCCTGGTTCACTTCGTTAAAAGAGGGTTTCACCTGATTCGGAGGAACGACTTCCTGCAAAATGACATTTTGAATATCAATTCCTGATTCATAGCTGTCGAGAATTTCCTGCAGTTTTTTCTCAGCTTCATGCTGGATGTTTTCACGCCCGCTGGTTAACACCTCGCTGATCGTATGATCTCCGATGACAAGCCGCATCACGGCTTCTGACATATTCCGCAGCGTTGCGATAGGATCCCGGATTCGAAAGGCAAATTGAACCGGATCCTTGATTTTATATTGAACAATCCACTCCACCACCGCCACATTCAAATCACCGGTCAACATCAAGGAGACATCGATGTCCTGACGATTCGCATAAACCGTACGCGTGCCGGAATAGGCTGTCTGAAAACCGAATTCTTCTTTATAAACATGGAGGGTTTTAATTCTACGGACCGTCTCCACTCCAAACGGAATTTTGGTATGAAGCCCCGGCGTCGTCGTGCGAACATATTTTCCAAAACGCTGAACCACACCCGCCTCATCTTGATCGACCTGATAAAAAATACTGCCGGTCCCCACTAAGGCGAGAAATAAAATCGCAAAACCCAGCAGATGGCGTGGTTGAAGCGGAGGGACAGCTCCTGAGCCTGGATTTCCCCGGTTAAAATTTGCAGACATTAGTTGTTTTAAATTCGAAATTCGAATCACGAAGTACGAAACAAATTCTAATTTTTAAAATTCAAATACTTAAAATTTTGAATTTCGGAATTGTTTCGGATTTCGGATTTAGAAATTCGGATTTCCCCTTCTTAGCTTTCAAAAGCGTTAAACACAAGACCGCTTGCTAATTTCGGATAAAAGAAAGTTGATTTCTGCGGCATCAATTCTTTAGCCTCTCCCATGTCCCGTAAAACTTCCACGCGGGGAGCATTGAGGAAGAAAACTGCCGCCGCTCGCTTTTCTCGGATCGTCCGAAGCGCCTCTTCATTCGAGTGCGTGTATCGGATCTTGGATTCCCACTCTTCTTCGGGCAGCTCCCAAAGCGCTCCCAAGATAAGATGACTTACGAGCGAGACATCCAGAGTATACCAAATCCCCGCCTTGCCAGAAGGCATTTTTTTTCGTGCCGCTTCCGCATTTTGCTGAGTCAAAAGGAAGAAGCGTCCGTCCTCCAGACCAAGCCCCATAGCCACAGGCGCATCTTCGGCCCCGGATTTTTCGTGAAGTTTTCTCTGCATCACTTCCAAGGAAACTTCTTCTACTGAAAAATAGGGCTCCAAGGCTTTTAAACAGCGGTCCGGCTGAAACTGGGTAAATTTTTGGACCATGCGGTGCGTGGGAAGAATCACAAGGCCCGGATCGTAAAAGTGAACAAGGGCCATAAGTGCAAAATCAGAATCTAATTCTGCGCCCGCGGGAACTTGCTTGAGCTTCCGCTGTTCCTCAGCATATTCCAATGCGGTTTGATAGCGATGATGACCGTCCGCGATATAGATTTTTTGATCTGCGAGCCCCTTGTGAATTCCATCCGTCACTTTGGGGTCTGAGACGGCCCAGACTGAGTGCGTCACGCCTTGATCATCCGTGGTTTCAAAAAGTGGCGGCTTGGCCAGATATTTTTGAAGCCCCATATCTTGACCGTGATCATATTCATAGAGTCCGAAAATGGGGGAAAAATTCGTACGTGTAGTTTCTAAAAGTTTACGGCGGTCCGCGCGCGGCCGGGAAAGTGTTTTTTCGTGCGGAATGACAATCCGGTTTTCAAATCGTTCGAGCCGGATTTTTCCAAGAAGAGCTGATCGCTCACGGGCTTCTCGGGTCACGGGATGACGGAAAGACTGACGGTAATAATAGAAGGAGGGTTCTTTTTCACGGGACAAAATTCCCTTTTGTTTCCAGGCCTCAAAAAAATCCCGGGCCCGGGTGTAGCGGTTTGAACCGTCTTTGTCCTCGGGTTCTTCTTGATTCAGGATCAAACGGATGCAGTTCTCAGGAGAACGCGCATAAAGCGCCTTTTGTTCCTCCGGAGAAATCACATCATAAGGAGGCGCGATCACCCGATCAATCGCTACTTTGTCTAAATCGTACCGCCAAGAACGAAAAGGTCTAAAATCTGCCATGTTTTTTACTCATGAGTTTAGGGTAGAGAGAAGAGAGGAGAAAGTAGAAACATTTTTGATGCGGCTGCTTCTCTCTACCCTCTACTTGTGGCTCTGTTGAAATCCTCGCAGGAAATGGTTTCAGAGGCTGTCATCCCCGAATGTTTTTGTCGGGGATCCAGAGTGCAAATCCTGGATTCCCGCCTGCGCGGGAATGACAAATGCTTAATCTAATTTGCTCTTTTATAAGGATTTCAACAGAACCTCTACTTGTTGCTTTCTACTGCTATTTTACTTTTGCACCCACGGAGATGGCCCGCTCCGGAGTCACTAGCGTCAAATCCGTGGCGTCTGAAGCAGCCAGGATCATCCCCTGGGATTCCACGCCGCGAATCACGGCCGGATCCAGGTTGTCGATGATCACCACTTTTTTTCCTTTGAGCTCGTCGGGTCCATAATATTTCCGGATGCCGGCCACCAGCTGTTTCGTAACTTCTCCAACCCGGACTTTGAGTACATAAAGACGGTCGGCGTTGGGATGCGCTTCCACATCGACAATTTCAGCGATGCGGAATTCAAACTTCATAAAATCTTCAATCGACGGCATAAAATTCCTTTGAATCTAAAGAAGTATTCAAAACTTCGTTGCGGTACACTGTTTGGAGGATCAAGTTTATCATAGGCCTTCCCACTTTCACACCGTAAAAACGAATGCTATAATGCATCATCATCGGAAACGGAAGGACCCCCTATGCTAAGAAAACATGTGTACCCAAAAATTGAAAACCGTCTTAATTCATGGGCCTCGTATCTCAACCAATTCGGCATTACGCCGAACCAGCTGACGCTGGCGGGCTTGGCCATTAATTTCCTGGCAGGCTGCATCTTTGCCACAGGCGCTTTCTTTATCGGAGCTCTGGTGCTGGGCGTCGCCTCTTTAGCCGATATGCTGGACGGTCCCCTGGCGCGTCTGACTAAAAAAGCGACCCCTTTTGGAGCTTTTCTGGATTCCACCATTGATCGTTATTCTGATTTTTTTGTCTTCGGCGGCCTGGTTCTGTATTTCGCCAGAGAAAATCAGGGAACTTGGCTCCTCATCAGTCTTGGAATTTTAGCCGGAGCTTTTGTGACCAGTTATGCAAAATCCCGCGCCGAAACGATCATTCAAGATTGTCCGGTCGGACTTTTTGAACGCTCGGAACGCATCATTGTTTTGATGCTCGGTTCGCTTCTTTGGCCGCTTCTTCCGGTTGCGCTTTGGATTCTTTTAATTGGCACAAACTGGACAGCCCTAGAGCGCATCTTTTACACCCAAAAAATCCTCTCTGAACGAGCCACACCCGAATCCTAATGAGGCAAATCCCAAATTACAAATTCCAAACTCCAAAAAAAAGCACTTTATTTCTTCTTGGAATTTGGTGCTTGGGATTTGGAATTTGCAACCTGCCGCACGCTTACGCTGTTACCAGCGCAGCGGAAGCTGATGCTTTGATTCAAAGCCGGCAAGGCGCATGGATTGCTTTTAAGGCGGGCGTAAAGCTCGAAGTCACAACTCCTGAGGGACACGCCGCTAGCTGCGATGGACAAATCGCCTATGAACGGCTCAATGAGCGCATGATGCTGCTCTGTGTGGATCCAAAAAAAGGTCTGCTTTTTGCCTTCAAATCCGAAGACCGTGATTTCGAATTTTATCAACCCGCTTCGCAAACCCTTTATCAAGGTACGATTTTTGATTTAGAAGATGACCCGGACCTGCACAGCCATATCAAACCGCTTGCGCTGTACCGCTCGCTCAAGCCCGGCGCACTTCCGGATGATCTGACGCGCATTGAATATCAGGATCCCGAAGGATTCCGGCTTTCGGTCAAAGGGAAATTTCATGAAAAAAGATTTGTGAAACGGCGGATCTGGGTCACTTCAGAAGGAGATGTGGACCGGGAAATTTATTTAAATCCGCAGGGACAGGAAGTTTTAAAAATCCTGCGTCTTGAATTTGAAAAAATAAAAAAGCAGGGACTTTCCCGCAGAGAGTCCTATGTCTTCCCTCATCAAATTACTTTTGAAGAACTCCTCTCGCACCGCAAGACAACGCTGAAGTTGGATAGTTTTGATTTCACTCCGCTTCTGGCCTCCAATTCCTGGAACCTGCCGGTTCCTCCGTCAACCAAACGGGTTAAAGTCAGTGAGGCCTTCGAAACTCTCCAGCGCCGTGTTCACTAATGCTGATGGACGATAGGAGATGATTTAAAGAGCAAGTTGCAGAATGGCCTCGATTGTGTTTCAATATTTCAAATCGTCGAGGGTTTCGGCAGACGAATAAAGACACTCCCTCTTAACCAAGGAGGGATTTTTTATGTCCACAGTAAACCTAATGAAGGTTGCCTCACCTATTCTGGAAGATACCATCCGTCAAAAGATTTACAGGCTTCGAAACCGACGTGTCATGCTGGACCGAGACTTGGCTATTCTCTATGGAGTTGAAACCCGGGTTCTCAACCAAGCGGTTAAGCGAAATCAGAAAAGGTTTCCATCAGATTTCATGTTTGTTTTGTCCCGACCGGAGATTGGCAGGATATCACAATTTGTGACATCCTTAAAATTCTCTAAAAACGTCTTGGCTTTCACCGAACAGGGCGTTGCCATGCTTTCAACGGTTTTAAAAAGTGAGCGAGCCATTGGGGTCAATATTGAGATCATGCGGACATTCGTCAAAATCAAAGAGGCGATGAATTCTCAGCGAACGATTTTGACTAAACTTGCCCAGATTGAATCGAGAGTGAAACATCAAGATATTCGAATTGAATCCATTTTTGAAACTATTCGTGAATTAATCGAACCCCCTCCTACACCGATAAAACCTAAGCCAAAAATCGGTTTTCATCCTTAATCATTGGTGGATTACTTTTGAAATTCAAGCGGGATATTCCTGGATGACTCAGTTTATAGATCAAGGTCAGCGACGCCTTCGAAAATCTCCGGCGCCGCGTCTCTTAGAGCAGTCAGTCCTTTTTGAGGCTGCTGCTGCGTCACACAGTGAATGGATCCGCATCCCAAGATCAGGTCCCGTGAATCAATCGCTACGATGCTGCGACTCGGAAAGAGTTCTCGAAAAAGCGAGAGGGCCCACGCATCATGAGGGTGATCAAAGGTCGGAACTAAGACGGTTTGATTTGCGATGTAGAAGTTAGCATAGCTGGCGGGTAGTCGATGCCCCTCTTCAGAAAAGAGAGGCCCCGGCATGGGCAATCGAATTAAATTCCAGTTTTTATGTCGATCTTTGGAATGTTTTTTAAGCCGCTTAAAATTATCTTCTAAGACTTTGGCATTTTCATCCTGCTCATTAATTTCTGAACAGACCAGAACCGAGTCCTCGTTAATAAATCTGGCTAGATCGTCGATGTGTCCGTCCGTATCGTCCCCTGCCAAGCCACGGCCGAGCCATACGACTTCAGAGACTCCTAGATAATTGGAAAGGGCCTGTTCGATTTGGTGCCAGTTCATTTTAGGATTTCGGTTCAGGTTCAAGAGACACTGTTCCGTGACTAAACAAACTCCGGATCCATTCACTTCAATGGATCCTCCTTCTAAAATAAAATCCGCAAGAAAAAGCGGCACATTCGGGATCAGTTCAGGATTTTTAAAAATTTCATTGTCCTGACGCAGGGCCTGATATTTTCCGCCCCACGCATTGAAAATCCATTTCACCCCAACGACTTTGATTTCGGAGTGCAGAATGTGGAGTGCGGAATTAGGTGCCGCCTTCGGCGGCAGATTCAATGGTTCCGAACGCAGTGAGGAACTCCATAATTCCGCATTCCACACTCCGCAATCCGCATTCGTCAGGAAGGTGGGTCCAAAATCCCGGATCCACACATCCGTGACCGGCACCTCATGGAACGTGAGATTTTTGACACGGCACCGCGCAGAGATTTTTTTGAGTACTTCTTCGTGCTCTTTGAAGGACCGGACCAATAAATGAACCGCTTCACTCGCAAGCAGAATCTCGAGGATATTTAGAAAAGTTTCTTGAACACGCGCCAGTTTTGGACCCGGCCAGGTTTCATCATTGGACGGCCACACCAGCCACGTGGCCTCATGCGGCTCCCATTCCGCCGGCATCCGGTAACCTAAGTCGGCAGGTTTTCCTTGAATAACCGGATGTTCCATCCTGCTTTCTCCAATACCGATAAAAAAGATTTCGTAAGCTTAAGCGGCGCGCAGTACCCCGGCAGCATATTTGTGAATGATGCTGGCCACCAGGGTTTGATAGGGAATACCCTCTTCAGCAGCCCGTGCTTTAATGCGGTCTAGATCAGCCTTTGAAATCCGAATGTTCATCCGTTGGTCTTTACGAAAAGTGTTTCTGGCGATTTCACTGTAATAGTGAAGCTCGGCACTCTTAGGCTTGACCATAGCCCACTCCCCTGTTTCGACAGCATCGAGGATCTCTTGTTCTTCTTTTTCTAATTTAGATTTTTTCATCATTTTTTTCCTTCGAGAGAAACTGCTTAGTTAATTTTCGGCTAGGGATAATCGTTTTAAGAAAAATCTTGCGGTCATCTTCGACAAATGGCACCACATAAATGTAACGGTTCATCTCGATGATAAACTGTTTTTGGTGCGCAAATCTTCCCTTGCCTGAGACCACGGCAATGACATTGCCACTTTCAATAAGCGATACTATCGACTCGAAAGAAATCTTTCGTTCCTTGATAAGTCTCTGGTTCTTCGCATCATCCCAGTCGTAGACCTTTTCCATAAAGGAAGCTTACTTTAGCGTGTGCCTTTTGTCAATACACCCCTTGAAATCCGGTACTTATTTAGCATTTTGAAGTTGCCAGTCCATGGGGGTCTTGTCTAAAAACGCTCGCCCCGCGCAGGATCATCGCCGGGTTGAGCGGATCTCGCTCCGCTCTCGCGCGCGCCCTCCATTTCCATTGAGGTCACGGCTCGAGAGGTTTTATCCAAGACCCCCATGCCCCGGCTGTTAGAGAGGACCAAGACTCGGTCTGGAAAAACGTCTGAGGCCGGAGACGCGATGGAAATGGCGGATCCGGGCCGAAGTCGAGTGAATCCCGCACAATCCGGCGTCCATCCCACGGGATGAACGTTTTTGAAAGACCGAGTCTTGGGCCGAACTTCACAACGCTAAATAGTTACGAAATCCGGAAGGATTAGTGGATCAAGACCGCGGCGGAGATGACGGTGGCCCAGTAGGAATTTTTGGGACCCACCGCGCTTTGGGTAATATTGGAGGTGCGCACAATTTGATTGGAAATTTTCCAGATCTCGCGTTTTTTGTCCCAGCTCTCATCCGGATCAAATTCCACGCCCAAAATCGTGGCCAACATTTCGGCCGCTAGATCTTCGCCGTATTCCCCGGTACGCTTTTCCGTCCATCCATAGGTGTGGACTTCCGACAAATAGCCGCAGTGATCCTCGCGCTTGGGAAGCGCCATGCCCACGGAGGCGGCAATCAGCCGGTTCGGCTCGTTGGTAGAACATTCAGACAGCACGGTAAAAAGCACCTGGCCGGGTGAAAGATATTTCAGCCCCGCATCTTTAGAGATCTGTTTGCAGTACGGCGGATAAATACTTGAGACGCGAACAATATTAAAGGCCGCGATTCCGGCATCCCGAAGCGCTAGCTCAAAACTGGAAAGTTTTTCTTTGTGAACACCCACGCCTTTGGTTAAAAATATTTTCTTGGGAAGAATCATGACCAACCTCCTGCCTTCATTTACTTTTGACAATGATAACAATAAAAGCTACTGCGACCTGCAATCACTTTCCTTCGAATCAAACTTCCGCAAACCCGGCACGGCGCTTTGAAACGATTATAAACCCGGTGCTGTTTTTGAAACGAACCCCGCGATCCGTCCGTGTGCACATAATCATCAATGCTGGACCCGCCGCGCCGAATGGCCTCGGACAGTACCGCACGGATTTCCTGATGAAGCCTTGCCCACTCCTCATTTCGAATCCGGTCGGCGCGCCGCATGGGACGAATACCGGCACGAAACAAACTTTCATTCGCGTAAATATTCCCAAGCCCGGAAAGAAATCTCTGGTTCAAAAGCAGCGCCTTCACCGCCCCCTGGTGTTTTTGCGCCATTTTTAAAAAATCTTCTGAATCCACTTCAAATGGATCCAAAGCAACCCTTTCAAGTCCTAAAGGACGCGCCGCGCCTGGAACCATCCAGTGAATATTCCCAAACTTTCGAATATCACGGTAACGAAGCTCTTGCGAGTGATTCTGAAATCTAAAACTTAAATGATCGTGCCGTGTCCAGGCCGCGGACTCAGCACACCAAAAAAATTGCCCGGTCATACCCAGGTGAATCCAGATCTCCATCCCGCGCGCAAGCTGCCATCGGATCCATTTTCCCCGGCGTTTAATCTCAGTCACTCGAAGAGGAAATTCCGAAGACTTGAATCGGTTGCGGTTGCCTTTAAAATTCGATTCCGGATTCAGCGTCACGCCTGTCAAATCCTGGCCCTCGACGCGGCATCGAAGCTCTGCGGCTACACATTCAACTTCAGGAAGTTCCGGCATGAGAGTCTAACGGCAGACGCTTGGCTGAACCGCGTTCCACGCTGTGATAATAACGGATCTTGTCTTCTCCGCGCTGCCAGCAAAGATAAATCCAATCGTCCTTTTGCTTTGAGAGAAAATCAATAAACCCTTTTTCGAGACTTCGGAGAATGCAGCCCAGATGACGAATGGCTTCTAATTCCGCTTCTAAGGCTACAATATTGGATTCCATAAACTGGACTTCGCGCTCCAGATCTCCATTTAAAGTTTCCTCAATCGTGTGGCCTTCCGCCTGAACCAGAATTTGCTCCATAAAAATAGCATCATGGTGACGGGCATGGGCTTCCCGTTTATGAAGGATACGTTCCAATCGCAAATTGAGTTCCGGAATCAGGGCATTGGCTTCTTCAAGGGTAAAAACTTTAGGTTTCAAAAGACTACTCCTTCATCAAATCATCGATTGCGGTCCAGCGGTCTGGAACACTTTCGGAAGCAATGGCGGGAATCACACCGCCTGAGCGGGTAACATTGATCACCATTTCCTGGCTAAGCTTGGTAAAACCGCCGGCATATTTTCCGCCAAAAACAAGCGCATTAAAATTATACCTTTTGTAAGCGAAATCAAGTTTCTTGTTTACGATCTCAGGCACGGTCATGATTGGGACATTCACATATTGCTGGATGACACCGTTATTCTTAAGGGCGCGGTCAATGGCTTCGTTCCAATCCGGATCCCGGGTATCACGGCCAATCAAAATTCCTTTGCCTGCATAACCCCCCGAAGGTTTTAACACCAGGTTTTCTTTTTCATCTTTTAGAAAATTGATCAGATACATTTTCTTGCCGCCGTAAAAAGCCTCCGCTTGATCCACGCTCCGCGTCCAAGGAATACACTCACGTTTCATTTTATTTTCGTGTTCCGTAAACAAATGATCGAACTCCGGATTGGAAAGAATCGTGGAGATCACCGGCGTACTCGCCAGCCAAGACCGGAGTGAATTCACCACACACACCGCCCGGTCACGGTACGCCCGCACAAAATCCTGAACTTCATCCAATCGCGATACAAGTTCTTCCAGGGCCGCGCGCCGAAGGATCAGATCTACACGAAATTCTTTGTGATAAAGCTTACCGCCGCGGTATTTAAGTTCACGCGGGTCTGCAATCGTCGTTTTATAACCTTTGGATTCAAAAAATTCCCGCAGCATTTCAAACTCATGTACGGTGCGCGCATTTCGCCAATCCATGATGGCAATGCGCGGGGTTTCGAGCCCTCCGAATTCTTCGTAAGTCTCCAGCATGGCATCCAAAATGGACTGTATCCGGGAACTTTTCTTCATGGGAAATTCGCGGTAGTACTCCTGGAGCTCTGGCTCGGCTAGTAAGGTATTTTCAAAATGATCCGCATAAGCCGAACCAGCCGAGACATCCGCATTGCATCCCAAGAGTTTGAAACTGACACCTTCCAAAAGTCCATCGTAACGGGCAAAGACCACGGGCCGGGCATAGCCCGGATCAATAGAAACCAGATCTTTGATTTCAGGCGTTAGTTTGAAAAGCGAATGGACATGTTTTTCTTCAAAATAAAGGCGGATCACCAAATTGATGACTGAACTCATGGCAGAAGCCACACGTTTTAGAAAATGTTCTTGATCCGGATCAATCCAGTGGGCTTTGTAAAAGGTTGGAATGGGAAAACGTCCGTAGCGAAGGCCGGATTTCTCGAGATTTTTCTGATACGAAGGAATGGCTTTCAGGATCTCAGGCTCGCGGGCCTTGAGATATTCATCGAATTCATGATCCAGATTTTTGGAGATATCGCTCGTCATACACGCGCTTCATGGTTGAACCGATCAGCGCCGGACTGGGAGCCAGAGTGACTCCGGCTTGTTCGAGACGGAGAATTTTATCCTGAGCCTTGCCCGATCCTGCGGCAATGATCGCACCGGCATGTCCCATACGTTTGCCTTCTGGGGCATTTTGGCCAGCGATAAATGCTACCACAGGTTTGGTCATTTTCGAACGGATAAAATCCGCGGCTTCCTCTTCCGCTGAACCGCCGATCTCACCGATCATGACAACGGCGCGCGTACCTGGATCTTTTTCAAAAAGTTCCAGCGTATCCCGGAAACTGGTCCCAATAATCGGATCGCCGCCAATACCAATGCAGGTGGATTGTCCCAGTCCAAGTCCGGAAAGCTGCCACACCGCTTCATACGTCAAAGTACCGCTGCGAGAGACAACGCCCACATCTCCAGGTTTATGGATGTAACCCGGCATAATTCCAATCTTGCATTCTCCGGGGGTGATGACTCCCGGACAATTGGGGCCGATTAGACGAGTTTGCGGAAAAGATTTTAGTTTTTGTTTAGTACGCGCCATATCCAGCGCCGGGATGCCTTCGGTAATGCAAATAACGAGTGAAAGTCCTGCTTGGGCGGCTTCAAGAATTGCATCTGCAGAAAATCGGGCCGGGACATAAATCACCGAGGCATTGGCCCCCGTAGCCAAAACCGCATCTTTCACGGAATTAAAGACGGGAACACCGTGAACAGCCTGGCCGCCTTTACCCGGCGTCACCCCGCCGACTACTTGGGTGCCGTACTCCAGCATCTTTTCCGTATGAAAAGCGCCATGGTGTCCGGTAATCCCCTGGACCAAAACTTTTGTGTTTTTGTTAACCAATATACTCATTGAATACCTTATGCAATAGGCGTACGGCTGGCTTCCACTGCCTTTTTAGCTGCGTCTTCAAAAGTTTCTGCTGTGATAATTTTAAGTCCTGATTTTGCGAGGAGTTCTTTCCCCTCTTTGACATTCGTCCCTTCAAGCCGGACCACGATCGGAACCCGGATGCCGATTTCAGAAACAGCCGCCAAAATTCCTTGCGCCACCACGTCGCAGCGCATAATGCCGCCAAAAATATTTACTAAAATGGCGCTTACATTGGCATCACGCAAAATGAGCTTAAAAGCAGCGGTCACTTTTTCCTGAGTTGCGCCGCCGCCGACATCGAGAAAATTGGCTGGATGTCCACCGGCAAACTGAATAATATCCATGGTGGCCATGGCAAGTCCGGCGCCGTTCACAACGCACCCAATATTACCGTGCAGCCCGACATAACTTAGATCCAGTTGCCGTGCCTCATTTTCGCGAGGATCTTCCTGCCGCGGATCACGGAGCTTTTCAAGTTCAGCATGGCGATAGAGGGCGTTATCATCAAAATTAATTTTGGCATCAATGGCAAAAACTTCTCCGGCGCGCGTGACGGCCAAAGGATTGATTTCAACCAGCGAACAATCATGATCCATAAAGATCCGGGTCATGGCCTTGAAAATATCGGCGAAGGTTTCAACTTCCTCCGCCGGCAGACCTAAACGTGTGGCAGCATCCCGCGCTTGTCCCTCAGAAAGACCGGCATCAAGATCAAAGGGGATGCGGAGAATTTTTTCCGGAGTTTTACGAGCTACTTCTTCAATATCCATACCGCCGGCTTCAGAAAGAATAAGGCAAGGTGTGCAGGCAACGCGATCTAAGACCACGCTCGCATAAAACTCTTTGGCCAGAGGCCGGCTAAACTCCACAATCACAGAATCCACAGGACGGCCTTCAATGCCGGTTTGCGGGGTCACAAGTTTGGATCCAATCAGGCGGATCGCTGCAGTGCGGACTTCTTCAGGATTATGCGCCAGCTTAATACCGCCGCCTTTTCCGCGTCCGCCGGCATGAACCTGAGCCTTGACGACATAAAGTCCATCCCAGAAAGATTTGCGGCGGGCAATTTGGATGGCTTCCTGAGGATTCAAGGCAAGGCCGCCTTCATTCACAGGAATGCCGTAGCGTTTGAAGATTTCTTTAGCTTGATACTCGTGAATATTCAACGGCTGCGCTGCTCAATCGGGGTAAAGGTTAAGTCCATGGGACCAATGTAAATGGCTTGCGGTCGAATGAGGCGGTTGTCCTGAAGCTGTTCAATGACGTGCATGGTCCAGCCCGCCACCCGGCTTGCGGCAAACACCGTCGTAAAAAACGAAATTGGAAATCCTAGAATATAAAGAACGGACGCGGAGAAAAAATCCACATTGCAGGGAATTTGTTTTTTCTCCCACATCACTTTTTCCACAATATCAGAAATTGCCAACCACTTCATCTGACCCGTTTTCCGGCAAAGCCGTTCTGCAATGTCCCGAAAAGCCACGGCCCGGGGATCTTTATGTTTATAAATGCGGTGTCCAAATCCCATCACTTTTTTCTTTTCTTCCAAGAGATGCAGGATGTAGGACTCCGCACGCTCCGGCTCTCCGATATCTAAAATCATTTCCATGGCACGTTGATTTGCGGAGCCGTGAAGATCGCCTTTAAGCGTGCCCACGGCCGAAGTGATGGCCGAATACATGTCGGAAACCGTGGCAGAAGTCACACGCGCTGCAAAAGTAGAGGCATTCAGTCCATGATCCGCCAGTAAAGTGAGGTAAGCGTCCAGCGCCCGCTCCATTTCAGGTTCGGGTTTTTTTCCGTGCATCATATAAAGATAATTTGCCGCGTGGCTGAGATGCATGTCCGGCTCAATCATTTTTTGTCCGTGCTGGATCCGGTACATGGCTGCCAAAATCGTGGGAAATGCTCCGATAAGCCGCAGGGCAATGCGCTCTAAACCCTGGCGCGTTACATTGTCCGCGTCCGGATCAAAAAGTCCGAGAAGAGACACCATGGTGCGCAGCACTCCCATGGGGTGCGCCTTTTGCGGAATTTTTTTAATCCAATTTAGAATATCGGGGTGAACGTGACGCTGGGTCGCAAGCATGGCCTTGAAACTATCCAGCTCGGACGTTGTGGGAAGCCGTCCATACCAAAGAAGAAAAACAGTTTCCTCAAAACAGGTTTTTTCGCCTAGATCATGGATCGAGTAACCGCGATACAAAAGTTTGCTGTTTGCGCCGTCCACAAGACTGAGCGCAGTTTGTCCGGCAACAACACCTTCAAGACCTTTGGAAAAAAGGTTCGCGGGATCGGCAGGATGGGTTGCGTCAGCATTCGAAGTCATGAGGCAGTATTATACGAATATTCTACTTTTTAGCATCTGGAAAAATTAACTCAAAACTCTGACAAAATTTTTTGTGTCAATAGTCAGCGGCTTTCAAGTTTGAACCGTTCATAGAGTCCCTTTGCGTGATTTCGCGCATAGCCGACATATCGCATGGCATAGGCTTTGAGGTCTTGAATTTCTCGCGCACTTAAGTCGCGGATCCATTTGGCCGGACGCCCAAAATAAAGCGAGCCTGATTTTAGGCGCGAGCCCTGAGTCACCAGACTTCCGGCACCCAAAATCACATTTTTTCCGATCACTGCATTATCCAGGACAATAGAACCCATTCCAACCAAGGTCTCATTCCCCACGGTGCAGGCATGGAGCGTGACCGCATGACCTACCGTCACATAATGACCGATGAGGCATGCGCGGTTCGATTCCACATGCACCACGGAAAGATCCTGAATATTGGAAAATTTTCCTACCACAATTTTTTGAATGTCACCGCGCAGCACACAAAGCGGCCAAATGCTGGAATGATCCCCGATTTTTACTTGTCCCAGTATCTGGGCCGAAGGATCAATGTAGACGTGTTTTCCAATTTTCGGTTGGATTATTTTTGTCATACTAGATGCGCGTTGAATGATTGCGTGACTCAGTGAATCAGGCCTCTTAATACAAACGGCAGAATGCCGCCATGGCGGTAATATTCGAGTTCCACCGGCGTATCAATTCGGCAAAGGACTTTAAATTCTTTTTTGCCCTGAATTCCCGAAGCAGCTACGGTCAGCATTTTTCCAGGAGCCAGCAATTCCGCCAAACCCATCAATGAAAAAGTTTCTTCTCCCGTCAGTCCGAGTGATTCCCGGCTCGCACCTTTTTCAAATTGAAGCGGCAGGATGCCCATGCCGATTAAATTGCTTCGGTGGATGCGTTCAAAACTTTCTGCAATCACTGCCCGGATACCTAACAGCATGGGACCCTTGGCGGCCCAATCCCGGGAAGATCCTGTGCCGTATTCTTTCCCCGCCAACACTACCAGCGGCGTTTTCTTTTCCTGATATTTCATGGCCGCATCATAAATGGACATGATCTGTTCATGTCCATCCTCGCATGTTTTTAGCGAGGATCCCCGATCCTTCGACTGACTCAGGATGGTGAGCGGAGTCGAACCACAACTACTTTCGGGGATGACCGATCCCCAATATTTGGTCACTCCGCCTTCGGTTCCGGGAGCCAGAAGATTTTTCAGACGAATATTGGCAAAAGTTCCGCGCATCATAATTTCATGATTGCCTCGCCGCGCACCGTACTGATTAAAATCTTTAGGATCCACGCCGCGTTCCACCAAATAACGGGCTGCGGGGCTGTCTTTAGCAATGGATCCGGCCGGAGAAATATGATCGGTGGTCACCGAATCCCCCACCATCACAAGAACGCGCGCATCCACGATATCGCGAATCGTGCCCGGAACCGGTTTCATACCTTCAAAATAAGGAGGGTTTTTAATGTAGGTCGAATGCGTATTCCACTTAAAAGTATCGCTCGACGCCACACGGATCTCACGCCACGGCAAATCCCCTTCTAAAACTTTTCCGTACGCCTTGATAAAAAGCTTGGCCTGGACTTTTTTCATGGCGTCTTGAATCTCTTTTTCCGTGGGCCAAATATCGTTGAGATAAACGTCCTGACCTTTTGCATTTTTTGCAATGGGTTCCGTGGTCAAATCGCGCGTGACTTCTCCGGCCAGAGCATAGGCCACCACAAGCGGCGGCGAAGCGAGATAATTAGCCTTCACAAGCGGGTTTACGCGTCCTTCAAAATTCCGGTTTCCGGAAAGGACAGCAGCCGCCGCCAGATTTTTTTCTTTAACGACCTTCGCCACTTCTTCCGGAAGCGGTCCGGAATTTCCGATGCAAGTCATACATCCATAACCTGCTAAATAAAATCCGGCCTTTTCCAAATAAGGAAGGAGTCCGCTGGCTTTCAAATATTCCGTCACCACTTTGGATCCAGGCGAGAGACTGGTCTTGACCCACGGTTTAACACTTAGACCTTTTTCCACGGCCTTTTTTGCTAAGATGCCTGCGCCGATCATCACAGAAGGATTCGAGGTGTTGGTACAGCTCGTGATGGAAGCAATGACTACGGATCCATCAGTAAGGTGACAGTCTCCCTGGGGGGCTGTCCCCTTTCCGAACGTTTCCTGAAATCCCGTAGAAACTTTTGACAACACCACCCGGTCCTGCGGACGTTTGGGCCCGGCCAGACACGGCACCACATCTTTGAGATCCAGTTCGAGAGAATCTGAAAAGACAGGATCCGGAGTTTCTTTGGAACGGAAAAGGTGCTGGCCTTTCAAATAAACTTCCGCGAGTTGAACTTCCTCTTCGCTTCGTCCCGTAAGACGAAGATAATTGAGCGTTTCCTGATCCGCAGGGAAAAATCCCATGGTCGCGCCGTATTCCGGGGCCATATTGGCTAAAGTCGCGCGATCCGCGAGCGCCAACTCCTCAAGCCCTGGACCAAAGAATTCTACGAATTTATCGACCACGCCTTTTTTCCTCAGCATCTGAGTTACGGTCAGGACCAAATCCGTAGCCGTTGCACCCGCCGGAAGTTTTCCTTTTAATTTGAACCCCACGACTTCAGGAATCAGCATCGAAATGGGCTGTCCAAGCATGGCCGCTTCAGCCTCAATCCCGCCCACTCCCCAACCAAGAACGCCGAGCCCATTGATCATGGTGGTGTGCGAATCCGTTCCCACCAAAGTGTCCGGATAAGCCCAAATTTCTTCGTCCACTTTTTTTGTCAAAACACCTTTGGCTAAATATTCCAAATTGACCTGATGAACGATTCCGGTACCCGGAGGTACCACGCGGAAATTTTGAAAAGTCCGTTGTCCCCATTTCAAAAATTCATACCGCTCACCATTGCGCTCATATTCCAGCTGCGCATTTCGGGCAAAAGCTTCCGGAGTTCCAAAGGCATCGACTTGGACAGAGTGATCAATCACAAGATCCGCGGGCTCCAAGGGATTAATTTTTTTAGGATCGCCTCCGAGGGCTTTCATGGCATCACGCATGGCCGCAAGATCCACCACCGCCGGGACGCCGGTAAAATCCTGCATAAGGACACGCGCGGGAGTAAAGGCGATTTCTTTGCGGGATTTTTCTGCGGGCGTCCAATTCCGGAGCGCTTCGATATCTTCTTTGGTAACGGATTGGCCATCTTCACGGCGCAGCAAATTTTCCAGAAGAATACGGATCGAGAACGGCAAACTGTCAAACTTTTCGCGGCCCACACGCTTTAAGGCATCCAGCCGCCAGATCGTGTATTTCTTTCCGGCCACCGTTAGCGTAGATTTGGATTTGAAGGAATCATTCATAGGATTTTACATTTTGTACTGCGTGCTGAGTAGCGCTGTTATCTCCTCTACACTCAGTGTCCTGTACTTATTTCAGTCCTAATTTAGCGCAATTTTCGCGCACATGTTCTGCGGAAGTATTAAGCGCTGATTTTTGTGCGTCCGTCAAAGAAATCTCAACAACTTTTTCGACTCCTTTACGGCCCAGGGCGGCAGGAACTCCACAGTAAACATCGTTAATGCCGTACTGACCGGTCAAATAAACACAGCTGGCAATCACTTCTTTACGGTCTTCTAAAATCGCGCGCACCATACGAACCACGGAAGAAGACGGCGCATAATAAGCGCTCCCGGTTTTAAGATAGCTTACAATCTCAGCGCCGCCGTTTCGGGTACGCTGATTGATGGCCTCAATTTTATCCTTGGGCAAAAGTTCGGTGATGGACTTGCCTTTAACTTTCGTATGCTGCTCAACCGGCACCATTTCATCGCCATGACCACCCAGCACCATGGCCTCCACATCCGAGGGAGCACACTTCAAGGCTTCGGCCACAAAAAAGGCACAGCGCGCGGAATCAAGTTCTCCGGCCATTCCAAACACGCGATGAGATTCAAATCCGGATTTTTTCCACGCTAAGTATGTCATCACATCCAAAGGATTGGAGACGATAAGCAAAATGGCTTTCGGTGAATATTTGACGATCTCCGTCACAACGCCGCCCACAATCTCGGCATTTTTCATGAGAAGATCATCACGGCTCATCCCCGGTTTACGCGCAAGACCAGCGGTAATCACCACCACATCCGAATTTGCCGTATCCTTATAATCGTTCGTGCCCTGGATTGAGCAGGTGAATTTTTCGATCGGAGCAGATTCCATCATATCCAAAGCTTTACCTTGCGGAAGGCCTTCCATGATGTCGAGTAAAACCACATTCGCAATGTTCTTTTCTACAATTCGCTGAGCCGTCGTGGCCCCGACAAATCCCGCCCCCACCACTGTAACCTTAGGTTTGCTCATATACCCTCCCTTTAAATCCAAAATCCGAATTTCGAAGCACGAAACAATATCTAATATTTAAACTCTAATGTTTTAAACATTTCAAAATTCGAATTTTGGATTTGTTTCGAATTTCGGATTTTGTCATTCGGATTTTTGATTATTTCTTGATGCGTTGAATAATGGCGTCGCCCATTTCCCGAGTCCCTACGGAATTCGGATCATGGCGGTCTTCTTTCATATCGTACGTGACAAATTTTCCTTCCCAAATCACTTCAGCGGTTGCTTTTTCAAGCCGCTCGGCTGCGTCTTTTTCTCCCAAATGTTTCAGCATGAGCATGCCGGATAAAATGAGCGCCGTGGGATTTACTTTATTCTGCCCTTTGTAGCGCGGAGCGGATCCGTGCGTGGCTTCAAAAAGCGCGCCTTTTTCTCCAATATTGGCTCCCGGAGCTACTCCCAGTCCTCCCACCAGGCCCGCACAAAGATCGGAAATAATATCACCGTATAAATTCGGAAGCACCAGAACATCATAATAATCCGGAGACTGGACCAGCTGCATACACATATTGTCGACAATCCGGTCTTCAAATTCGATGTCTGGATATTTTTTCGCCACCTCACGCGCCACTTCAAGGAAAAGTCCGTCTGAGAATTTCATAATATTGGCTTTGTGGACAGCCGTGACTTTTTTGCGTTTATTTTGCCGGGCATATTCAAAAGCATAGCGGACAATCCGTTCTGATCCGAAAATAGAGATGGGTTTAATACTGAGCCCGGAATCCGGACGGATCTTCTTTTCGGAAAACTGATTAATGAAATCCATGACCTTCGCAGCTTCGTCTGTTCCTTTTTGGAATTCAATCCCCGCATAAAGGTCTTCGGTGTTTTCGCGGACAATCACAAGATCCACTTTGTTGTAGCGGCTGCGGACTCCGGGATAAGTTTTACAGGGACGTACGCAGGCAAAGAGATCGAGCTCTTTGCGCAGCTGCACATTGACCGACCGAAAACCCTTGCCAACTGGAGTGGTGATCGGGGCTTTGATGGCTACTTTATTTTGACGAATGGACGCAACAACGCGGTCCGGAAGCGGCGTGCCCTCTTTTTCCATGACATCAAGGCCCGCGGTTTGAATATCCCAATCGATAGAAACGCCGGTGGCTTCGATGCACGCCTTGGCCACTTCTGCAATCTCAGGTCCAATCCCGTCGCCGGGAATTAACGTTACTCTATGCCTAGTCATCATTGCCCCACCTTTAAAATCCTAAATTCGAAGCACGAAATTCGAAACAATATCTAAATTCGAATGTTTAAATATTTAAATTTCGATATTAATATTTGTTTCGGATTTCGGATTTCGATATTCGAATTTGATTTTTTGCTGTACTCGAAACCCCATCCTCAGTACGATAACGGTCTCTAATACGAGGTGTGGCCGCAAGGTTTAAAAAGTGTGGGTATCATATATGAAGACGGATCGAATGAAAAGTGTGCTTCTCGAATGCCTCCTTGAAGCGGGCGCTATTCTTAAAAATAACTGGAATAAGCCAAAAAAAATTCAAAAAAAGGGCGTGATTAACCTCGTCACCCATATCGACAAGGCCGCTGAAAAAGCCATCATTCAAAGGATCCGAAAATCATTTCCGGATCACGCTATTCTGGCCGAAGAATCGGGTGCCTTGGGGGGGATAGTCCCCATCCGCACGAGAATCGGCGGATCCGTCCTTTGGCGGAACGGGGAATGTCCCCTTTCGCGTTGGATCATTGACCCTTTGGACGGCACTACCAATTTTGCGCACAACTTACCGCTGTCAACCGTCACCATTGGCTTTGAGCATGAAGGTGCGGTCCTGATGGGCGGCGTTTATGATCCTTTTCGAGGAGAACTATTTTTTGCAGAAAAAGGGAAAGGCGCCACCCTCAATGGAAAACGAATCCATGTTTCCAAAACTAAAAAATTGGTGGATTCTTTACTCTGTACCGGATTTCCGTATGACCGGCGCAAGGATCCGGATTCTTATTTGAAAATATTCCGGGCTTTTTTGATCACTGCGCAGGAAATTCGGCGCTTGGGATCTGCGGCTCTCGATCTTTGTTACGTGGCCTGCGGACGTTTGGACGGATACTGGGAATTTAAACTGAATGCGTGGGACAAAGCCGCGGGCATGCTGATTGTTGAAGAAGCAGGCGGAAAAATGACAGATCTCTCCGGTCGTCCTGCAACACTTACTGGCATTCAAAATGTTGCCACCAATGGACACATCCACCCTGAAATGCTCCGTGTCCTCAAGCCTTACCGTTCAACTTGTCTTTAAAGGGGACAGGCTGCTTTTTAAAAAGTAGCCTGTCCCCCTTTAGCTCGTTCGATAAATTCCAGCGGTTTATCCCAAAAAAGATTCGAGAGCAGAATCGGAAGATCATTGTGAGTCCCGCCCGGAACTGCAAAAAACTCTTTAGGCTGCGGAGCTTTTTCAAAAAGCTGCTGAGAAAGGGAAAAGGGGCAGATCTCATCTGAGGTCCCATGCCACACCCAAAGCGGAGCTTGGATCTTTGCCAGGATACTTTCGCTTGAGAAAGCAAAATCTTTTAAGAGGGCTTCGGACATTAGGGATGGAATCCAGCGGTAGTGAACCACGGCAAGATGTTTAAAGGATGGAAAAGGACATTCTAAAATTAGCCCCGCCACTTGATGCTCAACAGCAAGCCGGATCGAAGGATAAGTCCCCACCGATTCCCCGTAAAGAATAATGGACGAGGCCGGAATCTCTTTTTGCTTTTGCAGCCATTCAAACACTAAGCCTGCATCAAAAGCCATTTCCTCATCACTTTGAATGATGCCGCTGCTTTTTCCATAGCCCCGGTAATCCCACAAGAGAACCGAGTACCCGCGCGCCACCCATCCTCCGGCTTTGAAAAGTCGCCCGGAAATATTTCCTGCATTCCCATGGGAAAACAAAACCACACCCTTCAATTCGTGAGCCGGTAAAAACCATCCGGTCAATGTCTGGCTATCGGGAGTAGAGATAGAAATCTCTTCTGCGGTAAGCCCATAATCCTCGGGATGTTCGGCATATTTTTTCTCTGGAAAAAACAGAAGCGAATGAATCATAAAAGACAGGGATAGTCCCTGCAGGGGC
>CAYWRU010000031.1:0-34193 GCA_964460795.1 uncultured bacterium | reverse complement strand
CGGAAGGATACACCCTTTTTATTTCATCAAATTACACAATTTATGATACGCGACCGAACTCCATGATCTTGGCAGTGAGGGGAGGGGTTTATGATATAATTCAAATCAAATTACTAAAATCAAGAATAGAAAAAACAGGTCGATATATCGTTTATCCTATGAAACGCATGGTTGGTTTTCTTACGATTCCGCTTTATCTTTTTTCGTTGCTGACGCCTTCGGTTGCCTGCGCAGCTTCGACACTTCCGATCACCGCTCCTTCGGCTGTACTTTTGGATTACTCCACGAATAAAATTATTTATGCCAAGACGCCGCATCTGAAAAGAGCGCCGGCCAGCACGACTAAAATTTTAACGGCCGTGGTTGCTGTAGAAAATATGGATTTAAATAAGGCGGTTGAAATCCCAAGTTTTGTCACTTCGATTGAACCTTCCAAGGCGCATTTCCGGCCCGGAGAACAATATTATGTGCGTGATCTTGTGCGCGCCGCACTGATCAGTTCGGCCAATGATGCGGCTGAGACGCTGGCGTATTATGGCGGACACGGATCGCGCTCTGAATTTGCCGGTATGATGAATCAAAAAATGCGTTCCATTGGCGCTTTGCATTCCCATTTTATTCGGGCCAGCGGACTTCCGGCGCCCAATCAATATTCCACGGCCTATGATATGGCCCTCGTCATGCGCGAAGCACGCAAGTATCCTTTTATTGTTGAGACCATGAAAATTAAAGGCATGATGATTCGTTCCTTGGCCGGGCGTCCGACCACACTGCGGAATCATAATAAAATGTTGTGGCGTGAGGGCCGCCGAGTTTTGGGAAAAACAGGCTGGACACGCAATGCCCGCCATTGTTTTGTCGGGATGATCAACACGTCGGGCCGCGACGTTTTCGTTTCTATGCTCGGAAGCAGAAAATTGTGGAAGGATCTAAAAAAGTTGGCTTATTATCCCAAGGGAGATTCCAAGCAGAATATTTCATCGTCCCAATCCAATCCTCCCATTGAAGCCAAGCGTGAAAAAACTATCCGAATCCAAAAAGCACTCACGAAAGCCGGTTTTTTTCATGGACCTGCTAACGGTGTTTTTGGCCCCATGACAAAAAAGGCTGTTCGAAAATTTCAGAAAAAATATGGCATTGCCGCCACCGGACATGTGGGGCCGCGAACGCTTCGGAAACTCCGCGTCTATTTTTAATCCTTCATGCAAGTATCCGACTCAATACCGCTTGGTAAAAAAATCACGCTCTTCGGAGGGTTGTGGTTACTTGGGGCAATATTCTTCCTTGTTTTAGCGCCTGAAATTCGAGCGGCTCAAGATCGAAATGATCCGCCTTCTCCTCCCAAAACTGAAATTCCTGAAAATCCTTCTGAAAAAGTGGTGCTTGATTTTGAAAATCTTGCGGCGGACTCTTTGATCAATCGGCTTGGAGGTGCCAGCGGATCCTGGGTTTTGGATCCTTCGGACGTGAATAACTCGTACTGCATTGAAGATGTGATCGAGGAGCCAAAGGCAAAAGAGGGAACCACGAACCATGTGCTGCGCCTGAATTATAGTGTGGATTCTGATCGTCCTTCCCAAGGCGGCTTCTGGACCAATCTCATGGATTTCGATGCCCGCCCGTATGATCACTTGGCCATGGATGTGCGCGGGGATCCCATCAAAGGTTTCCCTGAGCGGTTTATGATTGAAGTTAAAAAATGCAAGGCAGGCGTGTGTACGGGCGATGAGAAAAAAGATGATGTGATCAAGGGAACGGCCCGTATTCCGGTCACGCGCGATTGGAAGACGGTCATGATTCCGCTCAACCAAATTACGGGCATTATTGATTTCATGAATCCGGAAGCCTGGAAAGATCCCACGGCCGCGCGCCAGGGGCTGAATCAGATTGTAATTGTGCTTCGCGACCGGGAAGTCACTAAAAAAACCGGAGTCATTTATCTCGATAATATTCGGTTTGTAAAAACGGGCCAGCCGGGACCCACGGCCATGGATAAACCTGCGCGGCATGTCAAAAAAACTCCCGTGTGGATGGAAGGACTGGAATATGCTCAGTTTTTAGTGAAACGTCTCAAAGGGTTTCCTCAGACGGTGGTGGTCCAAAAAGATTTTCCTAAAGACGACCGCGAATTTTTGCGCATGATCGCCAAAGATACTTGGCGATTTTTTGATGAAATGGTGGATCAGGAACACGCACTTCCGCTGGATACCATTCAGCTTGCGACCGAGGGCAATGTGGCCATGGAAGAAGGGGCGATGATTGGTGATTACACGAACGTGACCAATATAGGAATTTATTTGATGTCGCTTGTGGCGGCCTATGATCTGAAATTTATTACGAAGGAAGATGCTGTTGATCGCATCCGAAAAACTTTGAACACCGTAGAAAATCTGGAATATCACAAGCCAAGCGGATTTCTTTATAACTACTACGACACCACCACGTTGGAGCGTACAGATTATTTTGTGTCCTTGGTCGATAGCGGCTGGCTCATGGCCGGGCTTTATGTGATCAAGAATGCATTCCCTGAAGTGGAGCTTCGCGCCCAGGCCTTGATTGACCGCGGCAAGCTTGGATTTTTTTATGATCCTGTGGAGCGCCAAATGTTCCATGGATATTACGATCATCTCGGAGTTTTCTCCGATTATCATTATGGAATTTATTACGCCGAGCATCGGGCCACAAGTTACATGGCCATTGCCCGTAAAGAAGTTCCGGAAGATCACTGGTTTGGCGGGCTCATCCGAACCTTTCCGGAATCTGCGAAGTGGCAGCAGCTTCTTCCTCAAGACCGAAATGAAGAGTCGGTTCATGGACTTTCTTTTCAAAGCGGAAATTATTTATGGAAAGATATCCGGTTTGTTCCGAGTTGGGGAGGTTCGGCTTTTGAGGCCTTGATGCCGACTTTGGTCTTGGATGAGAAAAATTTATCGCCTGAGGCCCTGGCTCTCAACAATAAACGCCATGTGGAAGGTCAGATCCGTTATGCAAAAGAAGAACTTGGGTATCCGGTCTGGGGCATGAGTCCGTGTTCAGATCCGGACGCAAAATATTCGGAGTTTGGGGTTGCTCCCTTTGGATCCAAAGGATACAAGGCAGGCGTGGTAACGCCGCATGCAAGTGTCCTGGCTTTGGAAGAGGATGACCGGGCGGTGATTCAAAATTTGCGGAAACTTTTGGAGCTGTATGAAATTTACGGGGAATACGGATTTTTTGATGCGGTGACCGTAAAAACAGGGCATGTTGCCCGGAAATATTTATCTTTGAATCAGGGCATGATCCTGCTTTCCATTGATAATTATCTTGAAAACGGCGCGATCCGAAAGCGTTTTCACAAGGATCCAGTCCTTGCTCAAGGGGAATCACTCCTCCGTGATGAAAAACTTTTCTTTGGAGAACCTAAGCCGGTGCCGGTGAGATCCGGTAGTTTACAAGATGAACCCGGGAGCCGCTGATTATGTTTGATCAAGCCGGGAATTCACAGAGTTTTTTTCTAGTCGCTGAGTTAGGGCCGGGCATTCGTGCGGCTTTTTCCACCCGATCGGTGACGCGCGATACTTTATCGGATTTTTTAGAATCTACGGACGTAGTTCCTTCGCGGGTGAAATGGGTGAAGCAAGTTCACGGGGCCGAAATCATTGAGGTTCGTGATCCGAGCCATGTCACGGAATCGATGGAAGCAGATGCCCTTGTAACAAATCTTCCGGGAGTGACGCTGGGAATTCGAACGGCGGACTGTCTTCCTATTTTTCTTTCCAGTCAATCCGCCCGGACCGTGGCCATGGTGCACGGAGGATGGAGGGGGGTTGAAAAGAAGATTGTAGAAAAGACGATCGATTGTTTGTGGAAAGGTTATGGGATCCGTCCCCAAGATCTGAAGGCGTATCTGGGTCCTTGCATTCGCCGCTGCTGTTACCAGGTCGGACCCGAGTTCAGCCGATATTTCCCACGCGAATTTTTAATCCCCACCCCCGAGGGATTTCGCTTTGATCTCGCAGGGGATGTGAAGCGCCGCTTGTGGGAAAAAGGTTTGGCCGTAGATGCGGTACATGATAATCAGGACTGCACGGTTTGTCAGAACGATCTTTTTTACTCTTTTCGCCGTGAGAAAACCGACGAACGTATTTATTCCATCATTCAGATCGCAGTCTGATTTCTCTTAGTGCCGGAGGTTTAAATTCGCCGGTTTTTATGGCTGCTTCCCTTTTATTTTAGCTAGTTCAGGCTTCTCGTTGGTGCTGATTTTAAATAGACTTACGATGCTTTTTTCAGTAGAATCCCGCTCAATATACGTAATTGTATTCATGGATTTGATCCACCGCACAGGCGCGATTCCTTGGCGTAAACTTTAATTAGGGAAAGTCTAAAAGAGGAGAAAATTATGGTGCTCGGTTTTTTACTGCCGAAAGAGGGAAGTTTTTTTGATCTCTTTGACCGCCAAACCGATCAGGCTTTGGAAGCGGCCCGCCATTTTGCCTTTCTTGTTTCTCAAAATACCCTCGAAGATAAATCGGTCAAAAGAATGCGGGAGATTGAGCATCAGGGCGATGATGTCACGCATGAGATTATGGATCAACTGAACAAAACTTTTATTACGCCCTTTGATCGCGAGGATATCCACACCCTAGCCAAGGAACTGGATGATATTGTGGACATGATCCACAGCATCGTCAACCGCATGCGGGTTTATCAGGTCACAATTCCGGACAAAAATCTCATCGCTTTCGCCGAAGTGATTGATCAGTCGGTTAAAGGCGTGGCATCTGCGGTTCGGGGACTTCGCTGTATAAAAAATTCCAAAATGATTTTGGAGCACTGCGTGGAAGTCAACCGACTGGAAAATGTCGGGGATAAGATGAGAGACGAAATGCTGGCTGAGCTTTTTGAGAAATCCAAAAATGATCCGGTGGCCATCATAAAATGGAAAGAAATTTATCAGGATGCGGAAACCGTGCTTGATATTTGTGAAGATGTTGTGCACGTAGTCAGCTCAATTCTTGTCAAACACGCCTGAGGATCATGACTCCTTGGATTTTATTTCTCATTGCTCTTGCGCTTCTCTTTGATTTTTTAAATGGTTTCCACGACTCTGCTAATTCCATTGCCACGATTGTTTCAACCCGGGTCCTTTCGCCCCGCCATGCTGTGATTTGGGCAGCTTTCTTTAATTTAATTGCCTTTTTCTTTTTTGGTCACTTTGTGGCCAAGACCATTGGCAAGGGCATCATTGATATTGCGATTGTCGATCATAATATTATTTTTGGGACTCTGATGGGCGCCTGCTTGTGGAATATCATCACCTGGTATTTCGGACTTCCGACCAGTTCCTCGCATGCTCTGATTGGGGGAATGATCGGATCTGCGCTTGTAAAGGCCGGACCATCGGCGCTCGTGATGTCGGGCATTATCAAAACGGTGTCTTTTATTTTTGTTTCACCCTTGGTTGGATTGATCCTGGGGTTGACGCTTGGAATTGCGGTATATTGGATTTTTAAAAAATTTGCGCCGGTCCAGGTGGATCATATTTTTCGTAAGGGACAGTTGATCTCCGCCGCACTTTATAGCCTTGGACACGGGGGTAATGATGCCCAGAAAACCATGGGAATTATTGCGAGCCTTCTTTTTAGTGCCGGACTACTCGGCAAAGAATTTTACATTCCTTTATGGGTCGCCCTTTCCTGCTACGTGGCCATTGGATTGGGAACTATGTTTGGAGGCTGGAGGATTGTTAAAACCATGGGACAAAAAGTTGCCAAACTCCGGCCTGTAGATGGATTTTGTGCCGAGGCCGGAGCCGCGTGCACGCTCTTTATTTCTTCGATGATGGGAATTCCTGTGAGTACTACGCATACGATCACGGGTGCAATCATGGGCGTGGGATCTCTGCGTCGTTTAAGTGCTGTCAAATGGGGCGTTGCCGGAACAATTGTCTGGGCCTGGATCCTTACCATCCCATGTTCCGCCGCGATTTCAGCCTTGTCTTACGCGCTTGTAACGCGTTTTATCTAATTCTTTTTTCACGGCCATTTTTTCTAAAGTAATCTTCCTAAAAGAAGATGGCCTGCATTTTTGTGTTTTTACATACTCTTTACATGAACAAAGTTCTAATTTGATATGATGAGTTCACAAAAAGGAGCTTTCTCATGCCCAAAACACTAAAAGCAAAAGTCCTCGTTTTTTCTATCCTGATTCTTTCTCTTTGTTTTTCCACTAATGGATATGCGGCCCGCCAAGGAGTGCTCCAGCTGAAAGGCTCGGACACCATGGTGAATTTAGGACAGATGTGGGCGGAAGAATACATGAATAAATATCCGGATCGTGTGGTGGCGGTGACCGGCGGGGGATCGGGTACTGGAATTGCAGCCGCGATTGCCGGGACTTGTGACATTGCCCAGTCGTCCCGCAACATGACGGATGTGGAAAAAGCCAATGCGGAAAAAAATGGTCATCCCATCCAAGAAACTCTGGTGGCGTATGATGGAATCGCCGTGGTGGTAAACATTGCAAATCCGGTTTCTCGTTTGACACTTCCGCAGCTCTCCGGCATTTTTACCGGGAAAATTACAAACTGGTCTGAAGTGGGCGGAGACAATGCGCCGATTATCGTACTCAGCCGCGACCGGAATTCCGGAACGCACATTTTCTTTTTGGAGCACGTGCTGCGAAAAGGAAATGCCAAAGGTCCTGAGGAATTTGCTCCGTCTGTATTGATGATGCCGTCCAGTCAAGCAATTGTGCAGGAAGTAAAAAGTTCAGCGGCGGCCATTGGATATATCGGGCTCGGGTATGTGAACCAGGATTTAAAAGTTCTTCCGGTGGCGCAAAGTGAGCAGGAGGCTTTTGAAACACCCAGTATTGCCACAGTTCAGGACGGAACATATAAAATTTCGCGGCCTCTTTTCTTTTATACATCGCGTAAGGCTGGATCCGAGATTCAGGACTTCATCGCCTTTGCGCTGAGTTCTGAAGGCCAGGAAATCGTTAAAACCGCTGATTTTGTTCCCTTGAATAAGTAAACCGCATGCCGTCATCGTATTCGCGTCCGGCTCGCAATCAATGGTTTGAATTTGTTATTGAAAAAGCCATTTATGGGGCCGGGGCACTCACCATTCTTTTTGTGGTCCTCATTTTTATTTTTCTTCTTAAGGAGGGGCTGCTCCTTTTTAAACATTATGCACTCCTGGATTTTCTTTGCGGCCTGAAATGGAATCCCATCTCTGACCCTCCGCATTTTGGAATTGTTCCGCTCATTTTAGGATCCTTAATGGTGACCTTTGGAGCCATTCTGATTGCTGTGCCGCTTGGAATTTGTGCGGCAATTTTTATTGCGGAGATTGCTCCGGTCTGGCTCAAGGAAATTTTAAAAAATCTGGTGGAATTTCTTGCCGCCATTCCCAGCATTGTGCTCGGCTTCATTGGACTTGTCACTTTGGCGCCGCTCGTGAAACAGGCATTTCATCTTCCTACGGGACTGAGTGCGTTATCGGGATCCATTATGCTGGCTTTTATGGCCATGCCTACCATTGTGAGCATGATTGAAGATGCTCTTCGTGCGGTGCCGCGAAGCTACCGGGAAGGCGCTCTGGCCATGGGAGCCACACGCTGGCAGGCCATCTACCGCGTGATTGTGCCGGCAGCATCGTCTGGAATTTTAGCCGCCGTAATGCTGGGGATCGGCCGTGTGATCGGAGAGACCATGGCCGTCATGATGATCACAGGAAATTCCTCACGAATTCCAACCACTTTACTTGAACCCGTTCGGACCATGACGGCCACGATTGCGGCAGAAATGGGCGAAGCTGTTTCCGGAAGCAGCCATTACGCCGCGCTTTTTGCCATTGGTATTGTTCTTTTTATTATTACTTTTTTTATTAATTTCACTGCGACCTTACTGATCAAGAGAAAAGCGCGATGAAGGCCAAGACCACTGAAAAAATTGCATTTGCCGTATTGTTTTTGGCCACGCTTGTCGTGGTCGTTCCCGTCATTTTGATTTTTATTGAAATCCTTCGTAATGGGCTCAGCGCTATTAGCTGGGAATTTTTAAGCAAAGGTCCGAGGATGGGCATGCGCGCCGGCGGGATCCTTCCCGCAATTATTGGAACAGGCTATCTCATGGTTTTCACGGTTTTCTTTGCGTTGCCTGTTGGTATTTTGGCGGGTATTTATCTGTCTGAGTATGCCCGGGACAATTGGTTTTCCCGCGCCATTGATACCGCGATTGTAAATTTGGCCGGCGTACCCTCGGTGGTGTACGGACTTTTCGGGCTGGGAATTTTTGTAATCTTTTTACGTTTTGGAACTTCCATTTTAGCCGGATCCCTCACTCTTTCTATTATGAGTCTGCCGGTGATCATCACATCTACACGGGAGGCCTTAGGAACTATTCCGATCTCTTTCCGAGAATCAAGCTTGGCTTTGGGAGCAACCAAGTGGCAGACGATCCGCCGCATTGTCCTTCCGAATGCCTTGCCCGGAATTATGACAGGGACGATTTTAGCGCTCAGCCGAGCTGCGGGAGAAACGGCCCCCATTCTGTTTACGGTGGCGGCTTTTTATCTTCCTCATCTGCCGCAATCCATTTTTGATCAGTGCATGGCGCTTCCTTACCATTTATATGTGCTTTCCACTCAGGTGCCGAACGTAAAGCCGCAGGTTCAATATGGGACTGCGCTGGTGCTGGTCACCATGGTATTTATTTTGAATCTTGTGGCGGGGACCATCCGCGCCCGGTTTCGAAGGAAAAAACAATGGTAGATCCGCAAAAAGTTAAAGTTAAAATCCAGGACCTCTCGGTTTTTTATCAGCAGCATCAGGTATTGAAGGGAATTCGTTTGGATGTTTTCCAAAATGAAATCCTGGGGATCATTGGTCCGGCATCAAGCGGCAAGACCTCGCTGCTTCGGACACTGAACCGCTTGAATGAGACACTGAGCGTTTTTCGAAAAGAGGGGGATATTTATTTGGATGATAAGAATATCTTTACGGATCTCCCGACCTGGCTGCTTCGAAAACGGGTGGGGATGATTTTTGCGCTCCCCACGCCGCTTCCGCTTTCGGTATTTGATAACGTGGCGTATGGACCCCGCGTCCATGGCCTCCAGAATAAAAAAGAACTGGATGCGATTGTAGAAAAAAGTCTGCAGGAAGCCTTTTTGTGGGATGAAATCAAAGACCGGCTGGATCTTCCGGCGATGCGTCTGTCCGGAGGACAGCAGCAGCGGCTTTGCATTGCACGCACTTTGGCCGTTAAACCCGAAGTCATTTTATACGATGAGCCGTGTTCCGGTCTGGATCCAATTTCCACGGCCCGCGTGGAAGAGGCTATGAATGTGCTTAAAAAAGATTACACCCAGATTTTGGTGACCAATAATACGAAACAGGCCGCGCGTGTAAGCGACCGGACCGCTTTTTTTCTGATGGGTGAACTCGTTGAGATTGATTTGACGGAAAAAATTTTTACCGCACCCCATGACCAGAGGACCGAGGATTATGTCTCAGGCCGTTTTGGATAAACCACAAAAGGAGCAAAGTCCAGACATGGATCTTGCCATTCGAGTCGAAAAGTTCAATCTTTTCTACGGCACGTTTCATGCCTTGATGGATGTGGACCTTGCGCTGAGCCCCCGAAAAGTGGCGGCCATCATTGGACCTTCCGGATGCGGTAAATCGACGCTGCTTCGATCGATGAACCGCATGAATGATTTAATTGAGAACGTCAAAACCTCCGGCCAAATTTATAGTCACGGCCGCGCCATTTATGGAAAAGATGTGGATTTAATTGAGCATCGTAAGCGCGTGGGGATGGTCTTTCAGCGTCCGAATCCATTTCCACTTTCAGTTTATGAAAATGTCATTTTTGGATGCCGCATTCATATGAATCTTTCCAGGGCTGAGCTCGATCAGCGGATTGAAACGAGTCTGACTTCCGTCGGTCTTTGGGATGCGCTTAAGGATAAATTAAACATTTCTGCGCTTACTTTGCCGGGAGAGCAGCAGCAGCGCCTTTGCATTGCGCGTCTCGTGGCGATGAATCCGGAAGTGCTTTTAATGGATGAGCCGTGTTCGGCCTTAGACCCGATTGCTACTCAGCGCATTGAAGAATTAATCCATGAGCTGAAACGAAATTATACGATTGTGATTGTGACGCACAATATGGCGCAGGCCGCGCGTGTCTCTGATACTACGGGGTTTATGCTCCTGGGAAAACTCATGGAATTTGGCGAAACAAAACAGATTTTTACCAACCCCAAAGAAAAACTGACTGAAGAATATATTACAGGACGATACGGATGATCCGGTCTCTTAGTCCGAGGCTTTAAGTCCGAATGATCAGAAAAGGAAATTGGCATGGAACGACATTTTGATGAGGAACTCAAGGAATTAAAATCCAAGCTGCTTCGAATGGCCTCGCTTGCGGAAGAGGCCATTGCCAAAGCGGTCAAGTCGCTCGTGGAGCGTGATAGCAAACTGGCCGAACAAGTGGCGCGCTCAGATAAAGAGATCAATATGCTTGAAATTGAGATCGATGAGTTTTGCTTGAAGCTCTTGGCTTTACGCCAGCCCATTGCCAAGGATCTGCGGTTTATTGCTGCATCCTTCAAGATTAATAATGATTTGGAGCGCATAGGGGATCTGTCCGTCAATATTGCGCAAAGAACGCTCGATCTTCTGAAAGAGCCGCAGCTAAAACCTCTGACGGATATTCCTTACATGGCCGGTTTAGCCCAGAAAATGGTCCGGGACAGTCTGGATGCGTTTGTGCGGGAGGATGCGGAGCTTGGCCGCGATGTGTGCCGGCGAGACGATGAAGTGGATCAGCTTAATCACAAAATTTTCCGCGAGCTTCTCACTTATATGATTTCCGATCCACAGCATATTAACCGCGCGGTGGATTTAATTTTGATCGGCAGAAATTTAGAGCGCATTGCCGATCACGCCACCAATATCAGCGAAGACGCAGTTTATCTTGTCCAGGGCCGCAGCATTAAGCATCATCTGGAAGAGCGAGAGCTGCCGCCCGCCCGGTAATTTCAAGACGGCATACTTTTTGTGGCTCCTGCTTAAGAAAATTGTTATAATCCGCGCTCATTTTTGAAGGGGGAGTTTTATGCGAGCAAACGATATCCGCAGCGGTAACACGATCATGTATAACGGTGAGATTCATGTCGTGATTGATTTCCGGCACTATACGCCGGGAAATAAGCGCGGCTTTGTCCAGGCTTCAATGAAAAACATTCAAACTGGAAAAATCCTGCAAAATAAATTTGGAAGTGACGATGATGTGGAGCGCGTGGCTTTGGATCCACGAACCTGCCAGTATCTTTATCATGATGCAGAGGGATTTCACTTCATGGATATGGAAAGCTATAATTCTTTCCGCCTCTCAGAAGAGATGCTTGGGGATAGCAAATACTATCTCAAAGAAAGTATGGAAATTAAGATCCAGTTTCATGACGATCTTCCCGTCCTTCCCGAGCTTCCCAAAGTAGTGACCTTAAAAATTACAGAGTCGCCTCCTTGGATCAAAGGGGACTCGGTTTCGAATAACATGAAGCCTGCTGTTTGTGAGACAGGTCTCAAGATTCAGGTGCCTATCTTTATTGATGAAGGCACTTCGATCAAGGTCAATACCGAATCCGGCGAATACGTCGGCCGCGCATAAAAAAGGGGACAGGCTACTTTACGGAGTATCCATAAAGTAGCCTGTCCCCCTTTTTTCGTGATATCCATCACAGCTAATTTCCCTCTTTTTCTTCACAATCCTGTTGGTTCAATCTGGGAGCGTCTGACGGAGCTTCCGATCATATTTGAAGCACCAGCAATGATGCAGTTTATAGAGTCCATCTCATCGAGGTTTATATGGCACATACTGAATCAAGTTCTCAAATACGCCCCACTCTGACAACCCTTCCCAATGATGATATCCGGGCCATTATGTGGCGTTTCTCGGACCGCTATGACCTCCAGATGCTCGTCCAATCCACTCGTGCAGTGGCCAGGGGTGTCGTGGCACGTCTCGTGGCAGAGGGGGCTCGAAATTCCCATGACTGGAATGAGCAGAAGGCGGAGCTGCTGAAGGCCTATGATGAGGCGGGTGTTACGGCGGCATTTATGGAGCCCGAGCAAGGGGGATATATTTCCGGTCCAAAAAATCACGCGCTTGGAATTATTGCCTTTGAACTTTCCTGGGTGGACGCGGGCGCCGCGACTTGCAGTCTGGCGAATAATTTGGCGCTCGAACCCATTCATGAAAAAGGAACTCCGGAACAAGTCCATGAATATATGAGCGGATGTGTTCCTCCGGCAGCTGGAGAAAAAAGAAAAATGAAGCGCGGGGCTTTTTGTCTGACCGAGCCGCTTCCTTATGTGGGTGTGGATGCGGGAATGCTTTCAGGGAAAATCAGCATCGCGGAATGGAAGCCCGGAAAAGAACCGATCCTTCAAGTTGAAAAACGCGGACGTTTTATTACCAATATGGGATTCGCAAATTTTGTAACCGCAGCCGTGGATACGAATGACCCCAAAATAAAATCCAGCTGCATGGTGATTTTAGAAGAAACAGATCCAGGGTTATTTGATCGTGGTGCGCCGACTCTGAAACTTGTTCATCAGCTTTCTTCGACTTGCGATCCAATTTTTAGTTTAAAAGTTCCTGCCTCGCGAATCATTGGAGGTTACACGGTCAAGGATGGCGTAATTATTCCGAATTACTCGCACAGTGAAGTCATTGAGGCTGTCTTTCGCCGCACTCGCGTGACCGTTGGAATTATGACAGCCGCAAAATTGCTCTCGGCAGTCGAGCCTGTGATCCGCTATCAGCGTGGACGTTTTCGCGGCGGTGCAGCCGGTCAGGCCGGAACTCCGCGCTTTGAGCTCGGTCTCCAGCAAAAAGAAGATGCCATTCATCGTCTCATTGATGTTTGGGCTACGGGTGAAGCCGCAACTTCGCTTGGATTTTCTGCGGCCCGGCTCTTTGATGAATTTGCTCCCCTTGAAAAACAAAAAGATAAAATTTTTGAAGAACAGGGGATCAAAGGTCCTCGCGCAGTGATGAAGGCCATGAAAGCTCCGCGGGAACTTGCGCTTGAATATCTCAAATTGCTTGCTCAGTCCGAGAGCGTACGCGATGCAACACGATTTGAAACTCTGAAAGCCGATCCATTGGTTCAGTATGTGCTCATGGATACTCAGGCCAATGTGTTTTGTCCGGCATGTAAACTCTGGAACACAGGTTACGGCGCAACCGTGCTTCGTGAGGCTGTGAGTTTGATGGGTGGATACGGAATCACGGAAGACTGCCCGGGATTTCTCGGCCAAAAGTGGATGGATTCTCAACTTGAAGCCACTTATGAGGGGCCGGAGGCGGTCCAGCGCCGTCAGCTTACGATTACCATGACGGATGATCTTTTTCTCGCGCAGTTTCGCACCTGGATTCGTGATTTAAGAAAAATTGCATCCCGAAAACCCGGAAGCGGGGCCTGTACATTGGCGAGCGCCATGGAGCTCTGGCTTTGGTCGCTGGAGCATCTTCTTGGAGCCAAGGATGCGGATGGCCGCGCGCTTTATCATAATCAGCGTCAAGGCGTGACCTTTCCCATGGCCGATGCGCTTTGCTGGTTACTCGCCGCACGCGCTCAAATTTTGGATGTCCTAGAGCTGGAAGAAAAAGGTCCGCAAAATCCGCTGCTTGCGGAGAGTCTTCCGGGATTTGTAAATTTCTTTTCTGATCTTTGCCATGTTCAAGCCGCTCGCGCTGCGGGTGAAGTCGGACGCATCTGTACGGAATTGGTTTTTGGTTACAACCGTCACCCATCCTGGGCCGAAGCCGCCGGACTTTCCACGGTTTTCAAATCACAGGATGTGGAAGATATGGAAGGCACTATGGCGGGATTCTCCGGATGCGCCCGCTGTTTATCCGATGTTATTGAAACAGACGGCTCACATGCTCCGAAGGCTGGTCCCTGCGTTTGTACGCATGGACTTGAGGCCTTCATCCGCTTACGAAGCAAACTGGACGGATGTTTGACCGGCGCTCGTCTTGCCAAAGACCGGGCTTCTGAGGCGGTAACGCAAGTCATGATTCCTGAAGCCTTGGATTATCCTTCCTAGAAAATACAGATGACAATCTGGAATTATAGTAGAGGGGAGAGAATAGAGAGAAAAAATTTTAGGTTTTTCATCTCGCTGCTCTCTGCTTCCTACTCTCTTCTTCAAGCGAAAGGATGTTGATGGAAACCGTACGCCAAAGTATGGATGTGGATATCGTCTGTGTGGGATTTGGTCCTGCCATGGGCGGATTTCTCACCACACTTTCCAAATCCCTTACGGATCCGGATCTTCAAAATGTTTTAGAAAGCCGGGTTATGCCCGGTCTGCCGCTCCAAGTGGTGTGTTATGAACGCGCCGATGATATTGGGTTCGGAGTGTCCGGAGTCGTGACGCGCGCCCGCGCCATCAAACAAAGTTTTCCGGACTTGGATCCAAAATCCATTCCCATGGCTTATCCGGTCAAGCGTGAAAAATTGGTTTATCTCCTCGATCCGGTGGGAGCAAGCCGGCGTTCAGGTTTGCTGCGTTTTGCGGATAAAATCCTTCGCTCTCTTAGAAAAATCCTTCCTATATATAAAGAAGAAGCTATTGAGATTCCATTCATCCCTTCTTTTATGAATAAACATGACGGCATGATTCTTTCTATCGGACAATTTAATTCTTGGGTGGGGTCCCAAATCATGGGAAGCGGTGCGGTTCAGATTTGGCCTGCCATGCCCGTGCGTGAACCGCTTTTTGAAGAAAATCGTGTGGCCGGAATTAGGCTCCAGGATCAGGGAGTCGATAAATCCGGAAAACCTGCTGAGCATTTTTCTCCGGGCATGGATGTAAAAGCCGCACTCACCGTAGTGGGAGACGGTCCGTTTGGTGCCATGGGTCAGCAGCTTGATCTTAAGCTCGGACTTCCGGAGGGTCATCATCAATATGATTGGGCGGTTGGCATGAAAGTGGTGGTGGAGCTTCCAGAGGGCGTTTATCTTGAGCCAGGAACGGTTTTTCATACTCTCGGATTTCCGGAACCAGAAATTTTTGGATTTATGTATGTCTATCCCGACCGCATGGCTTCACTTGGAATTTTTATTCCGTCCTGGCTCGATAGTCCAGTGCGGACAAGTTACCGATATCTTCAGCACTGGATGCAGCATCCCTATCTTTGGCGCTATTTGAAAGACGCAACGATCAAGTCCTGGGGGGCGAAGAGTATTCAGGAGTCCGGGCGGCGCGGCGAGCCGTATCTTACGGGAGATGGATTTGCCCGGATCGGTGAAGGGTCCGGAAGTACCAACGTCCTTACCAATTCGGGCGTGGATGAGGCCTGGGCAACCGGGATTCAGCTGGCCGAGGCTGTGATCCAACTTTATAAAGAGAAGAAACCTTTTACGCAGGAAAATCTTGAGGCAACTTATGTGGCGCGACGCCGAGCAAGTTGGGTAGAAAAAGAAGGCCGCATTGCAGAAAAAGCCCGAGACGGATTTCAAAAGAGTTTTGTCCGTGGCATGATGGGCATGTCGCTCTCTGGATTTACAAATGGAAGGATTAATTTGAGCGGGGGGCTCAAGCGTCCGCATGAGCGGGTCGAGTCGCTTGAAAAATATTATGCAGGAAAAATTCCTGCCGCAGAGCTTCAAAAAATGCGCGACGATGCGGTCCGGACCGGAACTTCGCTTCACGATGCGGTGATGGACCGGCTCGGCTGGCCCAAGATTGAGTATGACGGAAAACTTTTGATCTCTCATCAGGATGCGCTGCTTTTAGGCGGCAAGGTCCAGGCCCCGGAAGGTTATGCGGATCACGTAGTTTTCTTGCATTCCCAGGTTTGTGAAAATTGCGGAGAAAAAGTCTGCATTGAACTTTGCTCCGCACAGGCTATTACCATGAATTCCGGAGGCGGCGTGCCGCTTTTTGACCGGGAAAAATGTGTGCACTGCGGCGCGTGTCTTTGGAACTGCGCGCATGCGCGGCTGGAAAATCCGGAGCGCGGCAATGTGGATTTCCGGGCCGGCGCCGGAGGACTTCATTCCGTTGAGAACTAAAATACGAAATCCGAATTTCGAAATCCGAAAGGGTTCGACTTCGCTCACCACCCTGAGCAGAGTCGAAGGACAAGCGCGAATATTTAATAATAAAAATTCCAAACGTTGTTTTGATCATTTGAATTTAGATATTTAAATTTGTTTCGAATTTAGTGCTTCAAATTTAGGATTTATAAACAGGAGGGAAAATGCCTATTTTTCATATCGTTGTTTGCGGAAGTCTTGTCCCGGATCCACTTCAGAAATTGGAACCGGTTCAAACGCCAACAGGTCCCGGACTGAAAAATGAAACCATGCTGCCCTCGGTCATGGATCCCTGGGCCGGGCACGCACTTTTTGAGGCCGCAAATCTTGCCAAAAATAATGCGGGCAGCAAAGTTTGGCTAGTAAGTCTTGGACCCAAAGCCAAGCTCCAACAGCTCATGATGAGCATTGCCCAAAAGGCCTCGTTTGAACTTGTCGTGGTTGATGGATCGGCAAGTGGATTCACGGATCCCGCGGAAGTTGCTGAGGCCCTGACCGGCGCCATTGAAAAAATTGCAGGACTTGATAAATCCAAATTGCTGGTTTTTGGAGGATGTTCTTCAGCTTCGCGTGATTCGGGCTCAGTCATGCAGATGATTGGAGAAAAATTGGGCATCCAGGATCAATTTACGGGAGTAGATGAAATTAAAATTTCTGCGGATGGCGGTTTTCAAATTCTTGAGCGCATTGAGGGTGGACAATATCAAGTTTCTAAATGTGCGGGTGCTCCGGCTGTCTTGGCGTGGGCGACAGGAAACCTCCCTGAGCCTCCTAATAATCCTCAGCTGGGAATGGCGAATATGCGAACGATCATGCCGGCCCTGCAAAAAGCTACAGCGGCTAAAGTGGGTGCTGAGGGCGTAATTTTTGCAAACGTGGAACTTCCCAAGCAAATGCGTCAGACCAAAATTGTCAAAGACGTTCCGGTCGATGACATTGCTAAAGAAATCGTCGAATGGATTCGTTCGTAATTTAAGGAGCAAAAATGGAAAATATACTTTGTTTGATTCACACCACTTCAGAAGGAAGTTTGCCTAAAGCGGCTTGGGAAATTATTTCCGCCGCGAGCGAACTCGCAAAAGCGATTACTGGCGGAAAGTTTGCGGTTGGTATCGTGGGGCAAGCGGCCGAGACTGCCGCGGATACAATTGCTTCCTGCGGTGCCTCAAGATTTCTGGGTGTTTCGGGACCGGATTTCGTTCAGCCGCGGTACGCCTCAGATCTTGCGGCCATTGAAGCGCTGGTCAAAGCCTCGCAGCCGACGTTTATTCTGGCGCCCGGTACTTCCCGGTGGGCCCGCGTGCTTCCCGCTGCGGCGCTGCGCATCCAGGGTAAAATTGATACGCATGTTAGCGGATGGAATCTTGAAAATGGCATGCTCAAAATCCAGCGTTGGTATTATCGCCAGCGTATGATGGGAGTTTTGACGCGCGCTCAGCGTCCCTGGATCTTATCCATTGATTCCGGAGTTTTCAAGCCTTGGAGTGGCGCAGCCGGGAAAGCAGTATTTGAAAAAATTGCAGTTACTTTGACCGACAGTCAAAAGCGAACACAAATCACCGGAGTCCAGGCCCCTGCGGCCAGCGCTCAAACCATTCGTCCGGATGCAAAACTTCTTTTCGTGGCGGGGGCCGGATGGACCAAGAAACAGCAGGATGGTCAGCCGCATCTTAAAGAAGCAGGGGAGTTAATTATGAATTTTCTCGCCGCATCTCAGGCCTCGCTTGGAAGCAGCAAGTCGCTGGTGGATCAATCCGGAGAAGGAGAGGTCCTTCCCTTTTTGAGTCACTTGAACCAAGTGGGACAAACCGGATCCACTCCGCGCCATCCTAAGGGACTTGCGACCTGCTGTCATGGAGAAGAGCCTCATGTGGTCGGCTGGCGGTTTATCAACGAGCGCCGCGCGGTCAACCTCGATGCGGGGTGCGGCTGGGCTCAGGGGAAAGCGGATGTGCTTTACGTGGCCGATGCCTTTCAAGTCATGACCAAAGTGAATGCGCTATTAAATCTAGAACCCGCCTTAAAGTAACCAGAAACCAGTAACCAGATACCAGAGATTAAGAAGAAAAATATCAACGCATCTTAACTGTCTCCAGATGGTTTTTTCTGGTTACTGGCAACTGGTTACTGGTTACTTTTTTCCTCCCTTGCACGACTTTGGAAAATCACTACAATAGAGCCCTTTTATCGGGCAATTAGCTCAGCTGGTTAGAGCACACGCTTCACATGCGTGGGGTCAGAGGTTCAAGTCCTCTATTGCCCATGAAATTATTTTAGATTGCGGGTGATCTTGTTGATGGAGCAGGACGGTCACGGAGCGGAGCCACAAGTTCCGCCCGTGAAGTCCATGTGCAGAAGCGCAGGGACAAGTCCTCTATTGCCCATGTTTTAATTTTAGAATTTAGATTTTTGATTTTAGATTTGTAAAAAAATAAATTTTCCTTCAATCGAAAATCTACAATCCAAAATCAAAAATACTTATGCGCCGGGGTGGCGAAATTGGCAGACGCGCTACATTCAGAGTGTAGTGGGGTCATACCCATGCAGGTTCAAGTCCTGTCCTCGGCACCAAATCTTATGATTTAGTACTGCATCGGGACAGGCCGAGGGAGACTGTCTCCGATGGCTGCACCAAATCTTATAATCAAATGCTGCATCGTAACAGCTTTGAGAGTTGTTTACGGCGACGGTATTTTTAGTTCCACGATCGAAATCGAATCCTTTCTATGAAAAATATTGCTGAAAATAGAAAAGCCCGATTTGATTATTTTATCGGGGAGAAATTTGAGGCGGGGATCCAGCTTCAGGGCTGTGAGGTTAAATCCATCCGCGAGGGGAAGGTCAACCTGAAGGACAGCTTTGTCCGTATGATTCGCGGCGAGGCCTTTCTTTTTAACTGTCATATCAGTCCTTATAGCCATCTTCAAGGGTATATCGAGGTGGATCCGCGGCAGTCCCGGAAGTTATTGCTTAAAAAAGCAGAGATCGAGAAGCTTACAGGGTTCACCACTCAAAAGGGCCAGGCCGTGATTCCACTTTCTATGTATTTTAAGCGGGGGCTTGTGAAGGTGGAGATTGCGGTGGGTAAAGGAAAAAAACAATTTGATAAGCGCGAGACTCTTAAGCGCCGCATCCATGACCGGGAAAGTGATGTGGCGATGAAAAAATTTACGCATAAAGGATAAAAATCAGTGCCGGGTGCAGCGCTCTGCGTGGTGCGTTGCACGGTGCTCAGTACGCAATTGTCGTACGAAGGTCATGAGGAGCTTTTGATGAGTGTTGAACATTTAAAGTGGCGATACGCAACAAAGCAATTTGATCCGGAAAAAAAGATTCCGGAAACGGAATTTCATGAAATTATAGAAGCACTGCGTCTTGCGCCGTCTTCTTACGGGCTGCAGCCTTGGAAGTTCTTAGTGGTTAAAAATGTAAAACTGCGGAATGAACTTCGCCCGCACGCGTGGAATCAATCGCAGATTACAGACGCGTCACACCTCGTCGTGCTTTGTGTCAGGAAGTCCATGGACCCAGCCTATATTGCAAGATTTGTCGAAACCCTTGCCAAGTCTCGCGGCGTGGCGCTTGAGGCGCTTAAGGAGTATCAGCAGATGATGCTGGGCTCGACGCAAAAAAAATCTCCGGCCGAACTTTTAGAATGGATGAGGAACCAGGTTTATATTGCGCTCGGGTTATTGCTGGCTGAATGCGCATACCGGAAAATTGATACGTGTCCTATGGAAGGATTTAATCCGGTAAAATTCGATGAGATTCTAAGGCTTCAGGATTCCGAATTTCACTCCGTGGTCCTCTGCGCGCTTGGATATCGTGCTGGATCCGATCAACATGCGGCAAATCCTAAAGTGCGTTTTCCAATGAACGAAGTGATTTCGGAAATCTAGAGTTTCTCGCCGTTGGTTTTCAAAACACTGCATTGTGCTATAATTTTCTCACGTTCTTTAAAAATTTGGGCCGCCCGTGAGGGCGAGCCTCGCAAACCAATTGCGGGGGTGAATAGTTTCGACAGGGGACATTGCTTTAGAAGGAGCATGCAGAGGTGGTCGGGAGGCCTCTTTAAACACCTGACAAATCATAAATGCTGAAAAAACAATCAGCTGGGGTGACAGAGCTGCGGGACCCATTGCGGTTCCCAGTTTTGCCGCTCTTCCGATCGCTGCTTAACTGACAGCGACCGTCACTCAGTCCACGCCTGCTAGGCTGAACTGACGCAAATCGCAGGCTGGGTTCGGATGGAGTCGCCCGGTCCGGATCAAGAAAATAGGCGGATCGTTTCGGAATATCCTGGTCCTGGGAGCTTCCGGAATTAAACAAATCCAGGTCCTGAGCATGGAGATTCGGCTAAGGTAGGTTTCTTGGACGGGGGTGCAATTCCCCCCACCTCCATTCTTCTTCGCTGCCTCCTTAGCGGGGCAGCTACGAAGGAATGCACATAAAGGTTTAAGGGAAGTTCCTGCGAAGCTCACCGTTAAGGAGTGAGCGAAGCAGAACCGCCCACCTCCAGTTTTCATTATAAATAAAGTTTCGGGATCCATCCGAGACTGGAGGAGTCCCGAGTGTTTTCGGCGAGGGGCACCTCCACCACATTTCCGCAACTTTAGAAGATGAGGATTTGGAAGTTGAACGCTATGTTTACGAAAACGCTCGCTTGAATCAGATCAAGGATGAAACTGAGCGTGAGGAGATAAAATGAAAAAAAGAAAGTTAATTGATCAGTCGAAGAATGTTTTGGGGGGTACACCGGTTTTCGCTGGTACTCGGGTCCCTGTTCAGTCATTGATTGATTATTTTGAAGAAGGGAAGACGATCCATGAATTTTTGGATGATTTCCCGACGGTTCATAAAAAGCAGGCGATGATTGCTTTGGAAGCGTTAAAGGCAATTCTTACAAGGAATAAATATGCGCTTGCTGCTTGATGAATGTTTGCCGCGAACTCTTAAGAAGGAGTTTCGTGGGCACAAGATTCAAACAGTTCCCGAAATGGGTTGGGCCGGAAAGAAAAACGGTGAACTCCTTAGACTTGCCGAAAAAGAATTTGATGTCTTTATTACCCTCGATCAAAACCTCCAGTATCAACAAAATCTCAGCAAGTCGTCGATGGCTGTTGTATCGCTTTCAGTTAAAAATAATCGCTATGAGAGTATTGAACCATTGGTATCTAAGGCGTTGACGGCTCTTAATTATATTCAGCCCGGACAGATTATTAGGATCATAAAGTGAAGGAGAAGAAATTGACATGAGGATAGAAAAAACTATAGCGTGCGGATGGATTTTTCTATTTTTGACGATAGGTCTGATTAGCATCGCTTGGGCTGCGGATACATTATCCAAGGAAAAGATTATTGAAATCGCGAAAACTAAGGCAATAGCGTCAGGATATGATGTGACTGACAAACAAATTGATTATCGTGAAGAACAATCCGCTTTAGATAAAGGTAGTTTTGCGGTTGTAAGATTCTGGCGAAAGAATAAAAATATTATGGGTGGCGGTTTTGAAGTGCGTGTTAACAGAGAAACCGGAGAGGCTGTCTACGGTTTTGCGCTAATTTAGGTTTGTGTTGCTGAGCACTAATTGGATCCAAAAATACAAATTACTTAAGCTACGAGCGGGGTAATTACGGGCCACCTCCATTCTTCTTCGCTGCCTTCTTAGCGGGGCAGCTACGAAGGAATGCACATAAAGGTTTAAGGGAAGTTTCTGCGAAGCGGTGCCGGCAAGGACACCGCGTAGCAGAACCCCCCACCTCCAGTTTTCATTATAAACAGAGTTTCGTGTATTATCGAAACTGGAGGTTGTCCCGAGCGTTTTCGGCGAGGGGCACTTCCGCCACATATTAGTAAACCAGAACGGGGAAGAAGACAACCCCGAAGAGCTCGAGGTTGAAACGTACCGGTACGAGAACTTGCGGCTCGTTTTGGTTGAAACGGCGTAATTAGCCGTTTGGATTATAAAATTAGGAGAAGTAGCTTCGGCTGCTTCTCCTTTTTTTATTTTTAGACCCAACACAGGTATAAGGGGGTAAATTCGCATAATTAGCTTATTTCGCAGTTGCCTTTTTACGGAAATTGAAAGAAGCGAAATAAGTCCACCGGTTTATGTTTTTAACTATTCCAGCATAAATACGCTGGAATTGTAATCGAACGCATGAATCTGTGTTCGCCTCACATAATCCTTGAAAAAAAAGGGAAGAGGCAGGTCCTCGCCCTAGACCTGCCTCTTTTTGAGCCTCTATCCTTCTTAATTACTTTTGACCTGACAAAAACGCCTTCCTAATATTTTCACGCAGATCAACATGTGCTTTGGCTTGAGAGAGCATGGCATGCCACTGCCCTCCCATGGCTTCAATCACTGCGTCGCCGACTTTCTCCATCTCAGTACCCCAGGCTTTTTTGATTTTTTGCTTGAGGATTTCCACCTGGACCTCTTTCATGGCGACGCAAAAATTACCCGACCACTTTTGAGCGGCCATTTCAATCGGACAGCAGCTTGAAGATGCTCCGGATTTGCATTCGTTTTCGTTGCTGGGCTGTGTTTTGCAGGTTCCTTCGTTCTTATCACAGTCTGACATTAAAAATCTCCTTATTTCGGTCGGTGGTTAATTGCTTGCAAAATGCAAGCGAAAAGAAATGTAACTTAATTACTTGCAAAATGCAAGCATTTATTTTTTTGGGAAAATCTGATATAGTATGGCCCATGAAAAAACACAAAAAATCTGGGTGCCGTTCGGATTGTCCGGTGGCGGGAGCTCTCGATATTTTGGGGGACCGGTGGACCCTTTTGATTATTCGCGACCTCCTGGTCATGAACAAACATGAATATCATGAATTTTTAAGCGGGCCGGAAGGGATTGCAACGAATATCCTCTCGGATCGTTTAAAACGGCTGAGGGCCAAGGGGATTGTGGAATTTTGTCCGCATCCGGGCCATAAGAATAAGAAATACTACTACCTGACCCCGCCGGGCAAGGATCTGCTTCCCATTCTGGTGGAGTTGATCCGCTGGGGTGGTACTTATCATGCTTCGCCCGATATGCCGAAAGACCGCTTTGAGAGGATTAAGAAAAATCCTAAAAAAGTCATGCGGGACGCTCTTCATCAGTTGGAACTTTGGGAAAAAAAACATTTAAAACACTGCGAATAGCTAGACGCTCAGGAAGCGCTGAGCGTCCTCATGTCTGAAGGATCCGCATGAAATTAGTGATTGGAAATAAAAGATATTCATCCTGGTCGTTCCGTCCCTGGTTTTTAATGAAAGCTGCGGGGATTCCTTTTCAGGAGATTCAGGCTTTTCTTCGCACGGAAGCAGGAACAAAGATGATCCGGCGATATTCACCGGGAGGCCGCGTGCCTGTTCTTTTGGACGCCAAAGTGACGGTATGGGAGTCGCTTTCGATTTGCGAGTATCTTGCGGAGAAATTTCCAAAGAAACAGCTCTGGCCAAAAAATCCGGCTGAGCGGGCCGAGGCGCGTTCGATTTCAAATGAGATGCACGCAGGATTTCAAGCGCTGCGTACGAATTTGCCGTGTCATTTTCTGGCGCGGTATGAAGATTTTAAAATTCCTCGGGAAGCCCAGGGCGATATCCAGCGCATTCAAGAGATTTGGATTGGGTGCCGCAAGAAATATGCCCGGGGTGGGTCTTTTTTATTTGGAAAGCTGAGTGTTGCCGATGCTATGTTTGCACCCGTTGTCTTTAGGTTTCTTGCCTATAAAGTGCCCGTAAGTTCCATCGTTCATCAGTATATGAAAGTGATCGAGTCTCTGCCTGCTACGCAAGAATGGATAAGCGGGGCAGCCAAAGAAACTCAGCGGATTGCAGTGTACGAAAATCTGGCACGCTCGTGATGCTCGCCTTGTGGGGATAACGATGAGCACCTCCAGCTTAATGGCCGCCATTCTTTTTGGCAGTGTGGGCTTTGCGGCCTTTATTTACGGAAAAAAACAATCCAGCGCGAAACCGCTTGCGATCGGGATTCTTTTGATGGCCTATCCCTATTTTGTGCAAAATGCTACGATAGTCTGGCTTGTTGGAATCATATTAACTGCAGCTCTCATCTTTTGGCGATGAAATCATCCTCATGCTCAATACTAAAGGAGTCTTATGAAAAAGCAAAAGAAGGCGAAAGCATCTAAGCGTTCCGGTCATGAAAAGAATGAATTGCCCGAGCTTGTTACGGTGATGGCGAAGTTAGTGGAAAGGCTCGAGGCGCTTGAAAAGAAGACCGACCTTGTGCTCACTGGCATGGCATCGCCTCGTGAGGAGATGCGTCAAGCTCCGCAAAATTTCCGGCGTTCCGAATTTCCCGAGCCCCAGCGATCTATGAACCCACAGAATGGAAATCCCTCGCGGCCGATGTTTGAAGCGGTTTGCGCGGATTGCAAAAGGTCCTGTGAAATTCCATTCCGTCCTACGGGCGAACGGCCGGTTTACTGTAAAGAGTGCTTTGCGCGCCGGAAGTCGGGACAGGGAGCTTCAACCGTAATTTTTGAAAAAAGCAGAGGCCAATTCCCTGAATCCAAATCAGATTCAAGAGGGAATAAAATCCTCATGAAAAGAAAGAAAAAGCGCTAAGGGAGATCCAGGCTTGCTAGGGTTTGAGTGGCGTCTAATTTTAAATCCGGGCTCTTGCCAATACAAAAAAGATCCTATGAGTTCTCTGTTTCCATCCAGCAGGGAATGTGTTAGCCTAGCGCCATATTTAAATCCGGCCATGACGGCAACTTAGGAGACGGGCGTGAAAGTTTATCTCATCAATCCTCGCTTTAATCCGACGATTTGGTCCTTCGAAGGTCTTCGCCCTTTTACGGGAACCCGATTCTTGACTGCGCCTTTGGGCTTGGCTACCGTTGCTGCTCTAACCCCTTCCGACTGGGATATCGCTCTTGCCGATGAAAATGTAGAAGAGATTGATTTTGAGTCTGATGCGGATTTAATCGGAATTACGGCCTTCAATGTCCAGTATCAGCGCGCCCTCCAAATCGCCCAAGAATTTCGTAAACGCGGTAAGCCGGTTGTTATTGGCGGCCCCTATTGCAGTTTGTTTCCGGAAGCCTTTGAGGGGAAAAGTGATTATCGTATTTGTGGTGAAGCAGAAACGATCTGGCCCGAATTTCTGAACGATTTTCAAAGAGGGCAGGCCCGGGAGTTGTATGTGGCCGAGCAGAAAAAAGCGGATTTAACGAAAAGCCCGGTTCCGCGTTACGATCTCCTTAGGACCGAATATTATCATGTGGTCTGTCTTCAAACCAGCCGGGGATGTCCTTTTAGCTGTGAATTTTGCGATATTATTGTGATGGATGGGCGTGTTCCTCGCACCAAAACCGTTGAGCAGGTGATCCAGGAAGTGGAGCATTGCGTCCAGCAAGGTGCGCGGTACATTCTTTTTGGTGACGCGAATTTTATCGGAAACATGCCGTTTGCAAGAAAATTGCTGCAAGCGCTCGGCGAGTATTCCCGAAAAAATAATTATCCGGTTGAATTCGTCTGCGAACTGACCATCAATGTGGCTCATCATCCGGATCTTTTGGAGCTTCTACAGGCCGCGAACTTTTATTCTCTTTTCATTGGCATAGAGTCTCCGCGCCGCGACAGCCTTGTTGAAACCAAAAAACTTCAAAATACCCGCCGGGATATCGCTGATGACATCGCGCTGATCCACTCTTATCACATCTCGGTGATGGTGGGCATGATCGTTGGTTTTGATTCGGATGATAAACTGATTTTTAAAGAGCAGTTTGATTTTCTGCACAAACTTGGCATTCCGTTTACTACCTGCGGGACCTTAACTGCGCTCCCGAATACTCCGTTGATTAAGCGGCTTGAAACCGAAGGCCGTTTGCTCAGTATTGAGTGGACGAATATGAGTGCGCACGGAGCTGCCGACTGCAATTTTATTCCCAAGCAGATGACTTCTGAGGAGCTGTGTCAGGGGTATAATTGGCTGATTCGCAGTCTTTATCGCTATGACACTTACAGTGATCGATTGGTACGGATGCTTGGCCGCTTTAAAAATCTCCCCAAGCAGCATAAGCGCGCGCCGTTTGATAGAAGATTCATCGTTCTTTTAGGGAAGCTTTTGGCTTATTATTTGGTGACGAAGGACTTCCGGCGCCTAAAATTCTTTGTGTCTACTTTTATCCGAGTAGCGAAATCCGGGCCGTTTTCCGTAGACAAGTGGCTTGATTTCTTTCGCTGGATGGCGAGTCACAGGGCTTTGCGTGAATATGTCATCAAAACCCATGGCTGTCCCGAAGATGTGGATCCAAATGAACCTCCTTTTGTTTCCGCCGATATTTATCCGATGCCTGCTTCTGAGGTGATGGAGCCGGTCCTGGCCCAGTCCAAGGTCTCTTAGTCTTTCTGATCATTAAAAGCCTCGATTTTTCATGTCCCCATCCTTTTTGTAGAGACAAATTAAAATGGCCTTGACATGAGATTAAATCTCAATAGAATAGAGTCTCAATTAGGATTAAGTCTTAATCCAAGGAGACTTGCATGCATAAAATGAAGGAAAATACACTGGGCTCGTTTAAGGAGCTCCTGGACCGAAAAGGTCTGAAGTATACCTATGAGCGAGAGTGCATTTTTGATGAGATCCAGAAAATAGGAAAACACTTTGATGCAGACAGTCTTTACGACCGGTTTAAAAATCGCGGCGATCGAATCGCTCGTGCTACGGTTTACCGAAATCTTCCGCTTCTGCTTGAGGCGGGAGTTATCCAAAAATCAGCGGGGGAAGGCAAGCGAGATTTTTATGAAAGAACCGACCGAGGGCATCACGATCACATGGTCTGTCTCGGATGTAAACGAATTATTGAGTTTCATAATGATGAACTCGAGGAATTGCAGAAACGTCTTGCAAGCGATAATCGGTTTCAGCTGGTTTTTCACGATCATCGTCTTTTTGGCTACTGCGATAAATGCCGCGCCTAAGAAATGAAATTTGAGCTATAAAAGGAAAGTGATATGGAAATTACAATGGATCAAATGAAAGTTGGGGAGCAGGGAGTTCTTCAGCAGTATTCCGGAGACGGCGATCTTCAGGGCCGCTTGAAAGAACTTGGTCTTGTGCGTGGAACTTCGATTTTGGTAGAGCGTTATGCGCCGCTGGGAGATCCGCTTGAAATTACGGTCCGAGGTTATCACCTTGCGATTCGAAAAAAAGATGCAGCGCAAATTGTGATGGAGTGTAAAAGAGCGGAGGATAAAAAATAATGTCCCTCCTTGCTCCGGAATCTGCAAAGACATTTATGATTGCCCTAGCGGGAAATCCTAACTCGGGTAAAACCACGATCTTCAATGCCCTTACCGGGCTCCGGCAAAAAATCGCAAATTATCCGGGCGTGACCGTGGAAAAGAAAGAAGGCTATCTGACACTTCCGCAGTCTAAGGAAGTGTCAACAGTCTTGGATTTGCCGGGCGCGTACAGTTTGCTCACGCGGTCTCTAGATGAAGACGTGGTTCATCAAGTTATTATCGGCCGTCAGACCGGGACGCCGGCCCCGGATCTTTTGGTCATTGTCGTGGACGCTTCGAATCTGGAGCGAAATTTATTTTTTGTGACTCAGCTTTTAGAGACCGGAATTCCCTGCATCCTTGCGCTCAACATGTGGGATATTGTTTCGGACCGCGGCATGGTGATCGATTTAGCAAAGCTTGCCATGACGCTGCGTGTTCCTGTGGTGCCGACGGTGGGAAATCGTCAGGAGGGCATTCGCGAACTGAAAGCCGTGATTGAACGGCAGTTAAAAAATCCTGCTCCGGTTTCTGAAAGAGGTTTTCAGGTGCCTTTATCTAAACCTGCGGAGTCTGAGATCTTGAGGATTCAGCGGATGCTGGAAAAAATCGTCTCGTTTCCTGCGCCGATTTTACGCGGTGAGGCCTTGCGGCTGTTGGGAGACAGTCAATTTCGAAGTCCTTTATTTAAAATTGGAGCTTCCATAAAAGATGTTGTGTGTTTTTCTGCGGCGAATCTCCGCGACAACGGAATCGATGCTTCTTCGCTTGAGGCAGAAGCTCGTTACGCCTATGTCCAAAAATTATGTTCGGAAGTTGTCCAGCATACCCGCCATGTCTCGGATTCTTTGTCGGAAAAATTAGATGTGTTGTTTACCCATAGGATTTGGGGATTTGTTTGCTTTTTTATTTTGATGGGGGTAGTGTTTCAATCCATTTTTTCTTGGGCTTCCGTTCCCATGGATCTGTTAAATTCCTGGGTAGAACAGCTTGGATCTTGGGCCGGGCAGGTGATTCCTCCCGGTCAGCTGAATAGCTTGGTGGTGGACGGCGTGATTGCGGGTGTGGGCGGAGTCGTGGTGTTTTTGCCGCAGATCCTCTTCCTCTTTTTCTTTATTGCGCTCTTTGAAGATTCTGGCTATATGGCTCGCGCGGCCTTTGTGCTTGATCGTGTGATGCGAAAAGTTGGACTTAATGGAAAATCCTTTATCCCGCTTTTGAGTTCTTTCGCCTGCGCGGTTCCAGCTATTATGACCACTCGAACCATTGAAGATAAAAATGATCGCATGGCGACGATCCTCGTGGCGCCGCTCATGAGCTGCAGTGCAAGGCTTCCGGTGTATGCGCTCATGATTGCGGCTTTTATTCCTTCTCGAAAGATTTTTGGAATATTTGATCTGCAGGGATTGACCCTTTTTTCAATGTATTTTCTCAGTATTGTGGCGGGGCTGGGCATGGCGGCAATTTTCAGAAAAACTCTTTTGAAAGGAGACAAAACGCCTTTTGTCCTTGAGCTGCCTCCCTATCGGATGCCGAATCTTCGTACCGTACTTATGACGATGTGGGAAAAGGCCCAGCAGTTTTTAGTACGCGCGGGAACGATTATTTTTACTTTGTCGATCCTTCTGTGGTTTTTGGTCAGCTATCCGCGTCATGCGTCCACGGAAGCTCACTTTCAGCAAATGAAAGAGTCCGCTGCGGCGACTTATGCAGGAACCGATCTTGAGACGCGCTTATCGGAAATCGAAGTCCAGCAAAAAGGGGAAGAAATTCGCGGAAGTTTTGCCGGAAAAATGGGACAGTGGATTGAGCCTGTGATTCGTCCGCTCGGTTATGATTGGAAAATCGGGATTGGGCTCATTGCATCTTTTGCGGCACGCGAAGTTTTAGTGAGCACGTTGTCCATTGTTTATAGCGTGGGAGATACCGACGGCAGCAATGGAAAATTAATTGACCGGCTTCAGCAGGAAAAATCACCGGTGACGGGCAAAGCGGTTTATACACCGCTCGTGGCGGTTTCGGTCATGGTCTTTTTTGTTTTAGCATGCCAGTGCATGTCCACGGTGGCGATTGTGAAACGGGAAACTAATTCCTGGCGCTGGCCGATTTTTATGGTGGCGTATATGACCGCCCTTGCTTGGGTAGGGGCCTGTGGAGTTTTTCAAATCGGATCGTTGTTAGGTTTTTAGCACCCGCGTCAAAAGACGATGCGGGTAGAAACCAGTAACCAGTCCTTCGACAGGCTCAGGATGGTGAGCGAAGTCGAACCATTGCCAGAAACCAGATTTCAAAACTGAGAATTTAAATTCTGGTTACTGGTTACCGGTTTCTGGTTACTTAATATTAGGACGGGGAAATGGACCATTCAGAATGGATTGCTTTAAGTGTGGTAGGGGCGGCCTTCGTGGCTTATGTCCGCGGTTTTTTTAAATCTAAATCATCTACATGTTGCGGAAAATCGTGTGCCCTTCGTGCCGCTCAAAAAATAGCTTTAAAACATGGAAAAATTTAAGGGTTCGAACATGTCTTCCGTGCTACGAGAATGCTGCCAAAAAAATCAGGAGATCCGGACCGGGCTTCCTTCAAAGCGATGCCTTAAATCTTCGGAAATTTTTCAAGGTCAGCGCGAAGTTTTTATCCATCATGATCATCAGGATTACCGTCTTCTTATCACCAAGTCAGGAAAATTGATTCTGAATAAATAATCCTTTTTTAATCGTAACTCTTTCCAGCCAGGTCCTACTCCCAGCCAGAAATAACGCAGCGGCAAGGAGGCTCTGTGAAATTTTTAAAATTGAATTTGCTTTTCTGGATGCTTGGCTTTTTCCCAATAACAGGTTTTTGTTTTTCTGTCGACGATGCTTTTCTGGAAAAACCTCGTGCGGAGTGGGAAGAGCGGGGGCTCAGCTTTGAAGCCGCCTATTTTGGAGATTTTTTCAGCAATATGCAGGGTGGACACAAAGAAAAAAGTACGTATCTTGGCGATTTGGATCTTGGAATCACTTATGATCTCGGCAAGGCAGGCTTGATTCCGGGCGGAAAAATCTATGTTTCGGGCAATGAGACACACGGAGGAGAAAATCTGACGGCAAAATATGTCGGAGACCTCCAGGGGGTCGACAACCTTGAAGCGCCCAACTCCATGCGGTTTTATGAATGGTGGTACGAACAGAATCTTTGGAATGATCGCCTTTCGGTCCTGGCCGGTGTGGAGGCCCTTGACAGCGAGTTTGCCCTGAGTGAATACGGGGGATTATTCCTTCATAGTTCCTTTGGGACACCCGCGGATCTTTCGTGGAATGTGCCGCTTTCAAGTTTTCCAAGCGTGGGTCCTGCGCTGCGGATCAAGATCAGTCCGATCAAATCCCTGGAATTTCGTTACGGACTTTTTGACGGCGATCCTTCTGACGGCGGAAAAAATCATTACAACGCCGGTTACCGGCTTGCTCGCAATCAGGGATTTCTTCATATCTTTGAGGCGGCCTATCATTTTGAGATCCCATTTCAGGATCTCAGGTTTCCCGGCACACTCAAATTTGGATCCTGGACGCATACTCAAAATCTAGATGATGTGCTGGGGACGGATGACACCGGAGCTTTTGTGCGGCACGCGCGGGATTATGGTTTTTATGGAGTACTCGATCAGATGGTTTTTCGGGAATCAGCGGAAAGCGATCAAGGACTTGGTGCCTTTTTCCAACTCGGAGGAGTACCTGAGGACCGGAACTTTCTCGATCTTTATTTTGGAACCGGTCTTCAGTACAAAGGACTTTTCCCTAAACGCGATGAAGATCGATTAGGGATTGCGGTTGCCAATGCTTTCATTAGTGACAAAGCACGAGCAAAGCGTGATTTGGATATTCAGGGCTTTGATTCCACGGCTCCGGAGGCTGGCCCGATTCCCAGCGAACTTTTATCCAGCGAAAATGCTTTGGAAGTAACCTACCGGATTCAAGTCCACAAACATCTGGCCCTCCAACCAAGCTATGCAACGGTCTTTCATCCCGGAGCTGAGCAGAATGCCAGAACTGCTCACGTTTTCATGCTTCGTGTAGAGATAAATTACTAAAGAGAGAGGAGTCAGTGCCGCCTTAGAGTTGCCCAGGAGTCCTAACTTATTTTGTGGCATGGAGTCATGAGCCCTCCTGACCTTAATTGGAGACCCATTTTTATGATTTGAGCTAAATTCTTTTTAAAACTTATTTTACACAGGCTAAACCTAGTGCATATACGCGCTTGATGATGTTTCTCTAGTATAAGCCTGTGAAAAATAATTTTAATTTAAAGATTTGCGCGATTTTTACAGTCATCGTTTACGCCGTATCCTCTTTTCACGGCTCGGGAATCCTCTTTGCGCAGGCGGCGCAGCCATCAATATTTACAAATAGTTCCCAGGCATTTTCCATTCCCAGCCTTCCGGAATATTTAGGCCGTACGGATCTCGTCGGACTTTCTGCTTCGCCTAAAAAAGCGAAAGGTTTTCTATTTGCGATTCAGGATGCGCACACTTCCCGTGAAGCCCAGCGCCAAATTGTCAAACTTCTCACGTACTTAAATCAAAAGCAGCCTCTGGATAAAATCTTTTTGGAGGGTGCTGTGGGGCCGCTGGATGCCACACGTTTGGAAGTGTTTAATTCCACGGAGCAAAATGAAAAATTCTGGGACGATCTCCTTAGTGCGGGTTTAATTGACGGCGCCACGCGATTTCTGCTTTCTCATCCAGAAATCCGCGCCATCGGATTGGAGGACGTTGCGCGTTACCGCCAAAATCTTGAAACTTACCGCGAAGTGATGGGCCATTCAGCCCTGACCGAACGCTGGTTGGATCGTCTTCAAGTACAAGTCAATCAACGTATGACTCGTTCTCTTTCTGATGATGTGCTGAAGCGCCTGAAGGAGTGGCAGTCTTTTTTTGATGAATCCGGAATGATTCAGGATAAACTCCAAATGCTTTTTCAGGATTTCGAAAAAACACTTCACATAGACTGGAAAGAGCCTAAACTGCAGATTGAGTTCCCCAATCTGGTGCGCCTCTGCCATTTAACTTCGCACGAACAAAAAACGGATTTTATTAAAGCTAAAATCCAGTGGGGTTTGTTGAAGCGCGCCCTGGGGCTAACCGCAGAGCCGGAGGCTCAGGCGCTGGATGCGATTTTAAGTCAACGAATCCAAAAATCCATTCCGTTTTTCAGGTCCTCGACTCCTTTTCGAGCATTTGCCGAAAAAATTGCGGAACAGATGGCGCGGCAAGATCGCAGCTTTCTAGATTTTTCTGATTTCTTCGAATTTTTAGCATGTGAAATTTACCGAGAAGAAATGGACGCGGAGGAGTTGAGCCGTGAAATCCATAAGCTCCAAGAAAGATTGATTCAGAGCTGGGTGCGTGACAGAGAAGGATTGAAAGCCGTCCGGCTCTACCAGGATTTTTATCTCCTGAACGCTGCGTATCGCTTAGAGTTGACGCCGGAGCAGGTGAGAGATCTCCGTAGTCGTGTTTCTGAAATTCACCCCCAAACATTTTTAGAAATCCTGGGGATGACATCCTCGGATGATTTTGTTCGGTTTGAAAAAATATTTTCTAGGGTGCTCGAGTTTTATGATGAGGCCAAGGCTCGTGAATCCGGATTTTTCCTTCATCTTTCCGAGGAGATTCGAGATCAGCCCGATCTTCAGCGGTCTCCTATGGCCATGGTTTCCGGGGGATTTCACCGTGCTGGAATCCAAGAAATCCTGAATAAACTGAGCCTCCGGCATGCTGTCATCTATCCTCGATTTCTTAATGAGTCAAAATCCAATCAGTATCGCGAGGCCATGCTCGGAAATTATTCGAACCGTTCTACTTTGACGCCTTTTCTAGTGGGGTTACATGCCGAGGATGCCACGATTGCTCAGATCATGGGGGAGAAGGCCTTTGAAAATTGGAAGCGATCGGTTGCCTTTATTTTTGCTTTGAATGTGAAAAAAAATGGTTTGGGCGCAGTTCGTGCCGGTCATTTACCTTTTGGCTTACTAGTGGATCACGAGAGTTTGCCGCAGGTTCCATTAAAAAATCGTGCAGAATTACGAGGCTCGTTTTCCTGGCCGAGACTCCTTCATGTCCTGATGATTATTGCTTTGCTTGGCCTAATGCCGGGATGCTCCACAATGGGGACCAAGCGAATCCAAAAAAATCTCACCGAGTCGTTTGCAACGCCGCCGCGTCAGCTTGAAGACGGAAAAGAATATGTGCTAAATGATGAAAGCAGTCCGGAATTTATCATGAATAGTTACCGGGTTCAAAAAGCACGCGAGGAAGCAACGACGGATAAAGCGCTGGCAAAACTCAAAACAGGGTGGTCCGTCAATCTGAAACCTCAGGTTGGAACCGTGGACGGCAAAGCAACCGTTTATTTCCCGGTTGAATTTCAAGGGCCTCTTGGAAAAATTGCCGTGATTGCTCAAAATCCAGTTCAAAATGGATTGAGTGCGGGGTTCGAAGGAGCTGCCAATTTGGTGCAGCTTGCTTTGGGCAAATTACCGGTTCAGCGCTTTGCAAAAAGCATGAAAGAGGCAGAGGCTTTTTATGGTTTTCAGTACAAGGCCGGAGAGGTGGCTCGCGATGAAGGAATTTTGCGTGTTAAAATTGATTATCTAAAAGGAAAACAGAAACGCTTATCGGCCCAGGTTCAGGAGCTCGACGAAGTCGTCCGTCCCAAATCGGAGCAGGAATATCATGGAGGTACAGACACGATCCGCGATCTGGCCGACATGCTCAAAGCAGTCTTTGATTTGGGAGATCAGCTTTCAGAAACCAAAAGACTTCTTGTGTATAATTAACTTGTGCTGCGGGAGG
>CAYWRU010000030.1:0-35410 GCA_964460795.1 uncultured bacterium | reverse complement strand
GTCAACGATTCCGTCTTTTACCCGTTTCGGTTACCTTTAATTTGAGTCAACGCGTCCAAACACCAACTTCTTGACGCCTCTTTTTCGAATGATACAATAGCGGCCCTTGTGTGACGCGCGTCACACTTGAGTAGAGAGCGCAGAGGAGAGAGCCCTTCGGCTTCGCTCAGGGTGTGGTGAGCTTGTCGAACCATAGAGAGAGCAAGTCCGGGTAGAACAAACTCCTCTTTCGGTTTTTCGTTCTACTCGCTTCTCTCTACAATCGTCTAAGGACTAAGCACTGTGTACTATTTCTATTAACCTTTTAACCCTTCAAAGGAGAACACCATGAGTCACGGAGAAGAAGGATGCTGTCACGGACCCGAAACCGCCACGATCAATCACAAAGTTGCTGAATTTACGGCCCAGGCCTACCATCAGGACCAGGTCAAAACCATCAAGCTCTCGGACTATAAAGGAAAATGGGTCATCCTTTTCTTTTATCCCGCGGACTTTACCTTTGTCTGCCCTACCGAACTGGAAGATGTTGCGAACTTGTACGGTGAGTTCCAGAAAGTCGGCGCTGAAATTCTTTCGGTCAGCACAGACACCGTGTATGTCCATAAAGCATGGCATGATACGTCGGCTGCCATCAAGAAGATCACCTTCCCCATGCTGGCCGATGCCAATCACGCGCTTGCGAGTTATTTCGGAACCTTGATCCCCGAAGCCGGACTTTCGCTTCGCGGTACCTTCATCATTGATCCGGATGGAGTCTTGAAGTGCGCTGAGATCCACGACAATTCGATCGGCCGCAGCGGAAAAGAATTGCTCCGCAAGGTACAGGCCGCGAAGTTTGTGCGTGAGAATAAAGGCGAGGTTTGCCCGGCGAGCTGGGAACCAGGCAAAAAGACGTTGAAGCCGGGTTTGGATTTAGTCGGTAAGATTTAAAAAAGTGCTCGGGACGGTTTTTCGAAAAGAACCGTCTTTGAAAACTCAGGGACAGGTCCTCGGAAGGACCTGTCCCTTTAGTTTTATAGACTGATCTCTTCCCCAAACCCCCGCGCCTTACCAATTCCCAACCTCCGGGGTTGGTAACCGGTTACCAACCCCGGAGGTTGGGGTGGTGTTCACAAACTGATTTCTTCGCCAAAACCGCGGGCCATACACGCTTCCACAAGCGGTTTAAATAATTCTGGAGTTAAGACCTGCAGTTTATTCGCGTAACTCACGCGCTCCTTCAAAAGCATTTCTTTTAACTTCACATTCAGGATCACATCCGAGTAGGCAATCAAGGCCAAGATCGGCACGCTCGCGTCGCGCTGACGGGTATCCTTTACAAAATTGACGACGTCGCGGATATGCGGATGAATGGCGTCCAAAATCACGCCGTTCAAAAATTCGCGCTTGGAATGATCCGCAGCTTCTTCCAGACTTTTGACGGCCACGAGTTCAATCTCCGGCGCAAGTGCGGCGCCCCACTCCACGGCCGCATCCCGGATATCCCGGTCCCGCTCCACAAACAAGATTCGTGTCATTGATCCATCCTCAATCGGTGACAGTCACTTTTAGTGACTGTCACTATTTGTGACTGTCACCAAAAGGGACAGCCAATTATGGTTTCTTGGGCCGAGATAAAAGTTCTTTGATTTTTCGCACAAAAATCTCCGGATGCACATCATCTGGTTTTACAAAATAGGCCTCGATCCCAAGCCGGCCCGTTTCCTGCCGTAGATTAATGTCCACATAACCCGACATGGCAATCACCGTGGCCTCGGGCCATTTTTCCTGGACCGCCTTAATCACATCAATTCCGGTCAGCACCGTGGACAAGCGCAGATCAATCACCGCCAGATCCAACTGCTGATTCCGGATAATCTCAATCGCCTTCTCCCCCGAGAATGCAGTAAAGACCTGATATCCGACTCCCTCCAGCTGCTCTTTCAGGAAATCGCAGATGTCTTCTTCGTCATCGACTAACAGTACGTTCGGCATCAATCACCCAATTTTAAAAATTCCAACCTACAAATCCCAAAATCCAAACAAATTACAATATACAAATACCCATAACCAAACAGGAACAAATAGCGAACTAAAATTCTCTAGCGCTGTCATGCCGGACTCCGATCCGGCATCTAAGTTTTAATGTTATGGATTCCGGCCTTTCGACAGGCTCAGGGTAGTGGTGAGCGGAGTCGAACCAGTCAAGCCCGGAATGACAAATTCAAAGACCTTCAAATCTTTTGGAATTTGGTATTTGTTATTTGGTGCTTGCATCATGCCTCAACCTGCCGTGGGTTCGGTGTACGTAATTTCCATTTCCGCGAGCGGAAGCTTGATGATGAACCGCGTGCCCTTGCCCACTTCGCTCTCGCACATAATCGCTCCCCGGTGGACCGACTCAATCATATGCTTACAAATAAAAAGTCCCTGGCCCTGACCCGCGGCGCCGATGGAATCATCTTTTTTCTGTTTCGTAGAAAATCCCTGGCCCCAGATGCGCGGCAGGACATCCGGCGGAATCCCGGGCCCATTATCACTCACGACAATGCGCGCCATTTTCGGATCCTCGGGATCCACATCCCCCTGAATCTGGATGCGCCGGTCGCGCGTTTTATCCATGGCTTCATATGCATTTTTGATGAGATTAATGAAGACCTGCAGAAGCTGCTCCAAGTTGCCGCGGATCATGACATTGGACGCAACTTCGAGCTTCATATCGCACCCGGCCAGATTTTCTTCATACGTTGAAAAACGCGTGGCCTCCAGCGCCTCATGAAAAAGCACGCGCAGACTGAGCGATCCCATTTCGCCCTTGGTGTCGCGCAGAATATCGGTCAGGGTATGGACCACGGCATTGATGCGGTGCGCAGAGCGGCTGGCGCGTCCGATGTCATCTTCAATCACGGTAATGCTCTTCATCACTTTGGCGAATTCTTCCTCGGTCATCTTGCCTTTGACTTCTTCGAGAATACCTTTGAACTTTTTGATCTTGTCGCGATACACAATATCTGTCCGCATCAGGACCGTGGTGAGCGGATTATTGACCTCATGCCCAATGGCCTGCGCCATGCCCACCATAGTTGCATTTTTTTCTGCCACAATGAGAGATGCCTGAGTGACCTGGAGTTTGGAGTTCATGTCCCCGAGTTCGCGGTTCATGTCCGCAAGAAGCCGCGTCTTTTCTACAGCCTCGTCATACAAACGCGCGTTTTCGATCGCAATCGCAGATTCCTGAGCCAGACTGTAAAAAACTTCCAAGTCCTCATCCGAATAAGGCTCATCTGATTTCTTGCCGCCCAGGATCAGGATATTGCGCAGCACCATGCCCTCATCCCGGTCGCGCGACGAGGACTGTTCCTTACCCATACCTGTATCCTCAATGCGGCGCCTCAGAAAACTCGGAATCACCACTTCCGCGCGCGCTGCCTTTAAAAACTCGTACACCATTTCAAGCCCTGTGCGCGCCAGATGATTCGGATTCTTATCCATCAATTCTTCAAGCCGCCTGATTTCAATAGCCGCGCGCGACTCGTAAAGATAGCGGATCATCATATGCGTTTCCGGCAAAGTTTGCGGCGGCTGAGGATCTGCCGGATAACCCCGGAGCGCGCCCCGGATAAAACTGCCCGTCGCATCACTTCGAATATACACCACCGCATGCTTGATCCTGCACTTCAGCACCAAAAACGCCACAATCCGCCGCGCCAGCCATTTTAAGGACTGCACAAACGCAATCGCATAACTCGCCTGCGCCACAATCGAACTCAACCGAAATTGTTTCTGAAACAAAAACTTATCTGTCACATTTACCAGTAATCGTTTGGTTGGATTATAAAGTGCCATGGCAACAATTACACTAAGCGCCCTCGACCACATGCTATTAAATTGCCACCATTGCCCTAGAATATCTTCTGTAACTGTCGAAACCAAAGCCACCGTAAACATCATTACCGCAAATAACCCTGCGAATACCAGGGTTCTCTTAATAAATACTTCGATATCGAGGAATTGATATCTCAATATTAGAAATGCTATCCCAAAAGCGTAAGCCAGGACCGCATAATTTGCATAAGGTGTAATGAAATCAATGTACAGTCCATAAACTAAAAGAAAATTTGTAGCACCACCCAAATATCCTAAAAGACTTGTGAAAAATAGCCACTTCGCTTGCTTTTCAAAGCGTGATCCCGTTTCCTGTTTTCTCCAATGATAAAAAAGAAGTAGCGTTCCAACGGTTGAGGATGAGGAAAAATAAAATACGAATAAATGATAAAAGATTCCTGGTACGGTGTAGTAATTAAAAGCAAATCTTGGTTGAACTTCAGGCACCAAATTTTTGGTGATATTTGCAACCAAAAAAATTGTTGTAATGCCATAAAGCCATGGGACAATTCTGTTTCTATGTTTAATATTTAAAAAAACGACTAAAAAATGAAGGAATGTGGTCGGAATAAATATTGCACCTACCAAACAAATTTGATCCCACCCATAACCTGCGGTAGCATTTTGCGCTGTTATCATTGGTAATGTACATAAACTCCACCATGATATTGCAAATGAATATGCTGCAAACAGACGATTGACCTGGGTTCTTGGATGCTTTAAATATATTGCAATGCTTAATAGTAATAATGATGCGCCTAGCGCAAAATACGCAAAAACATAGTTACCAATCGCTGGATTAGTCACGTTTTGACACCAAGCCTCTTAGTCGAAAACTGGAAATAATATCATCATCGGTCACCTCTTGCTCAGCAGATCTAAGGGAGCCTTCGCATACTTGGTTAAGTTGACACCAAGATAGGAATTTAGAAAAGTTTTCCTCATCTACCGGGCCAATTGTAGGTTTTACAGATGTCAATTTGTTAGCAGCAAGAACATATGCCTCTCCAAGACATCCAAAAAAATCATCTGTCGCACCATACCCATAATCGTAATCAGCTATCGCACCTCGAAGTTTCAATAACCCACCTTCCAAAATAAGCCTTACTTTTTTAGGGTCTCTAGGAATAGCTTCTGGTCTTGAATCATCAATAATAATAAACCCTTCTGGAAGATCCGAAAGCTTAATTATATTTCTTAATGCTGATGTTGCACATACGGCCAGATGAGCGTCTTTAATTGTTTTTCTAAAAGCATGCACATTATTTCTTGAAAAAATACAGTCAGATAACACGGCCGCACATGGTCCAATTTCATTTTTAACAGCTTCAATGTTTTTTTTGCTAATATCAATTAAAATGATTTGTTTTACCTTATTTTTTAATGCCTTCACTACATTTGACCCCATCTTTCCAACGCCTATAACAGCGACTGTGAGCGTATTGGCACTAGTACTTGATGCCTGCGCTATTTTCTGAATTGTCATGACAATTGATGCTAAGGTGCCACAATGGCCATTCGTGAGATTTACTTGAATTTGTTTAGCCATTGATTCAATTGCTGCGCCTCTTTTGGAAATCATGGGCCACCACCCACCCAAACCAACCACAACACCATCATTTGATATCTTGGAAGCAAACGTAATCATGGTTTTTAGACTATTTAAGCTGTTCTTGTGATATCGCAACATATACTCAGGACACGTTGTTTGGCCCATAACATACCCAACCAGCCCATTGGGAAGACTAATTTTATTTAGAATAAATGGGGGAAGTTTATGGAGCGCTTTAATAGCTAAATTTTTTCTGAAAATAAATTTTAAAAAAGACAGGAAAGGAAGCGCTATAAAAATATCAGCGTATGATCGAGGGTGAACTAAAAATACAAAATCTGGTCTTTTTATCCCCAACATGGCTAACAAATGATCCGGCGTTTTTCGCATTGGTAAAAGAAACAAAATGCTATCACGAAGATAGCTGCATAAGGCCGCAAAGGATGACCGCGTCCATTTATTTCTGTATAAGTTGACCATATACTAGGGCCTTCTCGCCTATTCTTCTTGAAATCTCCGACAGCGACGCCTCATCTGTTTTTTTAAACTGTCTCGCGCCTCTTTTGCTAAAAAATAGGTCTTTAAAATCACCGGCCAAAGGAGATATGTAGTATTTTTTACTTATCCACAAATCTCTCTTTTGTTGTGAAAGGTTTTGTCCATGAGAAGATGTGATGCGTTGAACAACAATTGGAACGTGCGCCCTAATAGCTAATTTGATCAATGTTTTAAAATATATTTCTTGCAGTTTCATTCCATGTTGACTTCGATAAAAAACCGCTATCGTTCTGTTAAAGTCGCGGAGCATTCTTATGAGCTCTTTGAATAGCGGGTAAGATAGCGTTCGATCATTCCAATTTACTAAAGACAAATACTTGCTGTGCAATGTATTAAGCCCATGGACATCGTTGGTGTGTAGCACATATACGACTTCTGCCGGTTTATAGGCGCAGGGAACCATGAATAAATCGGATGCGTGTTCATAATTTGAAATAATTATGCATGGCGTTTTATATTTAAAGCTATTTGGATCTTCATATTGAATTGTAGAGATCTTCGCTCTATATTTCCTTAAATAATAACTACGAATCACCCTAAAAAAAACTTGCCTTACGAGACGGACCCTAAGGTGCAACTGTGTGATAAATGACATGGCTTTTTTTAATTTACGATGTGCTTTTCCACACTACGCAATAACTCATCCATATCAAAAGGCTTTAAAATATAATCCTTAGCTTCTAGTTTAATCGCATCTATTGGCGCCTCTTCGCTAGCATATCCAGTTACAAAGATCACCGGTATGACATCTTGTGGCCGTTTGCTCTGATTTTTTAAGTCACGCATTAATGTCAATCCATCGACGCCCGGCATGCGAATATCACAAACTATCAAGTTAATCTTGTGTTTAGCCAATAAACTATAAGCCTCCTCCTTATTAACCGCAGTGAAAACCCCATACCCATTTGCCTCTAATAATTTGGACACTGATTTGAGCACCAAACGGTCATCGTCAATGATAAGTATTTGTTTTTTCATAAAATCAACCCTCTCTATGTATGATGAATAATTATCGACCATTTTGAGAATTTCTTTGGGTGAGTTAGAAGGGGACACAGCTAAAAATTGCTAAACCATGAAAATCTTGACGCTGATAAAAATCGAATAAATAACCAGTTTCAGACGGGTAGAAAAAAGATGAAACGGCTGCCATGGGGAGAGCGTTCCACCCAGATTTTGCCCTTGTGGATCTCTTCGATGGTCTTCTTGCAGATCCATAGGCCGTAGCCGTGGCCGGAGGTAAAGGCAGGAGCAGGAGCGCCATGGCGCTTCGTGGAAAATCCTTGTTCAAAGATACGTTTGATGAGGTTCTCGGGGATGCCGGGACCGCTATCCGAGTATTCAAACCAGGAGACCTTGGCTCCATCGATTTCCCTTTCCTCTGCCTTCAAATAAATGGTTTTTGGTTTTAGATTGCTTCGCTCCCTTTCGCTCGCTCGCAATGACGCGTCATTGCGAGAAGGCGAAGCCGACGAAGCAATCTCAGAGGTTGCATTTTCCATAGCCTCCTTTGAATTGGTCAATAAATTGACAAAAACACGCTCCAAAAGAACCAGGTTGCCGCGGATGATAAAGTTTTCCGGAATGGTGACCTCCAGTGAGGCATCGCGTATTTCAGCGGAGCGCAGGGCCTCATTCCAGAGCAATTTAAAATAAATATCTTCACGCGTTCCTTCGTTGGAACTTAACGTACCTTCTGCGGTTTTGGCAATGACTCGGATGCGTTCCACAAATCGGTCCATCACTTCCGTGCTTTTTACCATGTCTCCGAGCACTGATTCTATAGAAGTCCGCATGCTTGCTTGTCCGGCATCAGCTTTTTCAAGCGCACCGCGGACTTTGGGAATTTGCAAATCACGGATGGACTCTCCATAACTTCGAATCCCAGCCGCTGCATTTTTGATCTCATGCGCAATGGTTTTTGCATACTGCACCAAATCCGCCTGCGCTTGGGCTTTGAGTTTTTGCTCCCGTTCCTGAAAGATTTCCTCGAGCAGCTGTGTATTTCGAATAGCCACGGCGATTTCAGATCCGAGCGCAGCTAACATATCAATTTCATAGGCCTCAAATTCCTTGTCCGATTTCTTTCGCCCTAAAATCAAAAGTCCGCTTAAAACTCCGTGAGATTTGAGAGGAATAGCCACTACTCCCTTTCGATGCTCCAAAGAGGCGGTCACTTCTTGGGGAACCTGTTGAGTTTGCAGAATGTTTTGAAGATTCAGAATGTCGCTCATCTTTTCATAGTATTTGATCAATGGGTCGGATTCAAAAATGATCGCTTCGGGTTCCAGCCCGAATGCCGCAGCAACTTCATAATCCTGAGAAGGCACGTGTACGCCTCCCTGTCCGTCATTCTGAGGCCCCTGCACATAGTGAAGGGGACGAAGAATCTCAGATCCTTCTCCCGCCAAGGCGGGATCAGGATGGCGGCTAATACTACCCTGAGAGCTGCGCGCCTTCACGATCAGCGCCCCGGCCTCAAGAGGCATTTGAGTTTGAAAAGGAGTAAGCACACGCTCCCCCAGCTCGCGCACATCAATAAAATGCGTTAATTCTTCCGAGAGCTGGCGCAAAATGAGGCGCAAGTTTCCCGAGGATCCCTGAAATAGGAATTGGTAGGTAATGCGCCCTAAAAATTTTTGAATCGGTGTATAAATCACAATGCCGATGGCAAAGGCCAGAGCCGTGGATAAACTTCTTGGAAATGGTACATAGCGCGACAAAACACCCTGCGTTACCACGGTCACAATCCCTAACACCATCATGGCCGTAACAAAGAGTCCGGAAAAAACTAGCGTCCGGCGAAAGACTAGCCGGATGTTCCAGAGTCCATAATTTAAAATCGCATACAACATGACGACGACATGAACAAAAACCAGAAAGTTGAAGACGGGCGGAACGGGGATGTTGTACCAAAGAAAAAAATTAGTGGCACCACCGGTGAAGGTAATGGCCGTACTTACTGCGATAGTAATCAGTTGCTTTCTTTGTAGACCCGACGTGTTTTGAATAGCGCGATAAAAAAGGATATGCGCATAAATGATTAAGCTCATGAAATAAATAAAATACAAAGTCCAAGTAGGCCCAGGAACCGGCCACCATTGGAACCAGTAGCGGCGTTCCACGGCTTGCACAAAAAGTGGCGTACAATCAAGCAGCAATAAGATTCCTGCAAACAAGTAACCGACCCGAATAAAAATTTTATGGGTTCGAGTTTGATCAATATTTAAGTACGCTAGGACAAAATGAAAAAACGTTGCTGGAATCATAATGTATCCCACGGCAAGAACACGGGACCGAAAGAGCGCTTCATCGCTAGTATTCGAAAAAAGCCATAAAAAATAGACGAATGACCACCAGGTAACAAAAAACGTCCAGACACAAAATGTTCGTTGAATATGGTTTTTTTGGCGAAACAAGATAAAAAGCGTAATAAAGAAAAATGAAATTGCATTCAACAAGCCTGTGTAAGCGCAGAAAAGCTGAATCATGCAGAAAACTCCAAAGTAAGAATGGATGAAAAGGGATAGAGGGGTGCAGAGGGGTTTAGAGGAGAAGCAAAAGTCTTTTTACCGACAACGCGCATCTCAACCCTTCTCATCCCTTCTACCCCCTCTTATCCCTTTGAACTCGGAAATTCTAATCTGAATATGGCCCCGCCCGCAGGGTTATTTGCTGCAGTCAGTTTAGTGCCCATCCGTTCCGCAAGCCGGGAGGTGATATAAAGGCCAAGGCCTACGCCCTGTTCTTTGGTCGTATAAAAGGGTTTGAAGATCCGTTTCAGTGAATCGGCTGGGATCCCTGGTCCGTTATCTTCAACTTCAATTCGCTTTTTACCCTCCATGAATCTGGATCTTACAATAACCTTACCGCCTTCTTTTTTATCTTTGAGTGCTTGCGAGGCATTGACTAGGAGGTTAAATAAAATTTCCTCTAAATAGCCCGCGTCCGTCATGATCTCACCGGCATTCGGATGAATATCGCACACAAGTTCAATATTTTTGGTCATGAGATGATGCCCCAAGAGCGGCTCGAGCTGATCCAAAATATCTGATATTTTTGTCAGCGCCATGACCGGCTTGTCTTCAGCCTTGCGGGTAATGAATGTTTTTAAGCGGCTCATGATCTGAAACATGCGCTGGGACTGTTCCTGCACAATCTTAAAATTTTCTTCTGAGACTTGGGCCGCGGCTTGAAGATCATTGAGCGATCCTTCTTTTCGCCGTTCTAAAAAAGACTCGGCGCGGGTCTTGATCACATACAGCGGACTCTTCAATTCATGATTGATGCTTGCGCTCAAAATTCCCATCTCCATCAGCTTTTCCTGATGCATGGCCATGGCAAGATTTTCCAGACTAAATAAATTTTTCCGGGAAATAAAATAGGAAAAGATAAACGGATAAAGCGGCATGGCAAAAACCCCGTACTGAGGAAATTCGATTCGGTAAATAGGAAGAAAAGTCAGCGTGCCGCCGACAAATCCGGCCAGCGTCGCCGCCATGAGGCCTAGAGTTTGACTCTTTGCTTCGCTGTTGTCTGCTTTCATTTTCCGAATCAAGACCTGAAAGGCCAGAGCCACGCTCGCCATAAAAAGCAGGGTATAGAGAACATAGAGCGGCCCCGGGAACGGATAATACCGGTAAGGTGCGGCCGGTCCCATGGAGGGAATAAACCAGGGCGTGCAGAGAAAAAGGATGATGGTGATTCCGATTCCGTAAGAAACCCGCAGTAAAATCCGCTCGCGGCGACTGTGAGAGTCTGAGTAAATTAAGGTGAAGTGATACCAGCTCGGCCCCAGCAAAACCGAAAATGCATTTGCGAAGCGCCCCATCCAGAGAGCTCCATAGTAGGAAATATTGGAACTGATCATGAGAGAGAAAAAAATGCCCCACAGGGAGGCGAAGAGAGAGAAAATTAAATACTTCTGGCCGACTTCATCCTGACGCTTCAGCCACACCATAAATCCCAGAATCAAACTGCAAAAAGAAAAAAGAAGGATTGAAAAATTGTAGGGCGTCATTGAAATATTTTATGGATACGATTTACCATAAGCATCTTTCCATTCTGCTCAAGTTATCGGCCAATGCCGGGAAGTTCCAAAGTAAAACAGGCGCCGTGGCCAGGTTGGGATACCGCAGTAATTTTGGCGCTGATTTTCTCGGCAAGGCGCTGAGTAATGTAAAGCCCGAGTCCTGTGCCTTCTTTTTTTGTGGAGTAAAAAGGGTCAAAGATTTTCTTCAGGTCTTTGGCGGGAATTCCGGGGCCGTTGTCCTCGACTTCAATCTTGATTTTTCCGGATTCGGACGTGGACCGAACAATGATCTTTCCACCTTCATTTTTTTGTTTAAGTGCCTGAACCGCATTGACCACCAAATTAAAAAGAATTTCTTCGAGATATCCACGGTCTGTGGTCACTTGCACCGCATCACTGGCCAGATCGCGGACGAGCTCAATATTTTGATTGGCGATCTCATAGCGGATGAGGCTGAAAAGGTCTTCGCAGATTTCTTCAAGGCTCGCGGCTTTAAGATCCGGACGATCATCCAAGCGGCGGCGGGCAAAGCGTGTAAGACGACTCACGATTTGAAGTGCGCGCTCAGCCTGCGCATGAGTGGATGAGAATTCTTCCCGCGCTCGCTGACGGGCCGCGTCCGAATTGGGGAAATGTCCGGTTTTTTCCCACTCCAGCCAGACTTCAGCCTTGGATTTAATAATGTAGAGAGGGTTCCGGAGTTCATGATTGATGCTGGCTGACAAAATACCCATGGCCATGAGTTTATCTCGCTGAGACTTTTCTGCCATGTCATCCACATCCAGCAATTTATGCTTCGCTAAAAAATACATCATAATGAATGGATAGAGAGGCATAAGAAAAACAGCATGTTGAGGAACGGTCACCCCATAAACCGGGAAAAATGTTAAACAACCCCCTAAAAAACCTACTCCTGTAGCGATAAGTAACCCTAGAGACTGGGTTCGTTCTGATCGTGAGGGCGCTAAATAGGAGTAGCGAATTAGTTCTAAAAAACTCAAGCCAACACAAAGGAAAAAGTGCATGGTGTAAACAATAAAGAGTGGCCCCGGATAAGCATAAAAGCGAAACTCCATAATTTCCCTGACTCCTGGAATAAACCCTGGAGTAAAAATAAAACACAATATCGGTAGAGCTGCGCCTAACAATCCTATGGCTAAATAGAGTTTAGATTTGATCTGATATTGATTTGTGTAAAGAAGTGAGAAAAAGTACCAGCTAGGCCCAATAAAAAGCCCTCCTAAATTACTTAGTCTAGAAAAAAAGAGCGCTTTTTCATATGGGAGATGCCCAGGAATATACAGACCGTAAGACAAGCTCCATACAAAGACAAAATAATTAAAAATGAAATAACTAATAGCAACTTTATCTTGCCTTTTTAGGACGATAAAAAGTGAGATGATGAAGGCGCAAAATCCAAAACAAAGAACCGCGAGCGCGTAAGGATTCATGGATGTGACTTTCTTTAAACGGCTGATTAGTACTGAGTGCTGTGTACAGAGTACAGAGAAAAAGCATCATTGCTTTACTCCGTACTCAGTGCTCAGTACTCAGTACTAGACCTTTTCCAATCAACTCAAGTTATCGGACGCAGATCGCGGGGGGTTGAGGGAAAGAAAAATAGGAAGCTGGAGGCTGGAAATCTGGATGCTAGGGGTTAGAGATGTTTTTCAGGAACGGTTCTCGCCAACCCTTTGATTTCAAAGTAGTTGCGCAAGAACCGTCCCTGGGATTTATTCTTACCCTTAACAACCCCGGAGGTTGGTAACGGTTGGGAGAATTAAAAGAGCAGAAGGAGAAAGGCGGTGAGGGTGAGGTTGGCGAGGGCGAGGGGGAAAAGACCTTTCCAGCCGAGCGCCATGAGTTGATCGTAGCGAAAACGCGGGAGCGTCCAGCGGACCGTCATAAAAATCCAGCAAAAGATCACGACTTTAACGGCAAAGGCCGAGACCTGAAGCAGACAGACCACCAGATGTGGCAACATCATCACCGCGCCCCAGGGAAAGCGGAATCCATCTGAGACCAGATACGGCACCTGCCAGCCGCCGAGAAAAAAAGTGGTGGCGAGCGCTGCAATCAAAATGGTTTCAATAAAATCCGTAAAGAAAAACATGCCAAATTTCATGCCGCTGTATTCCACAAAATATCCCACGATTTCCGACTCCCCTTCCGGAATGTCGTACGGCACGCGCTTGGTCTCGGCCAGGCCGGCTGCAAGAAAAAGGATAAAGGCCAGCGGCTGAGTCACAACGCCCCACATTGGAATCCATCCAAAAATTAAATGCCCCTGAGACCGGACAATCTCCTGAAGATCGAGCGAGCCCGCGATCATAATCACACCGATCACCGTCGCGCCGAGCGTGATTTCATAGGCCAGCATCTGACTTGAAGCGCGAAGACCGCCCAGGAGCGCATAATTATTATTGGAAGAAAATCCGGCCAGGATCACGCCGTACACTCCCATGGACATCATGGCAAATACAAAAAGCACGGCGGCATTCAGCGGCGCCACCTGGAGATTGATCACGGTTTTCCCAAGAATCAATTGATCGCCAAAAGGAATCACGGCAAAACCCACGACCGCAAGCGTCATGGAAAGAAACGGCGCCAGGGTGTGAAGAAATTTATCGCCAAACGGAGGAATGAAATCTTCCTTCGTAAACATCTTGATGGCATCCGCAATGGGATGAAAGAGGCCGAGCTCATTAATAGGACGCAGCAGCCAGTTGATGGGAGCCGCCCATTTCCAGGGCAGGACAATCCAGGCGCGGTTGGCGCCGATGCGGTCCTGCATGACCGCGCTTTGTTTACGCTCAATCCAGGTATGCAGCGCTGCAAAATTCAGCACCATCATGTACACGAAAAGAGCGAGAATTAGGGTGATAAGCATATCTAAATACTGTGTCTCAGTGGTTCAGTGACTCTGTGACTCACTCGGTAGCTCTGTGGATCAGTGACTCAGGGGCTCTTTTCTTGAACGCCGAGTCACGGATTCACCGATTCACTGAGTCACTGCTGTTTTATAAAATATTCTCATACGTCTCAAGCGACGGGATGGTCGGAGCTGCAAAAGTACGGATATCACTTCCGCCGGTTTTGAGCTTGCTCCATTCCAGTCCTTGAAATGCTTTTTCTGTTTTGACTAAATCTGAAAAAATTTCTGCTGCTTCCATAAATCCAAGCGGCGCACTCAAAAGCGCGGAGAGATCCGTTAAAATCTTCCACTCCGGCTGGGACTCTCCCAGGGGATAAACTGAACGCTCAAATTTCTGGATGCGTCCTTCAAAATTCGTAAAAGTCCCATCTTCCTCTGCGTGCGTGGCCGCGGGGATTGCAAGAGTCACCGATTCTGAGAGTGCATGATGATGCGCGCCCAGCATCACGCTCCAGCGCAGGCCTTTCAAGGCCTTGTCTACTTCGGTTGGATTTGCGACTTCAAATAAATTTTGTCCAAAGAAAATGGCGCCCTCAAATTTTCCAGCCGCGGCCTGAGTGAGAAAATCGGTAAAGGCTTTGGCATCTGTTTTAAATCCTAAATCCTCGGCTCCGCGCGTATTCGGATTTTTGTCGGAACGGATCAGAAAATCATCCTGATCGCCTTCGCGGTTTGGCGAGACCAGCAAAATGGTTTTGATTTTTAAAGAGTCTTTGAAGAGTTTTCGGGCCGTCAGAAGATCTTCGTTGGAAAGCTGAGGTGAGAGCAAAACCGCCATTTTCCCTTGAGCCATCTTGATTTTATCAGCGACTTCCTGAAGTGCCGTTTTATTTTCGACCATCGATACGGCAGCGCCTTCGCGTTTCATGGATTCAGTCAGGCGGTTATGATCATGCGCTTTATAGGAATAACGGCCCGCGTCACACATCCACCATTGATTAACGTGTTCGTTGTAGCGCGGTTTTTGACGGACAATCCGCTCCCCGCCCGCGTGATGCATGCGATCCGAGGCATAATGAATCTGGATATTGCAGCCGCGCGAACATCCGGTGCAAATCGAATCCGCGGAACGCAAATACCAAACGCGTTTTTTGAACCGAAAATCGTGGTCCGTTAATGCGCCCACAGGACAAATATCCACGACACAGCCGGAATAATCATTCGTCAGCTCTTTGCCTGGGAAAAGTTCGATCAAGCTGTGGTTGCCGCGTTCGGTGATGCCGAGCTCATGGGTTTTGGAAATTTCATCCGTAAAACGGACACAGCGCGAGCATAAAATACAGCGCTCCTGATCGAGCATGACATTGGGCCCGATCTGCCAGGCCTTTTTCTTTTTGAACTTGTCCTCATTGACACGGCTCTCATAAAGACCGTGCTTCATATAATAGTCCTGGAGCCAGCACTCGCCTGCCTGATCGCACACCGGACAATCAAGGGGATGGTTCGAGAGGATAAATTCCAAAACATGCTGACGGGTTTTTGTCACTTTTTCCGTCGCAGTCTTGACGACCATACCCTCCGCGGCCTGCATATGACAGGCGATCTGGAGTTTCGGCATTTTCTCGATCTCCACAAGACACATGCGGCAGTTTCCGGCCACGGAAAGTCCGGGGTGATAACAATAATAAGGGACATCGATGCCCGCTTTTTTGGCGGCCTCGATCACCCGCGTCCCGGCCGGGACTTCCACTTCTTTTCCATCAATCGTTAATTTTGGCATTTTTAGTATCAAGTGATGAGTCGTAAGTCTTGGGTCACTCCCAACCCAATACGCACAACTGTTTAGTGATTCATTACAAGTTCTGTTTTATTTCGCGGAGTCACGATAGATTTCCCGCTTCGGATAAATTCTTCAAACTCTGCGCGAAATTTTCTCGGATAACTGGCAAGCGGCATGGCCGCGCCGTCCGCGAGCGCGCAAATCGTGGTGCCGCCCATAAAGGCGCAGATATCCAGCAAATGATCGAGGTCTTTGATCTGGCCGCGGCCTTCGACAATACGCTCCAAAATTTTGTGCACCCAGCCCGTTCCTTCGCGGCAAGGCGAACACTGTCCGCAGGATTCGTGCGCAAAAAATCGCATGGTGACATAAAGAGCCGTGACCATACAAGTGGTTTCATCCATCACCATGACGCCGCCTGATCCCGCCATCGTGCCTTTGGCGCGCAGCTGATCAAAGTCCAGCCCCACATCAATTTCATCTGCGGTCAAAATCGCAGCAGAAAGTCCGCCAGGAACCACGGCTTTCAGTTTGCGATTCTCTCGAATTCCGCCCGCATAATTGTAAATAACTTCGCGAAGCGACACACCGAGCGGCAACTCATAAACTCCCGGCTTATTCACGTGTCCTGAAACGCCGAGAAGACGCATACCGCCGTGCTTCTCAGAGCCAAGTTTGGCAAACCATTCTGCGCCGCGATTTAAAATAAAAGGAAGATAGGCCAGCGTCTCAACATTATTGATGACCGTCGGACACCCAAAAAGTCCGACCACAGCGGGAAACGGAGGCTTGAGCCGCGGCTTTCCGGGCTTTCCTTCCAGCGATTCCAGAAGTCCGGTTTCTTCTCCGCAAATATAGGCACCCGCGCCGCGGTGGATCACCACTTCAAGATCAAAATCTTTTCCAAAAATCTTTTTTCCTAAAAATCCCTTGCTGTACGCTTCTTCGATGGCGCGCTTCGTGATTTCGTATTCCGTGACATATTCGCCGCGGATATAAATATAGGCCTTGTGGACATTATTCGCGTAGGCCGCAATGATAATTCCTTCCAAGAGAAGATGCGGCGCGTGGCGAAAAATATATTTGTCCTTAAATGTGCCCGGCTCACCTTCATCGCCGTTCACCACAAGATAGACCGGCTTTCCGGTATTTTGCGGAACAAAACTCCACTTCATGCCTGTCGAAAAACCTGCACCACCCAAACCCCGGAGGTTGGATTTTTTAACCTCTTCGATCAGGCTCTTGGCGTCATGTTTGGCAAACATGTTCCGGGCAGCCTCGTAGCCGCCGTCCTTGAGATAGTCCTCAAGACCGAAGGTTTTTCCCGGCACAAAATATTTTGAAATTAGTTTTTCCATATTTTAGTACTGCGTACGCTGTGCTCTGCGCTTATCCTTTTGCGATGATTTCGTCGATTTTCTTCTTCGTCAAAGGGCCGATAAATTCCCGGTCATTCATCTGCATCATGGGCGCAATCTCGCACGCCCCTAAACATTCCACGGTCTGGATCGCCCACTTGCCGTCCTTGGAAATCTCACCGGCCTTGATACCAAGCTTCTCTTCCAGATATTTCAAAAGATCGGTTCCGCCTGCTAGATGGCAGGAGAGCGTGCGGCAAAAAGCAAATCGTGTCTTGGCCCGCGGCTCGGTATAGTAAAGCGTGTAAAAAGTCATGACCTCGCGCACCGCGATTTCTGGAAGCCCGAGATATTCAGCCACGGCTTTTTCATCCTCCAGCGTGATGTGCCCCTTGTCTTCCATGACCAGGCGCAGGACTTCAAGGAGCGGCGCGCGGCGCGTCTCGTACTTTGCCACGAGGGCATCCAGCTTTGATCTCAAGGCCGATGAAAAAATATCTTGTGTCGTTTTAGTCATATTCTATTTTCTTTCGCAAATTCCAAATGACAAATCCCAAAATCCAAATAGGTCCATCGGTTGGAATTTGGTATTTGGGTTTTGGAATTTATTCATGCGTTATCTGTCGAGTTCTCCGCCGATCATGTTGACGGATCCAAAAGTCGGCACGATGTCGGCCAGCATGCCGCCATTAATCAACTTGGGAAGTGCAGCCACAATCATAAAGCACGGCGGACGGCAGCGCACGCGGTACGGTTTCCCGGTTCCGTCACTCACCACATAAAATCCGAGTTCTCCGTTCGCGCCTTCCACCGGAAAATAGGCTTCGCCTTTGGGCGGCCGGATCCCGTGTCCATCCATGATCATTTTAAAATGCTGCATGAGTCCTTCGATATTGGAATACGTATTTTCTTTGGCCGGCATGACGGCGCGTTTATTGTCAGCCTGTACGGCAGGATAAAGCGCTTTATTGGTTCCGTCCAAAGTTGGATCCATGTCCGCAGTCTTTGAGCCCAGACCTTCCACGCGTCCCATTTTGGCTTCATCCACCATCTCTTCGGCAGGGATGACATTGCCTTCGGTATTTAAAAGGACCGGACCGGCCGGGATTTTATCCAGCGCCTGTTCCACAATATTCAGGCTTTGTTCCATTTCTTCCATGCGGCAAAGGTAACGGTCGTAATTATCGCCCGCCGTACCTACCGGAATTTCAAAATCAAAATTTTCGTAACCTAAATAAGGATTCGCGCGCCGAACATCATAATCCACGCCCGTGGAACGCAGAAAAGGTCCTGTGATGCCGTAGGCCAGCGCATCTTCTTTGGAAATCACGCCGGTATTTTTTACGCGGTCCACAAAAATTCGGTTTTTGGTCAGGAGCAAATGGGTTTCTTTTAAGACGTCTCGCGTGTCTTTGATGGCCTTCAGGCATTTCATCGAAAAATCCTTGGGAAGATCGCCCTTCACACCGCCGACCCGCATATAGGAAATGGTGAGGCGCGCCCCGGTGACGGATTCGACAAGTTCGTAAAGCCATTCGCGGGCCTTGATCAAATATAAAAATGCAGAGAAAGCGCCGAGCTCCATGGCCGAAGCGCCGACACAGGTAAGATGATCTGTGACGCGCGAGATTTCGCAAAGAATGATGCGGATGAATTTGGCGCGCTCGGTAATATCCAAATCAAAAAGCTTTTCGACTGCCAAACAATAACCTGTGTTATTGATGAGCGGCGAGACATAGTTCAAGCGATCTGTGTAGGGAAGGACCTGAAGATAGCCGAACTGTTCTGAATCTTTTTCAAAGGCGCGGTGAAGGTAGCCGATCTCCACATCCGAACTCACTACGTTTTCTCCGTCAAGTTCCGTAATGATCCGGACAATGCCGTGCATCGCGGGGTGAGACGGCCCCACGTTCAGCAGCATGGATTCAGTTTTTGTTTTTTTAAATTCAGATGTCTGATTCATAAGTTTATAAATCCGAAATTCGAAGCACAAAAATCGAAACAATATCCAAATTCAAATTTTTAAATTTCGATATTAATATTTGTTTCGTATTTCGATATTCGTGCTTATTAATTCTTGGGTCCAATCAAAGGCTGACGCTTCGAAATCGAATAATCTTTCCGGAGCGGATGGCCTTCAAATTCCTCGTACATTAAAATGCGCTTTAAATTCGGATGACCTTCAAAACGAATACCAAACATGTCCCATACTTCCCGTTCCAGCCAATCGGCAATGGGCCAAAGCGGCGTCAGGCTCGGCATCACAGCATCCTGCAGGGTCACGCGAACCTTGATCCTCAGCCGGTGATTTTTCAAAAGTGAGTACAAATGATAAACCACTTCAAAACGCGGCTGCCAGTTCATCTCAAGACCGTCCACGGCCGTAAGATCCATCAGCATATTGAAATCCATAGCGGGATCGTTCTTTAAAAACCGCATGATTTCAAGCAGTGATTCGCGCTTGATGACCGCGGTTTCCTGCCCATGTTCTGCATGGACTTCCAGAACCGCTTCGTTAAATTTTTCTTTAATTAATTGGCGTAGATTCATTTTAGTTAAGGGTGTTAGCGCTTTTTTTAATGTGAAAAAGTGAAGAGTGAAGCGTGAAGAGCAAAAAACTGCAGCCTCTCTTCACTTTTCACGTCTTCACACTTCACGTCAGAGTTACAGTTCCTGTTTCTGCGTCTGCATTTTTTCCTGGAGCTTCATCAGGCCGTCCAAAACATTTTCCGGCCGCGGAGGACATCCGGGAATATAAACGTCCACGGGGATAATGGTATCAATCCCCTGGACGGTTGAATAATTATTATAAAAACCACCCGTACACGTACAAACTCCGAAGGCCACCACCCACTTGGGGTTGGCCATTTGATCATAAATTTGTTTCAGGATCGGCGCCATTTTGTGAGAGATGGTGCCCACCACAAAAAGCACGTCCGCCTGGCGGGGAGAAAAGCGCGGAAGTCCGGCGCCAAAGCGGTCCACATCATAATGTGAACAGGCGGTCGACATGTATTCCATGCCGCAGCACGCCGTAATGAACGGGTACTGGAAAATGGAAAATTTCCGGGCCCATCCCACCATATCTTCCAGTTTGGCCGTAAAAAATCCCTGCTGGGATTTTGCGTTTAGTGCCATTGAAAGGCTCCTTTTCGCCACGCGTATAAAAATCCGATTTCGAAAACAAAAAGAAAAATCATCATGGGCCAAAAGGCAGGCCATCCCATAGATCTTAGAACGACAGCCCAGGGAAAAAGAAAAATCAGTTCAATATCAAACACCACAAAGAGCATCGCCACGAGATAAAACCGGACGGCCTGACGATGGACCGGCTGTGAAAACGGCGTCACTCCGCATTCAAAGGGAGTATTTTTAACTGCATTGGGTTTTTTAGGACCCAAAGTCTGCGCGAGAAAAATAAAGAGTCCTGACACCGCCGAGGCGATACCCAACATGGCCAGAACTCCAAAATGATTTTCCATAGGACTTATTCTTTCTCTTGCTATACCAATCATCGATGTCATCCTGAAGCCCAAAGGGCTGAAGGATCTAGATCCTTCGACTCCGTCCCGCTTTTTGCGGGACTCCGCTCAGGATGACTGGGGCGAAACAACCCGCCCCAGTCAATTCATTAAAGCCCGAAGCCGGCCGCGGGCTTTTCGCGCTAATTTATATTCGGAATTTTCGATTAAAGAACGATCGTAACTTTCCATAGCCTGCTGCCATTTCCCCTTCGCTTCCCAAATGCGTCCGAGATTATAGTGAGGATAGCAGTAATTTTCATAACGAAGTGCTTTGAGCGCCTTCTCTACCCAGGGGAGCGCCTCATCATACCGTCCCTTTTCGATCAAATAAGATCCAATGTCATTGTAGGGATTACCGTAATCGGGATCTTTTTCAATAGCCTTCTTACATTCGGCAATGGCGTCTTCAAATTTTCCCTGAAAGCTGTATGCCCATCCGAGAAAGGTGTGGGCCTCCGCCGTGGGAAAAAGTTCGAGGGATTGTTGATAAAGCTGAATCGCGCCCGAAACATCGCCTTCGGTCTGTTTCGTATACGCTTCTTGAAACAGACGCTGGGCCTCGGTGTGATAAAAACTCCCGGACTCGTTCATGAAATTTTCCTTATTATAAACAAAGACGGGGACAGCCCCCATCGGGGACTGTCCCCTTACAAAAATGCTGCTGCACTCTGCGGGGAAGACAGGGGGGAATTATACCAAAAAGCCATTCCACTACCAAATATTAGCCAAACCGGAAGATTTTCTAGAAGAAAACTGTGTTTTAGTGAGCGTGAGGCTCGTCTCCATGACCGCAGATCTTGTCCCGATCCGTACGAAAGCCGCCCCCCTCTGGGACGAATTTCCCCCGGGATTCCAGGAATTGGATAAGCTCCCGGGCGTTCATGTGCTCTGCCGAACAGGTATGAAATCGTGCGTCTTTCCCAAATTTTTGATAAATGGCCGCTTCTAAGGAATCCTTCGTAAAAGACTTCCCGGCCGCCAAAATCATTTCCAAAACCTCATGCCCGTGAATGGATTGCATTTTTAAAACTCCTGAACTTAGAAGCCAGAAACCAGAGCACAAAAGCAAAACTTTCAATTCTGGTTACTGGTTACCGGTTTCTGGTTACTTAAAATCTTTCGTTCAAAATCCCATGCGCTGACGGAGAAAATCCTTTAAAGAGTGCGGCTGGTAATAAGGGTTTTGCTTTTTTTCGCGTCCGATACTGGAAATCTGCACTTCGCCGTAATCATGTCCCGGATAAAGCGCCGTGTCTTCCGGAAGCTTGGCAAGCCGCTGAAGACTCTCATACATTTTTTCTGGCGATCCTCCAGGCAGATCACAACGTCCGCACGCATCCACAAAAAGCGTGTCCCCCGAAAACAAATTTCCGGAAATCAAAAAACACTGCGAGCCCGGCGTGTGGCCCGGGGTATGAAGGCAATGGATTTCCAAATCTCCCACCGGAATCTTAAATCCATCATGAGTAGGATGAACGCGTTTTCCCAAGGACTCCAATCCCTCGGCTTCATTTTCATGAACATAAATCGGGCCTTGGATTTCAGCCGTCAAATCTTCCACTCCGTTACAGTGATCAAAATGCGTGTGCGTTAAAATTCCGGCTGTGACTTTCATTCCATCTTTATCCGCAACCTCTAAAACCCGGTCCACTTCCCAAGCCGGATCAATCATGACGCATTCAGCCTTCTCTTTGTCCCCCACCAAATAGACAAAGTTTGCCATGTCTCCCACTTCAATCTGGCGGATATAAATCATGCTCATATGTTTGCTGCACCTGTTTTTATTCTTCGGTAAAAAACCACCTGAAGCCGCGGATTTTCCTGTAGGATTTCTCCCGGCTCCCGGACAAACAAGGCTCCGAGTTCCGGATAATAGGTGTCCCCTTCATAATCGGCATCAATCTCCGTCAGGTAAATCCCGTCTACAAGATTCAGGGTTGAACTATAAATGGCCCCGCCGCCCATCACAAAAATTTTTTCCGTCTTGGCAGCGCGAATGGCCTCTGAAATGGAATTAAAAAAACGAAGATGATCCTGCTCCGGCTGAGGGCGCGAAGAAATGACAAAATTTTCACGACCCGGAAGCGGTTTCCCAATACTTTCAAACGTTTTTCGCCCCATCAGCACTGTAGATCCCAGCGTGAGCGATTTGAAAAATTTTAGATCCGCAGAAAAATGCCAGGGCAAACGATTAGCCTTCCCAATCACTCGGTTACGAGCCATCGCAACGACATGATAGATCATAAAGATAAATCCGAAATTCTAAATCCGAAATCCGAAACAAATTCTAAATTCAAAATATTAAATTTCAAAACGTTGACTGAATGATTGTTTCTGATTTTGATATTGGGATTTGGGTATTGTTTCGAATTTCGTGCTTCGAATTTCGGATTTTTCATGTTAGACGGCGACAGGGGCTTTGATTGCAGGATGCGGATCGTAGCCTTCGAGTGCAAAATCAGAAAATTGAAATCCAAAAATATCTTTTACAGCAGAATTGATTTTCATCTTCGGAAGCGGCTTGGGCTCGCGCGACAGCTGGAGCTTTACCTGATCCATGTGATTGAGATAAATATGAACATCTCCGAAGGTGTGGACAAAATCTCCGGGCATAAGGCCAGTGACCTGCGCCATCATGAGCGTTAGCAGCGCATAAGAGGCAATATTAAACGGTACGCCCAGAAAAACATCTGCGCTTCGCTGATAGAGCTGACACGAGAGTTTTCCGCCCGCCGCATAAAATTGAAAAAGCGAATGACACGGCGCCAGCGCCATTTTTTCAAGTTCGCCCACATTCCAGGCGCTGATAATAATGCGCCGGCTGTCGGGGTTTTTTTTGATCGTGTCCACGGCCTGAGCGATTTGATCGATGGTGCGCCCGTCGCCGGCATTCCAGGATCGCCACTGCTTGCCGTAAACCGGACCTAGGTCGCCCTGCGGATTGGCCCACTCGTTCCAAATCGAGACGCCGTTGTCATTCAGATAGCGGACATTCGTGTCTCCTTTCAGGAACCAGAGCAGTTCATAAATGATGGACTTTAGATGCAGTTTTTTGGTGGTCACAAGCGGAAAACCCTGGGCCAGATCAAAGCGCATCTGATACCCAAAGGTACTGATCGTGCCTGTCCCGGTCCGGTCCTGTTTTTCGGTCCCGTGATCCAGAATATGCTGAAGGAGTTCGAGATAAGGTTTCATAATAATTTGCTCTGCTGTATTATAACCGAAAACTGATGATGAACATCCCTCAATTTCAAAAATCTCTTTTGCGTTGGTATTCTAAAAAAGCGCGCGATCTCCCCTGGAGAAGAACGCGCGATCCTTACGCGATTTGGGTTTCTGAAATCATGCTGCAGCAGACCCAGGTCACAACCGTGATTCCCTATTACGAAAAATGGATGAAAAAATTTCCAACACTCCAATCGCTTGCCCGGGCTCCGCTCGATTCCGTGCTTCATGCCTGGGCTGGCCTCGGATATTACCGGCGCGCTCGCATGCTTCATCAAGGAGCGCAGGAGGTTCTAAAAAATTGGAACGGAAAAATTCCTGAACGCGCAAGCGAACTCCAAAAAATTCCCGGCATCGGACGTTACACCGCAGGGGCCATTGCCAGTATCGCCTTTGAAGAAAAATCGCCCCTCGTGGACGGCAATGTTATTCGGGTTTTTTCCAGACTCAAGGCGCTTCGCTCACCCGTGGATCAGCCTTCCACGCTTCGCAGGTTGTGGAAACTTGCGGAAGATCTTTTACCCGATGAATCTATCGGGAATTTTAATCAAGCGCTGATGGAATTAGGTTCGCAGGTCTGTACTCCGCAAAATCCCCGCTGCGAAACCTGTCCGGTACATGGTCATTGTAAAGCCTATAGGGCTCAGCGTCAGGCCTTCTACCCCGTTCGCTTGCTAAAGGAAAAAATGATCAAGCTGCGCGAGCGGGCGTTCCTCATTGAAAAAAATAGCAGGGTCCTGATTCAAAAACAGACGGGAAAAGATCGCTGGAGCGGTTTATGGATTTTCCCCAATTTAAATTTGGAGGAATCCTTGCGGCGCCGCGAGGTCTTAAAAATCAAACATGGATTTACAAAATATCTCATTGATCTACGAGTCTATCAAACGCAAGCAGATGAGAAAATTTTTTTGATGCCTAAGATGCTTTCTAAAAAATTTCGGTGGGTCAAACGAGAAGACTTAAAGAAGATTGCATTTCCTTCGCCGCATCAAAAAATTGCGAACTACTTACTTGCTTCTTAAAACCAGCTTCTGAAGATCTTTACGTCTTACGAATCATTTGGAACTTTCCGATTCAGAAGCGCCCCTCAAGAGCAATCACCTCTGAACCGGATGAAGTCCCGCATTCTTTCAATGATTCAACGAACCTCATGGTTTCGTCTCCTTACAAAGATCGATTCCGTGCGAAACAAAGCGCTGACTTACCTTAGCGTTTCATCCGGTCCATGAGCCATTGATCCAGAATATCCTTTTTAAAACGCCACTGTCCGCCGATTTTGGTCGCAGGAATTTCCTGCTTCTTCAAGAGGCGATAGATCGTGACCAAGTGAAAACCTAAATACTTCGCGGCTTCCTTGGGAGTCATGATCTGCGTGCGTTCAATTTTCCTAGGCTGTTCAGCCTTCATTGGTTGCTGCTGGTCCATGACGCTTCAATGCTCCTATTTGGGTTTAATTGATGCTCTTTGCTTACCCTAGACTAAATGTTAGCTTACCTACTATATGTTGTCAAATGATGCTTGTAATTATTATTTTTCGCTATGTAGAGAACTTCTATAAGCCTTGATGGTTGTTTAAGCTATGAATGAGCTGTAAAAAAAAGGTTGATTATTAAATCAAAATGCCTTAATCTAACATCTTATTGGATCATAGGTTACAGCGTTCTGCCGGTTTGCAGGGACTGTCCTACCCCATCAAATTTGATCGCTTTTGATTAACGTTTTATGTCAACTTTCAACGTCTAAAATCTATGAGAGGAGTTAAACAATGAAGAAAAAAATTTCTGGTCTTGTGTTGTTGCTAGTCCTTGTGTGTCTCCCTATTTTGAGCGCTCAATCTGAATCCGTTTGGGACATGGCCCAGTCGGATCAATACGGTAAAAAAGCCGGAGGACAGCTTGGCCGCGGACTCCTCAACGCAGCCACCTGCTTTGTGGACGTGATTGCTCAAACCGTGGATGGAACGCAGCACGGCACACCGTTTGTCGGAACCTTAACCGGTCTCGGAAGCGGCATTGCCTGCACTGCACTTCGCGCCACCTCAGGCGTTTTGGATATTGCAACTTTTTGGGTGCCTGGATTTAATGGATTCCCGGTTTCTAAATCGTATCAAAATTGTTTAGAGACAGATACGGAAGCCACGCCGCGTCAGACGGAAGAAGCTGCTTATCAGTATGAAGCTGCTCCAAAGGCTGAAGCGATTGTGCCGGAGACTCCCAAAGATGCTATGGAGTATGTAAAGAAATAACTTCGCTGTAATTACAGCCGCAAAAAAAACCCTGACTTGCAGATGCGAGTCAGGGTTTTTTATTGCAGTCATACGGATAGACGAAACGGGAAGTAAAAAGGTGACTGTCTCCTTACTCGCTCTCTGTCATTCCGGCGAAAGCCGGAATCTAGGTTTGGACCCCGGATCAAGTCCGGGGTGACCTTATAACAAAGCAGCGCTTTTTTATAAGGTCAGTTCTTTTTGTTCAAAAATCGGCGTGTAGTGATATTTTTTCAAAGTTTCCCACGCCCCTTCATTCCGGTCCACAAGACAGATAATATTGACGATTTGTGCTCCGAGCTTTTCGATTTCCTGTATGGATTTCAAGACCGATCCGCCCGTAGTAATAACGTCTTCTACCATAACAACGCGATCTCCGTGCTGGATTTTCGGCCCTTCGATCATCCGCTGCATCCCGTGCTTTTTGGCTTCTTTTCGGGCAATAAAAGCACGGATCGGACGTTTTGTATCTGCGCTCAAAACTGAAACCGCTGAGGCAATGGGATCGGCTCCTAAGGTTGGCCCTCCAATCGCATCAACGTCAAGACCTTGGATCATCTCCAAAATTACCTGAGCCATGATATGCATGCCGCGCGGATCCAGCGTGACTTGCTTACCATCAATGTAGTAATTGGATTCTTTGCCCGAGGCCAGGGTTACACGTTCGCGCACCACCGCCTTTTCATTCACCAGTTTGAGCAATTCTTTGCGCAGTGAGTCAAGTTTCGCTGATGTCATACAACCTCCGTTTGAATGGCTTTATGATGACGCGGGAGAGCCCGCTCCTGAATGCGGCGGGACAGCCCTTTAAACATTTGCAGTTCACGTTTTAAAAGTCCGTTACGCTTGAATAAACTATGAAATGTTGAAAGGATTCTTTGTTCCAATTCAGGCTCTTCGTTATATTCTAATTGAATCAATGCTTTTTGCATTGTTTTAAGCAGTTCCAGGACCTCGCCCTTCACAACAAATTCTCCGTCCCGGCCAAGGTCTGCTTTTTGGGTGGGATCCCCTTCCGCATAGAATAAAGAAAAGGCCGTGATCATCACCGCTTGGGCCAAATTAATAGAAGGATAAACAGGGCTCGCGGGAATTTCTGTGATCCGGTCGCAAACATCAAGCGAATCATTATCCAGTCCCTTGGATTCTTTTCCAAACATAATGATAACGGATTTTTTTAAAGCAATGCGCCGTATTTCTGAGATGGTTTTGCGAAACGTGGCCCGCTGCGAATTAAACCGTCTTGCCCGGCGCGTGGTACCCACGACAAAAGCAGCCTCTTGGACAGCTTCACGAACCGTAGAAAAGACACGGGCATTTTCTGCAACATCATAACCTGAAACTGCCATTTTTTTGGCCGCCGCAAGCCAGCCGACCGGCGGTTTCACGAGCCGCAACTCCTCAAGCCCCATATTTTTCATGGCCCGGCAAACCGCACCGATATTATCGCAATTTTCAGGTTCCACGAGCAAAATGAGGATTGAGCGTTTTTTCATAGGAGAGATAAGATATCATCCGGCGGGAGATTTATAAAGAAAAGTAACCAGAAACCAGTTGCCAGGGATTCAAAGACGAGATATGAAGATGGGGTTATGTTTTTTTGTTGTTTTTCCCTGGTTGCTGGTTACCGGTTACTGGTAACTTGGGTTATTCAGCTTGCCAGGGATATTCGGGAAGTCCCATGCCTGTGGCCCAGGACGAAGTATCATCCGCAAAAGGCGCCACCCACGGAAAAATGACCGCATCATTGAGTCCTGAAAAAGAACGGATCAGTACATTGGTGATGAGGCGCGGCGCATAAGAAACCGGCCAGGCGTGAGGATGAATTGTGGTTTCGCGCATCATCGTGGTTACAATTTCTGCAGGCATTCCTACGAGATTGGCAAAACCGCGGCCCGAAACTTCCAGCGCATTTTGTTTTTCATCCGCAGGATGAAAATTTTCATAAGCTGCCCAGGCTGGCAACGATGCCGCCATCCAAAAAATTACAAGCCACAAAAAACGTTTTTTCATAAAAAATTCCAAGTCGTTCATTTTTTGACACAGCTTTGTCATTCCGGGCGAACGAAGTGAGACCCGGAATCCATTCAAATTCTGGATCCCGGTCCTTCGACAGGCTCAGGACTACGGTGAGCGGAGTCGAACCGCTCGTGGGCCGGGATGACAGATCCTTTATTTACTGGGAACCTCGCCAGCCATGCGCACCCGGTCATAAACATCCGAGCGATATTGCTGCTCCCGGCTGTAACGCTGTTCCCGGGATAAATCAAGCCCACGCTGAGCGTCTTGCATGTTCGTAAAAGATTGATCCTGACGATTGCGCCGAGAGCTCACAAAAGCATCCGCTGAACTCCATACGTGATTGGCGATGAGCGGCCCGGCCGTAATCCATACCGCAGGTCCGCCGACCATTCCGCCGATCAAAGCCGTGCCGGTAACCAAACCAAATTCCATTCCACCCATCCATTTTGTTTTGGTCGTCCCGAGTTCTCCGTTCATGGCCTGACCTGTGGTAGGAAGAATGAGCGACGCGGCCGCTTCTTTCACCATGGCCTGTGCCGGAAGTGCAAAAGCTGAAAAATAAAAAAGAATGGCAAAAACCCCAACTGTAAAGCGTCGAACTTGAATTAATTTCATGGGTTCCTCCTTAAGTATGAAAACAACGCAAAAGGGACAGCCCCTGCCAGCCTATTTGGGCTTTCATGATTAACGGCAAACAGATAAGTTTCTAAAGCGCTGTTTGATTTTAGGGATCATCAGGCGTATACTTATTGTAGCTAAATTGATATATAGTTAGTTTACAGTTAAAGGAGGGAAACCATGGAATTTGTAAGTGCCCGTGACCTGCGGCTGAATCCTAAAAAGGTGTGGGGGAAACTCCACAAAAACTCTACCGGGGTGGTCACTTTCAACGGACAGCCTTATTTTTTAATCACCAAGCTGGACCCCAAAGATCTTGAGGAGATTATTTTAATTCAAAACCGGCTCCGGGCGGAACTGGCGCTCAGCAAGATGCGTGCCTCGGCCTCGGAAAAAGGTCTGGATAAAATGACGAGTGAAGAAATTGACAGCGTCATTGACCGCAGCCGGCGCAATCACAAATCATGAAGGTGGTCGTTGATACCAATGTCTTGGTATCCGCGGTCCTTTCCCCTCACGGAACGCCCGCCCGGGTTTTGGATTTCATTTTGCGCGGCCAAATCACTCTGCTCCTATCTCCGGCCATTCTTCAGGAATATGCTGAGGTGTTAGGGCGAAAAGAGTTCGGATTCGATAAAACAGCATGGCAGGATTTTCTCCGAGCCTTGGCTCGAAACGGTCAAAAAACAGCCGGGCCTGTTTCAAAAACATCCCTGCCGGATCCTGACGATGAGATTTTTCTAAGCTGTGCCAAGGCTGGAAAGGCTGATTTTTTGATCACAGGGAATAAAAAACATTTTCCGGACCCTCTTTGCCGGCCCATCCCGGTGGTTTCCCCGCGCGAATTTTTAGATATGCTTCTTGATCGCTGATGCTTACGCCGACATGCCGGCACGCAGTTCAGCGCGAACGCGGTTTGCAATATCATCTGCGATGCCCGCAAATCTCATCATCCGTTCGGTCATACCCGGGGTGATCGAAACTACATCGATATTTTGTCTCTTGAGGGCAACCGCATCAGAACTGAGAGCATCTAACACGAGCGCCCTTACTTCAGCGCGTGACGAAAAAATTCCGGTATCCTGCAGTCGCTTAATTTCGCTACGTGCAAGGGTAAGCGCCTCGCCGGCATCTTCTGCGATCAGAAAATGTCCAACTGGCAGTGGCAACCGTGCGATGGCGCGTTTCAATTCTGCTTCATGGGCAATCACCACCTTGACAGCCCCGGGTGCTGTAGATCCTGTAAGGGTTAAAAGTTGTGCCGTTTCATCTAATTGTTTGGCATTGATCTGTAAAATGACCGCGCCGCTATTAGGATCCGAGGATCCCGTAACGCTCCACGCCTGAAGTGCGCGTGAAGTCTCAACCTGCGGCAAAATAAACGGTTCGCTCGTTAGCGAGTAAACTTGTGTCCCGGTAGTTGTTGCAGAATCTCGATGGCTTTGAACTCTGGTTACTGGCAACTGGTTACTGGTTTCTGATTTCTCAAAACCCCGCACTTCGGAGCGGATAGTAATATAAGCAATTGCAGAAGGTATTAAAGAATCAGGATTGGCTTCAGGCATGGAGTCGCTTGAGTAATAAAAAATCCTGTTATCTGTACCGAGACTATGAAAACTAGCACCTTTTATTGAGGTGCCATCGGCTTTTCGGATGTCAATTTTTGCAAATTGAGTAATATCTCCAGAGCGCACAAGGCTTGCAAAATCTTCCGCGCTCACTTCCTGGCCTTGGCGCACTTCGGAGCGGACGGGACTCTCTAAAGTCCCGCCGCGACTGTACCCAGCGCGATGACGGGTGCTGGATGCGGAGCGGTTTTGAAGCCTTTGTTGCTCTTCACGTAACACTTCGATCCTGCGACGTGCATTGTCTTCTATTTGTTTGATCTTGACCTTCAATTGCTCGCGAAGCATCCGAATGTCCTTTTGCCGCTTAGTCTCATTACCATCACCGGGAAGCCGTGAATGTAATTCATTAATGTCATGATCATGCTGAGCATGTAAGCTATCTATTGATTGTTCGCGCTCAGCCACAATGGTGCCAATCCTGGCTTGGATTGCATCCCAGTCAGTTAGCAGATTGGCAACAGGCAAATTCCGAACTTCGGAGCGGAGCATCATAGCGGCAATGCGTACCATGAAATTGGAAGTTTCTTCTCTTACGTTCTCCCTAGCAGGAAAGAGATTCCGCTCGCCAAGAGCTCCAACTAACGGTTGCGAAAGTCCTATATTATTTCCATCTCGAATTTGCTCAGCAACAAACGTAAGAGACTTATTATTGCCTGGTTCGTATTCTCCTATAAAGCCAGCAGCCTGTAACCTTTCAGCTAAAGCTTGCAGTTCTTCATTCGCACTACCTTCGCCTGCCTCGGAACGGGTAAAGGCTTTAAAAGTGTACTGAAGGTTGGTAGCTTCGTTCTTTTCAGGGGTTTGATAAATGGTGACCGTTAATTGATCGGGGAGTGTTTGGATCTGCTCCAATATGGTTGAAAGTCCAAAATAGAATAGACGCACCCCCTGTGGCACAGGAGAAGACATCACCATTTCCTGACCAGTCAGCTCCGGCCAAGAATCCCGGACTTGCCGCTCTCTTCTACGTTGTCCCTCTTTCGCCGCCACTTCTATTTCCTTCTGAATCCAAGCAATGGCTTTTGCCCGAGTTCCTGTAAATACAGGCTTTCTTTTTTCAAGATCCAAAGTTTGAGATCCTGTACCTATTATCCTGTCCATCCAATTAAAATCTATTTGATCTCCTCTGGTAATGCTATGAATCTGAACCGACTGCAAGCGCTCAAACTCTCTCTCAATGCCTGTTTTGATGCCTTGTAATTTTGCATGTGCCGGGTCAAATGCCTCGATCCATTCCAGAGCATCCTCTCGAGTTCCCAAAAATAATACGGTGGTCTTCACTTGTTTTGCTTCCGAAGCAGCCGCGGTCCGTGCCTCGGAGCGTGTAACGCGGCCTTGAACCTGCGTTTGATAAGCGGCCTGAATATCGGGATGTGCAGAGAGCATTTTGACGCGGGGAAGTTCTAAAATTTCAGCCGGCACATGTTGCGGATCTTCCGTTAAATAAAATGTTCCTGTTTCCTGATCAAAAATTCCGGCATATCCTTCACGGATAGCGGCAAGATCATCAGGCAAATTTTTAAGTTCCAGAGCCTTTCCGGCTTTGGGCTGTAAATAACCCTGCAGCATGCCATTCCCACCCATAATCTGCATAACGTTTTCAGCCTGGAAGGCAGAAAGTGGAACTCTCTTTCCGGTTCCGTCATCCAGCCGCGCATTCTTTAATATGTATTCCATCAAATCATTCATCTGCACCAATATCACAGCGGGCGAACCAGTTCCTCCGGCGCCAGGAATAAAAACACCGGCTGGGGAATCAAGGTCTGTTAATTGGAGATTGGGTTTGCCTGTATATTCACGCACCAGGCGCGTGACTTCTTCGATTAAAGGTTCGGAGGTTAATGAATACAAGCTGACTTTTCTTAGATCAAATGGTTTTCCGTGATCGTCATGGCCTTGAATATGCCACTGCAGATATTTGTTAAGAATCGGATCATCTCTTAAGATCTGCAAATATTTGTCTGCATAAACAGGCCGGTCTTTCTTGCCTTCAAGGGCCTGAAGGGCCGCATCATAAAAACCTTTATCGAGTTCGTTCCGGATTCTGCGGTGCTCATTCTGAGACCAGACCACCAAATCCCATCGGTCATGCGCCACGCCGTAAGCCGCCACCATGGCTACAAGAATTTTTGATTTATGAAGTCGAATACCTTCTGTATCTTCGGGATGTTTTGCGCGCTCGCACCAAGTCGTATTAATCCCGCCCGCAGTCCGCTTAATCGTGGCCGATCCATTTTCAAAAGGAAGTCCGGCTTGTACCAAAGCCACATGGGAAAGCATGCGTTCGTTGACTTCTTCGAGGGTTTTTGCAAGCGGTACGACTAACTCGGTCCCAACCGGCCAAACATAATTTCCGACTGTATCTTTGACTTCAGTTAAATGAATCATTTGAGATGCGCCGCCTAGCAAAGTAGCTCCGGATTCCTGACCTCCGGTGTACCCTCCTAAGATCGCCAATTTGTCATCTTCTCCATTTCCCTCAACTTCAACGGATTCAGCCTGCATATCGGCTTTGGTAAGATTGGCTCCTGAAATGGCGCTGGCCATAGCAAGAAACATGGCATTGGAACCTCCCGAACGTCCCAAGCCTCCGGCCTCAGCAACCGGCTGTAAAGTCCGAAAATCACCCTGCAAACCAAACGCACCGATCTGCCCCATAAAATAAGCAAATGACCCCATCTGTCCGTCAATGACTTGGCCGGCTTTGCGCTTTTGATTACGCGCAGCGCCCTTTTCTCCCCAAATTTCATAGGTCCCGTCTTTTTCAGCCAGGAAAGGCCTTAAGCTGTTGTTTTCCATCAGGGTATACATCGCGCCGTTTTTGCGAACCACGGTGTAGACTCTTTGTTTATCTTGAATTTTTCCATCTTCCCACTTTTTGTAATCAATGACATATTGAATAATATCTTTGGCAGGAATGACTTCGGAAGCCGAGAGCTGAAGATCTTGGGATACTTGTCCTACTTTAAGCGCTAAAGGAAAATCGCCGGCCACAATAGTGGTGGAAGGAAGAAAATCGAGCGCATTAATTCCCATGGCGGTAGTAAGTTTAATAAGCGCTCTTAAATCAATGCTGGATCCGCCCACATCAATAAATCGCTGCATACCGTACACTTCGGGGAGATATTGGGCCACAAATTTTAACATTTCTTCCTGAGTTCGAATTTGTTTGCGATCCACCTGAACAGGTAAGGTAACCGAACCAAAGGTACGCGGCTCTGCAGCCTGACTCAATGATTTCAAAGGCACCAAAAGCTTGAGACCCTCGTTATCCACAAACCGCTCGGGATAGGCTTTAAAGGTACTCAATTCGTCATGCGTGAGTCTAAGCTCGGAGCGAAGAAACAATACACTCACGCTGCCGATAGAATAAAAGCTCATACTAGAGTGGCCTGCGGATCCGCCTCCGCTAAAAGCGGTATTAAACACAGTGATATTGCCGTCAAATTCATATTGAGTTGCGTTGTGATGTTGAATTCGTTCCCCGCCAGAATCTATTCTCACTCCAGATTGAGAGCTCTGGATATAATCGCGGAAAACCTCTCCGTCGGCCTGTTCTTTGGGATATTTAAAATGGACAATGCGATACAGTTTTTGACCGTTTGCCGCTCGATAAAAAACCGCAAATCCCGTGTAGTCATCATAGATAGGTAGACCCGCAACCGCTCCTTTAAATTTATGAATCTCTGTGACAAGTTCTATGCCATTACGATTGAAAGAGTGGTCTGTCCATTTTAGATAATCAAATAAACTAACGAGGGCTTCTTGAGTAGCTCCCTCTTCAAGAGCAAGGTCCCGCTCTACCCAACCCGACTGCGCTTCGAGCGACTGCAATACAAGACGATCCCAACCCCTCCAGTTGCGATGCTGGAAGCGCTGCTCAGCTAATGGCTTGGCGGTGGACAGTGGAGCAATTCGCAATTCAGCGCGATGGGCGGCGAATTTGGTTTCAACATTCATTCCAAGTTTTTCAAGCGCAGCGCGGAGTTCGGCGCGCGTTTTTTGGGAACCGATAACCCCCGAAGCATTCACGCCCACACTGCGGGCGGCATAGGCCGGAGAAGGAATGACGAGAGAAAGGGATAAGGCCGCGGCAATCACGCGCTTGGGCCATTTGATTTTTTGTAGTTTCATTTTTAAAGGATTTCCTTTTTGAGAGATAAAAGCATTACGGAAAGATACCTGAGGCTGTCTCGTTTTACAAGGTGAAATCTTGAAATGACCGCGTCTGATTCCTGATTCTAAAACAGTATCGAACTTGATCAGTATTGATCGTGGATGATCCTATGAAAGTAAAGAGGGGGAGAGAAAACCCGCACCCGCTGGGCCTCTTTTGCCTGTCCTCACATCAGATTAACGGCAGAGCGAACACAAGGTGTCGCCCTTACATTCAGGCTGCTTTTTTAAAATGAATATTTTTGGAAGCTGAAACGGAAAATTGCAGGCCCAAAGATTTTAGGATGTGATAAAGACTATGGATTTCCGGACGACCTGCTTTGGAAAGCATACGATAGAGATTCGGCCGGCTGAGTTTTGTTTTTCGCGAGAGCCGCAAAAGCCCTCCCTGAGCCTCTGCAACATTGCGAAGCGCGATAAGAAAAAAACGGTAGTCCCCTTCTTCAAGCGCTGCAGTCAAATATCCTGCGGCCTCCTCAGGGTCTTTCAAATCCTCTCGTAAACTTTCCTTATAGTTTCGCCATGGTTTCATGTTATTTTCTCCCTTGATAATCCCGCCAATACTGTTTCGCTTTGAAAATGTCCGCGACTTGCCTGCTCTTATCCCCGCCCAAGATGAGCAAAGTGATGGATGCCCCCTCTTGCCCAAAATAAACTCTGTAGCCCGGCCCATAATAAATTTTAAGCTCAAAAACACCTTCTCCCACAGGCTCACACTTTCCTGCAAGCCCATAGGCAAGCCGGTCGAGCCGGGTCCGAATCACATGGGCAGCCTTTCGATCTCTCAAGGTCTGTAACCATTCATCAAAAGGACGTTTCCCTTCTGCTGTTTGATAAACCCGAAGTTCTTTTGAGGAATTCATAATAATAGTACCTTATAAGCTACAACCTGGCAAGATGGTTTTTGTTTCTGTTTTTGAGACGGTGCTTAT
>CAYWRU010000029.1:20660-36069 GCA_964460795.1 uncultured bacterium | reverse complement strand
TGTCCCGTTACGGCGATGCCGTCGCCGGCCGATGCGCGCAGATGGTGTGCGTCTGCATCAGCGGCATGGCCGCTAATGTCCACGCCGTCAATCGTCGCGCCGGACGCCACTGCCAGATTCGCCGTCAGACTCCGGCTGCCATCCGTCTTCAAAAATTGCGGCGCCTGGCTATCGCTGATTTGACCGCTATGATACGCGCCATCCAGCGCATGCACGACCATCCCGCCGCCGCCCCCACCACCACCGCTTCTACGCACAATCACGGGCGCGGCGCCGGCCTGCGCCGGCGTATAGAGCGCTGCGGCTGGCCGCCCAGCGTTCACCACGGCCACCGCCGCGGCGTCGCCATCCACCGCAGCCGCATAAACCCGGCCGGACATGACCACCGTCTGATTGGCCGCAGCAGCAGCCGTTTCCACCGTCTGCGCTGCGCTGTATCGCTCGCCCATGGTGCGCCGCAGACTCGCCGCTTTCTGTCGGTTGACTGTCGCCCGGAAACTCATCGCCAACTCCTCAACCCCGTTGCCGCCAAACCTAATTCGTCGCCTCACGGTCCAATTGCAGACCAACGCACGTCGTCTTCCACACGCCAGCGCTCACCGTGTGGTCTACTTCCACCAGCAGCAGCGTGCGTGTCAGGGCTGGCTGGCTGGCGTCGAATTGCCAGGTAAGCCCATACACAACCCCTGGCCGCAGCCCAGGCAGACCTTGCGCCATCTCCATCACAAAGCGCCACGAAAACCGCTCCATGATGTAGCGACGTTTTGCCGCGTTTTGGGCAGTCTCGGCGCTGGCAAACAACATCTCATCCAACGTCAGCGGCGCGCCGGCCGCATCCGGCGTCGCCGGATATTTTGCTTCCCCGCTGTCGCTCTCGTCTGGCGTGCGCCACGGGACAATCACCTGGCTTACCCCACGATTCACCTGCTGCACTACCTCCACGCGCCGCACATCGTTGCGCGTCCAGGTTTCCACAGGCGTGTGGCTGTCCGCACTCCACAACGTATTCGCCTTGATGGAAATGGAACTGCCTCTCTCCACCGTGACCAGGCAGCCAGCGTAATCTGCAAAATCAGCCGCCACAGTCAACGCCAGGTCGCGCGCCGTCGAGAAGCCTTCGACGGCCGCCATGCCAGTCAACGTGATGGCAAACATGCTCTCTGGCAGTCCGGCGTTGACCAGCGCCTGCTTGATAACTTCACCTGCATAGACTGTGCCGGTCAGCCACGACTGAGCGTGATAGAATGCTTCATCCAAGATGGCTTCAAACTCATTGAGACGCGGTCTGTAAGGGTCTACCTCCATCTTGTCGATTTCCATCATCAGCCAGCGCACGCGCTTGCTGGGCGAGAGGTTCACCGTGTAGGTGTCTGCACTGTTGTTGGTCACGGTCGCAATCGCCGTGTAATCACCCGTGTAATTGTCATCCGTGGGCACGCGCGCCCGCTCCAGGTTGCTCACCCGAAGAGTGAACTCGCGCCAGGTGACGCTGCCTGTCGGTCGACTGATGGTCACACTCTTGATGGGCGCGCCGTTGGTGGCCGTGCTCCCGTCCAGCATATATACTGCATCGCCGGCCACGTGCGGCGCAGCCACACTGCCGTTTGCGCCGCGGGCGGTCACAATCACCCCGCCTTCTGTCTTTGCCGAGTATGTGATTTGTTCTGTGGCAATCTGCAGCGTCCCCGAATAGGGCAATCCGCCTGTTGACCGATTTCCTCCCGCATCGACCAGATAGAGCGTATCGTTGGCGCCCGGCTCGTCGTCTTCAATATCTTCCTCAAGCTCAAGACCCATGCCAGGCAGTTCGACCAACAACCACGGATCTACCCCATCTCCGATGTTGTACAAGGCATGGTCTGCCTCGTCCACAACAAAATGGTCTCGCCGCTGACTGGCGCTGCCATTGTAGCGATAGCGGATGATTTCTCCCGCCGCCGGCGGCGGGATATGGTCGCCCGGCCATTCTTCGCTATATTCGTCTGGGTCTGGGCTGTTCTCGTGCTTCGCCTTCAGGTCGTCGCTGCCGTTGCCCCAGGCCACTACGTTCGACCAGGCGTTACTCCCCGGCGTCATCAGCGCCACGCAATCCTGCGTCGTGTCGAAGAGGTCGAAAATCGCCGAACCAATTTCCACGATGCGATTGCTGGCCAACGGGTTCATCTCTGCAAAGAGCTGCGCATCCTCGACGATTGCCAGCCGGCCATCGCCGTCGGGAATGTCGCTCAGCTCCACCAACACATCAACGCTGGCATCGCTGTTGCACAGCTGGCGGTTGAGCTCATTGCTCACCCCGACAAACTCAATCCAGCGGTATCCTTTTGGCTCCCCTGGATACATCCAGAGCCGGATCTGGCTGGCAAACTCGTCGAAGGCGCCGGGGAATGTGTTGGGGTCAGCAGTCCCCAACAGGCGCTCTCCGATCCACAGCGTCTCCGCATCGCCGTCCACGGCGCTGGCGTGCTCGAGCGCCGGCGCTGCTGCAATGTAGTCGCCGCTATTGCGTTCCTTGCGTGGGTCAATCAGCACGGTGTCGCCGCTGGCGCTGGCGTTCTCGGCCCAGTTTATCTGGCCGACGCGCACGCCATCTATCCGCGTGCGTCCCACCATCTGCACCGCCGGCATGATGGAGACTGTCCACTCCCCGCGCCGGCGATCATCGTCCTGGATTTGTGGCGTCTCCACCCACCCCAACAGCATCTCCCAATCGCCCGCCGGGACCGCCAGATACTCGATGGCAATACAGTGAGCATGACGCAACGAGGCCTGGGGCAGTCGCACGCCGCTGATGGTCGCCTGCCAGGTGACCATGCCCAGGGCGTCGTCCATGGTCTCCACCAGGTTGAGCTGTCCGTTGTCAGTCGTCAGCGGCCAGAACAACCGCACCGGCGCGCCGCTGCTGTGGATGCCATTGTGCTCTCTGGTTGCGGTGCTCTCGCGGGTCAACCCGGTAAGATTATTTGCCGACACCGCGGCGTAATCAACATACTCCCATCCCTGGCCGCCGCCATTCGGGCCGATGAACGCCCAACCATATGGCGTCGGATAGTTGGCCGCGCTGGTCAGGGTGGCTGTCGTCACGCCACTCAGCAACGACGATTGCAGCGTCGTCGCCCGCTCTGCCAACGGGATCGCCGTACTGACGATGCTCAGCCAGGTCTCAGCAGCGCCCCCTTCCGATATTTCTCTCCACCGTGGCCCTATCCAGGCGCGCCACTGCACCATGAGTCAACTCCCGCAGTTAATACACCTTCTGATAGGGGCAACCATCGCCCCACCGTTCGATTTTTCGTCCCATTTTTCCGAACGGAAACGTCCTCACTGGGAGATCTCCCAGTGACATTAGGCGCCTGGCCGGAGAGCGCAGTCGCGACGGTCTGAATCGAACAGAACCAGCCATTCGTCACGGTCTTGCGTTCGCCCATGGTGCTACTTGCAGAGTTGTCGGCCGACATTCTGCGCTCCCCGGCCAGAAGTCTAATTGATGTACGTGATGACCACCTGCACGCCGTAATACGCGCCGCTGCGAATCTCCTCATACGTGGGCCTATGTACGATGCACTGCGTGAACGTCCTCAGCGTTTGCAGATGGTTGAAGAGCTTGGCCTGGGAGAATTCCACACTTCTGCTGCCGCCCAACAGGGTCGTCGTCCACCAGGAAAAGTCTGTCTTTTTCAACGACGGCCACTTCCACGTCACCGTGGCCGTCGTCGCCTCCACGTCCAACCCCATGCCGTTCCTGCCAATCACATCATATTCAAAGCGGTATGTCCCTTCACCATCCATCGGTGAAGGAATGTCCAGGTTGTTGAGCTGCATCCCCGTCGTCATCCCCGTCCTCCTCCCTACGGTTTGTTCATCTCGGCATTGAGCATATCGAACACCGGCCCGGCCACTGCCGCGGCAATCGAGTCAATGATCTGGCTACCCCACTCCAGACCCGCTACGCCGGCGCTAAAACCGGCGTGAATGCTCTCGACGATGCCGCCGCCAATGGCAAACAGACGGTCTTTCACGCCTGCGTCCAGACCGGCCTCCATTGCCGTTGTCATTTGCTCCAGCATGGCTGCGCCGTCCAGTTGCCCGCCAGCCGCCTCGCCAGCAGTGGGCGCAGCCACAGGCGTTTCGATGAACGGCTGCGCCAACGTTTGCTTCTCGCCGCCCACGCCAAACAGGGCGAAGAGGGCTTCCTGGCCGCTCTTGCTGGCTTCCTGCCGCGCCAGGCTGGCCCGCACTGCCTCCTGGTTGATAAGATCAACGTTCTTTCCGCCGGCGAACAGGCTCTGATCCTGCCATGCCTGCTCGAAGAGCGTCAGCAAGGTCTCTTTGGGCAAACTGGCGTCGATGCCGGCGCGGCTTGCCGCATCGCCGATGTCCACATCCGCCCAATCTTTGTTATTCAGCACTTCGTCGCGCAGGCGTCGCAGGTAATCGTCGGCAAAATTTTGCGATACGCCGGCTTCCGCCAGCCGCATCTGCTCCCCTGTCACCTGGCTGCCGCCAAACAATCCTGGCACCTGTTGCAGACTGCTCTTGAACTCGCTCACCATCTGTTCTGCCGCCCGCTCCATTTCGTTCGCGGTGCGTTCTGCCGCCCGTTCCCACTCCCGTTCTGCGGCCACTCGCGCCCGCTCTGCCTCTTCGATGGCTGTAAAGGGCTGCTGTAGCTCCAACAGCGCCTCTTCCATCATCAAGTCCATTTGTGGACCCGAGAGAGGGAACGACGTGCTCTTTTGTGCTTCTGTGACAATGACATCGAGTTGTGCAAGCTGTTGGTCCAACAATCTGCCGGCCTCTGCGGGGCCTACCAGTTCCACCGCTCGCCGCGCCTGGCTCTCCAGCGCATCTGCAACCCGCCCGGTTTCTCTGTCGAGCTCGCCAAAAAGATTCTCGTGTGCGCTGGCCAGGCCGTCCATCACGCCCTTGAGCCGCTCCACATCGCCGCCCAGGTTCTCTATCTCTACGCCGGCGCTCAGCGCAACCATGGCCAGTGCACGCAGATCGCCGTTCATCCCCTCCGTCGCCGACGAAAATTCCTCCATCCGGTCGCTCGTCGTCGCCGTGGCGTCGCCCAGGCTGTCAGATGCGCCAATCGCCGCGTCCATCTCGCCTATCAGACGCACCAATATCGCTACCTGTGCATCGGTCACCTGCCCGTACTCATCCATGCTATCCAACGCCCGATGGATCGCCTCCCGATATTCCTGGCTGCTGGCGACTCCGGCTTGCTCCGCCTGAATCAGCACCGTCACTGCCTCTTCCACCAGTCGTACCCGCCGCGCCTTTTCCTCGACGCCTTCCAGTTCCACATCTCCGCCGGGCGGGACAAGCATTTGGGTGGTCGTTGCCCGCTCCACTTCACTCTTGGTGTTCATCAGCGCCACGGCCAGCCGATCCTGCAATCGTTTGAGCGAGGTCTCACCGAATGACCCCACGACGCCCTCGGCCACATTCGCTCCGGCTTCATAGACATAGGCCGTCGGCTCTGCCAGCGCCCCCTGTATCCGCTGCCGCGCCGTAATAATCCGCGTGACGCTCTGCTCAATCTTGTCTGCCGTGGTCAGATTCGCCTCACCCAGCCTCGCCAGGTCTTCGCCCAGCACCTGCACCAGCCCACGCCATCTGTCCGTCGCCCCGCTCGCCGACGCCAGCCCCTCCACCGTCTGCCCCAAGCTCGCGGCAATGCGCGCGTTCGAGATGCCGAACTGGTCAACCAACTCTTTATTTCCTTCACGGGTGTACTTAATCAGGCGTGCGAAAATCTCCTGCGTCGTCAACATCTGCCCGGTCTCGTCGGTGTAGATCTGGGAAAATCGCCGCGACGCGGCCACCAACGTCCCCATGTCTTTGTCCAGGCTGCCCAGGTTGCCCGACCACTTGGACGCCAATACCTGGCTGGCCAGCCCCATTGCATCCATATCCGTGATGGTCTCTTGGCTCGCCTGGCGAATCGAGGCCACCAGCCGACCGGCGTTCTGTCCGGTGCGCCTGCTCAACGCCTCGAAGGTCTGCGCCATGCGCTCTTGCTGCGCGCCCTGCCTGCCCCAGTCCAGCGCCGTCCTGGCCACCTGGTCTACGCTGTAGATGCCCACTGCCGCCGCCGCCCCCATGGCCAGCGATGTCCCCGTCATGCCAAAGGGCAACTGCGTCCCGCGTTCCTTGCGCAACTGGGCCCGCACCTCTGCCGTGCGCCGCCGCTCCTCCTCGATGGCCGCTGCGCTCGCCGTGCGCGCCGCCTCAATCGTCACCGCAGCCTCCGTGCGCGCCGCGGCCGCCCGCTCCTGGGCTTCCGCCCGCACAATCGCCGTCTTCTGCTGCTCAGCCGCCTGCGTCGCTGCCACTTCCTTGGCAATCTCAGCCCGCTTTCCCGCGGCTTCCGTGCGTTGCGCTTCGATGGCCGCTGCGCTCGCCGTATGCGCCGTCGCCGTGGCCGCTGCGCTGGCCGTGCGCGCCGCGGTCGCCCGCTCCTGGGCTTCCGCCCGCACAATCGCCGTCTTCTGCTGCTCAGCCCCCTGCGTCGCTGCCACTTCTTTGGCAATCTCAGCCCGCTTTGCCGCGCCCCGCGTCCGCTCCTCCTCCACCAGCGCCGCACTCTGTTGCGCCACTAACTGCTGCAGGCGCAGCTTCTCTCGTTCCGTTTCCAGCTCGAACGAACGCGCGCCTGCCGATGTGTGGCTTGCCTCGATGCGCTGGCTTGCCTCAGCTGCCTCTCGCAGGGCCGCAGCCAGCTTCTCAGCGTTCTCCACGCTCTTCCCGCTCACGGTGATGGCCGCCTGGCTTGTCACCGCCGCCTGGCTTGCCGTGGCAGCCTGGCTTGCCGCCGGCGCAACCACAATCTCGCCGGCGCGCCGCGCCTGCCGCGCCGCCTGCTGTGCCATCATCTCGCCCAGACGCTCATTGGTATTGCTCAACGAGCGCAACAGGGATTCTTCCTGTTGCGCCAGGTCGCGCGTCTCCTGCTCGACCCGCGCCGCTTCCTCATAGATGCCAGCGGTCTGTTCGTTGAATTCCAGCCCGCTTACCTGCTGCTCGAACTGGGTCAGCCGGCGCTGGGCAAGCTCCTGCTGAATGCGCACGCTCTGCAGCTCCGCCTCATACATCTCCATCTCAAGTTGGGCAAGTCGCTGCTTCTCTTCGGCGTTATAGCGCATCTTCTCCGTGCGTCGCTCGCCGTTTTGCGCAAAGTCCCGTTCCGCTTCCAGGTAGAGCGACTCTTCGTCCACCTTGAATTCTGCCCCGCGCTGGCCGATGTTCAACGCCCGCCCCGTATGCACCATGGCCGCGGCCGCTTCGTCGCTCACCTGCGTTCTCACGGCGTCAACATAATCGCCGTGACGCTGCCGCGCGCTGGCGCTCCCGCCCCGTGCACTGGCCAGCATCCCCAGCCGTTCATACTCGCCCCGCGTCCGCCGCAACGCCGCGTCCACCTCCGCCAATTGCGCCAACAGCGCATCCGCCGGCTTCGTCAGGTCCACGCGCCCCATTTCCTCCAATGCGCGTTTCATCTGAGCGACCGGGCGCGTCGCCTCTTCTGCCAACCCTGCGCCGGGTACGTTTCCTTGAGCTGCCCGGCTCTGCACTGCCCGCAACTCGCTCTCGAAAATTTCACGCAGCACGCGCGCCGCAGCCTGCGCCTGGCGCGCGTCAACCTCCACGCTATAGGTCAGCTTCCGCTCGGCCATGCCTTACACCTCATCGAACCAATGCCCAAACAGTTCCTCCAGCACCATCTCAATTCGCACATCTCCGCTTTCCCCCAAGAGCGTCACCGGTCGTCCTGGCATGTTCCAGCGTCCAAACTCCAGTTCTTCGGCGCGTGGGTCGCGGCTGCCCTCTTCCACCCACCACAGCCCGCCCGATTCGCCCGTCTCGCTCACATGCAGGGGATGATCGTCTTCGACGAATGAGTCATGATAGCTACCGCTGCGATACAGAATGGGGTGCGCTCCCGCATAACCCAGGCGCAAACGCTCACGAATTGTCCACAAGCTCAACGGCGCCCAGGGCGCATCGTTGCCGGCCTCTCGCATAAAATTGATGGCAAAGCCCGCTCGAATGACCTCCTGCAGCGGGCGCATCTCATCCTCGCCCGGCCTGCCCAGCGCCTCCGCCCGTTCTATCATCGCCAGCCATTCGCGTTGGCTGGCTGCGGTCAGCTCCAAACGCAACATTGCACTCCTTAGACACTCTGGCGAAACAAAACGGACGCACCAAGGGGTGCGTCCGTCTCTTACGTTTCAGACTCGCCGGAATCTCACCGGCTCAATTCATGAAGAGCGACTCTACCACCAGCCCAGGGCATATCCCACCAGGAAAACGCCCCACCAAATTGCCGACGCCCCGACGAAACCCACAGCGACCCATTTCAACGAAAGTCGCCGCATCAGAACACATACCTTACGTTGTCAATCGGCGTCCAACCCTGGCAATCAGGCTCGCCCATCAGCCGCACAAATAAAAACTTCCCGGCCTCCATCTCCCGCAACCCGATGATGCGCACCCGCGCCCCCAGCGGCGCAATGCACATCACCGCCGCCCGCTCATCGTCGAAAGCCTCTGTGCGCAACGTCGCCGTTGTGCGCATCACCCCGGCGCTTCCTTCCGGCGTAGGCGTGATCCGTACAGGCCTTGCTCCCGACCGCCCTGTATCCGAAATGCTGACGACAAACAGTGCCGCTATTGCTATGAGCGTCAGCACGATGATCAGGGGAAACCACTGTCTCATGGTAAGGCTCCTTTTGCTCAGCCGCCTCCATGACGGCTGACACCAGTATACCCCCATTTCCCCCACGCCAACCTTAAAAATCACCGCCCAGGCCGGGCGCCCATCCCCTGTTTCGCCTTCCTCCGTCCACGGCGAATTTTGCCCAGCTCAGACAGCAAAAACAACACATCGCTGCGCAGACTCGCCGGCATCTGGGCAGCTTCTAAGAGTCCGATTCCTTTCTCCATCCCCCCCAACTGCCACCAACACACAAACACGTCCAGGTGAGCAGGGTCGAGCAGGCCGCGCCGGCCAGCTCGCTCCACCTCCGCACGCGTCAAGCGCGTCGGTGCGTCATCGTCCGACCGCGCCCGCTCTTCGGCATCGACCAGCGCCGTGAGCGTGCGCTCAATCAGCCGACGCTCACGCCGCCGCGCATCCTTTGTACGAAAAAATCTTCCGCCCCCCAACCAAACAGACCCGGGTTGATCTCCATCACCTGCGCATAGACCGCCGCGGCCAATTCGGCCGGCACATTTTCAAGCCAACCCGCCGGCGATCTCCATTCCTGGGGCAGCTCCATTTCCTGCCACCCATGGTCATTATCGACCGCTGTCCGCTGCACATATCGTTGCTCCAGGCGCGCTACCGAAGCCAACACAGCCGCCCATTTGATACAAACGTCCAAGTACTCCATCTTGGTCATCTCATCGGCTCCTGGGGCTTCCTGGTCAATCCAGGAACGGGCCTGGCGCAAGAGCGCCAGATACCTGCTGTGCTGCAACGCGTTCAGCGTCGTCACCGTCGCGCGCACCTGGCGCGCCGGCGCCAGTTCCGTCTCCAGCTCCCCACGGCGCGCCGGCGGCGCCCCCTCCCACTCCAACAACCGCTCCGCATCATCCCGGCTTGGCGGATCGACCCACACGACCGACCGTGTTGTCCGAAGATTCATCCTGTTCTCGCTTCTGGATTCTCGCTTCTGGATTCTCGCTTCTGGATTCTCGCTTCTGGCTCTCACTGGGAGATCTCCCAGTGACAAAACTCCCACCCAACAAAAAGGCGGCAGGGCGTCAGGCCCTCCCGCCCCATCGGTATGGTCACCCCAACGGGCGCCGACCTTAATAACTCGTCACCCCGTTGATAAGTGTAATTACAATCGGGTCAGTCGTGTTGTCGATCATGCGCCAGTTGTAATTCCACCGCACCAGGCTGTCGCCATCTGCCGCAAACTCATCCAACGTCACTTCGGCGCGCGGCACCACGATCTCCAACGAGTAGGGCACTGCCGCCGTGGGGATGTTCGTTGCGCTCTGCCACTTCAGCGAGACCGAGCAGATCGCCGTGTTGGGGCTGGGATCCGTCCCGTTGTTCGCACCGTTTACGATGCGCTCATAGGTTTCCCAGTCGATTTCAACGCCTTCGATGCGCCCGGTGACGTCGATGCCACGCTGGGCCAGGTCCACACGCCGAAACTCCCACAAGCTGCGGTCATCCGAGAGCGGGTTGGCGATCTGCACGCTCGCCCGCGTCAGGGTGTCCGTCGCCGTGTTGATCTGGTCCTCATTTGCGCCGGCCGGGTCATAGTACATGGTCAGCGACCCCCGGCTGGGCAACATCTCCACCGTGGTTTCGTTGTTGCTCGTCTCTGTTCCCAGGCTCTCATCCACCTTCAACCCGCGCAAACTCGCATCATAGGTCACCCCATCGGGGTTGGCTTCGAGGCTCAGCTGGTCCACGCGCACATCTGTCCCGCGCAGTTCATTGCTGGCCATGCTTTCCAGGATGGTCAGCCATTTGACCGCCGACCTGGTTGATAGCTTGAAGGTGTGCGTCTTGTCTGCGCCAGCACCGGTTGTCACGGGCGTGAACCCGGCGCCGGCCAACAACACCCCAATGAAGTCCGGGTAGAGGTAGCCACGGGCCTGCCCTATGGCCAGGTAGCTGCTGCGCACGGACGGTGAGCGATGCACGGTCGCCCTGTCGGCGCCCCCACACCCATGCTCGGCGCCTTTGTCTGCAATATCGAATTGTGGACGCAGTGTGCTGCGCGTCAACATGCCACAGATAAACCCGGTGGTTTTGGCAGTGCCCTGGCTCGCCTGAACCGCTGCCTTGAACCGGGCTGTCGTGCTTGGTGTAGCCATTTCAACTCCTTACTGACTCGCTTCAACCTCTACTAGCACCGAGACCACACCCCAGTGCGTCCCCGCGCCGCTATTGCTCTTGCTCGTGCGCGGCTCCACCCGCAGCGTGCTCATCTGCCAGCGCAGCCTGCGACCCTGTTCAGCATCGTCAGGATCTGCGGCCTGGGCGGTGGCCAGCAACGCCGGCCACGACCGCAGCACCTGCACAATCCTGCGCATCATCTCCTGGGCGTCGCTGCGCGCCGTTGCATAGCTGTCGTTTTCTACTACGCACGTCACCACATAGGCGTAGCGTCCGGTCACACGGGTTAGGCCGCCATGACCGTGCTCATCTGCGCTCTGCCGCACATCGCGCGCATAGACAATCAGCGCCGGCTTGGCCCACTTGTCAGGCTGCCACTGCTCGCCAATCTCGCCATAGCGCAGCGTCAACGTCTCATAATTGCCCAGATCGCTGCGCAGGGTAGACAGCAGCGCGCTATCCATGCGCGCCCAGAAACTCATATGGCAGCCTCGGCCTCTATCCAGTCCGTCAGCCACGCCATGTTCTGCATGGGCGTGGCCGGCTGAATTGGATGCCCCGCCGCAGCAGCACGGTTGGCTGCGTCTGCCACCAGGCGGTCAATCTGCTCGAAAATCTGCGACCGCTTGCGCCTGATGTCGGGCAAGTTGTTGTCTGTGCGCACTGCTGCAGCCATACGAAAACGGCGCAGACAGTGGTACTCGACCAACGCCTGCGCCGCCTCCATATTCTCTGTATCGCTGCCCAGTGCAGCCCATGCCGCGTCAATCTGATAGCGTAGCCCATCCTCGCCATTGTCGGCCAGATTCACCCCACATTCATCGGCCAACTCACGAAACACGGAAAAGGCATACACCACCAAATCGTAGCGCGTCATAGGCTCTTTGCCTTCTTCTGCGTCGCTGGCAGCGCCTGCAGCGCCGCGCCAAAGACCTGGCCAGCATACTCCAACAGGGCAATGCGGTTGATTTCTTCATCGCGCGTCATTACCGGCGGTTCGAGTTCCAGCCCCAGGGCGCTGCACAAGGCAGTCGACGTGCGGCGCAGCTCGGCGACGGCCGTCGCCATCCTGCTCGCTTTGGCCTGCGTGCTCGCCATCATGCCTCCTAGACAGCCAACGGCGCTGTATAGCCGCTGGGGATGGCATAGCTTGCATTGCCAATCCGCATGGCTACCGCACCGACGCGATTTCGCACACCGAACCCGGCGTAGCGAATCATGCGCGATTCTTCCAGATTGCCATCTGCGCTGTGTGTCTCCAAGAAGAGCCCCTGGAGCGCCGACGCCGGATACTCACGCATGCGCAGCACCGGGTCTGCACCCGTCGCCACTGCAATCAGGTAGTTTGCCGGCAGAACGGGCGCCTCTACGACCCACATTCCGCTTTTGGTTTTCCCCAGCAGCTCTGTGCCAAAGCCCACAAGCTCGGACCCGCCCATCACCGTATCGCTGCCGCTTCCCAGCGCAATGTCCGGGTCCTTGGCCTCCACGAACTCTGTCAGGGCAGTGATGGTGTTCACCAGGTCGCTGGCCACATAGGCCACATACGGACCGGCGTTGGATGGGTGCTCATCCAACTCCGCCTTCAGGGTTGGGAATGGATTGGCATTGTCCGCAATGGACGCGGCCTGCGCCAGATAGTGTGTATCCGTCGCCGGCGCCACGCCGCCCTTGCGCCCATAGGTCACCGTGTCACCATTGGCCAGGGGCTGAATCGTGATGTCGCCCAGTCCTCTGCTGCCGTTGGCGCCGACCTGGTCCTTGAAGGTCCAGGTCGTGTTTGTGAACACTGCAGCGAGTGCGTGCCTGATGAGCCAATCCTTATCCTTTTGCATCCCCTCCATGGTCTGCTTGGCAGCCTCCTCGATGGTCAGCATCTCGCGCGAGACACGGTTCGTGCCATATGCGGTGCCGCCTCCCTGGATGGGATAGGCCACCTGATACGAACCCGAAGGCTGGACAGGCTTTGGGTTTCCCCACTCGTCGAGCGGCTGCAGGGTCCCTATGCCACTCAGTTCGATTTGCTCCTGCGCAACCGTTGTGCGCTGGGCCATCACGCCCAACAATTCGTTGGCGACGCGTGTATACTCCGCCAACGACACCCGGATTGCGTCGAAGACCCTTTCCACGCCGACGGACTGCACCCTTTGTGCATACAAGTCCGCCAGCCCGATGAACCCATAAACTAGCGTGTTGTTCGCCATGCGTCACCTCACAGATCCAGGCGCAACACTTTGTCGGCTGCGGTCGCTCCCCAAACGGGAAACACCGTCCCGACAACCAGACTGACCGTGCCAGCGGCGTCCGCCAGGGTCGCGTCAGTGTCGCTCAAGAAAACATCCGCGTCATAGGCCAGCGCGCTTAGTGCATTGCCCACGTCCACCAGCCCTTTGCGTATCACGGAGACGGTCTGTCCCGCGCCCACGCTAGTTTCGGCCAGGCCGCCCCTGCGCGCCTCGGCGGTGGTCGTGGCATTGCCCAGCTCGATTTTGCCCGTCGTCACATTCAGCCGCACATATTGGCCGGCTGTGATGGCCTCTGCCGCTGGACCTGTAAAGCGCTCGATGACCGTCACCGGTCGTATGGCGCTTATCGTCAAATTTGCCATCGTGTTCTCCTTACATCCTGCGAATCGTGCGCTCGAAGTCTGCGCGCAGCTTCCGGTCGTCTGCCATGACTGCGCTGCCTGCCGGTCGCGGCGTTGCGCCGACGCCTGGCGTCGGCGGCGACGGGCGCAGCTTGGCCACGAGTGGACGCGCCTTTTCCAGCCAGGCCATGACTGCCTCCACGTCTGCGTCGCCCGGACGCAACGATTTGACTTCCTCTGGCCAGCCGGCGACTTCGTTCTCGATCTGCCTCAGCAGACTTTCCGACAGCGCGTTGTGGCGACTGGCGATTGTGTTCAGGCGGTCGATTTCCTGCTTGCGTTGTCCTGCCAGTTCTTCCCACTTGCGTTCGGTGGCAAGCCTGTCGTCTTCCGCCTTGCGCCTGGCCTCATCCGCAGCCTGGCGGCGCGTCATATTCTCTGTGCGCAGATCCTTGATGACCTTCTGCGCCCACTCCGGCAACGATTCAATCGTGTCGGTCGCTGGCGCATTCTCCGGGCCCGGCGTCACGCCGGCGCCGTTCGCAACCGGCGTCATGCCGGCGCCACTCACGCTGATTGTGCCTGTCACGCTCTCAGCCGTCTGGGCTGTCATGATTTGCTCCTGGAAAAGAAAGACGGACGCCCACCTGTGAGCGTCCGTCTCCTACGTTTCAGACCTGCCGGGTCAACCGGCGTCTATGCTGCTAGACACATAATAACACGGCTCGGATGAAAGATCAATATCCCTGTCATGCGCCCCGCCGCCGGCGCCCCGTCGCGCTGATCTGCCCGCTCAGCACGACAGCCGCCAGCAGCGCCGCAAAGCCCGCCAACAGCAAGAGTGCGCCCAGCACAAGGAGCGCCCAGCAGATGGTCACTGGGAGATCTCCCAGTGACCACCTGCATCGGATTCTGCCGCCGACAGGCGCATCTCCAACACCGCAATACGCCTCTCCAACGCCTCGCACCTGGCCGCCAGCCCCACCAACGCCCCATTGACATGCTCAGGCCACGGCGTCACGTCATACGCCGCAAGGATGCGTGTGTCCCGTCCCGGCGCATACACCAACGTTTCGCCCATACCCTCTGGCGGAAGATAGCTGTACTCTCCCATCGCCCCCTCCCCTCTACCCACACGCCCGAACCATCGCCCAGGCCAATAAGACCGCCGTCGCCGTCCACGCCAGTAGCCTGGCGTCCATCCCCCATTCGCTCATATCTCCCCCTATGGACTCGCCGCGCTCAGCGTGGGTCTTTCCCGCACCTCAAACCGGACATCCAGCGCACGCCCGGCCAGGCTGCTGAGCGTGCGCTGCACCAGGCTGCGCAGCCTGGTTTGCAGCCAGTCTCTGGCGTACTTGCTCTCTGTAGCTACCACCAGGCTGCCGTCGTCCTCATGCAAACACCGGGTGCCGACCAGCCAGGTGTGGTACGCCGAGGGCGCCATTTTCAGTTCGAGTTCACGGAGCGTCCGTTGCCACAACAGGGACGCTTCCGTCTCTAGCGCTGGCGCTGTGGCCGCTGGCGCTGTGGGCGGCGCTGCCCACGCCTCATCACCAGCGGCCAGCAGCCGCGCCACTTCTGGCGGGTAGCCCTCTGTCGCCCAGTTGCGCAAAATCCCGCCGATGTAGCGCCGCGGCGCCCTCGCCCGTAGCCCCAGGTCAATCGCCGCACGGATGGCCGCCAGTGGGTGCGACGCCACCCACTCGGCCGCGTCTGTCTGGTCCAAGTCCTGTCTGTAGGTCTGTCTGTATAAAGACAAGACAGACAGACAGACGTCGTCGCCACGCGCCGCTACCGGCGCGTTTCGCGCCGCTACCGGCGCGTTTCGCGCCGCTACCGGCGCGTCCCCATTTTCGTCCCCACCCCCACGCGCCGCTACCGGCGCGTTTCGCGCCGCTACCGGCGCGTCCCCATTTTCGTCCCCACCCCCACGCGCCGCTACCGGCGCG
>CAYWRU010000029.1:14171-20560 GCA_964460795.1 uncultured bacterium | reverse complement strand
CGCTACCGGCGCGTCCCCATTTTCGTCCCCACCCCCACGCGCCGCTACCGGCGCGGCAACCCACCACTCCACCAGCCCATTCGTCGTATACCGCAGCACCCCGGCCTGCTGCAACCACGTCAGCCGCTTCCTGGCCGCGCTCATGTTCGTGACACCCAGAAACTCCATAAAGTCCTCCCGGGGCATGGCGCCATACCCATGCTCGTCCAGGCGAGCCAACAGCCGCACGCCCACCCGCACCGTCTCTGCGCTCAAATCGCTCGCCGCCAGCCGCTGAATCAAATCAAATGTATTCATCAGTACACCTTCACAGCAATCTTTTCCAGCTCCCACAACGGCACCAATACCCCACGCGTCACATACCCATCATTCGGTATGTCCCGCAGGGGATACCTGGCCGCCCACGTTTGCGCCGCGCTCTTCAACACGGCCGGCCGCAGCACATAGATCACGTCCGGCTCGGGGCAATAGTAGACGAGGTAGTCGGCCTGGCAGGTATAGGCCCAGCCGGCCACGCGGCGCGTGGCCGACTCCTGGCTGACCGTCTCGATAAACGCATTGCCGGTCTGGCTGGCGCGACGGTCCGTCTTGTACTCCACGCTGAAGACCTTGCCCGCCTTGTCATCTACGAACACGCGGTCGATGCCGCGTCGTTGGTCTGCCAGCGAAACCGGCAAAATACGAAACCATTGGGCAAAATGGTCATCCAATTGCGCCTCGCCCTCCGCACCGCGCGCCAGCTGTCTGTCAAATCGATAGGTGGTCATAGGTCGTCCTCACAAAACAAACGCCCATGGCCCCAAACTCACGGGCAAACCCCAGGGTGAAGCCGGCGCCGATGGCGATAGAGAATCAAACAAACGCCCATGTCCCCAAACTCACGGGCAAACCTGGATGAATTCTCGCCGACATAAATAATTGCCTGACCCTGCAGCGGCGCGCTTGCCTTCCCTGCAGTACTATCCCGATAAAACCAGATGCGCCCCGTGGGCAGACACAACACCGCACAAATCTCCATCAGACGTCGAAACCACTGGGTCTCGGTTGCATTGTTGACCAAGACAATCGCCTCGGTCACCGCGCCGCCCTGCACCGCCGACGCCAGGCGGTCGATAAACTTGTCCATCAATCCGTTGCTGTAGGGTGGATTCAGCCACACCCGGCCAAACCAATCCTGCTGTAGCCCGTCATCCGCCTGGCTGTAGAATTGACGCGCCTGAACCGTCTTGTTGGCGATTACATTGCTCGCCGGGTCCAGGTCGATTTCACCCATCACACGCCGCGCCCGTTCAATGATGTGACCAGGCGTGTGCCATTCCACATCGCCTGTGCTACGCGCCAGATGGGGCTTGCTGTGCGGCGTCTCCGGCGGCGTCTCCGGCTCCATCGCCTCCAGCTCGAAGCCGAAGCTCTCTTCCTTCCCGTCGTCGACATCCCCATCGCCGTTGGCAAAGACCTTGTTGCGACAACACGGTCCAATGCCCTGCGCAATACTCTCGTCATCCGTCAGCGCACGCTTACAGCGCCTGCAGCGCGCCTGTCCACCAGCTCCACTGCCCGCGGCCATCCCCACAGCATAATCGTTGTTATGCGCGTTAGGGCGCTCCTCGCTTGCGCCCCTGGGCTGCACCCTCATCGTGGCCACAGTGCCATGTTTCGTTGTATAGGTTCTCTGCGTCACTGGGAGATCTCCCATTGACGCCCGTATTTCGGCCACCAGGTGGTGATTCACACGGCATCGCCGTGCAATTTCCCGGTCGCTCCACGTCTGCCATTCGGCGTCGCCCAACAAGGACAAGACGGCCCGCCGCTTGTCGCCGGATGACCGCTGCAGACCATGAGTCGCATTCGCCTGCGCCGCAAACAGCACTGCATCGCGCCGCGTCCCGTCCGTCACCAATGCCGGCGCAAGAGTAATCGGGCTGTCTATGGCGATCTGGCGTCTCGCCGCTTCCAGCCGATGAAAACCATCGGCCAGCCAATACTCCTTCCCATCGAAATAGACCGTCAGCGGCGGGAAGCTCCCCCAACCATCTGCCATGGCCTCGCCATAGTCTCGGATGGCAGCCTCGTTCAGCCCCTCCCGCATCTGCGTTCCGCCATCCGTGCGAATATCCGCCAACGGCAAAAAATGCAGCCCTGTCGACCTCTCCCGCATCACGCCCTCCCCAGTTCAATCCATGTCAACTCTGCCACCTCATAGCGAATCTCACGCTGCGTCTTGGGGTGGCGAAACCACTTGGACACCCTCGACAGCCGCGCCTCGGACGGCACAGAAAACGCCTGGCACACAATCTCGATCTCCATTTCGGACGGAGAAGACGGCGCCTCGCGCGCCATGGCCAGGCGCCAGCGCCCACCCTCCATGCGCTGTACGACCAGTTCCAACCCCGCTGGCAGCCGCCGATACGCATGTCGCCCCGTTCGAGCGACACTGTCCTGCATCGAATTGGCAATCAGCGCCAACTTATTTTTCGTTGCCATTGCTCCCCCTTCGCATCCTCCATCTCTCACTGCGTCGATGCGACCCATGCAGCCCCCGCCGCTTTCCTGCCCGCTCGAAGAGCAGTGGGTGCGCCCGCAATACATTCCCCACGCTGCCCGGCGGCAGCTGCAGCGCCGCTGCTATCGACGCCACTGTTTGTGGGCGCTGCTCTCGGAGAAAACGCACGATACGCTCCAGACGCGTCGATGCCTTCTCCCTCGCCGGCGGCAACGACACGATCTGCGACGCGCCAAAGCGCCGCTCTTCCGCCGCGCATGCGGCGCATAAATACAACACCCCTCGCATAACCTGGCCGCCGGCGCTCCATTGCTCGACAAACATCTTATTCGTGGCCGATGCCCCGCAGTCACACACCATGGCTCTCCCCTGCTCTCTCTGGACGGTATAACTTTTCGCCGCTGTTTGTTCCCCTGATGGACACCACACCCCAATTCCCTGCCAATACACCGTCAGCGGGCGCTGGCGTAGCGATTTCTGTAGTAACGCTTGCCGGCATAGCCGCGCATGATGCGCAGCTTGTTGTCGCCCTGTCCATCCACGTCGAGGAGAAACTGCACCTTATCTTCGACGCGGCTGATGGCCTCGGCCAGCCCCTCCAGCGTGCTCACGTCGAGGTCGTTGGCGCGTGCGGCGCGCAACATCGCCAGCGCCCAACCATAATGGAATTCTGACACCAACCCCAGGGCGGCCAGCCGTCGCCGGGTCACGTCGAAGCCGGCGTGACGCAGGTGCAGGATCGTCCTGGCGTCTTGGGCGGCCTGGTGGATGATGGATTCATGGCGGGTCGGCGGCAACTTGTCGCGCAGACGGCGCATCTCTGCGGCCAGCCGCCGATTCTCTACTTCCAGCTTCGCCAGGCGGCGTTCGGCCAGGTCAATGATCTCAATCTCGACCTCCGGCGTGCGAGTCGCCGCTCGCCGCTTCGTCAGTCCCATTCGTCATCCCTCCGTTCAATCTGTCCAACCAGTTGCTTCTGGCTGTCCAATAGTTCGAGCGTCAGGCGCAACGCCTCACGCCGCATCTCCAACATGGCGGAAACCTCCACCTTCCTCAACTCAGCCGCCGTCGAAATGCGATGCCGCTCCACCCCGGCCCGGCTGTGCTGATAGTCCGTTCTGTTCAAGCTCACGGCAAACATCAAAAACGCCACGCCCACGAACAGAAGAAAAGCAAAGGTATTGGTCAGCCCGTCCGTGGGCGTCTCTATCCAGCGCATCACCAACACAAACGCCAGCGTGCCCATACCCGCCAGCAGCACGCACACGAGCATCGCCGGCAACAGCCGGATGTTGTACGCCCATGCCCGGTCTGTCGCGCTGGTGCTGTCTCGGCTGCCATCGTGGACCGGGTTGAGCGCCGGCGACACGTCCACCGGCTGCACATCCACCACGGCGACCCCGCTCCAGCCATCCGGTACACGCAGCGGCGGTGCAGTCTGGGGCGCAGCGGGCACATAGTTTGTCGGCGGTCTGGGTGCAACGACCGGCTGCCAGGCGTCGGTGTCGATGGCGGTGTGACTCATGGGCGCACCTTTATCTGTGGCCGGTAGACGGCCAGCGCCGTCGATGTGTCTCGCAGCGGCTGCGGCTCAACCGGCTCGGCCACACGGTAGACGATGTGCGGCTCAGGACGTGGAGCAGAGAGCATTACAAAAGAGGGCACGAGACCGAGCACGAAGCCGACCACGACGCCCAACGCCAGGCCGGTGGCCTCTCGGCTCAGGTGGCCGCCGACGACCAGCCAGGTCAGTCCGGTCAGCACGCAGACGATGACGAGGAGTACAGTGAGTTTCATCTGTGCGCCCCTTCTCCACGACCAGCTGGCTGAGTATTCTCCTGCCAATACACCACGCCCGTCTCCAAATCCACCACGCCGCCAACCTCTTCGATGTCCATGACCATGCTCGCCGTCGCATACCCCACCCGGTGCCCAGGCAACGCATCCTGCAATTCCGCCTCCACAGCCAACAGCCTGGCATAACGGCGCTTCACGAGCTCCATGCGCAGCGCAGGCTCACCCGCCGTATCGAAGATATTCATTGCCCCTCCCCGTCTCGTAGCACGTCCCCCACCACCATCGGCGCCCCGGCCACAGCAAACGCGCCCAAGAGCACCCCCAACGTTCGCCATAAGCTCCCGCCCAACAGCCACGCCGCAACAACGAGCGTATACCCCACCCCCACCGCCGTCTGCACACCCGTCCGCCCTGCGAAATGCGCGTTATCCCTCTTGCCTGGCAGACCTGCGGCGCCGGCAACAGGTCTGCTCACACCGCCCGTTCCCCCTACAGCGCATAAAGGAGCAAATGCGCCCGGCGCACTTCTTGCGGACAGCGGCATCGTTGTTCAGAAGGGAATTTCCGTCTCTACACTCCCGTCTCCATACTCACTGCCTCCCCATCCAACGACCACTCCCCCTGTGCCAACATCCGCCGCGTCAAGCGCGCAAGCAATGCCAGTTGCCCTGCATTCTCAGCGGTCATCTGCATCACTACCGTGCGCATCCCTCTCATTGTCTCGAACATGCTCGCCCCCCTCTACAGGCCAAACTTCTCCTCCAACAACGCCGTCGCCCGGTCCACCGGCTGGCGGATGGCGCCAACATAAATCCGCGTCGTCTCTGCGCTCTCGTGGTCCAGCAACTCCTGCACCAACAACAGATTCTCCTGGCTCGCCTGGCTCAGCTCGCTCGCAAACGCATGGCGCAGGCTATGCAAGTGATAACGCCGCGCCATCAGCCCACCCTCTTTTTTTGCTGCAGAACGGCTGTAACCGCGCTGGCGTAGCTGATGGGCAAAATAGCGCCGCAGATGCCTCCGCAAAATCTCGGTAGCGGTGCTCTGGGTAATGCAGCGGTTCTCGGCCAGGGTGGCAATGCCGAAATTGGCGCATCCGTGCAACCGTATAGGCCGCCAGATGTAGTCTTCTGGCTTGATGTGGTGCTCCATGCCCGGCGCATAACGCCCGTCTGCCCGCAGATAGGCCACCATGGCGTGATAGACCCTCGCCGGCAAAGACTTCTTCTTGCGCTTGCCCCGCTTGCCGCGCCAATCGTGGGTTGCTCCACTGCCGTCTGGATCTTCGGTCAGATCTTGCCAGCGCATGGTCAGCGCGCTCTCCGCCCGATACCCCGTCCGATAGAACAACAACAACAGCGCAAAATCACGCCGGTCCGCCAGCGTCTTGTTCCGCTTCTGCCCCAGCTCTTTCAAAATCCACTGCATCGCCGCCGTCGGCACAGGCCGGCTTTCGGCAAAGGGCGTTGTACGTGGTCTCTTGATTTGTTTATTGAGGAACGGGTTCTTGCGGGGATACCCGTCTCCCGTGACGAACAGCCCCACCTGGTGCCCATCCACCAGCTTGGTGCAGCCTTCGATGTAGCTATAGAAGGCTGACATGGCCGCTGTGCGCTGACAAATGGACGCCGCCGCCAATGGCCGCGTCGGTTCGCTCAGCGCGCTGCCGTGCTCGGCCATGAAGCGCAGCCACCCCTGCACATGCTCACTCTCCGCCATCCACAGATACTCCATGGCGTGCACGTCGAAAAGATACGCCTTCCATTCGCGCATGGCCCGCGCATAGGCCAGGCGTGTGTGGCCGCTGGCCTGTTGAGCCAGCCAGATGCCAAACTGGTGTTCCCACTCCTGGGACCACCGCTCCTTCTCCTGCCGGCCCATTTCTGGGTCATAGAGATTGCTGTAAAACTCGTGGAGCTCTCCCCGGCGCTTCTCGCGCTGGGTCCGGCGCTGTTCCACCCACGCCAGATCTCTCGGCGGCTCCACCACTGCCAATGCTGTCGATTCCGGTTGCCGTTTCATTGCCTTCTCTCTCCGTGTCTGCTTCTCGGCGACTTCTTCTCCACTTGCGCGCCTCGCTCAGCGCCGC
>CAYWRU010000029.1:0-14071 GCA_964460795.1 uncultured bacterium | reverse complement strand
AGCGCCGCCGGCGCCCATGCGGGCCTTCGTGGTCAATCGTTTTGTGGATTCGCCACAATCCCCTGGCGCTGCGCCTCCTGTCGAATCAGCAGGCGCACGGTAGCCGACAGGCTGTCGGCCATCAACGCCACCCGCAGTTGCTCCAGGAGCGACTTGTCGGCGGGTGTCGCGACCAGGCGAATCCAGTCGGTCATTGGTTGGTCTGACATTATGCGATGCCCTCGAATCTGTAAATAGCTGAGTTCCAGGACATAATACGCTATTTACAGAGACTTGTCAATACCATGAATAAAACTTGTAAGCCAATAGCAGAAAACTGGTTGTAAGATGATGCTATGGAGATCGTCGGGAAGCGTCTTCGGAGCCAGCGCAAACGCAATAAACTTACGCTTGGGCAGGTAAGTCAATATGAGGGTCTGTCGGTTCAATACCTATCAGACTTAGAAAGAGGACGTAATAGTCCAGCAGTTTGGGATCTATTGCAGCGTCTCGCCCGGCGTTATCACACAACCACGGATTACCTGCTCGGCCTAAGCGAGGACTGGCGGCCTGGTGGGACGGATGTGGGATTGAATGAAGAAGAAGAGCAACTGCTCGCCCTGTGGCGCTCCCTCGACCACGAACAACAAGCGTATGTGGTGGAAACGATTGAAAAACTCCAACGGTGGAGCCGCCCCCGCATCATCGGCGGCGAAGAAGAATAAAACCGTGATAAACTGACTGTTCAAGAAACCATGACAACGACCAGCCTGGCGCGCCTGCTGCGCCGTCTCTCCCGTGGCCAGCGCATCTGGCGTTGGTGGCACGCAACGGGTTGGGAAATACTCTAGGACAACCTCACTGGGAGATCTCCCAGTGACAACCGCCATGAATACACTCTACTACGGCGACAATCTTGCCATGTGCTCATCACGTTGGAGCCAGCAACGAAGCCCATGCTCACAGAAGCGGCCAGCGCCGGCTTCTACTCCTCGCCGGGTTGGAATCAGAACTACCCGCGCTTGCAGATACTCACCGTGGACGGCCTGCTACACGGTGCGCAGCGGTTACAGATGCCGCCCACCGGCTCGACCTTCAAGCAGGCGCCCAAGGGAAAGCCGTTGCCGGCGTCACAACCCCGCCTGGAAATTGAGTAAGAGCGCGTGCAAAATCCCTCGACTATCGCACGCATAAACAGGATTATGCGCGGGGCGTCTGTACGCCCAACAAACTCGCCCCCAATGGCCTGCACACCCCGCAACCGTTATCGTAGCAAATAACAACCAACAACGGGCGCACCCCCGCCCACAGCAACAAAACGGCATCGCCGCACCAATGCCCAAACGGACGCCAACACCCGCCAACCGTTTGCGCCTACCCGTCAATGCTGGAAACACGGTTCACATCCGTGAGGTCACAGGTTCAAGTCCTGTCGCGCCCACACCAGCATTACCAGAGGCCAAACGGACGGCGTTCAACCGCCACCGTTTGGCCTCTGGTGCGTTTTGGGGCAAATCATTATCATCGGGATAGACCAAACGGAGGAAGCAACATGACCACCAGCATCACCCTGAGTGGCGCAATCGAGGGCTTCTGGCTCACAAAACGGCGCAACCTGTCGCCACACACCATAAGCGACTATGGCCTGACCTTTCGCAGACTGTGCGAATACATTGGCCCCGACGAACGATTCGACAAAATATCAGGGCGCCAAATCAATCAGTTTCTCGATTACCTCATCGACGAATTTGAAATCGGCCCCAAAACCCTCTTGAATGCCTGGATCGCCCTGTCTGCATTGTGGACGTGGGCAGTTAGCGAATTGGGCTGCGCCCACGTCATACGCGACCACGTCCGCAAACCGCGCGCCCGCCCGCCCGTCATCACCGAGTACACATCGGCTGAAATTCGCTCTCTGCTGGACGAGTGCGCAAACTATAACGCCTACGACCGCCAGAACGACCGCCATGTCGTTGGCGTGCGCCCATCACACCTGCGCGACCGCGCCATTATCGTCGTCCTGCTCGACACCGGCCTGCGCGCCCAAGAGCTGTGCGACCTGCGCATTGCCGATTACGATTCCAAGCGCGGCCTCCTCACCGTGCGCCACGGCAAGGGCGATAAAGCGCGCGTCGTCTTCCTGGGTGACGGCGCGCGCAAGCATCTCTGGCGCTATCTCGCAACCAGGCCATCTCCCGACCGCGCCAGCCCCCTGTTCTCCTCGCGTGAAGGCCGGCACATCGACCCCGGCGCGCTCCGTCGCCTCGTCATCCGCCTGGGCGAACGTTGCGGCGTCCAGAATGCAACATTGCATCGTTTCCGACATACCTTCGCCGTCAATTTCTTACGTAATGGCGGCAACCTCTTCGCCCTGCAGGACATGCTGGGACACGCATCACTCTCCATGGTGCGTCGCTATGCACGCCTGGCAGAGACCGACCTGCAGGATGCCCAACGCCGCGCCAGCGTCGCCGACCGCTGGCGCTTATAGCACGTCACTGGGAGATCTCCCAGTGACAACCGCACAGCAGGCGCTTGAAATCGTTTGGCGCCTATGCTATCCTGGAGTCAACCGGCTCTACACACACCATTGTCATCCGTCCGGTTGCGCCTCCTCTCTGCCGCCTGGTCGCCGTCCAGGCGGCACTTTTTTCCCCAACCACGCATCTGTTGAATTCTCCATATCTGCTATGCTATAGTACCCCTGATGGCAGCAGACGATGACCGCAAATATCACGAAACGCTCCAACGCATCTGGCATCTGCTGTCGCCGGAATTGTTGATCTTGCTGCGCACCCGTGAGAACTTCAAGCTGACCATCAATGCCACCGCTGAAGGCAAACAAGTGCTCATAGAGGCTGTCAAACACCTGAGAATGAACACCTGAGAATGAACACCTGAGAATGAACACCTGAGAATGAACACCTGACCAACAAAACAAACTGCGTGACCTGGTAAAGCAGGGCGCACGATCCGTGTGGATCGTGCGCCCTTTTTGTTTGCGGAAAAACACAATGAAAACACCCAACGTCGTATCACTCTTCGCCCTGCTCGGCATCCTCCTGCCTGCCATCATCACTGCCATCTCCCAACAGTTTCCACCCGACATCTACTGGTGGTCAGCCGCTGTCACCGGCGCGCTGGGCGTCCTCATCAAGACCATCGAAGTATGGCGCTCGCAGCCGCCTCCCGCGCCGCCAGAGACGCCGGCCAGCGTTTCGTTCTCACCCGCGCCGCCAGCAGACAACCCGTCCAAACTCACGAGAGTGCTATGGAACTAAATCTACCGGATTGGGCGACAGACGAGCTTGCAGCCGCACTCAAGTCCCTGGGGCGTGGGCCGGCTGCCGACCGCAAACGCGCCACAGTCATACACATCGTTCAGCATCCTGACGACCTGGTCGCCGTGCTGCGACATCCCGACACCGCCAGCTTCCGCCAATGGTATGGTGGACGGGATGAAACAGGACGTTTTCGGCGTGGCTGGGCCATGGACGCACGCATCCACCGCGCCATGCAAGCAGCAAAGCGCGCCATCAATCAACAATCAAATACACAGGAGACAGCATGGACTGGCTACTCATCCTCTTCGGCGCGTTGCTGGCCGGATTCTCTATCGCCATCGGCGCCGGCTTCACCCTGGCAATCGTCCGCCAATTAAACCGAGAGCGACTGCTGCTCTACCGTGACCTGAGTCGCCTCGAGGCCGAAAACGACGCACTGGTTCAACGCATGGGTCTGGGCGTCCCCGAAGAGGATCTATGAACACCGAGAAATTCATCGCCGACATGCGTGCACGTCTGTTGCAACTCATCGACGACGAACAGCGCGCCACGCAGGAGCGCATCTTCCAGGAAGGCGCCATCGCCGGCGTTCAATTCCTGGTTGAGCAGATCGCCGCCGAACAGACCGCCGCCAAACAGACCGCCGCCAAACAGACCGCCGCCGATGACGGACAAGAGTCGGAGCCAGCACAGGAGACATGATCGAGGCGCTATGGCCGACCAAATCGACCTGCGAGGAACTCAGGGCGCCGTCGTCTCACCTGGTTCTGTCGTCCAGAATTACGAATCCGCCAAGCTCACGGTCGAGGATCGCCTGGGCGAACAGGGACAGCAGATCGCCATTCTGAATGAACAGGTGTCTCAGGTGAGTGTACAGCAGGAGCGCGATAGCGTGCAGCGAGCCGCCTTTGAAGCCAGCATCAAGACTGCCATTGCAGAGGCGGTCGAAACCATCCGCAGCGAGGTAGCGTCACTGAAAAACCTGGCCGCCATCCTGCCGCGCGAACGGCGCAAGACAGTCTTCAGCCTGGCCTGGCTGCTCCTCTTCATGCCGGTTCCGCTTTTTTTCGACAACGTGCTCGTCTATGCCGGCTTTCACTGGTATGGGGCAGTGCTTGTCAGCGCCATGCTCTATTTCTTCTCTGCCGTCCTGTTTGCCTACCTTTTCGGCTTGTTCAGTAACCAGTGAATCTCAGTGAGGCAACATGAACTACAACGTATTGGCCGACGAACTAACCAAAGATGACTATAAGGACCTGGACGACCAGGCCGCCGCCGACCTGCTCAATGCGCAAACACTCCCCGTCGTGCGTGATATTCCCGTCGTCGATATCACAGCCTGGGCGGCGCAAAACGGCGTCATGGAGTCGCTGCTCATCGCCCAGGCAACCAGCGAACCAGGCACAATGCTGCACGCCAAAGTCTCCAAGCTGCTCATCGTCCTGGAACGGCTGCCCGGCTGGCGCATCCTGGCCGACGACGGCCAGGCCACTGCCACAGCCCAATCGGACATCGGCGCGCTGATGGCCGCCGGCATCCTCAACGAAACGCATATCGCCGAACTCATGGCCATGGCGACCACAACCACCAGCCGCGCCGCACAACTCGGCTATGGCTCTCTGACTGCCGGCGACGTGCAGACGGCGCGCACCGAGGTGACGAAATGACGACTCTACAATTCACCAGCTATCCCGGCCTGACCGCCTACCTATCCACCGAACTGAACAGCCTGGCCAATGGCAGTCGCAAGCTCGGCGCTGCCTTCGACACCGTTCAATCCACCCACATCGCCCTCGAAGTCGAAGTCGCTGCCCAGGGCAGTAACCGCAGCGCAACCGCAGCGATAGAACTCTATCTGCTCAAATCTCTCGACGGCGGCACTGATTTCGACTTTGGCAGCGACAGCCTGGACCCGCCTCTTGCGACGCTGATTGCTGTCCTGCCCCTGGACGTGGCCACGAGTGGACGCGTCGTCACTGCCATGGCGCCCCTGCCTGGCGACTTGCCCTACGCCAAACTGCTCCTGAAGAACTCCACAGGCCAGGCGCTTGCCAGTAGCGGCAACACGCTGAAGTATGCGCTATTCAACCTGGAAGCGACATGAGTCTGCAACGATTCCACAGCCGGATGGCAGCGCCGCCCCTGCCCTGGAACGGTAAAATCAATCGCAATAGCAGACAGGCCGACGGTCTCGTCGGCCTGTACAGCGCGCTCAACAACAATGCCAATGACCTCTCTGGCCTCAATCATCATGGCGTGCTCAACAACCAGTGCACCGCCGAGGGCGTCAACCCGGTCACCGGCCGGCACTTCACCTTCGATGGCTCAGGCGACTATATCCAAATCGGCGACTCCGCCGTCATCGACAGTCAAACCCTGACCCTGGTCTGTTGGGCCAGATTCAACAGTCTAAGCACGTCCCGTTGTTTAATTCGCAAAGGACCGGCGCCATCGGGCACATCCATCACCTGGCTGTGGTACTGGGCTGTCGGCGGAAACGCACTCTCGTTTTTTGCCACGGGCCAAGAAAAAGCTTATACCGCCAATCTGAGTGCAAACATCTGGTATCACCTGGCGGTGACCGTTGACGCCAACGACGTGTTCCACTACAAAAATGGCGTGCAGTTCGTGGGAGCCGGCGTCCATCCTGTTTGGAGCAATGACAGTCAGCCTCTCATTGTGGGCGACTGGTCATCGTTCGACATGAATGGAGGCATCGCCGACCTGCGCATTTATAATCGTGTGTTGTCGCCAGGCGAAATTGGCGCAATGTACTTTCCTGAAACGCGCTGGGAGCTCTACGCCGCCCCCGCGCTCTATTGGCAGATTCCGCCGCGACCGTCAGGCACGTTTGACGTCTCATTGGCGCTCGGCGCGGCCTCTGTGGTCGCATCGAGCGGGCTACTGACCGTTTCCGCCGGCGCATCCCTCGCCGCCGGCGCAGAGACGGGATTTTCCGGCCCCCTGACAGTCTCGCCGTCCCTGTCTCTCTCCAAGTCCGCAGCGGTCTCCGAATCCCACCTGCTCACCGCCGTAGGAAACGCTGCCCTCTCCCAAGCCGCTGCTATCAGCGAAGCTGGCAATGTGGCTGCCATAGGAAACGCTGCCCTCTCCCAGGCCGCTGCCATCAGCCAGGCCGGCGCACTCGCTGCATCCGTGGCCCTGTCGCTCAACCAGGCCGCAGACCTCAGTGAAGCCGGCAACATCGTCGCCCAGGGCAATGCCGCACTCGCCCAGGCCGCTGCCATCAACGAAGCAGCCATTCTTGCTGCCCAGGGCGTTCTCGACCTGACCCAGCTCGCAGAAATCATTGCCGCCTCACGGCTCATCGTCGGCGTTGACATCACGTTGTCGCAGCCTGTTGCGGCTATCAGCGAATCCGGCGCGCTCTCCCTCTCCTATTCGACCGTCCTGACCGCCCAGGCGGGCCTCACGCCCTCCGGCGCGCTCTCCGTCTCCCTTGCCCTCCCCTTGACCAGTTCTGCCAGCCTGGACTCTTCCAGCGCGCTCGTCACCTATGGCCAGGTCGCGCTAACGGTGGCCGCAGACCTGGTCAGCGACCAGGCCACAATTGCGTCTGTTTCCGCCGACCTGCTGGCCGCTGCCGGGGCAATTCCGGCCGGATTACTCAATGCGCCGGTGGCCGTCGCCCTGCCCACTATCGCCGGTCTGCTAAACGACACGATCCTGTCAGCCATAGCAGACGCAGCGCTGACTGCCGATGCCAGCATGATCACCGCCGGCGGTCTGCTCGTTTCCGGCGCCGTCCAGCTGTCTGGCGTCGGCACACTCTCTATCGACAGCGCAGTCGTAGCTGCCATCCATGTGACACTTTCGGTTGAAGCTGCCGCCGCCCTGGCCTCAGCCGGCAACATCGTCGCCCAGGGCAATGCAGCCCTCGCCCAGGCCGCTGCCGTCAGCCAGGCCGGCAACATCGTCGCCCAGGGCAATGCAGCACTCTCCCAGGCCGCCGCCATCGGCAACGCCGGCAACATCGTCGCCGTGGGCAATGCAGCCCTCGCCCAGGCCGCTGCCATTAGCCAGGCCGGCAACGTGGATGCCGTGGGCAATGCCACCCTCGCCCAGACCGCTGCCATCGGCAACGCCGGCAACATCGTCGCCCAGGGCAATGCAGCCCTCTCCCAGGCCGCCGCCGTCAGCCAGGCCGGCAACATCGTCGCCCAGGGCAATGCCACCCTCGCCCAGGCCGCTGCCATCGGTGAAGCAGGCAACATCGTCGCCCAGGGCAATGCAGCACTCGCCCAGGCCGCCGCCATCGGCGAGGCCGGCAACATCGTCGCCGTGGGCAATGCCACCCTCGCCCAGGCCGCTGCCATTAGCCAGGCCAGCGCGCTCACTGCCGTGGCCACGGCAACTGTGACCGCCCAGGCGGGCCTCACGCCCTCCGGCGCGCTCTCCGTCTCCCTTGCCCTCCCCTTGACCAGTTCTGCCAGCCTGGACTCTTCCAGCGCGCTCACTGCGTCCGTCGCAGCCAGCCTGGCCGCCAGCGCAGCATTGGCGCTGCAAACCGCCCTGACCGCCCAGGGCATCGTCGACCTGCCAGGCGTGGCCGCTGTGGTCGAGCAGGCCATCCTTGCCGCGCTTGCCTCCACCAGCCTGGCTGCATCTGCCGGCATCGCCCAAAGCATCTTGATACACATCATCACCCCCGACGGACGCACGTTGCAGATAGCCTTCGAGCTGCGCATCGTGCCCGTCGTTGCAGAATCTCGCCTAGCGTCGTTTAATCAGGAGTAACTCAGGAGTAACTCATGAACAATCAACAGTTTGCCGAACGTACAGAAATCGTGACAGCCGCCACGCACTATCTCGTCGAGTGCTTTGGCGCAGATGGTCAACTCAAGTGGAGTGAGGAGTTCGACAACCTGGTTGTCACTCTCGGCCTCAACGAACTCCTCGACAAGACCTTCAAAGCCTCCGGCTATACAGCCGCATGGTATGTGGGTCTCACCGCTGGCTCGCCCAGCTTCGCCGCCGGCGACACCATGTCGTCCCACGGCGGCTGGACAGAAGACCAGAACTACAGCGAGGGCGTACGACAGACCCTCACCCTGGGCACAGTCTCGGCTGGCAGCGTCAACAACAGCTCCAACAAGGCCACCTTCTCCATCAACGCGACTGCCACCGTGGGCGGCGCGTTTGTGGTGAGCAACTCGACCAAGGGCGGCACAACGGGGACGCTCTATGGCGGCGGCGCCTTCACCCAGGGCAATCGCTCGCTCGTCAACGGCGATTCCCTGCAAGTGACGATTACGCTGACCATCACTGCGTCGTAACCATGCCGACCTTCGTCAAGGACCCGGACGCACGCCTGGACTATCGGTTCGACTGGGCGCCGCTGACCAATGGTCGTCAGCACGCCAAATCCGACTGGCTCGAAGCCGACGAGACCATCACGACCGCCAGCGTCACCGCCGATGCCGGCCTGACCGCCGATGATGTCTCCTATGACGACGGCAAGACCGTGGTCGCGTGGCTCACAGGCGGCGTCGTTGGCCGCTCCTATAACGTGCGTTGTCATATCACGACCAGCAAGGGTCGCAGCGATGACCGCTCGGTCGCAGTGTTCGTGGTGGAACGCTAGTTCGTCACTGGGAGATCTCCCAGTGACGAACTAGGTGCACCTTGTGTACACCTTGATTGTACTCGTCTGGGCGGCGCTTCACGCAGGGTCGTGTTATTCTCGCTATGCGAACGGTGACGACAGATACAAAACCAGAAGAACCGGCCTGGTTGGATCTCGCAGAAGAACAGCTCGAACGACTCACGGAGCCGCAGCGCCGCAAAAAACGGCGGACGATCATCGCGCTTGTCGATGCCGAACTGGCGGGCAACTCCGACGAGTCGGTCTGGAAGCTGCCAGGAACCTGCTCGCGCCGCATCTATCACGCCAAATGGAAACGGGAACCCGTCTTCGCCGCCGTGCTCGATGCAGTCATGCGCCTGGCCTTCCAGGAGAACGACCGGCGTATCCTGCGCGCCCTGGGCGCGGCCGCCGGCAAGCTGGCGCTCAACGCGCCCGATGCAGTGGACAATCTTGTTGCATTGATGGACTCTGGCGACGAAAGCATCGTCTACCGCGCCAGCGTCGCCATCCTGGACAGGGCCGGCCTGGAGACGGGCGTCAAGACGCCCGGCCAGACAACCATCGTCCTGAATTGGGGTGAATCGGGTGACGAACCTGACGATACAACTGCCGAAACTGCATAGCGGACAAATGCAAGTGTTGCAGTCCGGCGCGCGCTTCAATGTGCTGGCCTGCGGCCGGCGCTGGGGGAAGTCGCGCCTGGGCGCGTTGCTCTCCCTCTATGTGGGCCTGCGCCAGGGGCGCGCCTGGTGGGTCGCTCCCAGCTACAAAATGGCCGGCGTCGGCTGGCGTCTGCTGCGCCAGCTGGCCCAACAACTACCGGGCGTCGAGATCCGCCAGGGCGATCAGCTGATTCACCTGCCAGGCGGCGGCTCCGTTCAGGTGCGTTCCGCCGACGACCCCCAGAGTCTCCGTGGCGAAGGTCTGGATTTCCTGGTTCTCGACGAATGCGCCTTCATCCAAGAAATTGCCTGGACAGAAGCCTTGCGGCCTGCGCTTTCTGACCGGCAAGGTAGCGCCCTCTTTATCTCCACCCCAAAGGGCCGGAATTGGTTCTGGCGCTTGTGGATGCGTGGTCAAGCCGACGACGATCCGGAGTGGCGCTCGTGGCAATTCGCCACACAGACCAATCCCTACATCGTTCCGGCTGAATTGGAGGCTGCACAGCGCAGCCTGCCCGAACGCGTCTGGCGACAGGAATATATGGCGGAATTCGTCGACGACGCTGGCGGCGTCTTTCGCCGCGTGGTGGAGTCCGCCACGCTCACACCCATGACTATGCCCCTCTCTGGTCACACCTATGTCGCCGGCGTCGACTGGGCGTTGCACAATGACTTCACGGTCATCACCATCATCGACGCCACAGACCAGACCGTCGCCTATATGGACCGCTACAACGGCGTCGATTACACCGTCCAGCGTCAGCGCATCGCTGCCCTTTGTGAGAGATTCGGGGTGCAAGCCATCCTCTCGGAAGACAACGCCATGGGCGGCCCCAACAATGAAGAGCTCCAGTCTGCCGGGTTGCCTCTGCGCCGCTTTACGACCACCCACAGCACAAAGGCCAATCTCATCGAGGCGTTGGCCGCTGCTTTCGAGCGCAGCGCGTTGCGCATCCTCAATGACCCGATTCTGGTCGCCGAACTGCAAGCCTATGAGGTGCAGCGCACGCCATCTGGCCTGGTGCGCTATGGCGCGCCGGCGGGCATCCATGATGACTGTGTAATTTCCGTGGCGTTGGCCTGGGCTGCCGCCCAGAGCGCAGACAGCGCTCGCCTGGGCGATTTGTTCAGTTGGGTGGATTGATATGAGTCAGTGGAGTCAGTGGAACAGGCTATCTATGGCAACAAACGCCGCATGGCGCGAATTTCGCCGCGTCTACACCAACCCAAACAACGCTCAGCGTGACCTCTCGAATGCAGAACGCGCCGGGCACTATGCGCTGCTCTGGTCCTATTACCAGAACAGCGCCTTCGACGACCTGGTGGCGTGGGCGGCGTATCGCTCACGCCATCGTCTCTATCGTTACGCGCGCAGTATTTACAATCCAGCCCGTCGCCTGGTGGACTTTTACGCCGGCATCGTCTATCAGGGTGCATGGCCACAAGACCCTGTCGGAATGACCCAACCGTCCGCAGCGGTGCCCTTTGCGGTCAACACGCCGCCCGACCTCCTGAACGCCATCGGTCAGGTCTGGCAGTGGTCCAACTGGCCTGCAAAATCCACGCTCCTGGTGCGCTATGGCGCAGCCCTGGGCGATTGCCTGGTCGTCGTCGTCGATGACGTGCCACGCGCCAAAGTCTATACAGAGGTGATTTATCCTGGGCACGTCACCGACCTGGCGCTCAATCCTGCGGGTGATGTCATCGCCTATACCCTGGAATTCGAGGTCAGCGACGCCGACGCCTCGACCTACACCTATCGTCGCGAAGTAGACAAAACGTCGATTCGCACCTTCCGCAACGGCCAGCCCCACGCCTATGATGGGCAACCAGCCGAAATCGACAACCCCTATGGCTTCGTGCCGGCCTGTTGGCTGCTCCATACCCCTGTTGGCTCACAGCACGGCGAGCCGGCCCTGCGCACCATCAACAAAATCGACGAACTGAACTCTCTCGCCTCTCATGCGCTCGACCTGGCGCACCGGACGATGGAAGCGCCCATCCTCATTTCCGGCGAGAATATCCAGCGCCGGGACCTGGAAAGCGACAAAGCGCCGCAAAGCGGCTCAACGGGGCGCGTCAACGCCGAAACAGCTCAGGAGAGTTTCAAGCTCATCACGTCCGCCGCTGGCGCACGCATGGAGACGATTCGTATGGAGCCAGGAGAAGCCCTGGAACATATGGATAGGATGCTTCGAGAAATCGAAGCCGACCATCCCGAACTGACCATGTTCAGCCGGCTTCGCGAGATGTCCAGCATCACCGGCCCAGCCGCCGACAGACTGTTCGGTGACGTTGCCGCACTGGTCAACAGTGCACGGACTCAATATGATCGCCAACTCATCAAGCTCTGCCAGATGGCTGTTGCGGTCGCTGGCTGGCGCGTCAATACGGGCGCCTGGGGCGCGCCCAATGCACAGCAACAACTCTTTCTGCCCTTCGACCTGGAAAGCTACGACGCCGGCGCGCTCACGCTCTCCATCCAGGCCCGTGGCCTGGTGCCGCCCACCGAGATAGAGATGCTCGAGCTGGCCCAACGTCGCGCAACCATCGCGGCCGATACTGCCCTGCGCACTGCCCACGCAGACAATGCGCCCTCCGCCATTGCCGCGCGCTTGCGCACCATGGCCATGGAACCAGCATCATGATTCAATCCCGTTCTGTCGGCTGGCGCAACGACCAGCCGCCCATTGGCAGCGTTGTCGAGGTCTGGCGCGTCAACCAAACCACCCTGGCCTATCATGATGGTCACGTCTGGCGCACCGTCGAAGGCGTCGAACTGTCGGCCATCACGCACTGGCGCCCACGCGGCGCAGTCGCCCAGGTGCGCCGCGTCCTGCCTCAATAACTCCCAACGATAAAGGTTCTTATCTGTGAATCACCTCAACGACCTCTCGGAACTCCTGGCCCGCCTGGTGGCCGACGGCGAACCGACCGAAGAACAGGCCGCCGCCATCCTCCTGACCCTGGCCGACGGCGATCTCTCCGAATTCATCCCCCTGCCGCCCTACTTGCGCGACTATGCGACGCCCACCGAGGACGGCCGCGCCATCGACCTACTCATCGCCGCCCTGGGCGGATTGTTCGTCACCTGGTTCGCAGCGCGCTCAGCACGCCGCACCGACGCGGCCGACCAGGTGATGAATCAGTTCGGCGCCGAAGCCGAACGCCTGGCGCACCAATTCGCAGATGGACGCATCCCCGTCGCCCAGTTCCAACAACGCCTGGGCGAACTGACCAGGCAGCATCTCCTGGCGGAATCCTACCTGGGCGCGCGTCAATATGGGCGCATGACCGCAGCCATCAACCAGGTCATGCAAACCCAATCCGCCTATATCCAGCGTTTTGCCGACCAGCTTGCCCTGCGTCGGCTCAACACAGCCGCCGGCGGTGTGCTCAATCTGCCTGACTTCTCTGTGGATTATCTGACCCAACGCATCAATCTCTATGCCGGGCCGGGGCGCGCCATGTTCTTTCGCGCCCTGGAAGCCCTGGGCGCCGGCGACGAATCGGGCGTCGGCTGGGTCGTGCGCTACGTCGCCATCGACGACAGCGGCACCTGTAGCCCCTGCCATAATGCCCAGGGCGTCTATCTGCCGGGGACAGGCCCCTATCCGGGCGAAATCTGTCTGGGCGGCGGCGCCTGCCGTTGTCGTCGCGTCCCGGAGCGCGACCTGGCGATTTATCTGCAATTGGGAGGCGTTCCATGAGCGTCCGCACCGTCCTGACCGACTGGCCAGCGCTGCTCGGCATGCGCCTCATCCAACTGGCGCGCCAGGAGGGACACTACATCATCGAAATCGACAACCAGACCGATTTAGCGCCGCGCTGGCGCGTCTATGGTCTAGGCGAGCAGCCAGGCCGCTGGGAACAGCCACGCATCACGCGCCCCAAACCCACTGCATAAAAAAGACCAGGCATATCGCCTGGTCTCCTGATACCAAAATGGTCATGCCTGATACCAAAAGTATCATGCCACACCGTGTAGCGTATCATGCTACACGGTGTAGCATGATACGCTCACTGGGAGATCTCCCAGTGACATTCTACATGCCTGGCTGATTCAGAACCCACTGCATCCACGGCGTTGACCCGCAGGCAATCACCGCCAACAGCGCAAGCGCCACTCCCACAACCAGCAGAAGGAAATCTACATCCTCAGCGTTCATGTCTGCGTACCGACGACCGTTCCCACGGTGTCATTGTTGCCAGGCCGGCTGCCGCTGGCGACAATCCGCAGTTTCCCGCTCGTATCCACCCAGATATACCACACGCCGCCGTTCTTATCTGTCAGAGCCAATGTGCCCGGCTTGTCTGACCCAGCGGCATCGTCGTTGCGTGTACGCTGGATGACGATGCAGGGCCCGTAGGACGCCGCCCCTGTGGTGATTGGGTTTATCTCGAACGTGTTGTCCGTACTCGAAGCGAAATAGCGCAAGCGCGCAATGCCATTGAAGAGCACGCGCAGCGCATAACCGCTTGTGCTCGACGGCATGTTGATATACACGCCGTCATCGCCTGTGTTGCTTGGCGAGATG
>CAYWRU010000028.1:32549-36129 GCA_964460795.1 uncultured bacterium | reverse complement strand
CTGTTAGGACCCACTCTAAAGAACGGCTTGGTCAGCAGCGGCAGACCGATAAGATCACCGCCACCGTACAGAATCGCCTGACGAAACGCGTCGATAGAGTTTACGTTATCCAGGCCAATTAAATTGGCATACACGATGCCTGATCCAGTATTTCCGCCGTAGCCGTTACCGCCTACTCCGGGTGTTCCCCAGTTATCGTAGACGTTAAAGCCAGGTTCGAACTCATTCTCTTTGTCCTTGGCCGCAAAATCCCTGTATTCGGCAAAGCCATATCGGCATCTGTTGTCCGGATCGGGCATAGTTATACCTGCTCTAGCCGGCCCAGCTATGGACTTCATAAGCTCATCAATGATCTCGATACATTTTGCAATGTACGGAGCCATAGACTGAGTCGTGTCCATAAGGAACATAATGTCCTTAGGAATAGCGAAGCAGGAGCAACAGCAACATGGTTGTCGAGGCATTAGGTAGTCACCGGAGAGCAATCCAATTGAAGTAACACATACTTACCATCTGAATCAAGGAAAGCCAGGCCCTGTGTGTTTTTGGCTCCGGTCCACTTTAGAGTGCACTTAATGGTCTCAACGTCATTCACTTCCGGCTTATAGTAACCCATGCCGTAGGTTTCCTTTACGGTACCAGAGGCCGTCGTATCTCCAAGATTAAGCTTCGCTGTCAGCTGAAACTTAATCAGAGGTGCCTTTTGCTGCAGGTATGAGATCTCCCACTGCGTGCTCAGGCCGTCACTGGTAGCGCGGCAGAAAGCGTAACCTGACGCGCCAGATTTGGCGGACGGAAACGTATTAAGCGTATCGTGAACCGTGGTAGTACGTCCGGAGTTAGAAAAACTACCGCCTGTGGCGACATAGATGTCAGCAGCGGCTGATCCTCCGCTCATATTAGCCGTAAGACGAAAAGCTATCTGTGGAGAGACGCCGGAGATGTCGGCAATCCATGTACCGCCGTTCTGTTGGGCTGCTGTGCCGATCATTCCTGGCCAGATGTTCTGGCACATGCAACCGGTATTAACAGCTACCGCCGTAAATGGTGAGCCTATAGGGGTGACGCTTCCGCCTGAAATAAGCGCATATCGAACAGTAAGCACGCAATCAGCGCAGCCTACAACGACAATAGGCAACACCATCGAGCCCTGTGCGCCGGCCCCGCCTCCTGTGAGTATGATTGACTGCGATACCGGAACCGGTACGTTAAGATCGGGGCAGTCGGTAATAGGCGGCGGAGAGGCTGCGATAGTGCAGTCCTCAAATAGCGGCGTATCCGGCAGCGGATCGAAGCTTGGCTTTACGCAAGGTGTATCACTCATTATTCCTCCAGATCGCAGTCAAGCTCCGGACACTCTTCATCAGTCTCGGATTCATCCTCAAGACCGCAAACAGACAATTGGCTCATGTTGATGTCGACTTCAACAAGGTGCTTAGCGGGGTCTAGGCTGATCTTGGCGCCAAGGCCGGCGTCGATTGTGAAGTCTTTTGCGCTCACGCCGTTGATCGTGCGTACAAGCTCTCCGCAGGTTGGTCCGCCTGTAAGCAGAGTAGAGCCATCTGGGGCTACGTCGTCATCGCTTAGAGGTATTTCGTCACCAGGCTCGCCTAGACCGTCGCCTACGCCGGCATCGATGACAATTGCGTTCCCCTCTGCTCTGCGTACATTCACGTTAAAGCCCGACATAAAAAGCGTGTCGCTGTTGATGCAGCGCGCGTTTACGAATATTCCACCGGTTTCAAATGGCCACGTATACGGTGTGCATCCTGTAGGGCGCGTGGCGCGTGTGCGATCCTGGTTGGCTAGATTGATGGATCTAACGTAAGTACGCACATTGCTGATAATCGTCGATGGCTCTATCAGAGCCGTCTGCAGTGACGTGGCTGTGGACTCCCACGGCAAAACGTAATACGCCTCTAGACTTCCGCACACTAGGAAGCCGTGCCAGCGATCATTGGTTTCGCAAGCTTCCGGATCTTCATCTACAGTTCCGTACGCCGTGGCGTCCGCAAACACTGTTTTGAATTTGTCGTATCGACCAAACGTGAAACTAAGCTCATAGCCGTCCAAGCCAGGAGCTGTGGAACGAAATTTGAACGTGATAGTTTGATCACCGACATTTTTTGTCACAGATTGCAGCCAGACGGTATGTTCGCCGGCGTCAAAACCGGAGTCTAGGCCCATAGTGCAGCCGAAATCGACAATGGCCTCTGTCGGCACGCAGCCAATTACACCGCTATTGAACGGCAGGACGCCGGTCGTGTTCTCAAGGAACGGGTACGACCGGCCTGTATTCTCTGAATAATATGGAACGCTCATAGCGTGTCACCTGCTGCTTCAAACGTAATCCCGCGGCCGGAGAACGTGCGTAGGCGCATTACGTTGTCTTCGGCTAGGTTTGTACCGATCATGACGTTAATGTTTCCATTCTCGTCCGGTGTAACTTCAAAATCGTCGCATCCGCGCCGGAAAATAATGGATTGAATGAACTTCGGCACAGTAAATAGATCTTCAGACGCGCATAGGCGCCGCTTGAACAGCGGATCACCTACTACGTCTATACGGATAACGCGGCGCGTAGCCGTATCACAGCCATCGCGAACTTCAATCTCATCTTCTCGGACAACGATGCCGTCATCGCCGACAATCCAGATATCGCCGGTCATTAGCGAGCCGTCGTCCAAAAGAATGCCGGTAAGGCCTACCTCAGGCCTAGAGTGGCACACACGCGGAACAAACTCAGCAGCATCTGAGTCGAATAGGTGTTCACCCTGCGTCCAGCCTTGGAAAACAGCAAGACGCAGCGATTCGCTTACCAGCACGCCGGCAGGCCGATCGTACGCATCAAATAGCGTTACGAGATCGTCCGGCTGCACCAGGCTAACTTCGCCATAGCACAAGGCCTCTGTCGCTGCGTCGCCTATCCATAGCGTAGCAACGTCTTGCGATACAGAGATCTTCGACAGATGCATGACGCCTGACGATCCTACCGGATAGATGGATGCATCCAAGAAAGTCCCTACCGGGATCGCATTACCTTCTTGGTCCACCAGAGTAGCATTGTCGGCGAACGGGTACGGCGTGTTTTCGTTTTGATCGCGCCATTCCGGATGTGTTATTCGTGTCATAGGCTCTCATCCCCGCATAGGGAGATTTCGGAGATAGCTTCTTCGCAATCGCCGTCATATTCGTTTGGCAGCCGACCGTCAGCGTCAGGCAGGCGCAGATCGCTGTTACAGGCGTCGGCTAGACCGATCCCACAATCGATGACGATACCGTGCCCGTCATCAGTAATAGCCGGCACGGCGCAGCCGGCCAGCTTAACGATCACACTACCACAACAGTTAGGCTCGATGCCGTTAATTTTCTCAATAGGTTGTGGATCGCCGCAGTTACCGCTTTCTGGACGACCCTGGCAGCAGCCTTTGTAGATATCGAACACGTTACGAACTGCGTCGTCGGTCTGATTCTTGTTCTTGAGCCGAATGACGATAACTTCTCGAGCCGTTGCGCTCAGCGGATCGCATGGATCGCCTACAAGCTCTACCGGTACTTCCCGGCATTCTTTGACGACTTC
>CAYWRU010000028.1:22539-32449 GCA_964460795.1 uncultured bacterium | reverse complement strand
CCACATATTGCACGCGCGTTCACAATGTTAAGGTGTGATCGAGCATGGATCGGTAATGAAGATCTCGGACGACACGATAACAGCGTCTACGCTGGTTTCTTCTGGTTCGCCCGGCCAGCCACTATTGTACGTGATAGGAATGTCGTCGATGTAGGCCCGCACGTTCACGGTGAGTTGGTCGCCCGGCGAGCATAGGCCGTCGCTGAACTGAACCTGGAACCGAATATAGGCCATACCGCCTTTAACCACGCGGTCGAAGAACCCGCTAGGTTGCGGCATATCGCCGACCATTTCGTAGCGTTCTAGCGTAGATGGGCTAACGCAGCCGCCTTCTCGCTCACCTTCGACGGTGTTTCCTGATCGGTATGATTTACCGCATACAATAACGCCGGCGCTGGGGCTATCAATCGTGAACCGTAGCTCCAAGTCATCCAGGCAGGAATCCGTATTGTTGCAGTACGCTCCGGCGATTTCCACAAGGCATCCATCGCCCGGCATAACCGCCAGTCGTAGAGGTTTCGATAGGCGTTCGCGGCCTACTTCAATCCAGCGGGTGCGGTTCGCCTCGTACTGATCGCGTACGCAGCCGGCCCGGCGAGCCAAGGCCACGTATCGGTCGTGAAGGCGCGTGATTGCGTTATACACAGCCTCAAATTGGCTGCACTGGCAGCATGGATCGCAGTCATTGGCGAACGACAGCGTGTTAGGTGTTACTTGGACTGTGCGCGGGACCTCGTTAACTACTTCCGATGGTACGGAGATGCGGTAACAGCTTGGCGCCCCATCCCTGTCTCCTGTATCCAGAATGAAGTTACCGTTCTTGTCCGGTTCAACGCCGCCGATGGTGCGAACTGTGTTAACAGTATCAGCGCAGCCTGGATATTGACCCGTGCCGGCGCCTGGAATAGCGGCAATTTCTAGTTCGGTAGCGGCAATGGCGCCTTGTAAGGCCTCTACAGCTTCGGAGACCATCTCGATGTTGTAGCCAGCCTGCAACTTGAGGCTACGACCTGTAGCGGTTACGTCGCCTGATTCCGCCTCAATCGTGATAGCGGTCAGCCGCCGCGGCCATTCTTCAAGCGTTCTCGCGTCCAGCGGCGCATTTACCGGCTCGATGTACTGGTCGTAGTACTGATGCTCGGGCAATAGATCCGGGTCCCAGCAGGTATGAAAGACCAGCCGGCATACCGCAGTATCGGTGCGCCACTCGGCAACCATGAGGCGCGTACCCCAGGCGCGGTTTTGGAACCAGTCAGCGGTCGTCGAATCAAATACGACCGTATCTTCGGCGTCTTTTACTACTAGATCGTAGTAGTGTGTCGGTGTTGGGTTTCCACCAATGGGCTCGTTATTTGTTTCGCCAAGGCCGTATAGCCAGTCAATCCGGAGCGGATAAACATACGGACAATCGCGGCCCTCATATCCAAGATAGAAGTCAGCGATGAGGTTTTTGATATCGCTAGACGGCTCCTCAGAGAACGGGTAGTTATCGCCGCCAGGCTCTTGATCGACCGCAATGCGCCGCCGACCGTCTTCGCAGACTACGCTGGCTTCAACAGTAGGGCGGTCAATGGAGACGCCTACTGTAACAGGCGGTACGTCTAGCGTTCGCGTACCCGGCGTAATAACGGTAGAAGCTACGGCTACCGTTACCTCGATTGCCGGCGGAACCTGAGAGGCAGGTGTGCCGACCGGATCGCCGTTCATATCCGTGATTACTTCAATCTCAATGGCCGGTACAGCCAACACGGCCGGAGTAAGCGTCAGAGCCGGAGGCTCAACGTCAACCGTAGGATCGATAGGATCGTCGTGACCTACTTCACGTAGTAAATACGTAGACTCGTCGACAATAGTCGATACGTCGATCAGATTGACGATCACTGTCTGTTCGCCGGGCGTCTCGCCGCCACCGCCCGATGAAAGGGTGGAAAGCGGCACAAACGACAGCGTATTGAATCCAAGCATAGTTTAATCCGACCAGCATAGACGCATTTCGACCGATTGAATGTGATGTGCCGTAGTTACTGCCGTGCTGACCAAGTATGAGTAAACCTGGGCCACAAGCCCGCCGGCCGCTAGGATATCGTCGGTGTTGAAAATACCGGAACCGGTGTAGTAGTCCGTAGCCGTCGTAAACCACGCCCAATCGTAATCGCTTCCAACTTCATAGGAACAGTGAAGCGTGCTAACTGGGATATTTGGGCTCACTCCGGAAGCATCCTCCGGAATCTGATAGTTAGTGGTGCGGCCGTCGGTGATATACACGCGAAGAGCCGCCGCTCCGTCCATCCAATGCTTGATGCGGAACTTGATACCTGTAATGGTTTTACCTGCCGGTAGGTTCTCAAGCGCGCCGCCCGAACCTGTGCTCCACGTGATGCGCAGGGCTCGTGGCGACGCAGTATTTGGCGTCGTCGAGCCGGCATTGTAGATGGCAGCGGTAGTAGCGTAGACGTTGTTTGTGGTGGCATCTAGAACGTCGGTAAGCGTGCCTGTGAATGCATTGTTACCGCGCTGTGGTGAGAAGTCGGCCGTAGCAACAACTGAATCGCCGTAAGCATAATCGAGACACCCAGAACCGGTAACGTCTGAACATTCCAAAGGATCGATACCTCCACCGACTCCGCCTGGGCCGCATGCTGCGGCCTCAAGAATACATTGAATGACGGAAGCCGGAATTGTGTTAAATACGTCTTTAGTGCCGGCTGTGAAGTTCACCAGGCTATTGCTGTTGGAACTACTAAGCACGGTATCGCGATGCAGGGTGCGATCACTTCCTACCAATTCGTACGTACCTACGCCGACTTCCCACTCGTCCTCGGTGGTGCTGACGATTGCGTAGTAAAAGTCAGCTGTCGAGAAGTTGTCGAATCCGATGTAGGCGCCAGGATAGGCGCCATCCAAGATAAAGTCGCCCGTGCCTTCAGCGGTTGAAGTCTCACGTACGCGATCAAGAAACTGTGGCACTTAAGCCTCCGTTATACGTTGAAGCGAATTGTGCCGCCGGAACCAAGAGTCGTGAAGTCGAGCGTAATGCCTGAGCCGTTGGTCGGCGTATCGGATAGGTCAAAGAACGCAATCGGGATGGAGCTGGCGTCTGTTCCGCCCGTCTCATGGATCAGCGCAGCGCCGCCGATGGTGTCGTTGGTAGCGCCGCCGACGCTTGACCAAGTAATATCGGCGATACCCAATACTACGCGGTTGTTGGTGGTGTCACGTGCAACACTAATAGTTGCCGTCATGCGCCCACCGCCGCCGTAGCCGTCAGTATAGCCGGTGGCGTCAAGTTCGTATGCCGACAGATCGTCGACACCGTCGTGGTCAGAATCGGGCGTGTACGTCGTCTTAAGCAGCATGACTTTCAAAGTCGCGCTGGTGACGCCGATTGTTTCGTCCAGAATCTTTTCCAGACCTTTGCTGTACATCAAGCTAGCCATTAGCCACATCCTCTATCGTTAAGCCGGCTTCCAAGCACGACGGCATCCATCTGCCGTACGGCTGCTTCCAGGCCGGTTACAAAGTTATCGATTGTCGCCGCCTTCTGTCCGAAGATTTCTAGGCTCGATGTGAGCTTAGCTAAATCGGTACAGTCGCAGCAAGGGTTGGAACACGTATCCGTAAGACGGAGTCCGTTCGTAATACTGGATACCGTCAAGCATTGACTTCCCAGCAGGTTAATATTGCCGCTGGAATCAGCGAATACGCCGTTAATAGATTTAACCGGCGTAGCGTTATCATCCGTGCAAACGCAGTCTTCATTGAGGTTAATGCCGGAAATGGCGCTTACCTCAACCACCGTCTGTTCGTCGTCCTGCTCTACCAGCCGAAACTGGATATTAGGGCCGGCGCGTAGCCGTAGCCGACTATAGATGGGGTCTGACTCATCAGTGCCGTTCACAAAGACGACGCTATCGACTCCTCGGATTTGTGGGAGTACAGCTTCCGTTTCAAGCCGACCGCCTTCCAGATCAAATTCGAATTGACCGGCCGGCTGATCGTCGATGTCGTCCAATGCGCCAATAACAATTCGGCCGCGACTGTTTTCGAAGTCGCCAATTCCAGTAAGGCTGTACGTTTGATTTCTAACATGTGCCGCCCTCGATATTTGAGCAGACGCTACGTTAATTGGGTCGCTGTCATCATCAGGCTGATAGGCGATAGTAACCGAGAAACCAGTGGCATAGGAGCCGATGTAACGAATGAAGAAACCCGCTGGACCTACATTCTGCAATGCCGGGACATTAAGACGAAGCCCAACAATGAAACTTTTCGGAAGCACGAATCCTTCGTCAATTGACGTAGCGGTCGCATCCTCGGCCAGCGGATAAGCGCGGCTAGCGTTATGATTCAACCATTCGAGATTGAGCGTATTACGTGGCATTAGGACACCAGGATGCCGGCTTGATAGATGATCTGGATATTAGGTCCAGCTTCAGTGGAGGCGCGAGCCAGGGTGTAATAGACGCGATCGCCGCCATTTACAGTGATCGTGTCGCTCTCGACCTGTACGTATTCGTCTTCACTCAGCCCGTCGATATCAGTATCAATGGCCAAGCTAGTGTCCGATGTTACAAGCGTCTCCGGCGTACTGCCTGTCGGTTGCGTTAGCTTGCGATAGGTCAATGTAAGCACCGGAAGATCACCGTCGTCTCGGGCCAGCAGCCAGAAGCGGAACTTCATGCTTGTTCCGTCGGCTACGGCATTTGGGATATCGATAGCACCGCGAACGCTGCTTGTGCGATCTTCGGCCATTTCGTAGCCGATAATATCTTTGTAGAACTCTTGATGCACATTGATCAGTTTCAGATCGCTCGGAACCAACGCTTTCCCGTCCACATCAAGATCGGCATTAACTGTAACCGTACCTTGGCCAGTGCCGGCTGTGTAGGAGATAGTGACGCCTGTGCCGGCTACGATCCGCTCCACAACTAAACCCCTGTAGAACGTATCGTCCTCCAGGCTCTTAAGAACACGACAGCCGCCGTGTAGCGAGCTATCGTCTACGTTAAATGCCAGCTCAAGGTCGATGGTGAGGGGACCGGTTGCAGCGTCCGTATTGTCAGTAGCGCACTTGATAATAAGCCGATCACTTAGGCTGACAAGACTGGTGACGGTCGTATCGACGGTAGCGAATAAATCCAGAGCATCGCGGAAAAACGGACGAACAAGCACATTGCCTTGTCCGTCAGCCTGGAGCATTGTGATCGTAACAGCCGGCGGCGTAGTAACCAATTCTCCAGCTGTCGTGGAGCTTAGGTAGTATACGCCGGCCTCGACGTCGCCGGTCACAGCTGCAGAGATGTCAAGTTCCAAGTAACCGGAGAGCACAATGTCGGCCACAGTGGACGACGACTTGTAGCTGATAATACCCCACGGTTTGGAGCCCTTTGCCAGCACTAGGTTGTCATCATCATCCGTTTCAGCTTGAGCCAAGGCGCGCTCGTACCGGCCGGTCTCGTCGTTCCAGTAAACAGCCATACCCTTAACCGCGTCAGCTTCGACGGCCGCACCGCGGATAATAAGGTTCTTGCCTACGACTGAGGCATCCACCAGATCTTTGATGTACCGGATGTTGCCGTCCAAGGCGCGCAGAATGCGGTTGAGCGTTCCGGCATCGACCTTATCGATCCCGTCGCGCAGCAACTTAATCAGACTCTGAAATGCCATCCTAAGCTCCTTAGCTGTTCAAAAACGTCAGCGATGCAGGTACGAACACCTGACCGCCGGCAACCTTGATGGATTGCTCTCCGGCCGGGAAATAGAATCGAGCGACAATCAAGTCTTGCGTCGGATCGCCGTAATCAGGCGTCGCCACCAAGGCGCCGCCGTAAACTCGGCTTTGGTTCTCGGCGCTAAATACCAGCGCGCCTTCGCCAGTCGAACCTTGCGTCTGACCGTAGTATGTCACTTTGTTCTTGGTATACAGATCTTCGTCTGTGGAGGACAGTACGGACGTGTTGATCGGCACGCGCTGATAATCTCGCGGGGACGACAGCGCATCGTAATAGTCGCGCCCTTCCGCCGGGTCAGTGTTATCCACAGTGGGAATATCCACCGCGGCGCCGGCGTTGTTTTCAAATTCGATATACATGGCACCGATCCGGTACGGTTTGCCGTTGGGCTGGCCGGCCAGGAGTTGTACAAGCACCTCTGTATGATCGTTCAAAAAGTAGTAGGTTGCCGCCATTATTAGGCTCCGCAGTCTGCGTTGAGGTATTGAAGCTCAGCTTCTCCGGTAACGGAGGCCGAGAAGGTAATTTCGGCTACATCCGTAGACGTAGTAGGCTGGGCCTCCACTGTTGTCGTCTCCCCTATCATAGCTGGCGCAATATCAGGCTCCAACTCGGTGACAACGATGCAGCTAGTGTGAGGCGGAATCAGCCTTGTGATGTGACGCGCATTTGCCAAATCCAGTGAATTTTCGCCCAGATAGCGCGTTTTAATGCGAATAAGGAATACGTTGTTCCTGAACAGATTTTCGATAAGGAACGACAGAGGATTGATAGCAGCCGGCAACGATGCCGCCGTTGGTTGTGTTGTCGGAGCGTCGCGAACGTCCAACATGTGGGCCAGCGTCGTTGGATGATTGTAGGCCGCGCGCTCTGCATCCGACAGACGAGTGTCGGCGCCTACTCCCGCAGCATGGACGTCAGCCCAATACTGCGCAACGGTATCAGGATCGCCGCCCAATGCCCAGCTTACTTTGGTGTAGCCGTTTACCTCCAGTTCAACATCAACAGGCGTCTCTTCGTTTAGAAACACCAGACCATGTGTGTAACTAGGGTTAACGAACTCCGGCCCAATAGCGAGGCCTATAAGCCAACTAGGAACCGTACCGCGATTGATTTCAGCAATAGACAAGGTATCCGTAAGCGACTCGCCGCGTTCTACAACGTCGCCAACGGCTACTAGTGTGGTGGCTCCGGCTTTGAATCGATAAGCGTTCTTGTCGGTGACAATGGCCAAGCCGTGATGATCCGTAAAAATGGCTTCAACCGTTTCTTGGTCTTCTTTTACCAAGGGCACATCGCAGATAGCCGACATAATGCCAAGTACGTTCTTGGTAGTACCGCCTTCAAGCAAGCCGTCCAATGCAGCGTTAACAAGTTCTCGGTATTCGTGCGACGAATCCTGCCGCGCTCCGACCAGATAGCCCCAGTGACGGTAGGTCTGGCCGAGATCCCATCCGCTGCGAAACAGCCACATGACCAGTTCGCGATCAGTGGTCTCGCCGTCGGCGTCCAAATTCAGCGTAGTGCCGAACCGACCGTCATCAAACGGATTCTTAGTGAATGAAATCAGGCCTTTGTCGACATCAACTGTGTAATCAATCCCGTCGAGTAGGACGGCACTAGGCGCAGTAATTCGGTTGAAGATTGCGGGCACTTCGGTGAGTCCAGCCGGCAAAGGGAAATCATGCCGGCCCAGATCTGCGGGTCTACCGTAGGTATAGAGAGCGCCGGTTCCTGGCTGATTTCCATAGTACGCTCCATCACCGTAACTGAGTATGGACGCACTGGATTCATTCCTTTCAGATTCCTTGAGAATAAGCTGGTACTGTTGGTCAATGTGGTAGACCGGAACAGTACGACGATTGTCGCTGGCTTGAGCTTCTAGCAGATTGATCGTCGACTGTTTAGCCTCTTGAGCCCAGGCCAAAAGGAACGACTCAACTTGGTACCGACCGGCGTAGACTTCGGACCAGTGGGAGCCGAGCAACGACAGTAGGCGTTTACTTCGATCAAAGTCGGTAGCAGGGTACTTGAAATCAGCCATGGCTTCCTCAAACAAAAATGGGCGGGCCGGAAACCGACCCGCCCGAGGAGCAGTTGCGAGATGGTAGTGAGCTTACCGTACGACCGAACGCTGAATGCTCAGCGAACGAGTACGAGGAGCCCGCTGTACGCGCTGCACAACCTTTTGCTGCACGACGGCCTGGACTGGGTACTGCTGCACGACGACGGCCTGAACAGGCTGAGCGACGTACTGCTGGACTTGCACCTGGCGCTGTACAACAACTTGTTGAGGAACAGCTACGTACTGTTGGACAGCCACTACAGGCTGCGCAACGAGTTGCTGCACTTGCTGCACATGGCAGTGGCCGGCGTCAGCCGGAACTGCTAGCAACAAGGAAGCAACTAGACTCAAACAGTACTTCATGAAAATACCTCCGTTATTGGTTTGCCCATTGAAACAGTTTTTCCACGCCTTCATTGCTGACGGCGTGTGCCATGTTGGGGTTCTCAGGGTCTGCGAGAACGCTCGGTGGCATAAGGCCACGTTCTGCCTTGATGTACACCTTCTCCTTCTTGGCTTCAGTCAGATCGGACAGAGTGAACAAACCATCCGACGTTTTCTCTACTAAGCTAAGACCGCCCTTTTTGTTATCCGGATTGTGGCAGGATACGCATGATTGCCGACCATTGCTGGCGTCCATGAAGATATCCAGTACCTCTTTATCCAGCTGACTCGGCGCCGGTGCCGGCGGGGCTTCTGGAGCCTTCGGGGCGGCTGGTGCCGGCGGGCAGGCCGGAGCTTCTGTCTTTTTGCAATCACAGCCGGCTTCAACCTTGGCCGGAGCCTGTAGTTGCTGCTTGCGCAGAATCTCCTGCACGATTGCTTCCATCACATTGCGGTCACGGTAATCCGGTGCAACGCGGTAGTAGCTTTCAGGCTGAAAGACCGGCACGGCGTATGACGAAATGTACTCGGCCGGCGTCTCTACGGCAACGATCTTCTGTTGCACGGCTACGACAGGCTGAGCCACTAGTTGCTGTACGTGATGTTGGACCACTACGGCTTCAACAGTACGTCCACGGCAACCGCCCGCAATGACTTGCGGTGGCAGGGATAGGCCGGCCGAAGCCAAGCCAACCAGGATGACATTAAGTATTTTCATGCGTAACCTCCGTGTTACGAGTTATTCTACGACTTACTTTTTGTGCTCTACAAGACCGGACTTACGCCATTCCAGAATCAAAAGCATGGCTTCCGTGAACAATTCTTTGTCCCAAGTTGTCCGGTCTATCGGCCTTTCCTGGGTTGCCATTTGGCCGATCAAGCCCTTAGTTGAGAAGCTCATGGCGGCTTTAAGTTGCTCTCGGCTTACGCCGCATTCCAGAGCAGCTTGATCGACTGTAACCAGATCACGATATCGCGTTACGGCTGTGATGTAGTTGCGGCTGGCCTCTTCAGGCTCTACTCCGCAAGCACGCTTTACAGCCACCGCATATTTTTTCTGATCATCTTCGAAATAAAGTTCTTGATCGCCGCGGTAAAACAGGCGGGTACGAACTGCATTCTTTTTGGTTTTCTCATATAGCTCCAGACCCTTCTGCAGCGACTCCGATAGGTTATCGGACGCAGGGCGCAAGCCGGCCGTGTGGCAGGCTACACAGGACTGCCATGTACGCACTTCCGGCGAATGCTTGGATAACGGCGTGATGGTATCGCGCACCAGGTCTGCCGGACCTTTTTCTACGCGCTTACCGTCGCCTGACGCCAGCAGGTAGCCCTGCAGCCCATTAGGCAAGCTGTAGATGATCTCGCTTCCGTCCCATTCTTCCGGAAACCGGAATTCGACGAAGTTCTTTTTACCCACGGCCTCTTTGACGTCAAAAGTCTGCCAATAATAGCCGGAGCTTATAGGTACTCGCCAAAGGATTCGGTTGTGGTAGGCAACTTCCGACGTACCGCTTGGTACGAGTACTCCGCGGTCGGAACCAAACTTGCTTGCGGCTTCCACGTCGACGTGTAGCAGCCGGTGTAGTTCACCGAGATCAGCCGGCGGTTGACCTTTGACCGTAACCAGTTGGTCGCCTTCTTTACGCTCGATTGCAACGCTAGCAAAAAGCAGATCATAGTATGAGTTACTTATGTTGGTGTCACTTACTCGGTTAATAAACCAATC
>CAYWRU010000028.1:297-22439 GCA_964460795.1 uncultured bacterium | reverse complement strand
TAAAGCGTGAAGAAGCGAATACCTGTAAGCGCCCGCTCTCCGCGCGCCACTTCAGGGTCTTGCCCCAGTAGCTGCAGATGCTTAAGCGCTTTGGCTGTTTGTTCCTGTGGATTCGACACAGCCGACGACAAAATGGGCCGCTTAACGCCTAGCTGGCGCTGAACTGCCTCCGGTGGTCGGTTAATAGAGAAGCCATCAGGACCGATGACGGTCGGCTGCTGCCCGAAGGCTGCAGCCGCCATCAGTAGGACCAGTAGCAGCGACCGCATTTATCACCTATCCAAGCTTCGTTACTCTGTAACCGGGAATCGTAATAGATTGTACATCACCGGTGATAGAGATAGTCAAAGTTTTTGGACTAGCCGGCGTAGTCGGAGCCGGGGTCGGCGCCGGCGCTGGTGCGGCTTTTCCATAAATCTGCTGAATTCGCGGAATATCGTCGTTAACCTGCGGTTTAGATACAGCCGGGCTGTAATACGGGGCCATAAGCGCCGAGCTTACCTTGCTGTGTTCCAATCCAAGGAGGTGGCCAAATTCGTGGCACGCTACGTTGAGCATCAGAATGCCGCGGTCAGAAGCCGAGCGAGACCACGACTCATCGAGGTCAAAACGCATCAGCAACTGTTCATCGGTGCCGGGCGGCAGGTACGCCCACGCCAATGTACCGCTGGGGCCGTCGAACTGGTCACGAGCGCCTCGACCGGTCGAAATGATGATGTCGGCGTTGCTGGACGTTACCTGCGTAAACTTCAGGTCACAAACATCAGACCAGTTTTTCCACGCCATCTTTAGGATGTCGTCCTGGTCCGATACGCTCAAACCGTTTACGCGACTTTCGACGCAGTACGTTAAAGCCTTCTTATTCCAGCGTCCTTTTAACGGCAGCGAGCCGTCAGCGTTAGCCTGCAGGCGCATCGGCTGCACGTCCGACACTCCACACCGTGGAATAGTCATAGCGCGTACCGTAGTGTCGTCCAGACGGCCGGTCTCTTCGATAGCGAAGAAGCTCTGGAAATTCTGCACAGCTTGGGCGATATCGCCAAGCGTCAGATCGCGAGGGGCTTTGCCGGCAAAGTATCCGAACGCGCGGAGATAATGTAGGCCGAAGCGTACACCTTCTTCGTCATAAATGGCTTTATCATCGTGCTCCGCGATGTCTTTGATCAGCGTTCCGACGGTCTCTTTGTCTTTTGGACAGTTCATAACTACCTCCATGTATTTCCCAGCATTCTACTACTGCGTATCTGGGATATCTACTACTACGTCGGCAATCTCAATGTCGCTAGGAGTCAGGATAAAGCCTACGGTGCGTGAAGTTACCATGTTTTCCGGCTCATTTGGCACTTCAAGCAATTCCGAACTTCGCAGTAATTTAATGGTTCCGTCAGGCCGGCGAATGGTTCCGAACATATCAATCGCCGTACAGTACTGGTTAGCCTCCAGGAAGCCGTGAACCACGTCTGTAAGGGCGGAGGCAGGCAGGCGTCCGGTGAAGCCGTACCGATTAACTTTTTCCGCAAGTGCGGTCTTGATCGAATCAGTGTCAGGCGCTGCGCTATCGGCTTTTCGTTGCACTTGAAATGAAACGCTTACAAAACAAGGAACAGGTGCTTTAACTAGAACATCACCGGCCGGGTGATGGGTGCCAATGTCGCTCGCCCAGTCCTGAATCTCGCCGATCAAGGGCATGACTCGAACGGTAATAGGGTAGTCTTGCTCGCTGCTGTTAACAGTTAGGTCTGTCGTATTGGTGTCTTCGTCTTTGAACTTAATTACTGCGGTTTGGAATCGGCTATAAGCGCCCTCTGCTGGGTCGACGATATCCGGAAAGAAATCAGGTAGATCGTCGCTTTCGGAAAGATCAACTGCGCGAACGTCAGATTGAACCTCGTAGGTGCCAACATGTTCGGCCGACGTGGGTTTAATCTCTACCACGTCGTAAAAGCCCGGCGCCGTATCGCGGTCTAGCTCAAATTGCCAGATGCCGCGATTATCAGTCGTCTTTTCGACCAGCTTAGCTGTTACAGTTACGCTCAGAAGTTGAGGCCGCTCCTGGGTCCGTAGATACCAGTCAACGCGACCACCGGTGCCAACGCCGAAGATATTATGCTTATCGCGCAACATCTCGGTGTTATTCATGCCGACGATGCTGCTGGCGATCACCTCAGAGAAGTCGGACGTATTTCGCAAAGTAGCAAGCATGGACGAGCGACCGCCAAGCATCTTGGCTGTGATGCCGTCGCTTTGGCGGGCAAGCAGATCAGCGTTTGATTCGGCATTTGAGCCGCCTACAAAATCCGACGTAGCCGAAGCTCGTACGAAATAAAGCGGCCGGCTAGACGGCACAATCTGCGTGCCTTTATTGAGCCGGTACTCGTCACCCTCGGCTTCAGCCGTAACACTGATCGTAAAAGCGTACGTACCGTCACCTAGCGCCGTAAGAAGGCGGTCATTGGGTCCGGTCATGTTTGCTTCGCTCGTGCGCGCTGTATACGCCGCATCGCTGAGGAAGGACAAACCGTCAGCCGTGAATTGCGCTCCGCTGGCGATAGTTACCGACGCCAGTCGGTTTAACACGATGGTAACTACGCCGGTTGCAGCCGTGCCGCTACTTCGCGTAATTCCAAATGTAGACAATACGTTGTCTACCGTGGCTTCGTCTGCAAGCGTCGGATCTTGCGTGATCTCAAGAAGCGACCGGCTGCGATCATGCAGGTCGATCTGCTCTTGCTGCGCCGTTTCAAGAATACCGGCAATGTGCAGAACAAGGTCGTCGATCGCGCCGCTCTGCACGTAAATGCTGGGATTGTATTCTTGCACTAACTGCCGGACCAGCGCATGCGCTTGCGCTACTTTATCAGGGTCCAGGCTCGATAGTGTGGTAACTTTCAGGGCCATTAGTTTCTCCCTAGGGATGTACTGATCGGCAGAATCACGGTTCGCGTCGTGCCGGCCTTACTGTATAGGTTGATGCTTAGCGAGATGGACCCAAGTTGCGCCGTTACAGCAGTTAGCTCAGCGCCTGCGTATCGCTCATCGTCAGGCTCTGTACCAAGTTCGGCCTTGGTAAGGTTTTCATACATATCAATCATTGCCTCAGCAAAGGCTGAGCGTACATCAGCTACAGTACGCAGGTATCCTTGTGAAGCTTTGACCATAAACACAGTTCCGCGCAGTGGTTGATACGGCATCGACCCTCGCGCGGTTAGAAATTCAATCAAGAAGCGTTGTGCCAGCTTTCGAATGCCGGTGCAAATCTGGCCGGACTGATTCTGAGCGGCCAAGACCGGGATCATCCGAGTTGGATGGCTCGTCGCGGAATCCTGATACGTCAGGATGTCGATTGTGCGGCCTTGGTATTCGTTAACCATTTGTCGGTCCGTTCTTGCTCAGCTGTTCGATCACTTCCATGTAGCCCTTTACTCCGGCATTAAACACGCCGGCCTCGTGTCCTTGTGCGACCTTACGTGCCGCAGCGTGGCTGCGCAGTCGTACAGAGCCGGTATGCCGATTACGGTATGCTCGCTCTAGCGTTGCAAGCCAATCGCCCTGAAGGCTGGTCAGCATCAGATCGCCGACGTTACCTGGGTTCTCAGCATCCTTAACAGAGTCCTTTGCGTCCTGGGCAATCTCTTGCCGGTCAAACGGCTTCGACATACCTTCAAGGTCGGTCAGGTCGCCGTCCCAGCCGTTCATGTCCAGCTGCGTCCATTTGCGCTGTTCTTCGAGTTTATCAGCTTTGCCGTGATTTTCCGCGGTCTCTCGCAGCTTGTCTATGTTCTTCGAAAACCGGTCACGGATAGAGGCCTTTCCTGTTGCCATTAGAACACCCCAAGATCTTGTTTGCGGTCTAAGATGTTTTGAATCGTGGCTTTTCGTAGGCTAATAGCCCCTGGACTTACGCCCAGCTTCTGGGCAATTCGCTGGTTACTTAGCGGCTTTTGACCGTGCAGGCCCAGCGTCCATTCCATGATTTTCTTGTTAATTGGATCTAGATCGTAGTAAACCATCTCCAGCCATGGATCGGGGCCGGTGCTGGCCACAGCCGGCATAAACCCGCCGCCCGGTTCGTCCTGTTGCTCGGCGTACCCTTCCAGCGTGCCCTCGGCCATTGTCGGCTTAAAGGAACGCACGTGCTTAATGCGCCGCATGGACAAGCCGGTGTAATCAGCTAGCTCGTCAGCGGTGGGGTCGCGACCGAATTGATCCTTTAACATGTTCTCAGCTTCAACCAGCCGACCTTGGTCTAGCGATACGCGCTCCGGCACACGGATAACCTGATTCTGCTGACGAGCTACTCGGCGTAGGCCTTGTAGCTGATTCATAAGGTGGGTCTTTAGCCCGGCCTTGGCCGGGTCGTAGCTATTGAGGGCCTGAATAGCTAGACGCCGGGCCTGTGACTTTAGCAAAGGCCCGCCTTGTCCGACGTGAGCAGCTACGGCCCGATCGATAGTCGGATTGAGCCGTTTGATCATCATGCCGGTCGTTGCAGGCGTCGGCTTGGCTTTCCAGGTGTTGAAGTCCTGCGCCAGATCCGGTTCTAGGAAGTCTGTTTTTTCGTTCATGTTATTTTGTAATCCGCTACCAGTGGTGCGCCTTTGAAGGCCTGGTCGTACAGGGGGTGCTTCTCAACCGTAAATCGTTTGTCGCCGTTTTCGGTCTCATCGCGAATACCGGAAAGCATGAAACCAGTGCCGGCTCGGCCTTGGTTGGCATTAAGGCCGATGGACACTTTCGTAACCATGCCGTACAGGTCCTGCCCTAGTTTATCGCTTGAGCCGATAAACGCCTCATGCTGTCCTTCTAGTTTAATCGTCGAGCCTGGGCAGATGTCGAATCGCAGCTTGCCCGATACGGAGCCGTTACGTCCGCGGAGCGCTTCGGTCACATAGATAGCGTGCGCTAACCGTTTGTACAGCCCCTCAGCATCGCTGGTTCTTTCCGCCTTTGTCTCGCCGTTATTAGGAATATCAGGCTTAGTGCTATCGGTAACAGGTGTCGTCGCAGTCCCAGTCGGCTTCGCTTGAGCCGTACCGGAAGTCGAACGAGCCGCACCTTCGCCGGCCGCTACGTTGCTTAGCCAGCTTGGAGCGGAGACGATTCGCACCATGCCTTCTGGGATTTCGTAATCGGCATCGCCTTCTTCAGGCCACATAGCGCCGATCTTAAAATTGCCTCCGGTCATGGCCCCTGCTGGCGCCGCTACGCCGCTAAAAATGCCTACAGCGCGCAACGGTCGAGGAATAGCGCCCGATAGTTCCGCAAAGTCGTAATCGTTGGCGTTGATGCCAATTTCATACGTCTCGCTAAAGCCAGGCAGCGTAGGCACCACTAGAGCGCGGTCGACCTGAGGCACCACGCCGAACATAAACATCTGCGCCATTGGTCCGACTAAAAGGTCCCACACCGTAGACGCCGCCCACGCATCCTGCTGAATGGACCCAACGGCAGTTCGGATGGCATTTGCTACGGCTCCCGTCAACGAGCCGTCATGAATCAAGCTAAGCGGTGGAGTGTATTCCGACGGCGTAGCACCGCAGCCGCCGCCTTCCATGCGGGCGAGTGCCGCCAGCGCCAAGTCGTTCTTACGCACCTTCTCGGCTAGCTGGAAGTTATTATCAGTCAATTGAATCAGGTCGGTCTCGGCAAGTTGGCACAGCGTAGGCTGTAAAGCTTTACCCCATAGATCTTCTTCCAGGTTATCCCAGGTAAACAGTGACTTGACGGACACTGACCCGAACATACTGCTGTCTTTAGCGCCGGCATTTCCTTTGTTTCGACGGACCGCTGGAAACGTATACTGCGTTGGATTGCCTGGATGGCTTTGTTCGGACAGGATGGATGAGAACGACAGATCAGCCAACCAGTGAATCAGATGCACAGTGAAGCCGGCTTGACCCAGCATACGGTTGAAGCCGGTGCCACAGAGCCGGCCGTCGAAGATCATCTTCTCGTCTTCGGGCCATTTCTTGTCTTCGGAAAAATCACCGGTAATCGTTGCGTAGATCTTGGCTTTACGCATTGATTTGAGATATGTAGCGGATTCGTGGATCTTAGCGCGCTTAGATGTATCGAGAGCGTTGCGCCCGATAGCTAGTACGCATTGAGCCGTAGGGATTTCGTTGAGACCGAAGCTCAATTGGCAATCGGTCACCTCGAAATCACCCACGTCCTCGATCTCCAATCGAAGATCGATTTTTACCCTCAACACATCACTAGGCATTTCGCAATCCTTCGGTACGGTAAATGAGCGCCAGAACCAGCCCGCCGAGAGCGTACGGCAATTCGTGGTGATTGCGCCACAGTCGGAAGAAAGTCCCGTAAGGCTCGCCAGTTGTACTTGGCATGGCGCTACCGAACAGAGCCGCTTGTGATTCTTCGTTAATACCGCGACTGGCTATAAGTATGTCGCCAAGGCCGTTTGTCGGTTTGCTGTGCAATTTTACGTTCCAGCGGCAGCCTACTTGGTTTGGCGTCGTAATCTGCGACAAGCGAACTGTGGCTGTTCCGGATGTGTAGTCGCCGGGCGCAAAGCCGATCCGCCAGTACACCGTATTATCGGCTACCACCACATTGTGCTCTGTCTCGGCGCCGTAATCTTCAGCAAGTTCCCACGTAGCGCCTTCGTCAAACGATCGCTCAAGCGAGACAGTGCCGCTGAACGTACCTGATACAGATACGTTGAACAGGCCGGGGTCAAAGAACGCCGCATCTGTATAGCCGGTGCCGGACAAGTCCGCGTCGACGGATACGTAATGGCCTGTGTTGAACTTAACGCTAAGGCCGCTTCCAGGCAGCGCGATGGCGCTACTTCGTGTGGTGCCTGGGTCGTACTCCACCTCTTCAACGCTGCGCGTCGGCTTTACCTGCGACACTTCAATAGTATCGGTATCAATGACGTCAAGATTCCACTCACGATACAGATTGTTCTGACCGTACGCGGAGCCAAGGTCGCCGATGACGTCGAGCTTGATCTGACTGCTGCCTTCCAGCTGCGTCACCACAAGTCCTGTGCCCATATCAGCAAAGTCTGAGCCGAACTCGTAGGTAATACGCGGATCGAGGTCTGTCAGGAATTCACGCAATTCGGTAGCGTGCAGCAGTTGCAGCAATTCTCGCGTTCGATAGTTGAGCATTAGCCGATCAGGCCGATCACCGAACAGAACGCTTCGTACTCGCTGAAGCGACGTAGGCAGACGTACAGATCGGAAATCAGGAGGCACGTACTCTTCGCCCGGAACATCATCCCTGACGAACGACGACCCATTCGCATTAAGCAGCAAGTTTCTGCCGTGGTTTATCATTTGAGTCGTCATCCTTGATTAAAGAACAAAGCCTCGTTGGGCAGCGTCTCGGAATTATCGTAAGGCGGTTGGAGGCTAAAATCCGGTACGTCCGTCAAGCCGGCATACGGATCGGATGTCGCATTTTCAGAGGCTAGTTCTTTGGCGTCGTTAAGTGAATCAGAGCTGTTGTCCGGGATAAGCGCCAACTGCATGTCGAACTGAAAGATCATGTTCTCAGCGTTAGCTACGTCGGCATTAAACGATGTTAACATGCCCTTAAGAGCCGTGCCGGCAAAAGTTACCGTCATAGCTGACTCGCGCTTAGCGATTCGATTGGTGTTATAGAAATCCAGGGCATGCTTGATGCCGGCCATATTTCCACCACCACCGTCATCACCGCATCGTTTTTGGAAAGCCAATCCTGATAGCCCGATCGTGCCGATCTTGTCGCCAAACGAATACGTATAGATGCTGCCGCCAAAGCTGTGAAGGAACTGGAAGTTCCCCTGGCTAGATACCATGCAGCGGGTGAGGATCGAATTAAACGACGAAAAGCCGCCCCATCCTTCTACGGATAGAGGGCCGTTAAGCGTAGAAGTAGCCTGTGTGGACTTATCCACAATAGCCATCACGCTTCCTACTTCACCGTCAAATATCGTTACTGGGTCTTCTGCTGCCATACGTTATGCCGTTAGCGGCCCTCCCTGTGCGGCATTAGGTGCCACGCCCGCCGTCTCAATCGTACCGCCCATGGAGCCTTCGGTACTGTTGACCATCGTGATCTTGACGTCCTTCATCTTGAAGCCGTCTTTAGGCCATTCGACGTTGACCGTCGTATTTGTTCCAGGCGATCCGGAAACCGCCGGCACGGAAGCAGAGAAGTCGATACCAGCTGCCGCGCCCATTTCCTTGATTCGGTCGATATTGCCCTGAAGCTGTTTTTCAAGCCGCAAGAAACGCCCACCGCCGCCGTTGAGCAGAGCTTTTCGTTTTTCGTCTAATTCCTTGGCCCGTTGTTCGGTAAGGTTGGGCGCCTTCAATTCCTTATCGATGGCATCAAGCTCCGTCTGAGCAGCTTTATACTCGTCCGAACCTTTGAATTCCTCGATGTGCTTTTGATACTGCTGAAGCGCGGCAAGCATTGGTCCCATCTTTTCGGGGTCTGTTCCGCCGAGAGCCTCTGCCATCTTTTTCTTAAGGTCGACTTCGCTGTCTCCGGCTGACGACTGCAGAACACCCATAGCTTTTTCAAGCAGCGTACCTTTGCCGACGTGCGCTACGCTGCTCTGAATCATCGAATCGATTTCGGACTGAATGGTTCGGTTCTCTCCTCGCTCAAGTGTGCCTTGATCATACAGCGTATAAGCGTCCGCTAGACTTGTGTTGAACTCGCTTTGCGTCATAGAGGATGCCGACGCCCAGCCGGCTTCGACCATCGCTTCAATTTCAGGTTGCGATTTTCCTTTAAGCGCGGCCAAAGCTGGGTCTGTCTCCGCGGCCTTCATGAGCGAACGTGCCACGTATACGGATCGCTGTCGAGCCGAGCCGCGGTCGTAGCCCTGGTCTTTCATTCCAGCCAAGGCCTGCGACATTACGCTGGCAGCGGCCTTGGATCCGGCTCGATCCATGTGATCGGCAAAGCCCGCCGAGAAACTCTGTTCAAGCATGGGTTTGACTTCAACGTCGAACTGCATGTTTCGAACAATGTCTTGGATGCGGTACTGGTTGGCGTACTCCTGATTGCCGAACTTATCGGCCATCATCGTCGCCACCTGTCCGTGTGTAAGCTTGCCGCCGGACTGCTCTACCAGCCAGTCTGTAACGGCTGACTCGTTCTTCAGCCCGTACTGATTCATAAGCTCAGCCACGCGCTTGGTGTTTCGAGCCGGCCCGGTCATAGCCGTAATCAGTTCTCGTGCCCCGGCGCCTTGCTCACCTTGGAAAACGCCGGTAGCGTTTCCAAGCCGAGCGATTACCGCTAGGTGGTTCGTATATTGCGAACCGCGCGCCTGTTCGCGCAATTGAGCATCAGCCATAGTCAGCTGGTCGATGCTGCTGCGTCCCCACATCGGACTGGATAGCTCGCCGTACATGCCGCCTCGGAACGCCATAGCCGACATAGTGATATCCGATGAAAAGGCAGCGGCGTTGTTGCCGAAGCCCACGCCTTGTTGCGTGCGCTGGACCTGCTGCATTAGGCCCATCGTGGCTTCCATCGTCATACCGGTTGTATTAGCCAAATTACGCATCTTACGGACAATGCCCTCGACCCGACCGCCGTTCATCTGGCCCATTGTTCCGCCGGTCATTTGTTCCAGCGCGTTCATGATTTCAGCCATAGGGGCATCAGGATGGCCGGCATCCCCGAAGATTTCCTTCATGGCCGATACGGCCCCTGCCATTTCCTTCAATTTGCTGGCCGTTTGCTTGGCGTTGGCCGCGGAGATGGCATTAGGGTCAGAACGAGCCTCCCTGACCGCTCCAGTGCCCTCCAGACGCGATATCTCGCCTGGCGTGAGATCTCGGAGGTCTTTTCCAGGGGTAATGCCAGCGGCCGTGTACGCGCTTTCTAGCGTGCCCTGGGACATGGTGCTCAAAGCACCCCTAGTCAGGGCGCCGCCCGTAAGAGGGGCAGGAGCCATGCCGCGGCGTACGAGTTCGTCGTACATCCGACCGGTTTCGCCGGCCTTGAGGCCCTTCATGGTCTGGTAGTTGTCGCCGGCAAACAGGCTTTGATGTACCAAGTTGGCCTGATTGGCGATGGACTGGCCGGACATGCCGACTTGGCCGGTAATCGGGTCAATCTGATACCGCCCTGCGGAAATCATGCTCTGAGCCATGGCTGCGCTAGATCCGCGCGGGCCGGCCAGCATGTCCAGAACCTCAGGAGCGGCGTTGGCGAAGACGCCCGACATAGACGCAGCCGAATTGGCTAGCTTTTTGACCTCGGCTTGCCGCGCCGGATCGTTCATATCCACGCCGGCCATCTTAAAGGCGCCGGTGATGGTTTGCTCGTAGGACTCGATATCGCTGGCCGACGCCGCCCTAAGCGTCTGCTGGTTGCGGATATGCATGGCCTTCATCTTCATCATGTCGTACGAATTCTGGTGCGTCTGAAATCCGAAGTTAGCCAAACCGGATTTCTGCGCCCACGAATCGCCTAACATGCCGGCGACCAGCTGTACCGCCGGCCCGCCGGGCATGTTGCTGTACTGCGCCCATTGGTCCGGAGCGGTACCGCCAGCCAGCGTGTGGTAATTGAGACTGCTGTGACCGAATGGGTGCATCGCTAACTCCGTGCGGATACGCGGCTAGCCAGAATACCGGCCGCAGCGGCATCAACCTGCGCTGCGTACTCTGGATCGTCTGGGTTGCCGAATTCTTCCTTGTAAAGCTCGATAAGCTTGTTAGCTGTATCCAGCTTCTCTTCGCGCGCCCCAAACGGACGACGGTAGCTATCGACCAATTCGTCGAAGCCGTCCGACGCCTTCTCCTGACACCGTTGATATGTATCCTGGCTTACACCAGGGATTGCCATAAGGGCAGTATGGTATCGAATACGCTCAATAGTCAGGGTACGGTTATTTTGACGGAGCAGTTCCCTCAGGACCAGGTTAAGTCGGCGCCACCAAGTAGGGTCGGTGAATTTGGCCTTGCTGAAGTCAATTGCGCCGGAGACAGCCGCTTGCAAGAGCAAGCCTAGGCGACTGTCCCCTTCCAAAAATCCGAGTTAAGGTAATTTGCCTCCAAGCGTACAAGGAGCCGGTTCAGGTCGGCGACAATGGTGCTGATTAGGCGAATCATCGTTTCGGTCTTAAAGATGTGCTTGTCGACCCACTCTTTAATGACGCGAAGCGGCGTATGGCCCTTCGGAATCTCAATGCCGGACATTTTGAGCGATTCGATCCAGCTTTCGATGGAATCCGGCAAATCGAAGTCCATGCCGGCGCCCTTAAGCTGAACAAGCTGCAGGCACATGCGGTAACGAACCACGGCTTCGGTAACATCGAACGGCGTAATTACCTCGCCCAATTCCTTTTCGTAGTACACCTGCTTGTGGCAAAGATCCACTTCCGGCACAGATAGTGAACGCGTGGTCACAAAGAGTTGGTCATTAAAGGCTTTGACGGTCTTTGTGAATGGTACGCCGCCCAGCACGGATTGAACGAATACGAACTTGTCCTCTTCCGACGGTTCCGGCGGCGACGACATGCGCAGTTCCCAACCGCAATGCTGGCAGTGCGTCTTTTCAAATACGGCACCGGTCGGCGACTCGCGCTTCGGCTGCTCGGTACCTGCGTACGTCTGCTGTGCGCGATCATCAACCACATTGGCGGCGGCAATAGCCTCGTTGATGCCTGGGCCGGCCTCTTTAACGCCGGCGCGGGCAATACGCTTGGCGTCCTCGTCAGCATCCTTGGCTGCTTGTAGCGCAGCGAAGATATTGCGCTGGTGATCCGGCGTCAAAGCATCAATAGGCTGCTCAGTCGGCAGACGCAGCGGCGGCGTGTCGATAGGAATAGGTAGAGGCAGGTTCTTCTTGGCCGAAGCCTCGGCGGCTGCAATCAGCTCAGGCAGATTCTCCGGAACCGGATCGCCCGGCTTCCAGCCGTACTCTTCCAGCTTGGCTTGTTCGCCGGGCGTAGGCTGGAAACCACGGATAATGGCCCCAGGCGCGAACGGCATCTGGTTCGACATGTTAGCCGGCAGCGGCATCGAAGCGGCTTTAGGCGGCGCGAACGACCCTTGAGCAGGCGGCTCGAACTTAGGCTTGTCTTTGTTGAGGTTAATTACACGTGGAGGCATTGTGTTTCCTAAGCGGGGATAACGGGGTATTTTCCATCAAGCTTGGTCGGATCTTTCCAGGCGCCAAGCTCCTTGTCTTCGTAATCAGGCTCAGTCCGATCCTTCGCTAAGCCGGTATCTTCGTCGTACAGCTTTGTCTCGTAGTCGTAGAACGCTTCGTCCTCGGCCCAGCGTTTGTAGCCCGGCCAAGGCATGAGCTTCTCAGACTGCGTGCTGATTTGCTTCTCAGTCCAGAACTCGAGATCGTCGCCGGCCAATCGCTGCCACGGTGCTTGGATGATCTTGAAGTCTGTCGTGCGGTACTGCGTCTCATTGCGGAAGCTGAACTCAATAAGCTTTTGCAGATCATCCGAACCGATCTTGTTATTAGCATAGAACAATTCGTTGATCTTTTCCTTCCAATGGGTCGCTGCGGTCTGCACAAGCTGCGAAGCGCGCTGCGCAACCTGGTTAAGGCTGGTCTGCGCGCTCGGATTACGCAGTTGCGATACCTTGCCGGTATTACCGGCCTGACTTGTCGCGATATGGCCGGCCGTGACCACGATACCGGTTTCAACAGTAAGCTGCCCCTTGGCGCGCAGGTCACCGTTAACTTCCAGGCTCCCGGCAAGTCGCGTGTAACCCTGCCCAAACTTGTTGGCGCGAATTGGATTCTCGATACCGAAGTAATCGTTGGCTTCTCCGCCGATATGGCGAACGAAGTTCTTGCCAACCATTTTTACGTCGGCCTTGCCCTTACCGGCGTCGATAACGATATCACCAGCCGTCCCCTCGCCACCGTCCTGTGTAGCTACGCCGGTACGTAGGTACATGTCCTTGGACATGGCAGATACGTGCGAATTGGCGGCACGGATAACCACACCGCTGGAACGAACATCTTCGCCGAATTTGCGTTTGTAGGTATGCGTATTGCCTTCGGCTTTGGACTCCACGAGTACACCGCCGTTGGACACCATCTGCATGTTGTTCTCGGCTTTAATGCGTACGTCTTTATCGGTAGACGTGACATCGATGGAGTTGCGAGCCTTAACCACGACATCGTCACCGGCGACTTGAATGACGGAGCGGCCGGTCTTAATGACGAAGTCGCCAGGACACGTGATTTCCACGTTGCCGGCGCCAAGTGTGATCGACGAGCCTTCTCCGGTTGCTAGTTGAATAAAGCCTTCGTCTGTGATCGAGATATGGCTCAAGATCTGATAGAACTTGGCTTCGCCGTAGCGATCGTCCACTCTGTATTCCACAGATCGCGGCGCATCCATCCACTGTTGCGTGGCTAGCTTGTTGAGGGCTGGTTTTTCGTAACCTTCGTGCAGGGGCGAATCGGACTCCTCACTGGCGACCCAGTCTTTGGTGTGGTAGTGGAATCCGACAAGAGGCTTCCAGTTAAAGGCATATACGTGCTGCTGCATGAGTGCGGAGGCAGATAGTAAATGCTGGGGAGGCCCATCTCCCGCATCAGGCGCTCCAGCAGTAGTTCCGACGATATGCTCGGCATCGGAAGCTCCGGTAACGCCGGAAGCCAAGTAATTTTCGGTGTTGTCACCTGTCGCGTCCTCAGGCTGTTTGAGTTGCTTGATCGTGCCCATAAACGGACGCTTAGCGACCGTCCACGAGCCGGCAGTAGCAATTGTAGCCGAACCGTCCAAGCTGATGTGCTCACGGAATACGGTTACGGCTTTCTTCTCTTGTTCTTCTAGCGTCCACGTTTCAACGTCTTTTGGCGGAAGCAGCATCTCACGAATACGGCCCTGGCCTAGATATCCGCCGAACTCCCGATATCGGTAGAACGGAATCTGATCAGCTTCCTTTGGTTCAATGGCGCCTTCATGCTCTTTGTACTGAACGTCGGCAGCGTCTACGTCTCGGGTAGCGTCACCGCTGACATCAAAGACGCCCATGGCTTCCCATGGATACGGCGTCTCGCCGTACATCATGGTGCATTCACCTTCGTCGTCACGTTCGGCGCGTTCGCTTCCCGATGTAACTACGTCCAGCTGCCGGCCGGTAATGCGCGTAAGTTCGTCGATATAATGCAGCGTCATGCCGCACATTTCCGACATGCGCAATTGCGTCATGAACGGGTCCATCTGTAGCATGCCGCCTAATCCGCTAGAGCGGCCCCAGTCAAACACTGTGGCGTCCTGCGGACGGCTGCAATTCAGATCAACCGGTACGCCGTCGTCGACAAGTCCGATGACTTCGTCGTAGTAGCCTTCTCGCTTGTATCCTGTGCCCGAGCCCTGGCTAATCCAGTCCGAGAACAGCAAGCGGCCGTCTTCGGTAAGTTCTGGAATCGAGCCGATAATATAACCCATGGGGTCCGTGGGATGACGGAACAGCAGGACCAAGCTACCTGGTGGAAGCATGGAAATGCTACGCGGGCCGAGAGGACCCAGCGTTGTGTCAGAGGACACGTGAAGACACGCAATGTCACCCGCTTCTTCAACCAGTACCCGGTACCAGTTGAGATACGGCAGTGCGTAAACGATCCTACCGACGAGCAGCCGGCCAGACTGGCCGAGTCGAGTGAGATAGAGACTTCCGGAACCCCATGGGTCGGAAATGCCGTTCAGGACGTTTTGGTCCTGCGGGTTTCGGGTTTCGTGTAGATACGAAATACCGAATTGGGCACGGCTCCATACGGAGCGGCCCCGTTGAGGCTGCGTCATAATCGTCGGTCCTTGTGTGCGGGTCGAAGCCCGCTGAGGAACTTTTCAGTTCCAAGCAATTGTACATCATTCCGATTATGGTATGATGTTATACGAACTTATTATTAGGAGACAATATGGTTGAGTATCGAGTAGTTCCAGGCTTCCCTGAGTATCGAGTTGGTTCGGACGGTTCGGTGTGGAGTCGATGGGCTGGCAAACGCGGCCATGCTAACTGCAAACTAACAGACGATTGGAAGCAATTAAATCCTAGTAAACGCAAAGGCTACAGAGTTGTGAACATTTGTAGCGAAGGCAAGCGACGGACATGGCTAGTCCATAGACTTGTGGCTTTGGCGTTCTTAGGACCTGAGCCAGACGGGCACGAGGTTTGCCACAATAATGGAAAACCGGACGACAACCGCGCTGAAAATCTACGCTATGATACGCGAAAAAATAATATGCGCGATTGCTTAAAACACGGCACACATAACCGCGGAGAAAAGCAAGGGCTGCATAAGCTGACGGAATCGCAGGTAAAAGCAATCCGAGCAGCTTATGCAGCTGGCGGCGTATCACAATACGCACTAGCTTCTCAGTACAGCGTTCATGTCATGAATATCAATCTCATAGTCAACCGTAAAAGCTGGGCATGGCTAGAAGATTGATGTTAGACAAACTAGCTATACAAAAATGACGAGAACATCATCTGCAGCGATTCGTTGATCAACATGTCCGCAGCGCCGACGCTAATACCTACGCTTACAACCACCACAAAGTGGGCCGTGTACGATGCACGGGAGCCGGCAGCGGCACCGCACCCAGTCGTCATGGAGAAGTTGAGCGTATTGCTGGCGGCGTTACAGATGTCACCGTAGGTCGAATAGAACGCCGAGGCGAGCTTTCGAGGGCCGACAACGCGATTAACGGCAGCTTGACCGGATGTACGGCCACCGACGTAGTAAATCGTCGGGCTGCTGATTTCGAACAAGCGAGTCACCTGCTGCGTATACGTAGCTTGCAGGTTTTGCATAAGCAGACCGGCCTCGGCACCTTGCCCGCCCGTAAGGGCAGGAAAGGTTACGCGCGCTTGGTCGGCCGAGAACGACCCACCAAATTTGTCGCTTGTGCGGTTAAAAATGTCAGCCATCGAAACCCTCCGTGGTTCCTACGGCGCCGGTAGCCAGCCGGCGCCAGTTCATTTATAGATTGTGAACGCGAGTTCACAATGTGGCACTAGATGCTGAGGTAGACCTCAAGGTTGTTAAGAGCGTACGGGATTTCCAGGCTCAGGCGCAGGATGATGCGGTCCTTGAACGCGGCGCTTCGACGCAGTTCTACGATGGTCGCGTTGATAAGCTGACCGCCGAGCTTTTGAGTGAAGTTAGCGTTACGCAGGTACTGGATCGTAGCCAGCGTTTCGGCTTCGATGATATCGATCATGGACGGCGTGACGTTCGAGATACCGATGTACGGCGCGAACTTGTCCATGAAGACGTAGCTGATCGAGTCAAGGTTGCGAACAACCATTTCCTCGCGAGCGTTAACGTCGTCATAGTCCGCGGTCGTAATGGCGTGACGAGTGTACACATCGCCTGCTTGCGGATCTTGCGTGACGATCCAGACACCAGAGCCGGCCATCGTGTTGAGGTTGGCGCTGTTGAACAGACCGGTCGTGCGAGATACGTCGTCGAAACCGATGATTTCGAGGTTCGTGAGGCCCTGGTGAGGCTGCACGCCTGATACGAGGCCGGCGAGGGCCGCGCACAGGTGGTAACCCTTCATAGTTACGCCGCCGCTGCTGATCTCGTCCGGCCACACGGCGCGAACACGCTTCGACCCGTAAGCGCCGGCTTTAGCGCCGAGCTTCTGAGCGCGAACTGTGTTCGATAGGTTGCGGTGGATTTCGATCTTCGCTGCGACGTTGATGGCCGAGTCCGGACCGGAAGCAAGCAACAGCGTTTCCGCGTTGACGATGCTGTCGATCACGTACTCGGTGTAGGTGTACGTGCCGAAACCGTCGGTCGTGTACTGAGCACGCACAATGTCGCCGGCACGAACTTCAAGATCGTCCAGATCGGCGTTATCGCTTGTGATCGTCAGCAACGTGTACTGAGCGCCGTCTTCATCGTTTTCCGTGTCTTCGGCAATCGTGGCCAGGACTTCTTCCTCGTCCGTGGACAAGGTAGCGTCGAGGACGGATTCCGAGGACGGCGATTCAAGGTTAACCCAAACCACCTTCCAACGACCGTTTTCGGCAGTCGATTGATCGTTCACGTGAGCAACGTAAGCGTCCAGCACCGTCTGATTGCGGGTAAGCGGAACCAGGCCGTAGGCTTGGCGGCTACCGACAAGCAGTTCGAGAACTTCGAGCCAGCTGTCCACATCCGAAGGATCGGCAACGGCGGTGAAGGTCACTTCCGCGGCGGTCAAACCGTTGAGGTTGCTCAAGGCTTTGAACACAGCCCACTTCAGTTCGTTGTCTGGGTGGAGCGGACCGCTAAGGGAGTCGTCCAAATCCCCAACATCAGAAACCGAGTAGATCGCATCGGCCTTCGTCGGCAACCAGGCGCGGTATTGCACGTACGCCTTACCGTATTCCTTGGACGAAGCCGAGAACACGTCAAGCGGTTGCGCTTCGCCGTCACCATTCACCCACGAATCATCGTAAGCCGTAATGCCGGCCTTCAACGTGATGGCGGTACCGGAGACTTCGTAGTTAACTTCCGGCGGAGCTTCCAGGCGGTTTTTGCTCACTTCAATATCCTTGCGGATATAAAGCTCAAGAGTTACGTCCGTAGCTGCCGGGATGGATTCACTAAGGTTATGCCCAAGAACGATGGTCTTAGCTGCGCCTTTACCGGCCGCGCTTACAGCAATATAGAACTTATCGCCCTTAACCAGCTGCTGCCCGCTTGTACCGAAGTCAATTACGATGCCCTTAGTGCCGACATCAACAGTACCATTGCTGGCCACGTCTGACGGGCCGCTGATGTCTACACCGTTATTGGTGGTAACAGTGACTTGTGGAGCCGTAGCGCCGCCGACAGTTCCACCGAGTGTGACCTCAATGAAGTACGCCGTATTTTTTGTGCCGGTATACGTTCCGGACGAAGCGGCCGTAGGAGCCGTGTAGTCTTGCGTGACTTCTACTTCCCACTTTTGTCCGACAATGAATTCGCCGGCTTCAACGCCTTCGTTATCGGCCGAATCTTCGCACGCGCCGCTACCTTCGTCCCATGTTACGGTAAGACCGTTGGCGCCAATGGCCGTAGCGGCGCCAAACGCAGAAGGCGTTACGTCATCGGCATCGTCGTCGCCAGATGCCGAAATAACGCGAAGTCGCGCCGTTGTAGCGTCGCCGCCAGTGGAACCTTCCGTCACGATAATCGTGTACGTTTCAGTGACATTACCCTGAGCGAGGCCATCGTAGCTGGAACCATCTACCGAATCGATATTGATACAGTTAACGGCGCCACCTGTTTGCGAGTACGAAGTTGTAGCCGACTCATCGCCTTGATTAGACGGGTCATCGACAACGCTATCAGTCGAAGCGGCGACAGTGTCTTGGACAAAGTCCTTGACGTACGTCCACTTGACGTACTCTGTAGCGCTAACTACGGCACGCACGCGAACCGTATCGCCGATTTTCACATCGCGAAGAAGCGAAGCATGGCGAGTGTATTCCGTGCCGTTGAGTTCAGTGGTTTTGTAGTTGACCGCCGAAGAACGAATACGGTTACGGTATCCGGAAACGGTCGAAACCGTGCCATACCCGCCACCGGCCGCGTCCTCATGGAATTTGAGCAAGGCGTCCTTGATGAACACCTTGACATAATCTTGGTCGATTACCGATCCAGCCGGCTTAGTTGGATAAGCGTAGCCGTGGTCGGCTCCTGCGTCGTAGTAGCCCAGCAAGCCGTTGACGCGCTCGTCGTCTTCGCTGTACCGGACTAGATAAGCGTGTCCACCGGAAATGTGGGCGTTAAGCGGAGGAACCGAGGCCGATACGGCCAGGCCTGCGTCCTGAAACACCAACACTTGTGGAACTACGTAAGTCGCCATCGTGGCCTCCGTGCCATTCTGTGGTTATTAACCCTCAAGAAGCATTGAGAGCGAGACTGCGTGCAATGTCGGTGCCTGCATTCTGATAATTGTCCGCTCTTCATAAGCGTACCCTACAGTTAAGGGTACGACAAAGTGTTCTGCTGATTCTTCCAGTTCGCCGATCGCCCCTACCTTCAGTACTCGGAACCGGAGAAGATCAACGGCTTTAGCAATTTCATTTGCAAATCCCGACAGTTCTCTCTTTACTTCCGTTGCTAACAAGTAGGCCTGAGCGCCGTCCGACGAGATACAGAAGATCGTATGGCTTCCGACCCAGAGCCGAACAAAGTGCTCGTTCCCTAGTATATCGGACGCCGGGCCTTGCCGTACGTCGCCGCCGATGCCGGCGGGTTGGTAGTCCTGGTCGTTACATTTAATGATCAAAGCCGGGCGCCGTTGCGTTTTCTCGGGCGTCCAAGCAGTGATCGACTCAATCAATATATCGGTGCTATCCTGGTCCCGCCAGATCAGGTGCCGGAGGTCAGGGGTCTCGATAGTCGCCGGTGCGTAGAAGTGCTGCATCAGGATATTGCGCAAATACCCGGTTAATAGGTACTCCTGAGGCAGCAGCGAGCAGATGGAGCTAGGGGCTTGGTCGGCGACCTTGTCCAGGCTGAACTCATTGCCTTCGAAATTTTCGGATTCAAGGTCTGACATCGTGCCCCCTACTAGAAGCCGAACAGTAGCCGAGCTACCTCCGAAGGACGCACATTATGCCGGCTCAGGGAAATGACCTGTAGCCCTGGGCGCATGGCTTTCCGGGTCGGCGCCTCGGTGCACACTGGGGCTTCGGCCGGAGCAGCTGCCGGCTCTGAGGCAAGCGGTGCTTTGGTACCGGTTGGCATAGGTGCCGCCGGTTTACGTGGGATGTGTGGCATAAATTACGGGGCGGAGGATCACTCCGCCCCGAGTCTCCGTTATTGGAATCGAACGAACGAGTACGTGAGCCCGCTCGGGGTATCAGGAGCCGCAGGGGTGCCGCCACCGCCGCCACCTCCCGGATTCGTATCGGCCGTGAAGTTGATCTGCGCTGGCGAGCTATATTGCCCGTAGTTGTCGATAGCAACCAGGCTGAACGTCACGTTTTCACCTTCATTGACCACAACCTCAGCTCCCGAGTCGCTGTGAGAGTAGAAGGCATTCGAATAGCCGTTCGAACCGGACAGCTCATAGCGGTTAAATCCGCCTGGGCAGTTCGTGTACGGGCTCCACGACAATTGATAAACAGCAGACATGGTTTTGATCCTCCAGACTAGAAACCGACACCGCGTAGATTCTATCTTAAGCGGTCTCCAACGTAAGCCGCAGTATTATTCGAGCGGCACGTCGTAAATTACGTCGCCGAACGGGACCAACCGAAGTCCGACGTTTGCAACGATCGGTATTCCACGAATCTCAACAATGCTGCTGATCTCGTGGATTTTCCAGCGTTCGTCCGTATATTTGTTGACCCATACATCATAGCTGTTAAGCTGCGGCCAATACAGCATTCTGGCAGGTACGTTGACGTCGTTTACCGTACCGCGGGACATATCCTTGTGCGTTCGCTGGCTGCGGAGCATAAACTCCACATAGGAACAAGGAATGGCCGCAAAGTAACCGCCCACGATTCCTGTACCGAAACAGTCGGCATGCTGGGGATTTCGGCACTCGTAAGTCATAGGGTCGATGCAGTCGCATCGTTCACCATAGATCTTACGCTTTAGCAGATATCCTTCGGTGCCGGCCGGCGTCTTGCGGAAGCGCAGTTCTTCCTTTCGGCGGATTTCCTTAGACCGGCGCCAATCGAGCCGGCTTAGCCGGCCCCATACCGGCTCCGGTTGCGAATAGTACGTAGCGACTGGCGTTACCAGTTTTACCCGGTAATGAGTCCACAGTACGTTACCCCAGACACGCTGATCTTCGTCGGTCGCGATGGTCTCGTTGGTTACTGTGTCACCTACATTGGCCCAATCATCGGCCAGATTCGAGCCGGTTCGCCCCACCTGCAACTGAAACGTATAAGGCCCTGGGTCTTTGAACGTAGGCTTTAGCTCCCATTCGACGGTGCTTTGTCCGCGAATGGCGTGATAAACAGCAAGCCGCTCGAACACCTGCTCGCACGATGGCGCGCAGGTGTGAGTGCAGTCGTCGATCCCAGGAAGAGTCGGAGGAGGGGCCGAATCTTCGGTAATAGTATCGAACGGCTGGATTTCGAACAGGCTTAGGATATCCATTAGCTTGCTGCGCCTTGGCTTTGGTTACCAGTTCCTTCTTCCGTTGTAGCGGTTTGGGTCGTGATGACGGTATCGTCTTCGTACGTCTTGATAGTCCCGTTTTCTTTGTCGTACTCGACCTTGCCGAAGAACCGCTTCCACAATTGGACCACCATTTGGCGGAACGTGGTAGCCGGGCCGGACGGGCCGGCAATCGAAAGGGCGTCCAAACCAGTGGCCGACAAAGCGTAACCGGATTTGCTGGCAGAGGCCACTACAACACCATCAGTTCCAGTATCGACGAGAATTGCTGCCGTGTCGGCCTTAGCAGCGGCTATGTCTGCGGATATGGAGGCCCCGGCCGGTGTTCCAAGTTTAGTCTGGACAGCGGCTATGAGCGTCGAGATGTCGCTAGCGTCGGCCGGATCGGCCGGAAGGTTATCGGTCTTAGCCTTAATGGCCGCAACTTCGGTGTCGATATATTCGGCTATCGTAGTCAGTGTCGAGGCTATTGAAGCAAACGACGCCGTAATGTCGCTCGCATCAGCTGGGTCTGCCGGAAGGTTATCCGTCTTGGCTTTGATGGCCGCAACTTCCGTATCTATGTACCCGGCTATCGTTGTCAGAGCCGAGGATATCGACGAAAAAGACGAAGTAATATCGCTAGCATCGGCAGGATCGCTAGGAAGGTTGTCTGTCTTGGCTTGAATCGCAGCTACACGGCCGTTATCGAGGTCAGTAGCGAACGTAGAGGCTCGTGTTAGGTTACCGTTAACAGCCGCAACGTTGGCCGGCAGATAGCTATTGCTATCTACGTTACCTGGCTGCGTTCCGCGCCACAGCGTGACGTTCGCGTTAATGTAGCTGCCTTGCGGATCTATGGTTGTTACATAGTAGCGATCATCGCACGGGTCGGCTCCTGTGGCCGTGGCGTGCAAAATCAGTACACCCAACGTAGCGGAATCAGTGGCATTGCCGGCAACCTTGTACCAACCGTTGCCGATTTCCGTAACAGCACCGGCCGGCGAAGCGAACGATCCGCCGTTCTTTGAAATCGTCACAGCCGGCGATACGCCGGTGACTCCGGTAACGTGATC
>CAYWRU010000028.1:0-287 GCA_964460795.1 uncultured bacterium | reverse complement strand
ACTGTTTTGAAGAATTGGATATCCCATTGTCTATTCCTAAGTTATTGCGTGTGCGATTAACTAATCGAAGCCGAGATTGCCGGGTAAGTTAGGCTACCGCCATTAGGAGCTAGTTCACCGTTTCCGGTTTCTCCTGCGGTGGAACGTACATAGATCATCGGCCCACCGTCTGCCGAAGGCGGATTCCCAGATGATAGGTCCCAATCACCGGAAGCGGTCGTTACCGTGGCAGGAGCAGCATCGTAACTTCGTACGCTGCCGGCGAGTATATATGACCCTCCTGTAGC
>CAYWRU010000027.1:33283-38624 GCA_964460795.1 uncultured bacterium | reverse complement strand
GGCCGTTGCCCGACTTGTCTTGAATCAACCCAACCGGATTCGCGGAGTCCGCCACGGTGCCGGGCGTCGCCACAGGGGTGGTCCCTGCGGAGTCGTTGAACATCGTGGACAGGTCGCTCGGGTCGTACCAGGCGCCGGGCTCGCCGTTGGCGAACAGGGCAGCCGGGGACCAAGGTGCTTCTGCGCCCCCTCCACCCAGCACGAACAGCCTGTTTATCGCAGCATTGATGGCGTTGATGCGCATGACAGACCCTTACAGGAATGCTTTGCAGTAGACGGTTCCCGCTGCTGAAATCTGGAGAGCAGACACCCGCCACGGGGCACCCGTGCCTTGGGCAATCGGAAGGAAGAACGGGGTGCCAGCAGGCACCGGGGTGCTTGCAGCAGTCGCCACGACACCCTCACCCACTTCGACGTAGAAGTCCTCAGACCCCCACACCATGACCGAGGTCGGTCCTGGGTTCTGAGCCGATGAGTTTGCTGCCGTGCCCGATGTGGACAGGCTGAATCCGACACCCGAAACGGGGTCACGAAGAACTGAGGTACGGTCCATTTCAGGCTCCTGGGATCATGGGTTGGGGTGATTGTGGCACTTCTGGCACCATTTGTGGGGCTTCTTGCGTACCGGGAGCCTCGGGTGCCTCTCCCAGTTCAGCGGTTTCACGCTCCATCTCGTCCTGCGCCATTCTGAGGTCGCCGGAGTCCATCATGGCGTGGATGGTGCCCAGAACGATGTCCTGCATCTGTTCAGGCGTCATCCCCGCTGAAGTGGCCGCGATGCGCTTGGTCTCGGCATCAAACGCCTTGATCTTCGACTCAAACTCCTGAATCTCAAGGTCACGATGCTCGAACGACTTCTGGACGTTCTGGAGCATCTGGTGCATCTGCTCCATCTCCCGCCCCATCGCCTGCATCTGCTGCTTCGCTGCCTGCATCTCGGGCGACTCGTCCTCGTTGGAGAGCAGCTTGGGATCAATGGTCTTGGCAAACCGCTTCGCCATCTCCTGCGCCCCCGGCCAGTCCATGTTCTTGATGAACAGGTCGCCAGCAACCGCCCACAGTTCCGGGTTGCCCTTGAGCAGTTCGGTCATGGCGGTCAGCGACTCCTGCCGCTTGGTCATGTAGCTCGGACCCGTGGTGACGCAGACATCGTATTTGCCGACCCCGAGGTTGTAAATCTTCTGAATCACGATGCCGTTCTGGTCCACGATCTTCTTGACCGGCTCCTGCTGGTCAGGGTTTACCCTGGCCATGTCCGAGGTGCCGTCTTCCCCGATGATCCGCGCCACTCGTTCGGTGTCGTAAATCTTCGGGATCAGGTCCACGAGCTGCCGGGTCACGCAGCGCACCGCTCGGGCGAGGTTATCGACGTAGTGGTACGTCCCGGTGTCCGCTTGGCGCTCACGAGCGAGGATCGCCTTGCCGCTGCGCTCGTTGGAGGTCGCTCCAAGGCTGCTGTCGTACTGCCCGGTAGCCCCCTTGATGTCGTCCGAGGCCCCCATTTTGGCCTGAATAAGGCCATTCTGGGCCATCGGGGGTTGGGAACGCTGGGGAAGGGGTAGAACACCGCCCTGACCGTCCGTAATGTCGGGATTGACCTCCAGATAGGGCCAATTTTGGGTGTTTGCGGTCTTCCACTGCTTCTCGTAGCCCTGGAACTGGCCCGCGTAGCCGATAAATGGCGCTTTTGGAGCCAGCGCCAGCATCTCGGCCTCTTGGGAGGTCCAATAGTTGTACATGCGCTGGGCATCTTTGGCGTTTCGCACGATGCCCGAGAGGTAAATCCGACCGTCAACCTCGAACTCGTTGCCAACGACCCGGATGATGGGGATGTACTGCCCCGCCCAATCGTTTTCCTCAAGGAACTCGAACCCGTTGGTCTTGCAATACTTGACCTGACGAACGTCCACGGTGCGCGAACGGATCGGCTTCATCCCCAGCGCCACCATCTGCTTGTCTTCGGGCGAATCTGACAGGGCGCTGACGTTGCCGTAGTACAGATTCAGCGTCTTCTTGGTGTGTTCGACGTAGTAATAGTCCGCGATGCGAACCGTGTCCTCATTGATCCACTGCCCGATGGTCTGGTCGCCCACACCACTGTTCTGGATGGACGAGATGGGCATCGCGTTGGGGAACAGACGCTCGTATTCGTCCTTGTCAACGTCCTCCGTGACGAAGCACCACTGAGCATCCGAGCCGCAAGGGTCCTGGATCATCGGGTCCATGTAGACGCTGAACGAATTCCGCACCCGTCCGATCTTCAGGTCTTGGTCGAACGAGGTCGGGTCCGCGTACTCGGTCAGGATACGGATGTAGCCTTCACCATACGCCACCTGATTCTCACAGGCGGTGTCGTAGGCCACATCAGCGTCACTGATGTACTCGATGTGACGCACGATCCCGTCGAAAATCTCCGCAACCTCGATGTCACCCTTGTCATCAGCGGGGATCACTCTCCCCGAAGGACGGTTCTGCCGCTGGTCGTTCGTGACCTGACGAACGTGCTGGGGCAACTTGTTGATCGTCAGAGTGGGTCGGGCGTTGATGCTCTGCCCCTGGACCGATCCACGGGTGGCGAGAACGTCGGCAGGCCACTGCCAGTGATTGTCCGGGGAGCCTGCGTAGAACCGCAGATCGTCAATCTCATCCTCACGGGTCTCAGACCAAGCAGCAATCGCAAGCGTCATGCGCTTACGCATCGTACTGAGGCGTTCTTCAGTGTCTTTGGGTTTAGCCATGTATCAGTGTCCCATCCAACTGGTATTTGTTGGCGCCCCGTAATTCATGTACATGCGCTTAGGTTTTTCTTCAGGTTCTTCAGCGTCTTTTCGAGACTTGATGATACCCGGAAAAAGGAATGAAATACCCCAGATAGCCGCATCAGCCCGGTTCGGTGAATTGTCGCCAATATATCCGCCTGTCGTGAACCCATTCAGTTCTTCTTCGAGGTCCCGAAGATATCCGACATGGCGTACTTTGCCCTGTTCATAAAGTGCTGAAATGGGTTCGGCGCGCACTACCTTACCTCTAGTGGCCGTAACTTTTTTGAAATTAGTTCTCGGACGGGCTGTTTGAATTACATGACGTACCATTGCGCCGCCGTAATTGATTTCTCCGACCACGGCATCAGCTTCGTGGCGGTCGTAAGCGTCTCCGACCACTTTTCCCCATGTTGCCGGACCCGCTTTGACCGTCAAATCTTCCATGACATATGCATTACCATCGGTCCCAAGCCCTACGACTACTATTCCGATAGCGTCATTATCTTGATTGTCTTTATCTCCGGACCCCGACGGGTCTACCGCAATCACAATTCGCACCATATCAGGCAATTCACCGTCAACAACACGCCACAATTCCATTGTTTCATCTGAGAACAATGAATTGATGGTCGCGTCTGCGAATTCTCCGAGTTTGAAACGTTTCCGGAGGCGCGGTGAAAGTGCATCGAGAGTTGCCAAGTATGACGCACTGAGGTTCTCAGTGTTGTCTTCCGGATTCATTTTCGCATACGCGTAATGCTCCGGGTCCGGCAAAGGTTTTTTCGTGTCAACGTCGATTTTTTGGACGAATATTTTATACGTCCAATGCAACTTATTCGTGGGGTTACAATCGTAAAACATGCGCGGGGTAAGATAGACACCCGGCGTTGTGGTTTCCGCCAATTGTGCCAAACGTGTCATCGCCATGTCCCGCGCTTCTTTGGGAATTTGACTGGCCTCATTCAAATACATTGTGGCGTATTCTTGACCTAGGATCTTTTCCGTCCGTTCCTTATCATCCAGCCCGCCGAACCATATTTGACTCCCGTTCGGAAACATGACATACCAATCCGTCTTGCTCAGTATATACACAACGCCCGGAAAGCAAATGTCCATTACTTTCGGAAATGTGTCCAGGATGATTGACGCCTTGATGTGGTTGAAGCGAAAACGAAGAATTGCGTGCCGGGACCCTGGAGCTTTTAACGCACGTAAAACAACCGTCCTGACAAGTAGAAAAGTTTTCCCTGAACGGCTGCCACCATACAACATGATCTGGGTAGCCGTACCCCCCAAAATCTCCATGACTTCATCTTGTCGGGGGGTAAGCTTGAACGTCATACGGAATGGTCGTAACGGTTCACGAAATTCACTTGAACCGCAACAGGATTATTTGGAGCGGCGGACGCCTTATATAGCCCCACTACGGTCCCACGTGAGATTTCTGCGGACAACGCTGTTTTCAACTGGCCGGACATTTTGGCCAAATCGCGAATATCCGCCAATTCCATCAAATGTGACGCCATTGAAACGAGACTGGACTCTTCGATCTTATCTGTCAACTCTTTGATTCTTAGAGCGACCTGTGGGCGCTTTACGAGTTGCGTAGCGCGTGATACGGGAAATGGATCATTATCACCAAACGCTGCCTGATATGCCGTTCGAACATTACCGCCATATTCCACTACAGCCAGGGCGAAATCATCCTCTTCTTTGGTGCATGGAGGGTATACCACATCAATGACGTCCTGATCTTCAAGAACAGCTGGAGGCATCTTGCGCTCGACAGGAGTTGATGTTTCAACGTACATACGCCCAGTGTACCACACCGAGACGCTGGTGTCAATATATCTAGAGACATGATTCACCACTTTCAAGAATTTGGAGAGTGTTTTTTCTACCACGGAGAGCTGACATGGAGCTGACAGAGAGTATACCGAGGAGAGGGGACGGGGGATGATTCACCACTTTCAAGGACAGGAAATTTATCGAGCATAGAACGAAATCGGACAAGTACGTATATTTCGCTCGCGCTGGCCCTGCGCCTCCCCTCCTACCCACCCCTTAGGTCAGTGAGCGCTAACTGGGGGACCACGAAGTGGGATAAGTGAGCGCTAACTGGGGGGCCACGAAGTGGGATAAGTGAGCACTAACTGGGGCATTGGGGGCCACGAAGTGGGATAAGTGAGCGCTAACTGGGGGACCTGCTTAGACGTCTGGGGGAGGGGGGATACCCCCTCTACCCCCTCCCTCCCCTCCCACCCCCGCACCATGTCTCCTAGTGAGGGTCGTCGTCGGGGGGTTTTTTGCACCATCTGGTTTTTTTAAAAAAATACAGAGGGGGGAGGAGCAGGGGATACCGCCGAGGGATCGACCCCCTCACCCGACCCGGATGACCCCCTCACTGCCCGAGAACGACTGATGAGTCGCGAGACGACCAGTCAGTCTATCCCGCGACTCGCTAGTGCAGATCACAACCGATCAGTCTACGCGAGATCCCTCTTAGTCTCATTCTCCATTCCCAAGTCTCATTCTCCATTCCCAAGTCTCATTCTCCATTCCCAAGTCTCATTCTCCAT
>CAYWRU010000027.1:26267-33183 GCA_964460795.1 uncultured bacterium | reverse complement strand
TCCCAAGTCTCCTGACTCGCCCGTTCAGTCGCCGACTGTACTGCTCAATCGAGCCTCTCGACGATACCCCCAAGCTATCTATATAGCCCGAACCACTCCAAGCGCCTTCCAGGGCCTCTCTTCCCCAAACTTGTAACAAAATACTGGCACGCGACTTGCTTTACTGACAAGCCGTGTCACACCAGTACTGACAAGCTTTGTCATATGACGTCCCGTGTCACCCCAAGACAAGCCGCGTGCCAACCTTGTGTGATTCATCTCCGAGCCTCTCTCGCATGTCTGGGCTATATATATAGCTCCCCCCGTCCTCTCCTGTCCCCCGTAGCCCTCTATCTGTCTCCTCCCCCCGTCCTCGTCACGCGTCCTGCTGTCCCCTGCTCGCCTCATGGTGTCCTCATCCGGTCAAAGTTGGCACGCGGCTTGCTTCTTTTCTAGTGCCAATTTCGGCATATATAGCTAATAGGAGTCCCAAATGTCCAAACCTCGTATGACCAAGGCGCAGCGCGACGCAGCAGCCCTCGAAGCCAAGCGCATCGCTGATGAACAGGCGATCGCCGCAGTCCGTCTGCCGACCCAGGAGCAGCTCGACCGCGAAGTTGCCGAAGCGCAGGCAGAGGAGGCGGCAAACCTCGCAGCCGAGGCCGAAGCTCTCGCTAATGAGAAGCCCGTGATCGATGGATATACTGGTCCGATGCTCGCCCTGCGCGAGCGCGCTAAGCTCGGTCTGTACACTAAAGCCGCCAATGGCCAACTCTGCTGCGCGGATAAACTGGCGTCCACGCTTGGCGTCCTTCCCCCCGAGGGCGTGATCAGGGCGTGTATCCTCGCGCTGAATCTCCCTGCGAATCCCTACACTCATCTGAACATCGGTCAGCAGTCGATGAATCTGCGGAATAAGCTGCGCCATGCTTTGAAGACTGGCGTCTTCGGATTCGGCGTCGTGACCGAGGCGGTTGAAGACGTCCTCGAATCCATGAAGCAGGCCGACGCCAAGTAAGCCAAAGCCTCCTGTGGGGGGGCTGTGCGAACGGCTTCCCTGCAGGGCGCTTTTGCCCTTTATCGGAGAACTAAGCCATGAAACTCAAACCTGGATCACGTGAAAAGCTCGCGCAGGCTCAAGCCCTGCTCGCAACGATCGGTCTGTCGGTCTACGACGCTGCGAATCTCGCTTTCGCAGTTGACATCGACGACGAATTGAACAACACCGAGTGTTGGGAAACTCGACCAGTTGATATTGAAGAGTGGCGTGAGGTGAACAGCGATCTTGCGCAAGACGCGTGGAATGCCGACGTCGATGCCGCATTTGCCTATTTCGAGGAGTGAACCATGACGACCGGACACAACCCAAAAACTCTCGCAGCGGCTGCTCGCGAAGTCCTGCGCACTTGCTGTGAACAGACAGACGCGGCCTATGTTGCCGAAGTCCACTTGGAGCTTGAATTGATTGAGCAGGGATTCATGGGTTTCGACGATGAGGTCGAAGCCATTGAATTAGGATCAGACGACACGACAGGCGACACGACCGTGATTGCCATGTTAGGGTCCGGCACTAATCTTATCGTTAATACCCGCACGGGTGCCGTCACCGTCAGCTACTGAAATTTAAGGAAAGCCAAATGAGCTACTATGAAATCAACGTGAGTCGCGATACCGGATCGGCGCAGATGCCCCGATTCGTCCATTTTTTCGCAACTGCTGAGCGCAGCATCACGGATGAGTATCAATTGAAGCAAGTCTATGACGCGCTCAAGCTCGCATTCCCCTTACCTGAATTCCTGATTACCGTCACCCGCTGGGAGACGACAGGACGTCAAATCAACATGGTGAAAGGAATCTGACCATGGCTAAACGACTTACTCTTCGCGCCCACATCGCCAAAATGGTCGATGTCTGTGGACCAAGCTATGGTCCCATTGTCGGGCTGGTCTGCTTCAAGATCGCGAATCCCGAAGGAGCCAAGGACAAATTGAACTACGATTTGCTCATGCCGGATTCGCGACTCGCGTTGACGACTTACCCGTGGTATGCCGCCAATGAATTGCGCACTGATTGGTGCGAATCCAATGGTGCTGGGTTTCCTGGACTCATGTGAATCCACTGTGAATGGGGGGTTGACAGCCCTCCGGACACATGGTACAATCGGGATGTCCCGTTGGGACTGATTTTTAATAGTGAATAGGAGTTAACCATGGTCGCGAAACCTGTCCCCCACATAAACCAAAATGCCTTCGCCATCTACGAAGCGTTTGGCCGAGTGAAGCCCGTGATGGACGCACTGCATGAAGCCATCAAAACAGCCGGACCCGATGGAATCCCTTCGGGTCATCTTTATGCGATGCTCATGGGCAAGATCGACCTCAACGAGTATGAATGGTTGATTGCCACCATGGTGAAAGCCGGTGGTATCACCAATACTAACCACCTGCTCAAGGTCAAGTAGCAGTTCGGAGGAGGTGACAGCTCCTCCCTGCGGCAACTTTGCCGGATTCAACTGGAGTTAAAAATGGCACGTGGAAAAAGGACAAAACCCGCTGTGAATGAAGCATCTGTGAACGATGGTTGTGTTCCTGATGCGGGTGTGGTACAATCGACCCCAGATGACGGCGCTGTGCCGGAATCACCATCTGAAGAAGGAACCCTCATGCTGAACAATGACATCCCTGAAGGCTATACCCACACCATGAACCCGGTGCCGGAAGCCCCGAAGACCAAACAGGAAATCGCAGCCGAAAAAGCTCAAGCCAAGATCGCAGCCAAGGCGGCGAAAGAAGCCGAAAAAGCTGCGAAAAAGGCAGAGCGTGAAGCGGCCAAGGCGGCGAAAGCATCGGCCACCACCCACTTGAGCGAAGAAGCCAAAGCTGCGAAAGCCGCCGCTCATGCCGAACGCGCTGCCCGGATCGCTGCGCTGGGTGAAGGTCGCAAGTACACCGGCGAAATGTTGTCGCTGGCTGATCGCGTGAAGCAGGGCGCCTATGTCAAGGGCACCACCGGTCAACTGCGCTCCACCGACGCCCTCGCTGAAGCACTCGACGCTGTGCCGGTCATGAACGTGATTCGGCTGGCCAAGATCGTGCTGAATCTGGACGAGAACCCGTACAGCCACCTCAACACCGGTCAGCAATCGATGAATCTGCGCAACAAGATGCGCGGCGCCATCACCAAGGGCATCTTGACCATCGAGCGCATCAAGGAAGTGATCGAGGAAGAAGGCATGGCCACGGCGTTCGATTGGGCCGCTGAGAAAGAAGCCAAGAAAGCCGCACGTGAAGCCAAGAAAGCCGCACGTGAAGCCAAAGCCGCCGAAGCCAAAGCCGCACGTGAAGCCAAAGCCGCCGCGAAAGAAACCGAAGCAGTCCCGGCGTGACGCCCGATGGTTCGCTGGCTCCATTCAAAAGCCAGCGTCTATAGCTTAATAGGAATCACTATGCTCAAGCAACTTCTCGCCCTCTTCCGCAAACCGACAGCCCTTGAGATTGCCGTGCGCGATCTTGAGCAGGCCAAACGGGACTACCTCACCGCCATGCAGCACGCAGAGTACTACGCAGCCCAGGCGTCGTACAACGATGGGCTGATCGCTCGGCTGACCAACTACATCAAGGAGTCGGCGGAATGAAAGACCACAAGGGATACGAGATCAAGTCCCGCATGGACTGGCAGGATCGCCTGATCCTGTGGGCCTGCGTCGCTGCGGTGGTTGGACTTCTCTTGATCGAGGTGTGGAAATGACCCCTCGCACTGCCTGGATCGGCGGCAGTTACGAAGCCGCCACGAGAGGGGCGGTCATTGAACTCCCCAGAACTGCAATCGCCAAGCGCCACGCTCCGCCCGGTATGGGTGCAGACGCGCCCCTGCTCAAGCTCATCGAGGCTATGCCGGGGAGCAGCACTGAGAAGCTGCTCAGCAGTTTGCCGGAAGTCAAACCTGAAACGGCATCGCAGGCGCTTCACAAGATGCAACAGAAAAATCTGATTCACCGGGTCAAGATTTCTATCGTCTGCGGTCCCGGTAATCGCAAGAGACCAGGGAATCTCTGGTATCCGGGACCAGCGCCGGTGACGGTCAATCACATGGCGGTCGGAAGGCCGAGAGAAGGGGTAAGGACATGAAAGAACTTGACAACATTTACGGCTGGCACTTCCTGCACAAAGGCCACAAGCTGCGTGACGGTTCAATAGCGCCTGAAGATGGGCAGTGGATGACCGTCGCCAACCCGATGATATGCGAGCGTGGGTTGCACGGGAGTCGCACACCCGGGCAAGCGTTGCAATATGCACCAGGGCCGATCTTGTGCCTGTGCGAATTCTCAGCTCCTGTGGCTGAACACTTGAACGACAAGTTTGTTTCTGCCTCGCGTCGGATCATTGCTCGGTTAGATGCCACGGAAATGCTAAGTTTTTATGCTCGGATGCAAGCACTGTCTGTGGTTCATTTGTGGGACGCGCCAGATGTTGTGCTTGACTATTTGATGACCGGAGACAAATCGATCAGGAATGCCGCATGGGCTGCTATGAGGGCTGCTACGTGGAATGCCGCAGGGGCTGCTGCGAGGGATGCTGCATGGGCTGCTGCGAGGGATGTTACGAGGGCTGAATTTGACTTGCTGGCATACGAATGTTTTGAAGGTCCGCTCGCAGAGATTGGATGGAAGCCATGAAAGAAATTGAAGCCATCCGCGCTGCGCTGGCAAGCATCGTCAAGACCACTCCCGGCCTGTCGTCAGCGGAGATTGCAGATCGCTTCCCGGAGGTCAAGCGCAAGACCATCAGCGACACCCTGTACAGCCTGACCGTGTGGAAGGTGGCATATAGCGTGAAGAAAAGCGCACTACGGACCAACGGACATGCTTGCCCAATGAACTTCTGGTATCCGGGTAAGGCGCCTGTGACGATCAATCATATGACAAATGGAAGACCAAGGGGAAAGAAAGGAGTCAAGAATGCACACTGAAGAACAAGCCACGGGTTTGTGGTGCCCGATGTTCAGGACGGGCTCGAACAACGTATCGATTACACAAAACCACACGACCTGTGTCGCCAGCCGCTGCGGGAAACGCAAGGGCGAAAAGTGCAGGCATGCCGCCAATGAGGCAAAGAGGCAAGGCGACGAGCTTTGGGCGTATCTAACTGGCGGTCACAAGTGACGCCTAACCCCAAGGTTGAGAGGCCGCCACTTGTGGCGGTCCTTTCGAACCGCCGGTTAGGCCTGGTGGCAGATGCCCAGGGCCTGACCAACACACGAAGCCGGGTGCACAGCACCGGGCGCCTAGTTTGAGCCTGCGAAGCGGGCGGAAAGGTGAGAGATGAGCGAAGTGAAGATGCGGGCGCCGAGCGCCACCCTGACGGCAGTGTTTGGCGAACTGGAGCGCGCTTTGGCGAAGTTCCCCACCTGGCCAACAGACCCGCTGCATGCGCTGGCCGTGCTTGGTGAGGAGTTCGGCGAGCTGACAAAGGACGTGCTTCAGATGACCTATGAGCCGAACAAGACCAGCGCCGAGAACGTGCGGAAGGAGGCGATCCAAACCGCCGCCATGGCGCTGCGCTTCGTGGGCAGCTTGGACGCCTACATCTACAAGGCGGGCGAGCAGCACCGGCAAGAGCAGTGGGAAGCCAAACAGGAGGCGTATGCCAAGAGCGGCGGCATTCACCCCTGCTACGACTGAGAGGCCTAACGCAGAAATAACCGGCTCGCCGAAGGCGAGTCCGGGTTGATTGACGGGTTAGAAGGGGGGATTGATGAAGCCAAGGAAAGGGAAATTTTGGGAAGCCTGCGCCGCAGCAGCAGAGGACGATGGTCACGTGAACCTCTGCGAACTGTATATGCGCGGCGTGATGGACGGACTAGAAAAGGCAGCAAGAGCATGCGAGTACGAAGCCGTAATGTTCGATATTGTCGGCGCTCACGCGACGGCGACGAGATTGGCGAGAATTTGCCGCCAGATCGCCAAAGGCGGCGAATGGCCAGACCCGCCTTCTAACGCAATATATCCCGCAGATTCTGCCGGATAAACTGGCAAATTTATGCGCCAAATCAGCCACTACCCAGCGCCAACCGGCCACACGCAGCTATCATAAACGTAGCACCAAACCCGGCACAATCACACAGAACCCATGCCCCGCCCACGCGACCGCCAATCCGCCACCGGCCTGCAGGCGGGGCGCAAGTACCACGAAAGGAGAAACTCCATGAAAGACCACAAAGGTTACGAACAACGCCCATTTGATCATCAGGACCGGATCGTCCTGTGGGCATGTGTTGCTGCTGCAATGGCGATGATCTTGATCGAGGCATGGAAGTGACCCATATTATCATATCTATATTGGCCGGGTTCTTAATCATTGCGGCGGGTCAACTTGGGCTCGGGATGCTATTTGCTGTCATCGAATTGATAGCTGATATTTGGCTCAAACTAGAGGAGTTACATACTAAATGATCTTAAACATGAAAGTAAACAAGCAACCGGTTTATTTCGTGGTGGAGCGCAATGGTCGATATCTTGTTGTGCGTCACCTTTCGAACACTGAACCTTTGATCGTCGAAGACTGCAGAACCAAAGTTTTTGCCGAAATGTGTTGTGAAAACTATAACTCTAAGGAGCGCCAATGACAACTATCCCGATCAATAGTATCAATGTGGCCCTGGATAAAGTAATTACTCGTACCGATTTCACCGTATGGGATCGTGCAGTACTCAACAAGTTTGCCCGCGATGCGGCGGATAAACTCGTCGAACGCAACCTCGATGCTGAGCGTTTTTTGTTGTTAGCCAACATTGCTCTTAATCGCGATGACGTTGCCGCCGAAAAATTGAATGTGATTTGTCCTGATCCTCAATCGATTGATGAATTGCGCGATGCTTTGGACGTTTTGATGAAAGAGGCGGCAGAATGACACACGAGGACTGGTTAACTTGCCCGACT
>CAYWRU010000027.1:0-26257 GCA_964460795.1 uncultured bacterium | reverse complement strand
GACTTGCAATGGTTCCGGTGAAGGCATGTTCGAAGGAACCCGCTGCTCGTCCTGTGGAGGGACCGGCACCGAAAAGGTTCTAGTTGAAGACGAGGAAGACAAGTCAAAGGATGACGATGATGACGTTGAATAACATTGTGAAAGTCGAATACGACCAAAAGACAAAACGTCTAAAAATGACATATCCATTCCATTTGGCTGATTGCGCTCGTAATTTTCCGTCACGCCGGTTCGACCCCAAAAGCAAAACATGGCGGATGCCACTGGTGCGAGCCAATATTGATCATTTATTGGATTCTGAGCGCATCGTCAAATATGATTTCACTCAAGAAGCAAAAGATGCGATCGACAACTATAAAGCACTGATGGCGGGGCCGGTGCATCAGCCTTTTCCATATCACCTATATGATTTCACGAAGTCCGCCACAAAGCACCTGCCGATGGCACATCAGCGTAAGATCCTGGACAAATCGTGGAATCTTGAAGCAGTCGCTTGGTTCGCCAAGATGGGGACAGGTAAAACCTATGCCGCCATTCATTTGGCGTGTGCACGATTTCGGGCTGGTCTCATTGATTCAGTTGTCATCATTTGTCCTTCTACTTTGCGAACTGTATGGGCCAAAGAGTTTGCGAAGTATGCTACTGTCGAATATGATTACCGAATCCATGAAACTCGTGCCGGATCAATCAAGCAGTTTTATGCGGACCGATCATCGGGAGTACTACAAGTATTGGCCGTATCAGTGGAAGGCTTTGGCATATCAGAAGCCTCATTCGATTCGGTGTGTGGTTTCTTCCCCCACAGAAAGCCCATGGTCGTGGTCGATGAATCGAGCCGGATCAAAAACCCAAATGCCCTTCGCACTAACCGCACGATTAAACTACAAGACGCCGCCAAGTATCGTCTCATTCTCAATGGGACACCAATTGCTTTGGGTATCCAAGATCTGTGGGCACAATATGAGTTTCTGGACCCCAATATTATCGGTAGCGGTGATTATTGGTCGTACAAGACTCGTTATCTCGTCATGGGGGGTTATGAGCAAAAACAAATCGTAGGCGTCCAGAACGTCGAAGAGTTGATGAAGCTGATCGAGCCGTACACGGTTGAGGTCGGTAAGGACGTACTTGATCTGCCGCCCAAAGTGCCGATGACCCGTTATGTTCAAATGACGCCTGAGCAGAAATCGTTGCTCAAACTTATCAAGAAGGGCACAAGTCCAGACCCGAATGCGCCGCTTATCAAGGTCGATAATGTGCTTGAGCGTGTTCTGCGTTGGCGGCAGGTGGTCGGCGGATGGTTGCCTCGCATGAATCCAGAGACTGAGGAAACTACGCTGGAGCCGTTGACATCCAATCCCAAGATGGATTCACTATTTGAACTGATCGAGGACAACTACGCTGGTTCGAAATTCATCATCTGGACGACGTTCATACATGAAATCGAGTACATCACGGCACGATTAGCCGAAAAATACGGGCGACAGGCGGTCGAGAGTTACTATGGTGCGACAGACATGAAGGGCCGGTCAGCCATCGAGGATCGCTATTGCCGAGATTCGAAAATGCGCTTCTTTGTGGGGAATCCGGCTACCGCAGGGCTGGGGCTTACTCTCGTGTCGGATCATAATGATATTATGATCTACTATTCTGGCACTAATGCGTACATTGATCGGGCGCAATCAGAAGATCGGGCGCATCGCATCGGTCAATCAGCCTCGGTTACCGTCGTCGATATCGTCGCGGAAAGAACGGTTGACGAAATCATTATCGCGTCGATCGCGGAGAAAATGAGCGTGGAGACGTACATTTATCAACGGCTGAAAGAAGGGACCCTGAATGATGCTGAACTAACTGGATAATGGGGGTACGACCCCCTAGACAGGGACCACCGTGTGTGATATGATATGGGTGTCGGGTCGAGGACCCGATATAGCAGATAGGAGTAATGATGAAAACACCGATTGTCTGGGTGGTGAAAGAGCAATCCCAGGGCGGCGGAAACGTGATGGACTACACCCCCGCCATGAAATACGGGGAACTCAAGTTCATCACCCGTACCGACATTCCGATGCACCCCGATTCCGGGATTCGTATGCGTTGGACCGAAGATGTGGCGAATTTCGTGGACCGGTACGATCAGGACCGCGACTTGATCATCACGACCGGCCAACCGACATCGATCTTTGCTGTTGGTCATGCGTTGGGCATGGCGCGCAAAACCCCCCGTTACCTCGTGTGGCGTCGGGAAGACAACGATTACCGGGTGTTCGACACGCCCATCATGATTGGAGCATGAAATGGCAGACCTGAACACCCTTCGCGAACTCTGCGCCAAGATGGTCGCAATCCAAGAGAACAAGGCGATCGTCGAAGAAGAACTTTCGCGGATCAACGGCGAACTCGACGACATTCGACTCAAGCAGATCCCTGAAATGATGGCGGAGATTGAAGTCAAGAACGCCACCTTCCCCGGCATTGGGCGCGTCCAGTTGGCAGCCGACCTGTACTGCTCGACCAAGGCAGGCCGGAAAGAGGAAGCCATGCAATGGCTGCGCGACATGGAACTTGATGGTATGATCAGCGAGACCTACAACGCCAGCAGCATGAAGGCGCTGATCCGCAAACAGATTGAACAGGGCGCTGAAATTCCCGATTTCATGAACGTGACTCCTTTCATCCGCGCCAGCATCGTCAAGGCGTGATGTCCCCTATTCGTCCTACCTTGATGACGCCAAGCGGACGGATTTTTCAACCTAGCGTCTGGAGTAATTGAAGTGGCAACATCGAAAAAAGAAGTCGCAGTCGCGGCACCCACGATCGGCAACGATCCTTTCGCAGTCGCGGAAGTCCCCGATTACATCAAGCAGGGCCAGGGCCGTGGTTCGGAAGAGGTCAAGTCCTCGGACATGGTTCTTCCCCGGTTGGAAATCGTGCAGGCGCTCAGCCCGATCAAGGAAACGAACCCGGATGCTCGCGAAGGGATGCTGTTCAACAGCGTCACTGGTGAGTTGCTCGGTGATTCCGTCTACTTCGTACCGGTCTATTTCCGCATGGAATTCTTGGTCTGGAAAGACCAAGATCAGGGTGGCGGTTTCTTTGGCTCGTTCCCCACTCTGGAACAAGCACAAGAGCGTGTGAACGCAGAAGTCGGCAATGGCGAAAATCCGGAGTACATCGAAATCGTGGACACCCCCGTCCATTACGGCCTGATCATCACGCCCGACGGTGGAAAGGAACAGATCGTGATTTCGATGGCCAAGACCAAGGCCAAGGTCAGTCGGAAGTGGAATGCCATCATCCAGATCGCTGGCGGCGATCGTTTCTCACGTGTCTACAAAATCAGCGCATTCACGGATGAGAACAAGAAGGGCCAGAAGTTCAAGAACTTCGTTGTGCAGCCAGCCGGATTCCCGCCCAAGGCCATCTACGAGGAATGTGAACGGGTCTACCAGTCCTTCCGTTCCGGCGAAGTCATCGTTGACCACACCAGTGCAGCGCCTATGAAGGACGCTGGCGATCGCGGCGAAATCTGACCTCCCCCCTCCCCGTGAGCTTCTCGCAGTTGCCAACGGGGTTTTTGCCCCCGGATTTCGGTCCGGGGGCTTTTTTATAGTAAATAGATATGTTTGAACATAATTTCAATGTAACTCCGGGCTGTTGGAATTGGAATAAACGTCTCACTAGCGCGGGATATGGTAAATTTGGTAATACCTCAGCCCATAGAGTTTCATATGCCCTATATGTAGGGCAAATTCCGGACGGTATGTGTGTGCTTCACCGCTGTGATAATAAAAAGTGTGTCAATCCGGATCACTTATTCATTGGGACCCAACAAGATAACGTCAAAGACATGAATCTTAAGGGGAGAGGCGGACGCACCAAATTAAGTACCGATGAAGTTAAGAAAATCAGACAAGCAGCCCTAGAAGGCGAAACTCAGGGGCGAATAGCAATCAAGTTCCAGGTCCACAGGGTCACAGTGAATAACATCCTCGCAGGCAGAAAATGGGGCTGGGTCAAATGACTTCATTTCCTAATATTCCCAAAGGTGAGATAATTGGACTGGATTACGAAACCTCCGGACTCAAGTATTGGCTACCTGATTTTCGTGTCTTTGGTGTTGCTGTTGCCTATGGTGACAACAATAGCCAGTATTGGGATGTACGTGATACTCCAGAAGTTGTGGAATGGCTTCGTGACTTGCTGCCTGGAAGAGAAGTAGTTGCCCAGAACGCCCAATTCGAATACCAATGTACTCGACAATTCTCCATCGACCCCAGGTCTGTGAATTGGTATTGTACGATGGTCACCGAGTGCTTGATTAATGAGCACCGGCTGACTTACGGACTCGACGCTATCGCCGGGTACAATGGCGTCGAATCTCAGAAGCCCCAGCACCTAGAGGGCATCCGTGCGGCGATGGGGTGGCGAGATACTGCCGAGGTACTGCGGCGCCTCTCGGAGGTGCCCTCCGCTATAGTGGCCCCGTACGGTGCGTCTGACGCTCTCCTAGCCCTCCAAATCTACCGCAAGCAACAGCATGAAATCGGGCGTCAAGAATTGCATCGGGTAGTTCAATTGGAACGCGATGTCATGCCTGTTCTGGCCGATATGTCATGGGGCGGCGTGCGAGTCAACTTAGAAGCCGCCTACGCAGCGATCCCGTCGCTCGATGAGCAGCAATCCGTACTACAGGCAGAAATCAATGAAATCACAGGAGGCCCATTCAATGTCAACAGTTCTCCGCAAGTCCGGGCGTTTTTCAACCCTGAACCAATCAACAAATATCAATGGCGTCTCATTGATGGGACGCTCGTCGGACCAACGAAGGGCGGCAAGGGGCCGTCGCTTGATCAGAACGTCATGCGCGAAATCAAACACCCCCTTGCCGCGAAAATACTGGCTCTTCGTAAGACCATCAAATTGCGGGACACATTCATCCGGGGGCATGTTATTGGAAGTGCTGATGGGGATGGATACGTTCATACGCAATTCAACCAGACACGGAATGACGCAGACGCTGGGACCGTCACCGGGCGTCTTTCGTCTACGGACCCGGCTTTACAGCAGATCACCAAACGCGATAAAGCTAACGCGGCCATCTTGAGAGCCATGTTTCTCCCAGATCCTGGGGATGACTGGCTTTGCGCTGATTACTCGCAAGTGGATTTCCGGTGCGCCGCCCATTTGATCAACGATCCCACGATCATCAAGGCATATGCAGAAGATCCGACATTGGACTACCATCAAGTGGTATCAGATATGACTGGTATCCCACGCAACCCCCCATATGCGGGTGCCCCGAATACGAAGCAAATCAATCTCGGGTTGGCTTTCGGTGCGGGAGCCGGGAAGCTGGCTTTCATGATGGGCATGGAGTATCAGATCAAAGAATGGCGCGGCAAGATGGCATATCTGCCGGGAAGTCAAGCGACTGAGATATTCAACCTATATCATTCGAAACTGCCTGGGGTCAAGCAGTTCATGAAGTCAGCTGAAGCTGTTGCCAAGGAGACAGGGTATGTCAAGACCGCAATGGGGCGGCGGTTGCGATTCCCATCCGGTGCACATAAGGCGGCAGGACTGCTTTATCAGGCATATGCCGCCGATCTACATAAGATTGGTCTGGTTGCTGTCGACCGAACCATTCGTGAAAACAAATACCCGGCACGACTACTCATGTCATGTCACGATGAAATTGGAGTGAGTATGGTACAGGACGAGCATGTCAAGTCCCATATCATTCAACAGTACACTGATTTCAATTCGGAATCATCAGTGGTTCGGATGCGCGTACCAATTCGAGCATCCGGAGATTACGGTATTAATTGGTGGGAAGCATCAAAATGACGCATCAGATTGATATGGTTATGGACTTTCAATATGGAAGTACCGGAAAAGGCTTGATCGCGGGGTATATCGCGAAGCGTGGAAACTACGACACCGCTATCTGTAGTTTTGCGGTCAATGCAGGGCATACGTATATCGACGAAGAAAACGCCACCCGCATCATGACCCAACAGTTGCCGACCGCAGGGCTTGTCAGTCCAACTGTCAAGACTATTCTGATCGGTCCCGGCGCATTGATCCATGGTCCTACCCTGCACGATGAAATCATCAAATACGCTGATTATCTCAAGGGCAAAACCATCCTCATTCATCCGAATGCTGCCGTGATTGAAGAATACCACATCGAACAGGAAATTGAGTGGGGCATGTCCAAGATCGGATCGACAGTCCATGGTGTTGGGGCGGCGGCTATTGAGCGGATCAAACGGAACCCGGATCGTCCTAATATCGCATCAGTACGATTTGTTGATGGTCCGATGAGGGCACTCAGGCCATACGTTGCGACGGTTTTTGAGTACACGATGGCATTGCATGCGGCTGAGAACGTCATCATTGAGGGCGCTCAGGGGTTCAGCCTTTCGATGTATCACGGCCAATACCCGTATACGACCAGCCGGGATGTCACCCCATGGCAGATTGCGGCGGATTGCGGGGTCCCATATAAATGGGCGTCCTACATCCGGGTGATCGGAACCATGCGCTGCTTCCCGATCCGGGTGAACAACCGTGATGGTTCATCCGGCCCATGTTATAAAGACCAGTTGGAACTCAATTGGGAAACGTTCGCACCGTTGGGGATCAAGCCCGAACTCACCACAGTGACCAAGCTTCCGCGCCGGATCTTCACATTTAGCTCCGAACAGGCGCAGATGGCGGCATTTCATTGTGGCGGATATTGGGATACCAGAATCTTTCTCAACTTCGCCAACTACTGTTTGAACACGGAAGAACTCCACGACATTATTAAGAAGATCGAGGAACACACCTACCTCAACATGAATCCTCCGAAGGTCACATGGTTGGGGTACGGACCCGACGACTCCGATATCGTAGAAGTCATTGATAACACGAGTGGGCGCTGATCATGGACATGGACAACCTCGCATTGGAAATTCAGACACAAGCTGATCGACTATTTCCGAACAGAACCGATGTGTCAATGTTTCTCAAGATGTATAGTGAACTCGGTGAGTTGATCGATTCGGGCGGTTCCGCCGAGGAATACGCTGACGTCATGATCATGTTGCTCGATTACGGAAGTCGAAAGCACTTTCCGATTGAACAGATCATCCGTGAGAAAATGGCCATCAATGCCAAACGTAAATGGCAAGTATCAGAATTGGGGGTGATGCGTCATGTCTAAGTTTGATGTGAAACCTTTTTTGGCCTACGGGCCAGAACATCATGCACTGGAAGCGATTATGCGATTGCAGGCGGTTAAACGTTGGCATATGATCGAAACCAGCCGGACGCAAACCCTGGCTGAGCATTCTACGAATGTCGCGCTGCTGGCGACATATATCGCGTTCACATCACCACTGAACAGCTTTTCGAGTCCACACAGCATCGCCATCATGGCGTTATTGCATGACATGTCAGAGTCGTTCACGGGCGATATCCCGTCGCACTCGAAACGTCATTTGACAGGGATCGACCGGCTGGAAGAAGGAGCCATGCCTTCTGATTTCACGTTGCTGCGGCCTACACCGACCGCGAACGACAAGATGTTACTAAAGATATGTGATCTTGCAGACGGGATTCGGTTCATCCGCACACACGGGGTCGATGCGACAGGCGTCCACGCTCAGGAGGGTCTCGAAGCTCAGCTGCGAGAGCGACGCTACCACGCTGAGAACGACTTGAAATGGGACGACACCCTCAGAGGACATGTCATGACCAAGGTCATGTTCTACGCTTACGAGGGCAATTGATATGATCAGGCTCCATGCAGAAATGGTGTTCCGAAAAGAAGTCGCAGAAGCGATTGGTGATGACTGCCTGTTTACATGGCATGAAGACCGCATCATTTCGCCTGGGGTGCCTGATCTTCATTACGTTTGTAAGGGAACTGGAAAATATCAGGTTGGATGGCTTGAGCTTAAGGCAATATCAAAGTTCAGTGAAGGTAAAAAAATCCACGTGGAGCCTTCTCAACATCAGTATGCGAGAAAATGGGGGGCCGCGATGCCAATCCATTTCCTAGTTAAAGTGGGGAAAAAAGTTTATTTGATCCCATCAAGTATGAGCCGTGAGATTTCATTGGCACTAGATGAGTCCTATTTAGCGGCTGCGGCGGATCGAGTATTTACAATAGGGGAAGATTTTCATGCCCTCCCGGAAGAGTTAAGGAAAATCACGAGGATACACAATGGCTAATTTTAAAGAATATGACGGCACACCACCAGCAATGATCATCAAGGCTACCCTTGATTTGATTCATGTCCCCGGTGAAGTTTTCGAGGTCCGCATCCCCAAGACCAAAATGGGGACAATCAGTGGGTATTTCAACGACACCGCTGCTGCGTCGGTTTTGATCGCTCGTGAGAACACCAAACACCAATCAATTTACATGACCGTGAATCCGGTCAATCCGGATTTACTAGCACGGGCAGAGAACAAATTGGTGACCGGATCATTTCTGACGTCATCAGACAAGGACATAATCCGACGCCGATGGTTCCTGTTGGATCTTGATCCGGTACGTCCTGTCGGAATCTCATCTTCCGCCGGTGAGTTGAAACTGACTCAAGACAAGGCAAAGGATGTCATCGAATGGTTGACATCAATTGGGTGGCCGGAACCGATCGTGGCTAACTCCGGTAACGGCACCCACATTATGTATCGCGTCGATGAACCGAACGATAACGCCACCCGGATCGATTTCGAGTATGCACTCAAGATGCTGGCCGCGATCTTCTCGGACGATACCGTAAAAGTTGATATCACAGTATTCAACGCGTCGCGGGTCTGGAAGATTTACGGTACGGCCAGTATGAAGGGATCGTCGACCAAAGACCGGCCTCATCGCGTGGCGATGTTTACCAGCATCCCGAAAGAAATAACACTTCTGCGACGCGATCAAATCGATACCGTTGCACGTGCAATGCGTGACTCGAAGTCGGAAGAGTTCCGTCAACAATCCGGTGAATTCATTGAGGATATGGCCAAGTGGCTGACCGATCGAGGTCAGACTGTCACCAGCGGACCGCGCCCATTATTCGGGAATGAAGGTCAGAAATGGACGATCAGTAAATGTCCGTTCAATGAGAACCACGATAATCCCATGGTGGGGCTGGTCAACAATCGGCCCATCTATCGGTGTCTCCATGATTCATGTTCTGCCTTCCGGTGGAAAGAATTCCGTGAGAAAATCGATCCCACATATAAAGACCCTGACACTATCTACTCGCGGCTCAAAGAATGGTGCGACAGCGACGCCCTGACAATGGACAACGAGTTAGTACAGTCAGCTTGCTCTACCGGGAAGTTGTTGGCCCCGATTCTTAAGGACATCCGGAAAAACTGTGCCCGGTCACGGGTACTGCTGCTTGAGGACCTGATCAAAAACGAACGGGTTCGATTTCAGCGCGAAACCATCGGAGACAACAACGAACGCGGGAATATCATTGGGCTGATTAATCGTACACGCCAATTCCAAGTGGAGGGCACGGTCCCCATGTACTGGATCGCGGACTACGATCATCGAATCCGAGTGGGGAAAGTTGGTGATGTCGATTGTCAACGTGCGGGCGAGCAGCACGAGATAGCGTTGATGGTAAAATTCCACTCTGCTGGGGACAGTTGGGTCAAACAGACCCACATGAGTCAAGTCATCAAGTACTTGGCCGAAGAATACCGTGTCAACCCCTTGAGGGTCCATTTGAAGCAACTGGTATGGGATCAGGTCCCACGGCTTGGTACTTGGCTTATCGACTATATGGGGACCAAATCAGGTCCCTACACTGAGGCAATAGGGCGCAAATGGTTGATATCTGCTGTAGCTAGAGCAATGGACCCCGGATGTCAAGCTGACCATATGTTGGTCATGGAAGGAAATCAGGGCATCGGTAAATCCCAGGCACTGCGTATTCTTGGAGGACAATTCTATACCGAATACTCTGGATCAATGACAGGGGGCGGCACGGGCCATAAAGATATGGTGTCCGTTATATCGGGCAAGATGATCGTTGAAATGTCAGAACTTGCGACGATACGCAAAGCCGACATGGAGGCGTTGAAAGCCGTGCTTACGACAACAATCGATGACGTCAGGTTAAGCTACGAACGTGACGCCAAATCTTATCCCCGAACATGTGTGTTTGCGGGCACCACGAACGAAGTAGGACAAGCATATATCGCAGATTTGACGGGCGCCCGTCGCTTTTGGCCGGTCCACGTGGGCGAGTGTGCGCCGGTCAACACGGCAGGACTGAAAGAGATGCGGGATCAGCTATGGGCAGAAGCTGTCGCCGCATATGAATCTGGCGAAGATTGGTACTCAGTGCCCAAGGAGCATGTGTTGGAGGAGCAGTCTGATCGTCAGATCACTACCGAGGGAAGTGACCCATGGTATCAAAAGATCCGCGATGCTTTGACTGATCCCGACAGTTACGCCAACGAACTATTTGTGGCAGTGCCGAAATATGAAAAGGGGCTGCAGGTCGATGGATTTTGCGTAAGAGCGGGTCCGGTTCACAATATCCTCGGGATACTACTTCACATTGATACATCACAGCAAACAGCCGTGGCAACAACTCGTGTTTTGAAAATTCTCAGGACGATCGGGTTTACTAAGATCCGGCCTAGTCAAAAATGGTACGGGATCACGTACGCATATGACTTGAGAGAAACTGCTGTTCCACACCTGTGGTCGTCCATAGACGCAGCTAGATCGGCGTCACGGTTCCCCCGCAAAGAAACCGATAATCAATCATCTTGATTCAGGTTGTTGATGGTTTGCCCCGTGTAAACACCTGGGGCGACCAATTTGTTGGCGATTTCTTTCACTTTTTTGGTTTTGGCTTCACGTTTCACGGCCTTTTCCATGGTGCCTGCGACTTTGGCCGGGTTGAGCATGTCATCTGCAATCTGAATGGCCAGCTTCCGGTCAATCTTTCCTTCAAGCCGGTCAAGAATGGCGTTGGCCACAGTGACCACGCGGCTCAATGGGTTCGGGATCTTTCCACCACCTGTGGCTTCATAGATAGACGAAGACACTGCTTGTCCCGCTTGTGGAGCAGCTTCCCGGCCTTTCTGAGCCAAGTATTTATCACGAGCTTCGCGAGCCAAATCATCACGGATTGAATTGACCGCCTTCAATTGGCTCGGATTGAGTACATCAGAAAGTTTTTCATACCGAGGCGCATCGGTAAGTGACCTTTTGATAGTGCCGGGGGCATCCCGCACAGCACCGGCGAAAGATGCAAATTTCTGTGGTGCTTCCTCACTAATAGCCGGAACCAATTTGTCTTTCAGGTATTGCCCAACCTCAGCCTGATTGATAGGGACACTATCAGCTTTGAACGCAGCGCGAGCTTTTCCAAGTCCCGGTGCAATGTCTTCAAGTACAGCGGTCAAATCGTCTCTGACCTGCATCAATTGACGACGTTCATTTTTGTCGGTCGCTGCAGAGATTTGTTTCCCGATCGCTCTACGGACATAATCAAGGCCTTCAGCGTCACCCAAATCACTGAACCGCTTGTAATCTTTTCTCGCTATATCGATAGCATCTTTTCTCGCTTGCTTGATGATCGGGTTTTTCATTAATAAATCGATTTGAGGCTTAAGCATTTTTGCCATGTCCGTATCGACGCCCTCAGCATATGCCGCTGGGTAGTTCACAGCAGCATTCGCAGCGCGAGCAGCCTTGCTTGCCGCTTGTGACGCCTCTGTGCCTGACACTTTTTCGATTTGAGCCACTCGTGCGGCATTCGCAGCGTCGTCTCTGGCAACGTATTTTGATGGTGAAATTTTTCGGGCAGTTTCTTGCAACCCGCTGAATTCAGCCCGACCGACATCCGCTGCTGCCTGCCCCGCTGTAGGCATGCTCCCAGGCACGATTTGTCCGGCATTTCTCAGTGCGTTGATGATTTCAGGGGCTTTGTCCCCCGCTGCGGCCATGAATGTACGCTCTTTTATAGCCGCTGGATTCATCCAAGGTTCGAACCCGACCCGATAAGCCTTTTGTCCTAACCACCATGCCGGTTTCGCGACCATAGGGAGTACACCACCAACTGCCCCCCCGATTAGCGCATTTTTCCCTGTTTCCTCGATCCCGGCCACAGTTGAGGGGGAGGCGGCACCCATTCCCGCACCGACGCCGACACCCTGAGCTATCCTAGTAGCTACCCCCGCCGTCTGTGGCAGCCGTGATACCGCCCCGGCCCCGGACGCCATACTACCGAGTCCCCCGACTATATCCCACGCCTCATCATCACCCATCCCGCGCCTTTTCATTTCTTCGAAGGCTTTAATCTTTTCTGCCGTCCATTTCCCGACGACGGGTTCGTACCCTATTTTCTCAGCCAACCAATCACCTACGTTGGCTCCGGCTTGAAACACACCAACCACCGGGGTGGCAACTCCCCAAGCCGCCCGAACCGGAATTGACCCCGCCACCTTATCCAATACATCAGGCGTTGTGGATGGTCGGACCACCATAGGTTGTGACGTAGGCTTTGCTATGGGCGTAGGCCGAACATCTGTCGGATTTGAAGCAGAGACCGTCCCCCCAAATTGTTTAGCAAGAGAGGCATAGTTTATTTTTTCACTGAATGGGGCACCGCCCTCGCCATTGGCCCGGCCCGCCAAAAACCGATCAGCTTCCTCATAGCCGATCTGTTGTTCACGGGTTGCCCCTGGGCGCGATTTTTCACGGTTCAGGGCGATTACATCCTGTTGATAACGCGACCGTGATGTCGGCTTTCCGCCAGTAGCGGATGTCATGTCCGGTGATTCGCCCGTCCCGATCGTTGTAATTTTTTCAAGATCGGCAACTTCACCATTGGACGATACCGTTCCACCGAACTGTCTGGCAAGTGCAGCGTAATCCATGATTAGAGTCCCGCCTGTTTTCTGAATTTCGCTGCTGATGCAGCATCAGGGAAGGTATATGTTTGTCCATCAGGAGTGGTGACACTGGTTGATGCTTGTGGCGCAATTGGAGTCGGTGTGACGGTCGGTGATGATTTCATGCCAGTACCAGCTTTAGTCGCTAACAATTCAGCGACGCGTGCGTTGGACCGCTGGAATTCACGCATTGCTTTCACAAATTCAGCTTCGGATTGTGACGTCCTAGCGCGGAGCAATGCCTGTGTACCTTTTTCACCTTCGATTTCAGTGATCGAACCACCGCCTTTGAGCGAATCTTTATATGCGGTCAAGAAAGCATCACTCATGATTTGATCTTTGAGCGCATAAAAATTCGCTTTGTCTGTGCCTGACAAATACTGGAAACCCGGTTGCGCGGACGCACCGACAGATACTTCGAATCCTTTATGTGGTTTAGCTCCACCTTCAGGTATGATAATTTTACCTTTGGCGTTCACTTTCGCGTCACCGATCATTTGAGAAATGATGTCGTTTACTTCTTCGACATGCTTCAATGCCGTCGGCAGCGCAGCCTGTGCTTCGATGACATTCTTGGTCTGGATTTTTGCGCCTTCTTTCGCGCCGGCCATCGTAGCTTGTGCCTCTGGGTTGGATTCCCAATTAAATCTATCACGTACCGTCCTATTGGATTCAATTCCACGCGCATTCGTCATCAGTTCGCCGGGGGTTGCAGTCTTCGCAGTGGAAGTGACCGACCCCGGAACCACGCGACCCTGATAGTCAATGGTCTGACCTTGGCTTGTACCACCAAGGTCCACATTCTGACGAGTGCCTTTATAGAGGTCCATCACCTTGTCATAAGTCACATTGGACGCGGCAACTCGCCACTCAAGGGGATTCTTCTTGAATAATGCAAGGTTCTCACTCAAGGCTTGATCGAAAGGATTGGTAGCCTTTGCAATGGGACCGAACACAGGATGAGCGTACATCGCTGCAACGTGTTGAGCAACCCCTTCGTCACTGTTGATTGTCCGAGCACCGCGGGCGAACTGATCAAACTCAGTTTTTGTTGCATCAGCGTTCTCTTTCCGAGTCTTCGCGCCTGACTCAACACTCTTACGCTGGAATTCAGCCATGTCCATCGCAGCCCTTGGACTCACAGCACCAATTTTGTTCAGAATGTTTGGGTCATTGAAGTCCGTGATCCCCGCATAAATGGAACGCAATTTGTTCTGTTCATCACTGGCACGACGCAGATCATCCATTTTGATCTGGTTCATCTGATTCGCCTGCATCGCATTCTGGATCGCCAGAGCGTTGGAATACTGACCCAGCAGGTCGGGTGTCTTGAACTGAGCACCTTGGGCAATGAGTTCGTTGAGTGCCATGATCATTCCCTTCCGTACAGATAGGTATTGTCCCAAGTGTCAACCGGCGTGGACCTTCGCAGAGCTTTCAACAGACTCCCTTGAGTGTAGAAGCTTGCCGCATTATTCAAAGCGTTTCCGATGCTGTTCGCGAACCCCATCTGACCAGCGGCATTCGCCTGTCCCGCAGCATTGACACCAGCCGCACCCGCATTTCCTGCCTGCTGGAATGTGCTGCTCGCATTTCCAGCGTAGTTCTGACCCGCAGCACCCATCTGGTTCGCAGCGTTCTGACCAGAGGACATCAGCGAACCCAGCGCACCAAGGGCATCGCTGCGATTCATCTTGTACAGGTCCGTATTGAAATTCCGATTCTGGTTGTACTGTCCGGTCTGGTACGCACGGTTCGCGTTGAACAGGTTGGAATTGAATGTCCTGTTGGCGTTATACCGATTGAATGCATTCTGGTACTCCTGCGACGCCATATCCTGACCATAGCGCATCGCGCCCTTCATCGCGCTGCCCGAAATCAGGCCACCGCGAGCGGCAGCGGTTCGGTCGAGGGCTTTCAGACCCTCACTCAAACGGAACGCATAGCCTGGGTCTTGCTGGAACTTCTCCATGCTGAAGTCGCCGGGGTCTTGGTAGTTCCCGACCATCAGGTCCGGCGCAGCTTGGTAGCCGTTGGCGTACATCCCGTAATACGGGTCTTCTCCGGGGATCGTCCCCACCTGACCCGCCTGCCCTTGGGTCGCTTGCCACTGCTGTTGCTGTGCCTGCTGCTGACCGTACAGCCGATCAATCTCAGCGTTCAGTGCAGCCTCATCAACTGACGCTGGTGTGTCCGGTGCATACCCACCACCGATCTGATCCATGCCGGCACCGTTGATGTACTCACCTCGGGTTGCCGGGGTCGTGTACTGTGCCAGAAGCTGCTGGCGCAGTTGTTCACGGGTCAGCATCGCAGGCTGCGGGGATGTCTGCGCAACGGCCTGCGGGAGCATGGCATTCTGTGGCGCGGAGCCTGCGTAACGAGGGTCCGCCTGAAGCCCGAGCATGGATAGCAAGCGGTTCTGCGCCAACGCTCCCGCACGGGTGTAAGGCATGTTCCGGGCGATTTGCTCGTTGTACATGCGCTCTTGAAGCGCCAACGCCTTATCGGCAGAAGCGGCCTGAATCTTTGCCGCTTCGGTTGCAGCGTCGGCCTGAGTCTGTGCCGCATTACTGGCACCTTTGGAACCCAGCAACCCTCCTGCGAGCGATGCACCAGCGCCAATGATTGCTGCTGTAATGAATGCCATGATCAATTCTCCAATGTCTGCTGTGCCTCGAACTCCAACTGCTGACGATTTTCGCAGCCCCCTTGCAACTGTGCGGCAGTTGATTCAGTCAACTCGCTTACAAGGTCGTCCAGATCGGTTGTTTCCGTGGCGTGGATTGTCGTCCATACGGTTTCCTCAAGAGCATGGATCGCACGCTTCGCCCCCGGCTGCGCCACAAGGGTTGAGGGTGCCGCCAGTTCGATCACACCATCCTCGGTCGCCACCACTACCCGACCCTTGCTCAAGATACTCAGGTGACAGGTTTTGTGGACTGCCCCTGTGAGTGTCACACCGGCAGGAACCGTCATCTCACGGGCATAGATACCCGACGCGAAAATATGGCGAATGGGGCACTGGACAGGCTCTTGACCTATCATCGAAGCCTCAAGCCGCTCCACCTTTTCGCGCATGGTCATCACGTTACCTCGCGCCCGGATGCCCGGATGTTGATGGAGGTTGCCGTGCCTGCGATGGTCGAGATGAACCCACTTGGGGCCAGAATCTGACCCACAATTTCAGGGAACGTGTAGACCTCGCTGGGCTGGAGCGATTTCGTCTTGGTGATCAGGTTGTCGTTACCAGCGGAGCCGCCCGAGGTCACGAGGTTCACGCTGATGGTGGCAGCAGACGCCGAGTAGTTTGTGGCAGTGAACTTGTCAATGATCGTCGTGACGTTCGTTGCCGTGTATTGCGTGGTCTGGGATGCCTCTGCGATTTTCGCGGGAATGAGGACTTTGGCGGTGACTGTCATGATTGCTCCTTACTTAGCAGTGTAGGTGGATGCGCCTGTCTTCACATAGAGGGTCGTGGATGCACCCCCTGCGGTGTTCAAGTAGATTGTCCCGATAGGCCGACCATCGGCTCCAGAGGGTGCCCCGTTCCCGGTGGTCACAACAACCTCGGAATCCCCCACGAAAAATTCACGGGAATAGACGCCAGCGAAATGACGAACAGGGCCAGGGCTTACCGGGAACCCAAGAAACGCTGAGTTGTTCGCATTGGGCAAAAGCCCTCCACCAGTGCCTCCGACAACTGTCAAGGCACCCGCAATGTCAATCCAATCGCTACCGGATACCTTCTTGATCGTAGTCGCGTAAGTCCCGTTCGGTTCCTGGAGCGCAAGGCTTGTCGCCACCAGTGCGCCACTGACCGCATCACCACCCGGAACCGGGGAATCCCCCGAGTCATAGAACGTGTTTCCAGCGTAGGTGAACCTCGCATTCGCAAGACCAGCACCGGAGAAGTTGATGTTCTTGGTGCTAGAGCCAGCGGAGCCACTGTATCGGCGGAAACCGCACCCGAACACCGTGAGGTTACAGTAGGACGAAGCGCCCAATGCCACGGCGATGTCGTTGGTCGAGTTCAACGCGGCAGTCGGGTAGTTCCGGATAAACGTGCAATCGGACACCGTGACCGAACAGGTCGTTGCGACGGTCGATCCGTCAATGACCACGGACCCAGCGCCACCATTGGCCTCGAACATGGTTGTCTCAACCGTCAACTGCTTCGAAATCTCGTCCTTATATGCATTGATGATCGCGCCGCCTGTCGGGGTGTTGACCCCGTTGTACGACATATTGCAGCCCGTCACGATGACATTGCCACCGTTGATATCGACCCCCGCGGTGCGGTTAATGTTGATCGAGCATCGGTCGATCACGACCGCATTGGGTGGTGACACCAGACCACCGGGGGTGACTGCTATGGCAATCGCCATTGAAATCCCTTTGTTCGCCTGAGACAGCAGCAGGTCACGGTACACAGTCCCCAAGCAGTTGATGCTAGAGATACAAGTGTTGTGACCCTTGATCTGCATGTCCCAAACGCACCCCATCACGAGTGCGTTCAGGTACAGGCCAACACCCGTTCCGGGGGAAATCGTGTCCCCAACAACGGTGGTCATGTTCACCATCTTGATGATCGAGAATCCACCGATCCATGTCATCAGGTATCGGTAGTTGACCTGTGCTTCGGTGTAGCCACTGAAGTCGTAACTGACGCAGCCGCCCGTGGACACCGAAGTCCGGTAGTCCAGCAGGATGGTCAGACCCGAGCCAGCGCCGCGCAAAGCGACCTCATTACCTGAATCTTCGGATGTGGCGTGAGGCCATGTGATCGTCAGGTTGCTGGTGATCTTGTACCGGCCAGGGGGCATGTACACGACACCACCATGTCCCGCGCTCTGGAACTCGTCAATCGCGGCTTGAATCGACGCGGTGTCATCCGTGGTGCCGTCACCCTTGGCACCGTAGTCCTTGACATCAATCCAGCGGCGCAGCCTGCTCTGAACCGTTTGCGCGATGGTGGTGCTGGTCCCTGAGTCATACCCGATCAACGCTGATCCACCTGTCGCAGCCAGTTGCGCGAGGGTCGCGGCAATGGTGATGCTGTCGGCACCGTTCAGATTGTCAACGGTCCAGACCTCAACGTCGGTGGAGGTCTTCAGGACCATCTTGTACATACCCGTCCCGAGCCATACAGACGCCTCGCCACGGGAGTCCAGAATGACCGGGTTCGCGTTGGCAGTGCCACCGCCATAGTTGGTGTAGCTTGCCAACGGCGTGGTCGTTCCAGCGGCGTATGTGTACAGCTTGCCACCCGACAGGGGCGCACCGTTCGCGTCGAAGAACTGGAGTTTGGGTTGGGGTGCGATGTTGGTTGTCATATGAGTCCTACCGAGTACATGGCGAAGGTGGCGTTGGGAACCGTGGTCGTGGTGAAGGAACTCCCCGCACCAATCTCAAGACGAAGCACATGACCGACCTGCGAAGATGAGATTGTGAACGGCAGCGTGGCACCGAAGGTGTACCCGACAAGACCGGGAGCCACAAACGGGGTAATCGCCAAATTGGTCAGTGCCGCCGATGCAGTCGTGTCGTACACCCGCATCGCAAACAACCTTGACAGACCACTCGAATCAAACTGGAGAGATACGTTCATGACGAACATGTAGTCCCCCGCGTAGGCAGGGGTCAGCGTCCCGTTGGTCAGGTCAGTCGTCACACCGCTGCCGGATGTGAACCCGCTGGCATCGTACCCTGTGATCGCCACGTAACTGGCACCCAGCGTCCCGATGGTCTGAGTGGTCGAGTACTTGCGGATCGACCCGCGCCGGGTGTCGGTGGATGAGGTTGTCTGTACGGGAACGAACGGAGGTGCCAGGGTCAACCTCTGCATGTCCGACACCAGCGAATCAACACGCTGGAGAATCCCGAGGGGGTCGATGGGGGTCAGAACATCCGGCAGGACCATCTCGGGGTACGAGGGGATGATCAAGTCCTGTGGTCGTTGCTCGGGAGAGCCGGGGATCAGGGCAGCATCGTCCGTTGGCACCGGGTACGCAGGTAGAACCTGCAACGCGGGGTCATCTGATGGGGTGACACCCTGACACACCGGACACACAGACCCCATCCCCTGCAGATCAACGTCGACCATGAACGGTTGGGTCGTGGGGGTCAACTGGAGGTCAGTCCACGATGCGTCCGTGGTCCCGCTTCCCGTCAGGGTGAACAGGTTCAAGAAGAACCTATACCACTCCCGCGAAATCAACCCTGTCCGGTCATCAATGAACGGGACACGAGGGGCGGGAATGCTGGTGATGTTGCTCATTGTCGAGTGGGCGAGAGGATCAACTCGGCCCCTGTGATAGCGATCTTCACCGGGTCGGTCCCGGAGACTTCATACACCCGGTCCCTGATCTTCATCGTCATGCCCAGCCTGCGCCAGAAGGTCCGGTATCCATACTTGCCGATCTTACCCATGCTGGACCAATGCTCGTTGGACCATGTGTGCCCACCGTCATCCGACCAGCGGAGCATCACTTGAGGGTCCGACCCCTGCCCCGTGTTCAAGCCGACACCCGTTTCGCAGTCCAACTGAAGCGTGTGCTGCGAGGTCCGGGTCAGGTCGTTCTTGCCTGTCGGGAGCGCCCTCCACGAGCGCAGCCATTTCTGTGCAGCACCGTTGTCCGTGTAAACGTTGAGGTCGAATGCGTAGATGTTGGGGTTCTCGTAGTCCCCGATGACAATCTCACTGTTGAACGCCATCTGACAGTTTCCACGATGGCGCTTGAAGTTGCCATCTAGAAACGCAGCCCGCTCGTGCCACAACTCAGTGGACACATCGTAAACCCAAGTGGTGTCATGGTCAGGAAACACCAGCACATAGAAGGCGTGACCGTCCTGCTGGTACGTGTACCCGATGGCGTTGGATATGTCACCGTATTGCTGAATCTGCCACTCCACGGCATGAGTCGAGATTCGCTTGCCGGTGTACCCGTTGGAGCGATAGACGATACCCTGACCACGGGGGTCAGCGCCCAGCCAGAACAGACCATTGTCCAGTTTGGCAACGGAGTACGCAGCAGCCAGTCCAATCTCGTTGAACGCACCCTGGATACGCTGGAGAGGGAAGTCCGCAGCGCCAGCGTCATACCAGACCTCAACCGAGTTGGTGCCGAACAACCATGCTTCCCGGTGGTCAACGATCAGCGCAACCAAGAAGTCGGGGGAGCCTTCGGCACTGGCGAACTCCAGCGGATCAATCGAGGTTCCGTCCAGCAGGCTTGTGACCCACACTCTTTGGCTTTCCGGCTCGTTGAACACGAAGTAACCGTCAAGGTAGCCGACCGTCACCGCACCGGGAAAGTCGGGGTCTGCGATCTGGGCGAACTCTTCGGTGGTCGAGTTGTAGATGAAGCTGGGACCGTTGCAGGCAATGAACATCTGCGTCCCGTTATCCGCTATGCTCACGGGTCCGGTGCCCGACAAGTTCCCGATGTACAGGGAGGTCCAATCTGGGTTCAGCCGGTACAACTCCTTGCCTGATACCACGTACCCATAGTCCCCCATGCGCCATAGCCCCCTAATGGGACCAGTACCCACAGTCGCAAGCAGCCGCAGGCCGGGGGCGCGGTTCAGGAATGCAGGCTCTTTGCCGCCCTCGGGAACACCCTCTGCAAAAAGGTTGACCATGCGTGAGTCCGCAGCGTTGACGCTACGGGCGACATAGGAACCCCCGAGGATGGGTGTCTTCATCAGTAGTTACCTGCATAGATATTGAACCGTTGACGGCCCGACACAACGGCATACGGCAGGCTCATCAGGTCGCCAGGGTTGTTCTGGCTCATCAGGTTGCGCTTGGACACCGTGGCGATCTGCCTGACGGTCTTTGGCGGCTCAATGCCAAACTCAGCAGCAATCTCGCAAGCAAGGCAGTACCGGAAGGCCCGGAGATAGCCCGGTGGAAAGGCCAGTTGGGTGGCAAGGGTCGCAGGCTGTGCCAACTCCTGAACCGAGACAAAGTGCCACTCCAGTTCCCGTGTGGGTTTGGGGTACACCGTCATCGTGATGTCAGGAAACTCCATGTTGATCCACATGACCTGTGGATACGTGGAAGTAACCGTTTTCACAGCAATACCGTTGTACTGCTGCTGATTGATGAACTTGATGCCGTACGACACATTGGTCGAGGCGTCCCGGTAGTACGTGGAGTCATCCAGATCAACCGGACGCAGACCCACGAAGTCACCCGTGGGTCCGAGGGTCTGGGTAATCTGGTCGGCGGGCCATGTGAATGTCTGGTCGATGGTGTTGTAGATCATCAACCGCTCGGTACTCCATGAGTCGAGCATCTGATTCAACGCCATCAAAGCGTCAGCAGAGGTCTCCGATGAAGGGACTTCCCCCTCGGCCAAAGCACCAATCAGGCGAAGGGCACCATTGATCTGTTCACCGGCAGAGGCCATTCTGTGCTCCTTCAACGGGTTTGCGCCGATTCTCTTTCAGCTGACCGCCCGTATTCTTGACAGGAGTCGCCACGACAACGGTGTCGAGCGTATTGGGATCGTAAATCAACCAACCGAGAGATTGGTCATATTTTGCTTCATGGTCAGAGCAAGCGACCTTGGTGCCATGAATGGGGTGTCGGAGGTAGATGACCATAGGTGTAGTAAAGGGGCCGAAGCCCCTTTGCTGTCAGGCGATCAGGCCAAACGATACGCCGACCACGTTCCCGTGCCGGTCTTGCGGAAGCGGAACGAACCGCTGGTGATGCCCGTGACGGTAGCCAATCCGACCACGGTCACACCCGTGCCACCTGCGAGGGTGATCACGTTAGTGGCGGACGCATGGTTGATGGCCAGATCAAACGTCGAGCCAACCTTGGCATTGACCAGAGCGGCGTCGATTTCAGTGCCGGTCATCGTCGTCAAGGAGTAATTGCCGGAGGATGTGCAGGCGATGATGCCCGAGGTCAACTCGGCCATCGTCAGGGTTGCAGCAGCGGTCTTGGCCGGGGGCGTGGGGGAATAGTCGAGCGAGACTTCGTTGAGGTTGCCGTCGCCAACTTGATAACCACCGCCAACTGAGGGAATTGCCATGATGTTTCTCCAAAAATGTGAGTGAGGGAACCGGGGCCGAAGCCCCGATCAGGTTAACCCCAGAGGCGGGTCGCCATCTGCGGACGGATGGCCGCGTAGCCGTACAGAACGTCAACACGACACGGCATCCGGTCATTGTTGATGTCGTACTGGCGAACGATCCGCATCGAGATGCCGTTGTGGGTCTGACGCGAGGCCATGTCCACACCCTGCGGCATCAGCAGGTCAGCGGTCGCCAGCGTGATCGCGTCCTTGTGGTACACGAGGTTCTGGGCGTACTGGCTGGAGGCGGAACCGACCATCGTGACGACAGCGGTCGCCTGTGGGAACGAGTCCACCGTCGCCAGAGCGTGCGATGCCGTGTAGATCGCCGGGGCAATCGACAGGGTGCCGGTGCTGCTGGCGGTCAGGTCAGCGGTCACAACGAACTGCTGCAAGCTGCCCGTGGACTGACGAGTCTGCGGGTTGACCGCGTACACGCCAGCGATGGTGAACACATCACCAGCTTTCCACGTCTTGCCCGAACCCGTGAAGCTGATCGGCAGCGTGGCCTGACCTTGGGTGGACAGGGTGCCCGTGCTGGTGATCGTGGTTCCCCAATCGCCCGTGGTATGCATCCCAATGGACTGCGACATGTTGACCTCATCGAACCCGAGGACGCCGGTGCCCATCATGCCGTTGCGGAACTGGCGGGACACGGTGTCGGTGGGGTTGAACAGGCCCTTCATGCCTTCGACCAGACCAGCGTTTGCAGCCGGGTTGACGGTGGCGTAGCGGGGCGACATGGGTGCTGCCGATTCGTTTAGCTTCTGCTGGGCCGCAAGCAGCACGGCAGAGGTTGCAGGCACGGTGCCGGGGGTGCCAACAGAGTTCCAGATGGACTTGTAGGCATTGGCAACGTCGGCGTCCACGGATGCAGCCAACTGGCTGATACGAGGCTTGAGAACACGCTCGGCGAAGTCATCCAACTGCATGGTCAGTTCAGCAGAGGTGAAGTTGATGCCGATGTGCTTCTGACTGGCAACGGTCAGCGTGGTGTACTGCTCATTGTCATCCTGCACCTGAAGGGCGGCACCGTCCGTCACCAGCGCACGATCCGGCAGGCGGATACGCAACGTGGAGCCGATCTTGGCGCCCTGCACGGCGAACGAGTCGTCGTACTGGCGGTTGCAGTTGCGGCTGATCACCAGATTGTTTTCAAGGATTTCCAACGACTTGCGGGTGATCATGTCGATGGTTAAGAGAGAGTTTGCCATGTTTGGCTCCTAAAGTTGGTTGTCAGTAGCGTCGGGCTTCCAGCTTCTTCATTTGTCGGGCACGTTCCGCTGCGATCCACTCCGACGTACTCATGGTCTTCACAGACCGAGGATCGGTTGTATCGTAGGTGGGCGTACCCACCGAACGGGCAGTGACCGGCGCAATCGGAGCCGGGGCACTTGATGTCTTCTTTACCGGGGGATCAGAGGCGATCTTCGCTTCGATCTTCCCGATTTCCTTGGCCTGAACCAGGGGTGGCAACTTGGAAATGCGATCTGCTTCTTTCGGATTCGTCCCGAGGTAGTAAGCCACATCGGGGCCATTGTCAGAAGCCTGGATCACCTGAGCCATCGCAGTCGTGATTCGGAGATTCGGGTTGTACGCAACTTGGTCGAAGTCATCGTACCGTCCACGAGCATCCTCTTCCTTCTCGTGATAGCTCTCAAGAATCTCAGATTGCTGGCGCATCTGTTCCAACTGTTCGATCTTCTTTGCGGCCAGTGCTTCGGCGTAAGCCTCAACTGACTCAAATTGATCGGGCGCTGGGAGATTTACCTGTGGCGGGGCCACGACCTGATGTTCCCGTTCCCACTTGCGCTGCTCTCGTGCAAGCCGCTTGCCAATCGCTGCGTCCAGTTCCTCCTGAGTGAAGGTCTTGGGCGGTGGTTCAACTGGCGTTTCGACCGGCGTTTCAATAACCTCAGTTTCCAGCGCTGCCGTAGCAACCGGTTCTGACGCGGGGGTTTCGACCGCTACTTGTTCCAATTCTTCGTTCATTTTCACTTCCGTTAGGAGCCCGGTGTTCGCGCCGGTACGTATGCGACACAGTATATCACAGACGATACGCTATGTCAATATATTCATGCATATATTTCATCTCTTTCAATGATGGATATCCCCTCCTACCGTACCCCCCGCTCATCCCCCCTCCTATATCTCCGTAGAGAGGTCCCGTACGCCCCCCGTACGGGGGTTTTTATCACCACCGGCCACATTTTTTATTTTATAGGAGGGGGACAGAGCATAGGGTAGTGTCGACGGAGATATCCACTCCTGCCCGATCTATTTCACCAAGAGTAGATGAGAGCGTTTTAATGATTCAGTAAAAACATTTAATGCCTAGCATCCCGCCATCAACTTCCGCGTTCAGCGTTGTAGGGTTCAGCGGGTCGCCTGATGTCAGGATCGGTGAGGGTTGGAGCCGGTGCAGGGCTGCTGTCGGGCGGCAGTGGCTTCGCAGGTAGGATTCCCACCTTGTCGGATGTGGCGTAGGTGCTGAACAGGCCGACAACAATGGCAACGCCAGCAGCAATGGTGGCAGCGTCTGTCTCAGTGATGGGAACCGCATAACCGAACCCTCCCGCCACCCGGCAACCCGCCAGAATCAGGGCAGTCAGCGTCAGGGTCAGGGCGCTACGGTTCTTCCACAGGGCAGGCTCACTGACAGCTGCGCCCTTGCGGAACAGGTCGAGGAAGTCAAGGAGCCGTCCCATGTCAGGCTTTCTTGAAGATGCCGGTGTTGTTGAACAGCGTGACCAGCACACTGATGACGCTGCTGATCTGCGGCCACAGGCTCGTGATGCTGCCATCAACCGCCTCAAGGATGCCACGGATCGCGGCGAGCTTCTGCTCCCCCTTGCCGCTGCCGGGGATAGCCTCCTCGATGGCCTTGAGCGCCGTGGTCAGCGCGGGGATGAGTTGCAGGATGATGATGAGGTTTTGCATGATGACTCCTTGGTTACTTGCCTACAGATTGAAGGTTGGTCGCGATCCTGCGCGCCCACCCCTTCCCGAACGCCTGCCACGTTGACAGATTGGTCATGAATGCCAGCCGGTGCCCGTTGAACCGTGCCTGCACGGCGCTGGGGTCGTTCTCCCGGTTCAGCGCACCGAGGGTCAGGGGGCCGACATAACCGTCATCTGCGACCCCGACTGAGCGTTGCAGCCAGCGGATCGCCTGTCCAATGTCACTGTTCACAGCAGCGTCGAACACGTTGAACGCCAATTCAGGCGGCATCTTGTCGCACTGCGCCCGGTCCCAGAAGTCCCGCTTGTAGATGGTCTTGGCATCTGCGAGGGTCAGGGAATGGATGTCAAGATGCGGGTAGCTGCGCTTGGAGATGCCAAATTTTGTCTCTCCGCCAGGGTCGTGCGGATTGAAGGTGTACCCACCCTCATGGTTGATCAGTTTGTCGAATGCTTGATCGAATGTCACTTGTCCACCTTGTTATCCAGCAGCTTGAAAATACGATTAAAGTTGTCACGGATTTCTTTCGTCAAGTCGCCAATCAGATCACGCGCCTCATGCTTGGGGAGGTACGTTTGAGGTAAGTCCTCGCGTAGTTTGGCAAGGTCTTTTTCAAGGTCACGCACCGCAACCCATAACACTCGGGCAAACCAGCCGAACACACTAAATGCGATGCCTGCGATCATGTTAATAGTTTCTTGGTTCATTGTGCCCTCTTGCGCTGCTGGTAGCGTCTGATTTTAGTTCCTTGCTTTTGGCTTTCAGCCGGACTTCCCCGGCGTCGTGTAGGAGCAGATCAGGCCGGGGAGCAACGCTCGCTCACGGGCGCAGATCATCCAAAACTCCCTCTCCATCGCGCTGCCGTCCCAAACCTTCAACGCGACCACAAAACCCAGCACCAGACACGCGGGGGCTGCAGCCCCTCCCGAAGCGATCACCGCCAACACACACCAGTTGTTCACTGCCGCGCCCGTCCAGATTGCCGTGACGGATGTCATCGCCGTCTCACGCTCGCCGGTAGGCAGACTGTCCGCGTAGGCCAACGTTATTAACTTGGCGGGGAGAACAACCAGTCCCAGCGGGTTCGCCTCGGACGCCCCTGCCGCAAGGCCGATGACTGTCGATGTCGCGTCATGCGCTGCCGCTGCTGTCGCCTTGTCCTGCGTTGTGGCGCATCCGGTCAGTAGCGCGGACAGCAGGAAGGCGAGGATGCGTGTCATTTCAGTCGTGCGGTGGGTCATAGCGTCACTCCCGTCTTTTCAGCCACCCATGTCTCCGCTTC
>CAYWRU010000026.1:0-39092 GCA_964460795.1 uncultured bacterium | reverse complement strand
CGCATCCCTTCGCGTCCGCCACGTTTGAGGGCAGAATTCTAGATCGGAATCACTCCAATGACTATTTCTTTTTGGGCCGAAGAATCCCGAAATGACCGGCTCTGATTCTTGATCCGTGAACAGTATCTGAAATGATCGGTATTGATAATAAATGACAATGTGAACCTGTAGGGGGCAGGCCTCTGTGCCTGCCCCGTGAATCAGGTCAACAACAGGGCGAACACCTGCCTCGCCGGTCCGCCAGAAAACGGCCGGATTCGTCCGAAGGCGAAACGGATTTTGCCAACCTTTCTGGCGAACAGGCGGGCGGGGGGTTCGCCCCTACATTATTAATTATGACTTCCTTTCACATTATTTTTACTATTGTAATTACATTTGTAATGTGTTGGGTTTCTCCATGAAGCGAATTTCATGGAACCAAGCCAAGAACTTTGAATTAAAGCGAGTCCGGGGCATCAGCTTTGAAGAGCTGTTAGCCTGGTTTTCTCATCGCTTTGGTTAATCGATGAGAAAACCACTTTGGCCGCTTTAGTTTGCGGCCAAAGTTTTGCGCCGCTGTTTTTACAGCGCGCAAAAGGCAACCCCTGTGGTACCCATGATAAAACCCATGGGCACCACAGCTCTTCGAGCGCATTTCTATAGGGAGTGATGAGAAATGCGGGTTAGAATCGAGGTTTGTAGGTGTTGAAAGACACCCTCAAAAACCCCATCAACGTTATATGGTTTTTGAATTTAAAAAATATATTTGGGTGGTTCCTTACGTGGCAGATGAAAAGGGTTATTTCCTTAAAACCGCCTTTCCGATCCGTAAGCATACAAAGAGATATTTTGGAGGCGCATTCGAATGAAAAAAATCAAACTGAGTCCAGATGAACAGGAAATCATGAACGGCATTGAACGAGATGAGTTTGTCCCGATCACCGGCGCTGAACTTAAATCGGTTGCCGACGCCATTGCTTCGAGAAAAAAGGACGCGACTCTTACGATCCGTGTGAACAGCGGAGATATCCAGAGAATCAAGGCCATGGCAGAGGCAAAAGGAATCCCCTATCAATCGTATTTATCGGAAGTGATTCACCGCGTCGCAGAAGCAGAGCCGCCTCTCTATCAAACAAAAATAAAGCGAGGGAACAAAAAAAACTAGGATGAGATCGCTCGCCCCTTCTTGTCAAATGAGCACGCAATGTTGCGGAACGCAACTTGCCGTGCGAATTTGATCCCGTCGTTTTTTGGCGGGATCTCACATCCTTCATCCCGCCGGAGGCGGGATTCAGGGACTGCAAGGTATCCCCGCGGCAAGCCGCGGGGCGTACTCTTGCTGTTATTTCCAACGCGTGAGGAGCTCGACGAGGAGCCGGACGCTTGCGCCGTACGCGCCTTTCGCGCAATCATAAGTCGGACTGTCACACCAAGCCGTACCTGCAATATCGAGATGCACCCATGGCGTTTTGGCAGGCACAAATTCCTTGAGGAACATAGCCGCGGTAATGGTTCCGGCAAATCCAGTTCCTGAGTTTAGAAGATCCGAATGATGGCCCTTAATTAAATCCGCGTATTCGCTCCAAAGCGGAAGCTCCCAGCATCGTTCGCCCGTAGCTTCTCCGGCGGCTTTGACTTTGGCGATTAATTTCGCATCATTCCCCAGCATGGCAATGGCCTTATTATCGAAAGTCATTTTGGCCATGCCGGTCAGGGTTGCAATATCAAGAATGGCTTTTGGCTTGTATTTCTCTGCATAAGAAAGCGCATCACCTAAAATCAAGCGGCCTTCGGCATCTGTATTGATCACCTCGACGCTCTTTCCGTTGAACATTTTGATAATGTCTCCGGGGCGCTGAGGATCATTGGCCACTTGGTTTTCGGCAGTCGGCGCAAGTCCCACCACATGAAGCGGAAGTTTATGATCCGCAATCACGCCCATGACTGCAATCACGGCCGCAGCCCCTGACATGTCGTACTTCATTTTTTCCATATCTTTAGAAGGCTTGATGGAAATGCCGCCCGTATCAAACGTAACGCCTTTTCCCACCAAACAAATAGTTCCCTTGGAAGCGTGGGAACGTCCGTGCTCCAAAATAATTAAAGCCGGCGGAGTCACGCTCCCCTGCCCAACACATAGGATTCCGTTCATCCCGAGTTTTTTGAGCGCGGCTTCTTCCAGAATTTCACAGTGGAGTTTCTTCTCTTTCGCAAGTTCGCGGGCCCGCGCAGACAGCGTTTTGGGATTGATAACATTCCCCGGCTCATTGATCACCGTACGCGCCCACAAGACTCCCTCAGCGAGTTCTGTATGTGCTTTGATTTGTTTTTCAAATTCAGCCTTGCCACCCTGCAACATCAAGATTTCGACTGTTTGGATCGCATGCTTGGGTTTGCCGTCCTTGGGTTTGGATTTATATTGATCAAACTCATAAGTCGCGAGCGGAAAAATTTCCGCAATTACATCCACGACATCTCCGAGCCGATTGATCCCGTGGGCAAAGCTGGAGGCAAGAATTCGTACGGTCTTGGCTTTTTTGGCGCGCGCCGTCTTGGCAATGGCCCCCAGCGCTTTGCGGAGGCATTTGCGCTGATAGTCATCGCGGGACCCAAGCCCCATCAACATGATTTCGCGGGCTTCCTTATAAGAAGGATGATAAGAAGTGAAGGCGTCGCCATGTTTGCCCGTCACTTTTCCATCCTGAAGTGCAGACTCAGCCACGGCTGAAAATTCAGGCTCGAAGGCGCGGAGATCTTTTGCGATTTTATCTTTTTTGAAAATAGCAGAGACAAAAAGATCGGCTGATGTCCGTTTATCTGATTTAAGAATGACTTTGATGTCCATGCGAGCTCTCCTTACTTAAACTTAAGATGCACTGATTTTAAATCCGAAATCCGAAGCACGAAATCCGAAACAAGCACGAATCTCAAATGACCCAATTTCCAAACGACTTGTTTCGGTCATTTGAATTTTAAAATTCGGATTTGTTTCGAATTTCGGATTTAGAGCTTCGTGCTTAGCACAATATTACGTGTGTTTGCGCGATGTGTGATGCCAAAGCGCCAACGTTCCCACAATAAGGAAATCCCCAAGAAAAAATCCCACCACATAAGGGGCGCCGCCGCCGCCAAATCCATAACTGTGAAGGCCGGCTGCGAGCACAAAGTTGACTCCATACCAAGCCATCACCACTCCGGCAAATCCCGCGACTGACCAAGCTGCGGTTCCAAAAATATCCACCCATCCGGCGCGCTTGGCGTGCAAAATCGCTGCGTAGGCGAGAAGCGCAATCAAGGCCCAGGTCTCTTTCGGATCCCACCCCCAAAAACGTCCCCAGGAATAATTCGCCCACACGCCGCCCAGCACCGTTCCGGATGCCAGCAAAATCACACCGATTTGCAGTGCGCGATAAAGAAACTGGGCCACAGCTTCATTGGCCTTTCGCTGTTCTTTCCAAATCGCATAACGAAAAACAACGACATGGCCCAGCATCCAGGCCAAAGCAAACGCTCCGTAACTAAAAGTAATAGTAAGCACGTGTGTCGAGAGCCAAAAATTACTGCGAAGAACCGGGACCAGCGGAGAAACCGTCGGGTCTAAGAGCGCGGGAAAAAGTTCGGCCAAAACAAGCGCCCCGGTTGAAACCGCAGTGGCGGCCATGGGAAGGATCACGGAACGCGACGTGCTGTATAAAATAATGGAGATAAACGTCACGGCCCATGAGACCCAAATAATTGACTCATACATATTACTGACCGGAGGCCGGCCGGCAATGATGCAGCGAAGATAAAATCCATAGGAATGAAAAAAGAACCCTGCTGCCAAAAGAGACGCGGCCATCCAAGTCCGGCTCACCTCGGGAATTTTTTTGATCACTCCAACCGGCATGACCATCAAAAACAAGAAGAGAAGAAAGCTCGCGCCATAAAGCCTCCAGGCCCAGCCAAAAGGATGGAGCCGGACATAAACAAGCTCTTCATTTAAAGCTCCGCCCGCTAAAAAAATTCCATGCGCTTCCGCTAAATTATTCAAAGTGTTTTCAAAAAGCATGGCCTGAGAAGCCGCTTCTTCAGACGCTGGATTTTTTTGATAAGCGGAGGCAAATCCCTTCCAAGCCGCCTCCACCGCGATAGTTTCTTCGGCGCTGTAAAAACCCGCCATCCCGGAATGCTGGGCAAGCTGTTTCAAATCCTCCAAACTGATCCATGCCTGACGCGGATCTCCGGGGATCGGAAGCCATCCCGGCGCCGCACCTTCGGCAATCTGGCGAAATCGGTAGGCTTTTTCATAAAGCGCGATCGCTTCTTTTTCCTCCAAAGAAAGCGGCTGCTTGGTGGCCTGTTTTTTGATTGCAAGTTCTGCCATGTCACTAAAAGACTTATGCCCCAAAATCACTTCCGCGGAAACGCGGTGTTTGATGAGGACAGGAAAATATTTTTCGAGCGGGCGGAATGTCACGCGAATAAACGGCCGGGCCATCCAGGTTTCCGGATCCGCCATCCAACCCAGGATGAGCTCCGCAGGTCTCATTTTTTCATAAGAGGTTTCACCGGTAATCGCGAGGACGCTTTCCCAGGCAAAACTTAGGAAAGGCTTGACGCGTCCGCCGTGCTGAACTGCCGCAGATTCCATAAGAGTAGCCGCGGCAGACTGCGGAGCATCCGCATGCAAAATGCCCGTTCCCAATATCATCAAAATGGACAACAAAATATAAACTTGCTTGCGCATGATGCCCTCTTACAGTTTGCCGGTGGTGTGAGAGTACTTACGGGTATAGAAAGTAAGAATAATTCCCGCCACCATCACAATGGTTCCCAAATATTTGATCCAAATTCCAGGATCGCGTCCGACGGAAAAAATAGAAACTTCCGGCCCATCGCCCGCGACATTGTAGCCTGATTGATAAATCTTAAATCCTTTATAGGAAAGAGGCTCGTTCATGGAAATTGTGGTTTTTTTCATGACCCCTTGAAGCGGGTCCATAAGTTCCACATCGCTTTCAAAACTCATGGGATTCGAAGTCCCTTGATAGTTTTCCAGCCGAAAATCTTTCAAGGTCAGCTGAAATCCAGCGGGAATAATTTTATCATCCGTCATCAAAGTAAAGGATTGGCCGTTCCACGTGACAGGCTCCGGGACTCCCTGCCCCAGCCAAAGGCTCTGGGATTCTTGCCCGTTGGACAATTCAATTTGAAGTGCCGGCGCAGCACCTTCGACAGCCGGACCGGAAGGAACGGAGTGATATTCATAACTGACTCGAGACTTTGGAAAATATTGAAGCGGAGTAAATTTAAAATCCATCCACCCCGGCTCAAAACTCTCTCCGATCTTGACCAAACCTTCCTTCAAATCTTTTTCGGCCTTCACTTGATAGAGAATTTGATCGCCCTGAGGAACAAGCCGCAGCTCGGTCTTTGTTTCCGCTCCGGTTTCTGGCACATGATAATAAATCCGCGTTGCAGCTTCGGCTCCATCTTTGCCCATCCCATGAATGCTCGGAAAGTCCGGGAATTTTGCAAACGTGGTGTGTTTTTCTTCCTGAGCGCCTTTACGCAAAATAATTTTCAAGGCCGGATTCATAGCCGGGCCTTCTGCCGCAGCCTCTTCCAGCACATTCTTATTGTTCACAAATGCATTGTGGAATATCTGAACGATTTCGATTTCAATCTCAGACCCTGGAACCGTTAGTTTGGTGGAGGGTTTAACATCCTCCGGAATCTGCACATGATAAGTGGATTTGCCGGTCACGATATCCAAATAACCCGCCTTGGACTGGCCGCTCTCGAGCTTTTGGATTTTCTGATTGCTAAAACTCAGCAGCGAAGGCCCGAGCTGCATCTGGGACCGGGCATGATCACCTTCGACAAGCCACAAAGTATCGTTCATGACCGCGCTCTCGACCTTGACTTGAATCGCGGCCGGGCCTTCCTGTGCGGATTGAAAAACTTCATCGCGCGTGGCCTGCGGATAAAATTCGCGAAGGAATAAATCCGGGAGCCCCGTGCGAGGGTCCGCGGAACTTATTTTATCGCGTCCCTTCCAGATAAATGGTTTGGTTTTAAGCGGCATGGAAAACTGCGCGTGGTTTTGATTGTTTTGAATGTAAAGCGTGGGCTGAGGAACCGAGATCTGCTGACTGGTTTCGCCTTCGGCAATCACCATTTGGCCGTCCACCATAAAACGCTGGGTGATGTAAGATCCAAGAAGCAGCATAATAATTCCTAAATGCGTAAGCACAAATCCGACATGTTTGCGTTTCCAAGGCAGGCGTTCCAGGGCCGAGGCCGTGAGATTGAGGGCCAGAAGAAAGAGAACTCCTTGAAACCAGGGAGATTCGTAAATAATGGCCCTGGCCACCGAGGCATTGTGAGCGGATTCCAAAAAAGTGCCCGCCGCGAGCGAGATCATGAGGATGATCAAAATAATAATGGCCAGTTTCAAAGAGGCCAACCAATCAAAAATCTGCGCGCCCCATCCAAAGAGCGTTGTTTTCAATAAGGATTTTTCTCGGCTCATTCCACAAACTCCGGTTGAGGGCTTGTTTTGGATAAAGAATCGTAACGAAAAAATCCGAAATCCGAATATCGAAATCCGAAACAAGCCCAAATATCTAATGACTCAATATCTAAACAGTTTGTTTTGGTCATTTGAATTTTTTTATTCGGATTTGTTTCGAATTTAGAGATTCGCGCTTCGAATTTTTACAAGATCATAAACTAGGATGTACAGCAGTTCAGTATATCGGGGCCTTTTTATTTCGCAAGAATAATTTCAAGCGCATTTTCGCCTGCACGCTATGTTACCGATCACCGTCGAGAACGGCGTTGACGAGGCCATCCACGTGGCGGATTTTTTCGTGTTCCCGGGGAATTTGTGTGTAGGTCACCTTGTGGAAGGATTGTTCCAAACGTTTGGCCTGCTGATAAAGAGCTAAAATGTGCGGAGTTTTGACTTTGTATTTTCCGGACATCTGACGCATCACCAGTTCGCTGTCACCAAAATATTGAATTTCTTCAAGTCCGAGTTTGCGCGCCAGTTCCAGCCCTACAATCACGCCCGTATATTCGGCCACGTTATTCGTGGTATCGCCGATCAGTTCGGCGTGTTCTTGAAGCATCTCGCCTTTTTCATTACAAACCATGACGCCGATTGCAGCTGGCCCCGGATTACCACGCGCGCCGCCGTCAGAGTAAACGAATCCTTTTTTCATTAGGCAAGATCGTCAGATTCGTCGCGGCGCTTGGGTTCTTGAGAGGGATGGACCTGACCTTCCAATTCATCCAGTTCTTTTTGAAGAAAACGGATCCTGTTTTTTAATGCCTTCAAAGGATCGGGAAGATCGCCGTGATCCAAATTGCATCCAACCCGGACGCCGTCTTTACGGACAATTTCGGCCGGGACTCCCACCACGGTGCAGTTATCCGGCACGGGATGCACCACCACGGATCCGGCTCCGATTTTGACATTATTACCAATTCGGATATTGCCTAAAACTTTGGCGCCGGCTCCAACGACAACATTGTCGCCCAGCGTTGGATGGCGCTTGCCGCGCTCAGCTCCAGTTCCGCCGAGCGTTACGCCCTGATAGAGGGTTACATCCTTGCCTATAATAGTAGTCTCTCCGATGACAACTCCCATGCCGTGATCCACAAAAAATCCGGGTCCGATTTTCGCTCCGGGATGGATTTCAATCCCGGTAAAAAATCGGGCAATCTGGGAAAACCAGCGCGGGATGAACGGAACCTTCAGCTCATAGAGAAAGTGATTAATCCGGTGAATGGCCGCAGCATGAAATCCTGCATACAAAAAAATGACTTCCAAAAATCCGAGCGGTGTCTTGGCGGCCGGATCCCGGTCAAAGCAGGCCTTAAAGTCAAGGTAGATGGCTTTCAGAGGATTCATAGCGGGAGATTATTTCACAAAATAGCCCTTGGCGCAAAGGGTACTGCAATAAGGGGACAGGCTACTTTATATAAAGTAGCCTGTCCCCTTTGCCCACCGTTGGCCGTTACGCCATCGTAGAGATGATGCGAGACATCTCTGCTTGGAGCATCCATTCCTGTGCTTTGCGGAAGACGACAAGGCGTCCATTTTGAATTCCAAGATAGGTCTCCAATTCCAAAGTTTGAGGCAGCATTTGGATTTCTTCCGCACCAAGGGCCGTTGATTGGGCGCTCACAAAATAAAGATAGGTCAAAAGCGGAAATACGTCTTCCCAGTCCACGGCATCAAAATGAATTTCGCGGTATTGTTGTTCCCGGCGGATCTGTGACTCCAAATGACCAAGTCCGTGAAAGAGTGCGTTGGGATGCTGAGAGAGAAATCCCTGAAGCCCTTGTCCGGATTGCCGCCGAGATTCGGTTGAAACCACTTCTAACACATCAGGGAATGCTGCTTGAAATTGAGTAAGGCCGGTTGTGTTTTCTGAGGGAGTAACCGCCACACGGACCGAAAGACGGCCCCGATACTTTTCCTGTTCTCCCAAGGTTTGCATCCGTTCAAAAAATCCGCGCAGCCATTTTTGAATATTTGCATCCTCCGTCCACGGCATCATCCAGGCAAACCGGAGATTTTCCCTGGGATGATGCTCTAAATAAGCTGAAACAAGGTTTGAAAAATTATCCAGGCTTTCCTCGGACGCAAAAGCTGCGGCCTTGGCTCGGTCATGGACATAACGAGAAAATGCCAAATTTCGCGGCGCAGAAGCATCCGCCCTTAAGACAGGTGATGCTGTTTGGCGAAGCTCCGATCTTGCGGCTTGAGAAAGATAAAAAGTCCACTCTGCGGGAGCACCGTTCCATTTTGCCCGGGTTTGAACAAAGCTGAGTTTTTCGAGAGTAGAGGAAGATACGGCTCTTTGTTCCAATTGGATGGAGCGAAATCCGAAACGCTGCGCAAAAGGCACCAAATGACGGACAAACCAATAATGAAAAGCCGAGTCGCTGCCGGATGCACCAAATTCCTTATTGGCTTGTTCAAAAGGATGCATCCGGCCCAGCCCCAAGCGTAATTGATGCTGCTGCGCAGTGAGTACAATATGGGCAGGATGTGAAACATTATTAGCGCTGGATTGTCTGATGTGCGGACTGTAAATTTCTGCTAAATGATCGGTCAAACTCACGGTCAACCGGCCGCTTCCTTTGCTGACAATGGCATAAAAACCCGGGTCGGTCCATTGCGCGGGAGCATTGTTTGAATGAGCGAATCCCTCGGAATCAAACCACCAAGACAGTTGCTCCGGATTTGCCCCCCACTCCGCCAGCAAATCGGAGGGAAGCAGTGCTTGAATGGTTGCTTTAATGCCAGGGGTTATGTCATTCTCAAAAAATAGCGAAGCCTTCGTGACTCGAGAGACAGTGTCCTCCGGTGAGGTTGCTTGAGAAGAAACTCCGACAAAACGCAAAATTTGTATTCCAGAAAAATCAAAATAGAGTCCGCGGTCCAGCAATTCCTGCTTTGAAAAAGCTCCGTAGATTTGGCCTGTTTTAACATCCGCGACCTGTACCCGGTCCTGTTCGGGCTCAAGCTGAGAAAAAATAGCTTCTACAGCCTCGCGCCCTTTAACCACACCGCGCTGGGTTGCACCGAGGCTATGCGCTCCCTTTTCAATTAAAATAATGTTCTGATGATCTGCGCCGCTGACACCCCGCATAAAAAATCCCATCATTTCAACGTTCGGAGCGGGCGAGTCATCCCCCAAAAGAATAGCGCCTTGTTTGGGAAGGGTTTCTGATAAACGCCGTCTCAGCCATTCGTCGTAAGTAAATTGTGTAGTTGCAGCATGGCCGCCAGCAACCTCCGTTAAAGTTTCATAAGGATTTTCCATGCGGTGCATCATCTGGCCAAAAGCATTCAAATAGGTAACCATGGTAAGCCGCGCATCTAAAATCCGGCTTAGACGCGCCGAAGTCGCTTGCCGCGAAGCAAAATCTAGCGGTGCATTTTGAAATTTCTCTACTAATTTATCGAACACGTATCGATAAGCAAGATGGTTTTCGGCGTTCGCGATCACAGTATTACCAATGCCAGGTATATCCCACCGGATAATTTCTCCTTGCTGCTGATAAATTCCTTCCGGAGCCGGAAGCGTGACTTCAATGCCCAAATTCACGGCAATATCTGTTTCAGAAAATCCTGCGGCTTCCGTTCGAGGATGGGAATCATTCACTTGAATATGGGCAGCAGCCCACACCGCGCGTTGTTCTGTAAGTTTCCAGCCGGAAGCCACGATTAAACGTCCGGGACCAATTCCGTCTCTTGCAAATCGTACTTGCAAAGCCTTCAGTTCATCATACATTTTACGGGATTCTCCACCCCCCTGAATATTTCCTAAAATAATAACCTGGACACCTTTTCTCACTAAATGTTCTATGTTTTCTGGGCTAAAAGCCCGTTTAAGACCTGCTTTCTCATCCACTAATCTTCCGGCATAAATCATCACCAGCTGATTAGGATCTAGATTGGCAAAGTTGGGATCCAGCGCTAACAGCTTTGCGTTTGTTTTGAGTCTTTCAATCGCAATTTTTTTGACGGCCATCACTTGTTCGAGCGTTGGGAATTCAGGATTTGCCCCGGGAAACCTGGCCTGAAAATCAGACTCTGCAAAAATGGCTCGAATCACTTCGCTGGAGGCCAGCAAATTATCCCCGTTTGTAAAAGCCGAAATTTGAGCATTCGGATCAATGTGCCGCACGCCCTGAACGTGCATGGCAGCTACACCGTTTGTACCGTCTGCAAACCGAATACCGCCGCTGGTTGCATCATAGGTCTCCCCTCTCCGGAAACCCGACCAAAATTTTACAGGAATGGCTGCTCCCCGGAGCATATCTTCAGAATTGTCCCCGGTGCGATTGTTAAACGTATGGGTTGTAAACCAAGTGAATGCGGTTTTCAAAGAAGCCTCGTCGTCGGGATTTTGAATAAGGTCGCGCATCTCAAACCCTAGATCATTGGCAAGCCGTTTTTGTTCTTCCGGAGAAAGCATTTCAAGTTCATCAGAATAACGTTTTAACACCGGCAGCAGCCCCAACTGACCGTCGTTGCCCCATAAAAGCGGTGCCTTATATTCGGATTCGCGCGAAATGGCTTTGAGCCGGTCTAGTTTTTCTTTTTGGATTTTCTTTGAGAGAATAAGAGACGCTTTAGATAAAAATTCAGTGAATTCCGTCCACGTGGCTCCGCCATACTGGCCGTATCGATAAGGAACTTTGGTGTAGTAAGAATCGGGTCGGCCCTCTTCGGGTTTATCGCGGATGAAATAAGCTTCCACACCAAACCGATTAACACCTCGGAAAACCTGAACGGTTACCGTATGACGACCGCCCCATTTCCGCACACGCATTGGAAACTCCCATACCGGCGTGTCGGTAAGTCCTTCCACAGGATCTACCAGCTGCTGGTAATTTAGTTTTTCTAATGCCCCTTCGCTCGTTTCCACATAATCGTATCGCGGTTCAATGGTAATGACCCGGGCCTGATCCCCCACAATTTCTTTGGCAGCAGCAGTATGATATTGACCCACTCGTCCTAACCCCCCAATCGGAAACCATGTCTCTGAAGAGGCGTAGATCAGGTCTCTCCCTTTTAAATCTGGCGCTTGCCTGTCCACCAGATTCTCGGTTACTTTTCGCATGACCATCATGATAATTTTTTCAACCAATCGGGAATGCTGAATGGCAGAGTCTGCGGCAAGAAGAAATTTAACAAGCTCTTGTTGCATCTCTTGATCCATGAGCGCTACCGCTTTTAAGACTGGATAATCACTTTCCACAGGAAAAAGAGGCCACGACTCAACAGCGCGCATGTAATTTTCAATAGAGTGAAGCAGCATGCTGGTTTCGTCTTTGCTTTTCAGATCATATTTCAGCCCCGTGGTAAGATCTTTTAAGATGTACCGAATTTGATTGGTCTTGACGGCAAATATTTCCGTTGTAACTCCAGCGCCTAATTGATATAAATCAGCTCGGCCGGCATGGGCCAAAAGTTGAATGTGCGCCATTCTTTCCAGAAGTGACTTTATATCCACAGTTTCTGGACCATCCACCAACTGTGCTGCAAATCTTTTTTCGGCTTCGGAGCGCAAATCCTCCGCGGAAAAAGCGTTCAATGTTTTTTCGCGGTGTTCTAAAATAATTTCTGCCAAAATATTCATTCTCTGCCAATCCGGCTTATGCTCGCCCACTCCTTCCAGTAATTGATGCTGCCAAGGCGCTTGCCGGAGCTCGGAGCGGGAAATCGCGGCTGGGCGGCTCAGAAAATGGAGGTGCGCAAGCGGAAGCGTCACTCTCGGAAGCTGGGTGGACTGCCGTTCAGAAGCAGACAGCGCAAAATCTTTTTTTTCTGAGAGAAGCGCATTGTGAGGCGGTGTTTCCAAAGACGCATTTGCCGGCTCCAGGATCGATAAATAATAGGAAGCTTCTTGAAGCCGGTTTTCCCGGTCAAGCGCTTTGAGAAGCCGATCCCGCCAGATAAAACGGAGCGCATCGGAACGAACGGTCTCTTGAAGCAGATGATCACGAACGGCTTCGGCAAATTCACGGAAAAGATCCGGCGCCGGAGGATGGGCGGAGGAACTTTTCCGCCAAGCCGCTTGATCGTTCATCAGCGCTGAGTAATTTGTCTTTTCAGAAATCGCTGTCATTTTCGGGGACAGAACGACATAAGGAATGCCTGCGCGGCGGAAACGCTCCTGAAAACCTGCGGTATGAAATCCTCCGGCAATGACTATAGTCGGTGTTGTTAAGGATGCACTGAGCCGCTCAAACATGGCTTCTTCCCGTTTTTCTGCAATTTCATAAAATTGAAATACGGCCTGAAGCCTCTTTTCCGAAAAACCTTCCGGGAATTTCTTTATCGCCCGGGCCTGCCGCCAATCCGTTCGGGTCCATTCCAGACGCGTTCCTTTCATCAGCAGCCCCAACGCTTGGTCTTTTTCATCTAATTGTCTTTCGAGGGCCGATCGATATAAAGAGTCTTTGATTTGACGGATCCACTGATTTAATTCCCGTAAAAAAACTTCGCCTTGAAAATGCTCAATGATTTTCTGCTGTTCGTTGATTTCCTGGACTGCGGGGCTGAAAAAAACCGGGATGCGAACTCGCTGCGCAAGGATTTCCAATTCACGAGCCAACTGAGCCAAAGGCCTCTCTCCGGTCCGTAGCGCCTGGAGCGCCTGATGGGTTTCGGAAAGAACGGTTTTTGGGATGCGCGGCTTTTTTAAAATCGTGTCCGCAAGCGTCACAAGTTCCTTTTGAATGGCAGGGTTAGATTCTGCAGCTGCGGAATGGAGCCGAATCATCACCGCGCCGAGTCTCGGATAGCGAGCCGCGAGCGAGGCCGCAGATTGTCCGCTTGCCTTCAAAAGGTCTTGAAGGATTTCTCCTAAAGCCGGGTGGTCGCTTTCAAGCCGGCGCTGGCTTTCAACGATTTGTCTTAGCGCCGGAGCATAGATCCGGCTTTGTTCATTCCAGATGTCAGCGCGAAGGTCCTGAATTTGTTTTTGCAGAACGGGAGCTTCTGCCATTCCCTCAAGGTAGGCCTGCCGGCCGGCTTCATAGAGCTCTGCGTTTTCGATGCCAAAAAAAGCTGTCCGATCCTGTGATCTTTCAACCGCGCTCCATGCCGCGCCCGAAAGATCCCCGCTTTCAACCCAGGACTGAAAAAGTTTTTCCAGACGTTCCCGCTCAGGGAAACATTGAAAGAAAACTGTGTCAAACGGGCTTGAGGCTCCCTCGGTAGCGACGGTTCGAATTCCATATTTTTTTTCGAGATAACTCAAAAGATGATGCAGCGCTGTTTGAGCGCTGGGAATTCCGTGCGCGTCTTGAATGACTATGACGGGAGGTTTTGAAAATTGTAGGCGCAACCGGCTTGTTTCGATGCGTCCTAAATCTGCTGGCAATGAAAACGAATGGAAGTCGGAAAAAACTTTTTGGGGTGCCGCGGGCTCCGACCATACGGGAGTCAAATTAAAGATATTTAAGGAGGTAAAACAAGTGGAGACAATGAGGGCGGTGGTTTTGCGAAGTATCCGTGATCTCTTGCGAAAAAAACAACACCGCATAAGAGTTGCAACACCGCCTGTCTGTTGACGTTGCAAAAGGATACACTAGGATTCATCGGCATGCAATAAGAAATTGATTAATTTTAATTCAAACTGCGTGATTTTAGAAAAGACTTTCAAAAATTCTGGGGGGAAATTGAAATAACTTCGATGAGGATGAAAGGTTCTAAAAAGCAGTCATTGATCAAACATTAAAACGAAAAAGCATCACATCGCCGTCGCGGACTTCATATTCTTTGCCCTCAATGCGAAGCAGGCCCTTCTCTTTAACCTGAGCTTGAGAGCCTAAGGATAAAAGATCTGAACAGTTCATCACTTCCGCGCGAATAAATCCGCGCTCAAAATCCGAATGAATTACGCCCGCGGCCTGCGGTGCCTTGGTCCCCTGACGGATCGTCCAGGCGCGAACTTCCTTTTCTCCGGCCGTAAAATAGGTAATGAGACTTAGCAATCTGTATCCTGCCTGGATCAAAACATTAAAACCTGATTCTGTGAGCCCGAGCGAATCCAGGAATTCTTTCTGTTCTGACACGGGAAGTTCCACAAGCTCTGATTCCACTTTGCCGGAGATCATAACGCACTGAGTCTTTTCCTCAGCGGCCCGGGCCTGCACTTTTTTTACAAATTCATTTCCATGAGGAAGGTCCGTTTCTGCCACATTCGCGCAATACATAAGAGGTTTGATCGTTAAAAATTGCAGGTCCTTGATTTTGAGTTTTTCATCTTCCGAGAGACCGAGATTTCGAAGCGGCTTTCCGTCTTCCAGCGCTTTTTTAATTTTGTCATAAACCGGCATCAATTCACGCGCGTCTTTGTCGCCGGAGCGCGCCAATTTATCGGTCTTCTGATATCGATTGGACATGGTGTCGAGATCTTTAAGACAAAGCTCTGTATCAATCACTTCAATATCGCGAATCGGATCAACCGATCCAGCGACATGAATAATATTCGGGTCTTCAAAACACCGAACCACATGCAAAATAGCTTCCACTTCTTTGATGTGTCCAAGAAATTGATTGCCAAGACCTTCGCCTTCAGAGGCGCCTTTAACAAGCCCTGCGATATCAAAAAATTCAATCGTGGTGGGTGTAGTTTTTTGAGGATGGAAAAGATCTGATAATTTATCAAGGCGTTCATCCGGCACGGTGACAATTCCCACATTGGGATCAATGGTGCAGAACGGATAATTAGACGCCACGGCCTTGGCTTTGGAAAGTGTATTAAAAATCGTGGACTTTCCTACATTCGGAAGACCTACGATACCGCACCGAAATCCCATGGATTGATTCCTTTAAAGTAACCAGTTGCCAGTAACCAGTAACCAGACGTGCAAAATGGGGATAAGCCTGATAACTGGTTTCTGGTTTCCTCACTTGGAAGTGGTGCAATATATCAGATTTATGATGAATCCAAAACATCTACTTGACAATAATGCAAATATTGTATATATTATATGCATATTCAGCAAATTGTACTGCTAGAAAAGGATGGTTAAAAGATACAAAATGAAACAACGTTCCTTAATGGCGGCCGTGGTTCTCGGTCTTACGGCGCCACTTATGACTTATGGTTTTTTTGCGCGAACAGGATTAGCCACCGGAGTTCTTCCGTATGAATCACTGATTCCGTCTCCGCAAGATCACGCAAAATGGCTAGTGGCATCCGAAAAAGAGATTTTTGAAAAATCCACGGCGGGAAATATGGAGCGTGTAGACGGAGCCCGCGGATCAGAAAGAATTCGTAAACTGATTGGAACCGCAGGCTCGGATCCTGTTTTTTTCGCTCTCACTGACCGTGAAATTATTCGGTATCGAATGGATCAGGGTACGCGTGACCGGGTTTTTGAATTTTCTTCGTCTGAAGAACGTTTACTTTCATTTGCCACCGTGCCCGGGGACACCGACCATTGGCTCGCCGGAACCTCCTCGGGTCTTCAGGAGTCCGATGATGCAGGCCGAATCTGGTATCCTTTTCCCTATTTCCGCAATCAATCGGTTGAGCTTCTCAAATGCACTTCGGAGGCCTGCTTTCTGGGATCCGGTTCGAAACTATACCGTTCGGACAATCTTTCGGATTTCAAGCAAGTCCTCACCTTGCCGACATCTCAAGAAATTGAGTTGGCTCCAGAATCAAGCCCCGGCGAAGAATCCGAAGATTTTGGAGCCTTTCATCCAATTTTTTATGATCTTTGTTTTTCATCAAGCCATGGAGATATTTTTGAGCTGGCTACGGCACGCGGTATTTTTGAAAGTCACGATCAGGGCCTCAGCTGGCAAAGACTCTCGGGCTCCGGACTCACGGGAGAAGCGCTCCAATATCTGACGCGTTCCGATCAATCCAATCATCTTTATGCGGCAAATCACGATTCCGTTTTTGAGTGGATCTCTGAATCCGCGCGCTGGAAAAAAATTGAAATGCCGGCGTCTCTGGGGTTAGTGAGAGATATCCGCGGGCTTGGGATTAAAAAGGGCGAACAAGACTCGCTCGTGGTGCTCACCTCTCAGCGATTCTTTGAAATTCCTGTTCTGGGACCCGAGATAACTCCGCAGACCTTATCGATTCCCTCTCCAGATCAACTTGAAAAATGGGAGATTGTGAAATCACGAGAACCATCGATCCATACCGTCCATAAAAAAGTCATCGGTTATGCAGATGTAGGAAACGGAAAAATTCACCGCTGGCAGGCGGGATCAAGGCTGGCGGCGCTTCTTCCCACTTTTTCATTTGGAAAAGATTTATCGCACAGCACCTCGCTCTCGACTTCCAGCGGAAAATTTTTTGAAGGCCCGGAGGATTACACACGCGGCTGGGACGCTGATGTAAGCTGGGATTTGGGAGATTTTATTTGGTCGAGCGCACAGACCTCCATCGATTCACGGCAAAAACTCATGGTCGAACTCCGGCAGGATTTGCTGGCTGAGGCCACGCGCCTTTACTTCGAACGCCGGCGCCTTCAAGAGTCCCTGTATCTGAATTCAGCCCTGGATGACCCTTCGCGGCGCGAAATAGAAATTCATATCGAAGAGCTCACCGCGCTTTTGGACGGCATGACCGGAGGCTGGTATTCCCAACAGCTTCGCAAAATGCACGTTGGAAAAATAGAGCACGGCCAGAGCCAAGGGATTTAAGAAAACAATGAGAAGGTCAATGATTCCTCAAGAAATTATTCAAAATAAGATTTTTCTTATCCGCGGTAAGAAAGTTATGCTTGACCGAGACCTGGCAGAGCTTTATTGCGTTGAAACCAAAGCTCTGAATCAAGCGGTGAAGCGCAATCTTGAAAGATTCCCTGGGGATTTCATGTTCCAGTTGACGGAAAAAGAATTCGAAAATTGGAAGTCACAAATTGTGACTTCCAATAAGGAAAAGATGGGGCTTCGGAGAAGGCCTTACGCCTTTACAGAACAAGGTATAGCGATGCTTTCAAGCGTTCTTAACAGCGCTCGAGCCATACGCGTCAATATTGAAATCATGAGGATCTTTACCCAACTCAGGGCAATGCTGGATAATCATAAGGAACTAAGAAAGAAACTAGAGGAAATGGAAGCAAAATACGATTACCAATTCAAAATCGTTTTTAAAGAAATCCGAAAACTGCTTACCCCTCCCCGCCAGAAGCCCAAACCACTCATCGGGTTTCATTCTTGATCATATAAAAATATTCTGCGTTATTTTTAGACCTAACAAAAAGTGTTTTGGCGAACAAATTTACAAATGAGAAACCGGGGTAAGGGATAGGGGGTAGGGGGTATGAAAAAGATAACGACATTTCGAGATTTAATAGTTTGGCAGCGTTCGCATCAATTAGTTTTAAAAATCTATCGGGTCTCTAAAAGTTTCCCTTCTGAAGAACGCTATGGCCTCACGAGCCAAATTCGACGCGCAGCTACTTCAATCCCGACTAATATTGTGGAGGGACACAAACGGCGAAGCCGGCGGGATTACCTTCATTTTTTAAACATTGCTGAAAGCTCTTTGGAAGAGGTGAAGTATCTTTTGCTTTTATCTGCTGATCTCGAGATGCTCTCACGGACAGATTTTGAAGATTTGGAAAGTCAATCAAACATTATCGGCAGAATGCTTTATCGCTTACAAAACAAACTGGCCCAAAAAGGCTCTACATGTCCAAATCACGGTCGGAACAAAACTCTAACCGAAAACCGCGCTTTGTAGGTCGGATCAGTTCTAATGTTTCCCTTATCCCCTACCCCTTTCCCCTTATCCCTTAGGTCGCTTCCTTTTCTCGATCCAGCCTGAGTTGTCCGCAGGCACCATCAATGTCCCGGCCTGCGGTTTGGCGGAGCGTCGTAGGAACGCCGCGCTTTTCCAGAATTTCCTGAAATGCTTCCTGCGCTTCGCGGGTTGGGGTTTTAAAATCCATTTCACGGATGGGATTATAAGGAATGATATTCACTTTGGCGCGGAGCGGCGCAGCAAGTCGAGCCACGTTTTCGGCATCGGTTTTTGAATCATTGACGCCATCGATCAGCGTATATTCAAAAGTGATGTCACGCTTCAAAACATCATGAACTTGATGGAGCGCCCGGAAGAGCTCTTTTAAAGAATATTTTTTATTGATGGGAACCAGATGCGTGCGCTTGACGTCATCCGCGGCATGAAGAGAGACCGAAAGCCGGACGCGCCCGCCTTGGCGCTTCACAAATTCTAAAATTTTAGGTGTGATTCCCGAAGTAGACACCGTGATGCGGCGCGCTCCAAGTCCAAATCCCCACTCCGCTTGAAGAATATCGAGCGATTTCATGGTGGCTTCAAAATTATCCAGCGGTTCGCCCATGCCCATGTAAACAATGTTGGTGATTTTTCCGGAACGTTTTTCGATCTGCGCGACCTGTTCCACAATTTCTCCAGCTGTAAGATTACGCGCAAACTTTCCTTTGCCGCTCGCGCAAAAAATACAGCCGATTTTGCATCCCAATTGGGTCGATACGCAAACGGTCCGTCGGTCCTTTTGAGTGATGAGCACACTTTCCAGGAGCCGGCCATCTGCGGTTTTAAAAAGATATTTAATCGACTCACCGTTGCCGGAATCCTTGGCTTCAGAAAAAGTAAGGCTGCTAGCTTCGCATCGCTCTGCCAATTGTTTGCGGAGATCCGCGGGAAGATTTTTGGCTTCATCCAAGGACACGATGTGCCGGCGGTACAACCATTCAAGAAGCTGCTCTGCGCGGTATTTCGGAGCCTTTAAATCCAGCATAAGCGCTTCTGCTTCCTGAGGATTTATGCCATAAAGCGGAAGAAGAGACATGAATTTGTCCTAAGTTAAATGAGCACGCAATATTGCGGAACGCAACTTGCCGTGCGAATTTGATCCCGCCGTTTTCCCCGCCGTTGGACGGGATCCCGCCAGAGGCGGTGATTGGCGGGATCTCACATCCTTCATCCCGCCTCCGGCGGGATTCAGGGACTGCAAGGTATCCCCGCGGCAAGCCGCGAGGCGTACTCTTGCTGTAAATTTTAAATTGATTAAAATGGCGTTTTCAAAAAAGTGTTACGGATTAGCACCGCCTGACATTTTATTTTTGCGGGTAGGCGGTACAATACCGCAAATCCCTTATTTTAATTGGAATGCGGTGTTAGAGCCATTTTTTGAGTCTCATCCAAATCAAAAGAACTAAAGAAGTCGCCGCCATGAGGCTGATTGCAAAAGGGTAGCCCAGGATCCAGTCCAGCTCCGGCATCACATGGAAATTCATGCCGTAAATACTGGCGATAATCAGGGCGGGAGTGGCCAAAGTGGCAAGCACTGTCAAACGTTTAATGACTTCATTCAACCGGTGGCTGGAATAAGAAAAATAGGCCTGAAGTGCCGCGGTCAGTGACTCATGATAACCATCCGCCACTTCCTGAATACGAACCAAGTGATCATAAATATCCCGGTAATACACAATTCTCTTTTTTGGAATCAAGTCTGTGGGATGGCGTGTTAGGAAACCGATCAACTCTCGCTGCGGCATCACCATGCGGCGAAGTTGAAATAAATCTTTTTTGGTTTGCATAAATTTTTCAAGAAACCGCGGTTCGTTATCGGCACACACATGATCCTCAAGAACCTCCACGCGCTCATCAAAATAATCTAGTACCGGCTGAAAAGCATCTATAAATTGATCCAGGATGGCGTGAAACAAGGGCTCCGATCCATGCCCCATAAAATGAACCGGCCTCTTTTTAGCCATTTCAAAAGTCGTCTTTACCGGCGCAATGGGTTCTTTATGAAACGTAACGATGTAATTAGAGCCTGCAAAAATGTCCAATTCCACGGGGTGCAAACTTTCTGAGCCGGGCCCGTTGCTGCGCTGAATCGTCGCTCCATTCGCCACTAAAAAAAGATGATCGTCATACTCATCGATTTTGGGATAAGAATGGTCGTTTAAACAATCTTCTACGGCAAGCGGATGAAAATTAAAAATGTCGATCATGACTTCACTTTCGAAATCATTAGGTGCTTGAAGATCAATCCAAACCATCGCCTCGGGATCTTTGACGGCCTGCAGAAGATCGATGCGGCTTGTCTCGGTTTGAACCGGCTGGCCTTTTCGAAAAATAAGCGCTGTCAGCATATTACTTCCTTAATTTAAAACCCATCTTAAATAAGATCACTGCAACGGTAAAAAGGATTCCAAACAAAACAAGAACAAGCCCCATGCATCCGGGCAACGATGTTTCAGAAACGCCGACCATAGAATATCGCAGACCATTGATCATATAGAACATGGGATTCCATTCCGTTACGGTTCGAATGAATCCTGAAACCATACTAATCGAATGAAAAACACCGCCCAAGTAAATGAGCGGTGTGATAAAAAACGTAGTGGCCATGGAGAGGTGCTCAAACTCTTCGGCAAAGAGCGCCACGATCACACCCATGGAAGAAAAGATGAGGGAGACAAAAATCATAAAATAAATCATGAGAAAGGGATGCAGAATCGGCGTGGGTGCAAAGAAAAGTGAAACGCCATAAACGGCCGTGGCAATGATGCTGCTCCGGACAAGTCCGCCGATCAAAATGGCAAATACCATTTCAATATAAGAAAGCGGCGTCACGAGCAGTTCTTCAATATTATTTGCCCATCGGGAAATAAAAAGTGAGCTGGAAGTATTGGTGTAGGAACTTTCAATGACGGTCAACATCATAAATCCTGGAACCAGAAATTGCATGTAGGATACGCCCTGAATATGCGGCATGTGAGCACCTAAGGAATATCCAAAAATAAAAAAATAGAGCAGGCTCGAGATCACGGGCGGAAAAATGGTCTGGCGAAAGACCGAAAAAAATCGGTAAACTTCACGCCGCACTAACGTTAAAAATCCAATATTTAGTTTCATGGTTTTAGTTGTGAGTGTTGGGTCGTGAGTATTGAGTAAAAAAAACCCAAGACCCAATACCCATGACTCACAACCCTTCTTTTCGAATGAGTTTCAAAAATGCGTCTTCGAGTGTTGGGCGGTGTACATCCAGCCGGTCCACTTCAATGCCGTACTGACAAAGTTCTTTAAAAACAGAGGTCATGGCTCCGCCCGTATCAAGCAGCCGGATCCGGAGTCCATCATCTTCCAAAGTTGCATTCAAATGATTCATGCCCGGAGGAATTCCTGTGAGTTTTCGTTTTAGAAAAAGATCCACCTCGTCCCCGCCCATTTTTTGAAGGAGCGCATCTTTACTGTCCACGGCCACGATTTTCCCTTGATGGATGACGCCGATCCGGTTGCAAAGCTGCTCGGCCTCTTCAATATAATGCGTCGTCAAAATGACCGTAATGCCTTCCCGGTTAATTTTCCTGAAAAAATCCCAGAGTTGATAGCGGAGCTCGATGTCCACTCCGGCGGTAGGTTCATCCAGGATTAAAATTTTGGGCTTATGCATTAAAGCGCGGGCGATCAAAAGCCGGCGCTTCATGCCTCCGGAAAGTTTTTTGTACCCTTCGTGGCGTTTATCCCAAATGCTGAAAAATTCGAGGAGTTCCTGCGCGCGCTTTTTGGATTCCTTCCACGGCATACCAAAATATCCGCCTTCAAAAGTCAGGATCTGTTCCGCGGAAAGAAAAGGATCAAAATTAAATTCCTGAGGCACAAGGCCGATCAAGGCCCGCGTTTTTTTGTACTCCTTCATCACATCATGACCAAAAATCCGGACGTCTCCGTGATGATAATTGGCGAGTCCGGTGACTACATTAATGGTTGAGGTTTTGCCTGCTCCGTTCGGACCGAGAAAACCGAAAAATTCCCCCTCCATGACTTCGAAGGAGATGTCGTGAACAGCGCGGAAACGCCCGTAATCTTTGATGAGGTTTCGGATTGAGAGCGCAGTATCGGGCATGGGAGCGGCCCCCTTAGCGAATACAGTAGAGCTGATTATCTTCGACGCGGTAGTAAAAAGGCGCGACCTTAATTTTCGGATAGCGTCGTCGAAGACGATTCGTTTCGCTGGCAATAAAATCGATTTCATTGCCGATTTCATGCATCAAGGCTAGATTCATAAAATGTTCTTCCGCGGCTTCCTTGCTCCACCCTGCGCGCTCGACTAAGCCGTTGATAAATTCCGCTTTTCGGGCCACCAGATTCACCATGCCGCAATGCGTGTGTCCAATTAAGGCAATATGCTGAACCTTTCCAACTGCAATGGCGTACGAGACTTTAAATTCGCTGTAGCGGAGATTGGCGCCGCCGGAACGAATAATAAAAGCAAAATTATCCGGAATGTGCAAATGTTTACGGTTATCCATGCACATGCCGATTAAAAGCTGGGCCTGGGTATAGACATCAAACTTTCGATTTAAATTATGATATTCCAGAAGAAGCCCAATGGGCGTGCCGCGATATTCTTTCGGAATATCCGTCTTTTTTGTAATCGAAATGATTTTGTGTTTCATAATGGTTGATCCAAGGCTTCCTCCGAAGCCGGCCGCCCTCGCTCGCACCTGTGGCGCTCGGATCGGCTTCGAATCCCTTCTCGATGCTTGCAGCGATCATCGTAGACGGACATTTTTAGTCCGTCACGATGTCGTCGTTTTTCATAGGAAAAACGGAGAGGGCGAGATTCGAACTCGCGAGACCCTTTCGGGCCTACCCGCTTTCCAAGCGGGCGCACTCGACCGGGCTATGCGACCTCTCCAAAAATTTGCGCTTCGCGAATTTTTGGATCTCGAGTCCCACCTGCATGACGGGACGAGAGATCTTTCAGCGCTAATTTCTTAGCTCTAGAAAATTTTTTTACTTCTTTTTCGCGTTTTCGTGCCTCGCTATAACTACTGCAAGACTCTTGATACACCAATTTCACCGGTCTTCGAAACTTGGTATACCGACACGCACGACCTTGATTGTGCGATTCTATCCTCTTCTCCAGATCTTTAGCGATTCCAACATATAGCTCTCGGGTCCGGCACTCAATAATGTAAAGAACCCAATCTTGGTCCATAGAAAAGGCCTCTCGTCGCTAAGCTCCTCGAGGTCCTTTTTGCGATGCAAAAAGGACTATGCGACCTCTCCAAAAATTTGCGCTTCGCGAATTTTTGGATCTCGAATCACGCTTTGCGTGATGAGAGATCTCTCAAAACAATTTATTTTCTCAGCGCTCAGGGCTATCTTTTATCTTTCCTGAGCGTTCTAAAAAACTCCTGAAGGAAAACTTTGGCATCTTCAGCCATAACTCCGCTTGCTACTTTGAGCCGGTGATTCAGGCGGTCGTCCTGCGTAATTTTATATAAACTTTCACAAGCGCCGGCTTTACTATCGAGCGCGCCAAATACCAAATTTTCGCACTTGGTCCACACAAGCGCTCCGGCACACATCGGACACGGCTCAAGCGTCACATACATGGTGCATTTTTCAAGAGATCCGCGGTGCCCCTCTTTACCATGAGAAAGAGTTTCTGCGGCCTGAGTAATGGCAATCATCTCAGCATGTGCCGTGGGATCCCGAAGCATTTCCGTTTGATTATGTGCGCGGGCAATAATTTTATTTTCAAAAACGATCACCGCACCTACCGGCACTTCGCCCTTTTCCAAAGCAAGCGCCGCTTGCTTCAGGGCTTCCTTCATAAAATGTTCGTGCGGAACCATATCGAATTCGGAATTTAGAATAAGGAATGCGGAATTTTGGAACAATTTTCCGCGCGGCTATCTATTCCGCATTCCGAGTTCCGCATTCTTCATTTAAGTGGTGCGCCCGGAATGAGTTGAACATTCAACCTTCTGATCCGTAGTCAGATGCTCTATCCAATTGAGCTACGGGCGCGAGATGTTGTTTATCGAGCGCCTTGCGCGGTACGCAGCATCCTTGGCTACGACCGCGCCGTACTCGCATATCGATGCAAGTGCGGGCGCGAATAAATTATTATGCAAAGCGTTCAGACAATCTACGAATACAGACCCGGAAAAGGGCATGATTATACGGATTTACCGACGCTTTGCAAAGGGAGCAATAATTCACAGAGCCAGAACAAAAAATGCTGCTTTTTAGAAGAAAAACCGCTCTACCGCAGGATTTTAAGCAGTTCGATCGAGCTGATCCAGAATTCTTAAGAGGTAGGCAAAATCAATGGGCTTGGTTACAATTTCAAAAGCTCCGTGCTGGATAGCGCGCTCGGCCTCGGCTTCCTGATGAGGGCCCGTGAGCATAATCACCGCAAAATGCGGCTCCAACAAAAGCAATTTTTTGAGCGTTTCAAAAATTTCCGGGTCTTCTAATTCGATATCCAGAAAAATAGAGAAGATTTCTTTTCGCTCTTCGGCTGTAAAATTTCGGATGGTATGCAGAGCGCTCATTTCTGAATCAAAACTGGAAACCTTGTACCCCTCTTTTTCAAGACGTTGCATTAAAAATGTCCGAACCGAAGCATCGTCATCAATGACTAAGATATGTTTTGCCATACGTCCGACACGAGTGATTAAATATTTTAAAATAAGTTACTTTGATTTTTTGTCTGATTTGGCTCCAGGCAATATCTTGGACGCCGCCTCAGCGAGCTCCTTGGGATCCTGAGCGATTTCAATCATGTCATCATAAGTAATCAGCCCATGAGTATAAAGTTCTTTGAGATGAGAATCTAAGGTCCGCATACCATAGCGTGCGCCGGTTTGAATTTCCGAAGTAATTTGATAGGTCTTGCCTTCTCGAATCAAATTGCGAATCGCAGGCGTTGAGATCATGACTTCCACAGCGGCTACACGGCCTTTACCGTCCACGCGGGGAAGCAGGGCCTGAGAAAACACGGCAAGCAGCGTTCCGGCCAATTGTGTTTTAATTTGTTCCTGCTGCCCGGAAGGAAAGACATCGATGATACGATCAACGGTGCGGGCTGCGCCCGTCGTATGAAGTGTGGAGAAAACCAAGTGCCCGGTTTCGGCCGCGCGAATGGCCGCTTCCATGGTGCTGATATCCCGCATTTCTCCGATCAGAATCACATCCGGATCCTGGCGGAGCGCCTTCACCACTGCCTCGTGAAAACTGGGGACATCGCTTTCCAGTTCACGCTGCGACACAATTCCTTTTTTGTGCTTGTGCATGATTTCAATCGGATCTTCCACGGTAATAATATGCCGCCGGAAATTTTCATTAATGTAATCCAGCATAGTGGCAAGCGTCGTAGTTTTTCCGGATCCCGTAGGCCCGGTCACCAAAATAAGTCCGCGGGGGCGCGAAAGCAAATCAACAATCTGCTGAGGAAGTCCAATGGCATCAAAGGTGAGAAATTTATCGGCCAGCAAGCGAAGCACCATGGCATTAAAACCCCGCTGCTTAAAAGCCGAGACGCGAAACCGGTATTTTTCAGCGTAGGTAAATCCAAAATCAATACCGCCCACTTCTTGAATGCGCTTACGCTGTTCCTCGGTCGTGATCTCACGTACCAATCCCTCGGTATCCTGAGCTGTTAAAAACTGCTGATCCATGGAAACCAGTTCGCCATGAATACGAAAACTGCGGGGGCGGCCTACCGTGATATGAATATCCGATGCGCCGTTTTGAATTGCGTGATCAAGGACTTGCTCGATTGCCATGAGGGCCTTCCTATGTTTAAAACCCAGATAAAAAAGTGCTTCGATACAGGTATTCGGCTAAGCAGGGGAAAACCTTAGCCTGATACGGATTTTTATGAGACAAACAAGTGAAGAAGCAAGGGGTCGGCATCCAGCCAATAGAGTTCATAAAATTGCCGGGCCCCACACTCCAGCGCCAACATGAGGAGGGCCAATGAAAAAAGAGCAATGCCCCACACCGCTCTGGATTTCCCGCGAGGCGAATAAACCAATCGGTCCAGAATGGCACGAAGCCCCAGCTCCAAGAGTGCGCTTAGAAAAACGATAAGGACCACGCCACCTCCCGCGCCCCATCCGCCCAGCGCAGGAACTGCAGGAAGAAAAATGACTGCAATGCCAGAGGCAATGATCCATTCTGATAAAGACAAATCCCGGCGCACTACCAACGGCCACGTGGCAGGTAAAAGGATCCACAAAAAAGATTCCATCGCTCTGAGGCCTGGGATGCCATTGGCCATGATGCATGCGCTGCCTAGAAAAACCAAGGCTGCGCCCAAAATATGCAGTTGCGCTTTAAAAAATGCGTGGAATGAAAAGTCTCGGATACGAAGAATTTCCCGGGGATGCGCAGGATCCAAAACCCTAAACACTGCGATCCAAAAAGCCAGGGTTAACGCCGTGTTCATGCCGTCCCTCTGCGATCGGGAAATAATTTATAAATTACGGACTCCTGCAGATAAACCGCAGCGCCCATTAATAGTCCTAAAAATGCGGGAGACTTTGTTAATTTCAAGGCCTGGGAATATTCGCTCAAAATCAAGGCAAACGTAAGAAAAAAAACAGCCGTTACCCAAAATTGGGCTGCGTTTCTTAATTTTGAGTGACCTTCAACATGCCCCAAGATCACCACACTTAAAATCCAGGTGGGCGCTAACCCCATTAAATCTGAAAAAAGGATTCCGGCCAAACTCAAACTAAAAAGTCCGAGCCAGGAAGTCCGGGCTGGTGAAAGAAGTCGCGCTAATAATTTTTCCTGGGCAAGCCATACAAAGCGCATGATCACGACCAGAGACGGCGCCAAATAAAAAGGTGCTTGCCTTGCCGCGGCCATGGGAATCAAGGGAAGCAGTGCTGCCCAAACCGGCCAATGCGCTTTTTTTAGCCGCATCATGACAACCTCGATTTAAGCTGCGGTTTGCCATTTAAAAATTCATCGGTTGCATGCTGAAGCCGATCCACCACAGCATTTTCAAATAAATCGGGAAGGTCGGCCGGATCCAAAAGCCCCTGCGCCGCTGACAAAACACGCCCCCGGAGTTCTTCCTGTGCTTTTATATTTTGAACGGGATAAAGCGGAGACAGAAAATGAAATCCTCTCAAATCTCCCCGGGCATTCCAAGCAGCGAGCAGCGTTGGATCCCGGGAATTTTCCGGGTAGAGAATTCGAAAAAAACCGGTGATGTTTTCCGGAAATTCATCGGCGTGATCTGCCGGTGTCATCTCTCCCATAAATTCGGAGAATTCATCCACAGTCTCGGTCTTGGAAGCAGCTGACGCCTGCTGTAAATTCTTTGCAACCATCCATTCATTTCCGCTCACCCAAATCTTATCTTCCCATGGAAGATTTTTGAATTGGACTCCGGCGCCGGAAAAAAATTGTTGGAGTTTTTGATCTGAGAATTTCTTTTCTGTCTCCACGCCCGCGGGGCGCCACCACAAATAAAGCCCAATCCATAAGAGAGCCCCGGCCGCTAAAATGCTTTTTTGGACCAAGGTCCGCAAAAATCGCTGTGCTGAGCGTGGTAATATTTGTTTCATCATTTTGCTCGGGTTAGGACATGAAAAAATCGTTGGGAGCGAATACGCTCATCCAGCCAAGGCGTTATGATATTACTCAGAAGAATTCCGGCAAGCCATCCGGACAGAATAAACGCGGAGGTCCCAAACCAAGCGCTCAATCCTCCGGCAAGAAACAGACTGACCTGCCGCCCGCGGCGCTGAATCGGGAGCGTGCTCCAATCCAGAGAAGACAACAGGGCGAGAAGAAATGCGTCTGAGAGAAAACGAATGTTCCAGTTTATGACATGCAGCAAAGTAAAAATTCCTAAGGATGAGAGATAAATCCAGGGGAGTTCCCAGGAAAGCCGTTTGGATGAAACCAGGAGGAGATACGTGATGCCAAGGGCCGGAAGATAGGCGCTTCCTAACATTGAAGTCCCTTTGTCAGGCAGAAGGATCAGCGCCGCTGCAATAGAAGGGTTTAATAAATAGGAGCCCGCACCTCCGGAAAATTCTTTGATGAACAAGATCATCCCAAAACTACCGAGAGTGGCCCCCGGCAATGAAGTGCCCAGCGGCAACAAACAAGCGAGTACTAGACTTAAAAAAAGATCATGCCCTTCCGCCCACGCCCAAGGTTTTCGGAAAATATGGCTGGCCACCCATCCTCCCAGCTGTGCCCCCAAGATAACGCCGGCCATCAAAAGGAGGCTTGGCCTACGATAAAAAAAGAGCGCGCTAAAAAGAAGCGGGAGCAGCGCCGCAGAAAGCCCCCAAAAAAGATGGGCCGAAGAGAGAGGACGATGAATGTGAGGGAACCGGAGATCCTTCAGCTGTTTTCGCATGAACGCCTCATAAATAGAAACGGTCAAGCTCTGCGTGGAGAGCTCTCCCATGAATCGGATCAGGATTTTTTGAGAGCTTCCTGAATGGCCTTGTCAAAAGCCTCGTAAGGCTGCGCGCCTACAAACCAATTTCCATTGATAAAAAATGTCGGCGTCCCTTGGACACCAAGGGTTCGGCCTTGTGCAACATCTTGCTGCACTTGAGCCTGACTCGCTGGATTGGTCACACACGCTTGAAAAGCTTTCATATCGAGTCCTGTTTCTTGGGCCAGGCGATTCAAAATATCAGGCTGAGAAAGCTGCCTTTGATTTTCAAAAACTTTGTCGTGATAGGGCCAAAATTTATTTTGTTCGGCAGCACAAACAGAGGCGATGTGCGTTCTTTCCGCACCCGCATGCATGGGAAGCGGAAAGTGCCGCCACACTAAACGAACCTTGCCGTCGTATGCTTTCATAATCTGTTGCACTACGGGAAATGCGCGCTCACAAAAAGGACAATGGAAATCGCTGAACTCTACAATGGTTACCGGAGCCTTGTCATTTCCAAGCGTTGGTTTTCCCTGCAGATCTGTAAATGTAACCGGTTTCTTGGGCTCCACAGGTTTTAATCCAGGAAGCTGCGGCAAGGGTTTTTTGGAGTCGAGAAAATGCTCTACCGTTTGCTGAAACATTTCATAAGGCAATGCCCCGGAAATCATAAAACCATTAATGGAGGTTGCGGGAGTCCCGTTCACACCCTTGGAAGATCCCTCCGCAAGATCCTGCTTTACCTTGGATTCGTATTTTCTACTTTCCGTACAGGCGCGCAGGGCCTCACGATTCAAAGAAAGTTTTTGGGACGCTTGATCTAAAAAATCTGGACTTTTGGCTTCCTGCTGATGAGAAAAAACATAGTGATGAAAGGCCCAGAATTTCCCCTGCTCGCGTGCACATTCAGAGGCTTCGTGGATACGGTCCGAACCCGTATGAAAAGGGAGCGGAAAATGACGAAAGACGCGATGAATTTTTCCGGGATATTGTTCCATCAATCGGTCCATGGAAGGCGCCACGCGGTCGCAATAGGGACAGAAAAAATCCGAGTATTCGGTCAGCGTAATGGGCGCAGCTTCAGACCCGGTGAGCTCCGATTCCGTTAGTCTCATTTCAAGAGTCGTCACAGCCGTCTGCGGACTTCTTTCCCGAACGGTCCCCGGAGCAGCGGTGGCGGCCAAGCGATGGGCCGGCGGCTGGACTCCGAGAATTTCCCGAATGTAGGTTGCCTCAAGAAAACGCCAGCAGAAAATGGTCAGCAGAACGCCGGCCAAAAAACCAAATGCGAATTCAACATGCTTTTGCTTTGTCATCATCCCCTGCTTTTTTATCAAATCACGATCAGATCAGCTGCGTTTCCCGTACATTCGATGAATCATTGAGATTATCGGCAAAGGGTTTGAAATCTTCGGTGTTCATTTTACTCTTCGCCTCATGAAGCCATGCCTCCAGAGGAAGATTCGAAGGACAAACATAGGTACAGTTTCCGCATTCTATACAATCGCGTACATTTTCTTTTTCGCAGACATCCCATTCCTGATGTTCTGCTGCCTGCGTAATCAAGACCGGGGACAAATGAGAGGGGCACACCTCCAGACAATGCCCGCACCGAATACACGATCCAGTTTCTCCGCGTTCTGTCATTTCTTTGGGCAGCGCCAAAAGCGCAGAAATGCCTCCTGACAAAGGCACAGCTCCCTCGGACAACACATGTCCTCTCATCGGTCCGCCTGCAAGACGCTTACCGGGCTCCCGCAAAATTCCTTTACCCATTCGGAAAAGATCTTCTGATAAAGTGCCAAGCCGCGCCCACACATTGCGCGATTCCGCCATACATTCTCCGGCAAGTGTCAGGGCTTTTTCAATGAAGGGTTTCCCGCGAGTCACCGCTTCATAAATGGGATAGGCCACGGACGCAGGGTAAACCGCTGTTTCCTCGAAAGAAAGTCCGTATTTTGATTGAACCAGGCGTTTCAAAAGTCGCGCATCATCCTGAGGAAATAATTTTCCGGCGGTCACGATTTCAAGATGTTTCCATTTCAGGAAATAAATTTTGCTGCGGATAATCTCAACGACCTCTTCAGCATCTGATTCGCATACCATAATCATGCGCCCCGCGCCTAAGGCTTGGCGTAAATATTCAGCGCCTTTTAAAACCTCCAGTGTATGCGATAGAAGGAGGCAAGTCTGTGAAGTAATGTACGGCTCCGATTCACAGGCGTTTAAAATCAAGGCCCCCTTCGCAGAAATTTTTTCACGAAAAATCCTGGCGTGCAGAAATTCTTCATTTTCATCCAGCGTCTGGAGCCCGCACCTGGAAAAAATGGCCAAAAGCGTCTTCGTTCCCAACTCGCGCTGTCCGTGAGTTTCTATTTTTTCAAACTCCTTCCATTCTTCGCGCAAACTAGTCAAAATTTCCACAGCAGGAACTGTTGCGCCGGAAAAATGCGGAACCTCGAGGAGCCGCTGAACCGTGCCAGTGACTGAGGAATGAAGATGGCCGGCGGATTCATGAAGGGGCTCGGCAATAACGTCTCCGGTTTTTACAAAATCCCCAGGACCCACCCTCCATTTCATTTGTGCGGCAGAGGACTTGGGAAAGGAAATCGTAACTTTGGCGGGTGGGCGCGTGGAAGCAATGGCCCAGTTTCCCTGGATATATTCTTTTTTCTTATCGAGCTTTAAACCCAAGCTCATCGCTTTCTCCAAAATTCATTTTTTGAAGACTTCGTCGATCCATCCTCCGCCAAGAAGGCGCGGACCATCATAAAATACCGCAGCCTGTCCCGGAGTGATGGCCTCCTGAGGCGCTTCAAATTTAACCTCAGCTTCTGTAGCGCTCAACGGGCGCACCTCAGCCCAGACTTTTCGGTGTTGAGAACGGATTTTTACCTGAGCTTTGAATGGCGTTTCGGGAACAAGCGCCCAGCCGATCCGGCTAACCCTGAACCGCTGATCCAGTATATCGTCTTTGGAGCCCACGATCACTTCGTTCGTATCCGGACGGGTCTCAATGACATAGAGCCGTTCCTTATGCGCTACGCCCAGACCGCGTCGCTGGCCGCGCGTGTAGTGATAGTATCCGGTGTGCTCCCCCATGACTTCGCCTTTTTGATCGCGGATCACTCCCGGTTTGCCGGACATATTCCCGTATTCCTTTTCTAAAAAAGCTCCGTAATCATCTTTGGGAACAAAACAGATTTCCTGCGACTCGGGTTTGTTCATCACCGGGAGCTCGAGCTTTCTCGCCAGAGCCCTGACTTCGGGTTTGGTCATGTCTCCCAAAGGAAGCAACAAATTTTGCAGCACATCTTGACTGAGAGGAAAGAGGACATAAGTTTGATCTTTTTTTGAGTCTGCGCTTTCGGCCAAGTAACGCACTTTTGTGTTGGGATCTTCAAGCAGTTTTGAAAAATGTCCGGTCGCAATTTTTTCATATCCCATTTCGCGCGCGCGGGCCAAAAATCGCGTGAACTTAATGTGCTCATTGCAGGAAATGCAGGGATTGGGTGTGCGTCCTTTTTGATATTCCGAGGCAAAGCGGTCTACGACTTCAGTCTTGAAGGCTTTTTCAAAATCAAAAACGTGGTAAGGAATTCCGATTTTTCTGGCCACGGCGCGCGCATCTTGAATACCGGACACTCCACAGCAGGCATTCGTGCCGGCTGAACCGCAGCGCGGAGAGGTCCACACCCGTATCGTAGCTCCGGCAACCTCATAACCCTGTTCTTTGAGAAGGGCCGCGGCAACTGAGCTGTCGACTCCGCCGCTCATCGCGACCAAAACTTTTATGCGGGACATTTACTTGAAGGAAGGCGAAACCGTTTCATCCATGGAAGGCTGAAACAAAATTTTGTCGACCCGTATCCTTTCCTGGAACACTTCTTTGAGTTTTCCAAATTGGCAACTGGCCACATCCACGCCTTCAAGTTCAGGGAGAGACCCCAACATGGGAACTCCGCTTAAATCGTGAATGGCTTTGGGATTGGTATTTTCTACCAAAGAAAGATTCACTTCTTGAATGCGGTTAAAAATAATGCCGCGAATATCAAATCCCCGGATCTGACATGCATCCACCGTCAGCAAGGTGTGGTTGATAGCGCCCAGCATATTGCGCGTCACAATCAAGACGGGCAAACCCATTTCACGAATCATGTGCGCCACTAAATATTCCCGCGTGATCGGAACCAAAATACCGCCTACGCCTTCTACGATTATAAAATCGCATTGTTTCCCGAGTTCGTGATATGCCTTGCGGATCGCATCCAGATCCGCTGGCCGGCGTTCCAGCTGTGAGGCCACATAGGGCGCCAAAGGATTCCGGTATCGGATGGGATTAATAAGCGCAGGATATTCTCCCTGAACGGCTTCCATTAAATAGACGGCGTCTTCTGAAACTAAATGGCGGTCTTCGCCAAAGCATCCGGTGGCCACAGGTTTCATGACGCCAACTCGGATGCCGCGCTCTTTTAAAACCATAGCCAGGCCCGCGGCCACAATGGTTTTACCCACGCCTGTGTCGGTTCCTGTAATGAAAATGCCGGGTTTAGATTTCATAAAAAAGCGTTTTATTTTTTTCCGTTTCTCATAATATTTCGGCTCACTTCTTCGATTGATTCAGCGGTAATCTCTAAAAGCTTGCCAAGTTCTTTGTCCGTCATGGCTAAGATCGGCATGAGGACGATCACCGATCCAAGGGGTCTTAACATCGCGCCCTTTACGCGAGCCTGTCGAATCACCTGAACGCCGATCTGATCAGAAAGCGGAAAAACTTCCCGCGTTTCGCGGTTCTTTACCAGCTCAATTCCGATCATGAGTCCGGCTTGACGGATATCGCCCACCATCGGATTTTTTTTCAGTGCTTCTAATGCATTCTCAGCTTGACGGCTTAAAGTCGTCACATGCTGAAGCAGATTTCGCTTTTCAAATAACTCCAGACTCGCAAGGGCCGCAGCGCACGCCAAAGGATTTGCGGTGTACGTGTGTCCGTGAAAAAAGGTTTTAAACTCTTCGTAGGATCCCAGAAAAGCCTTATAAATTTCTTCACACGCTAGCGTGGCCGCAAGCGGAAGATAACCGCCTGTCAGCCCCTTCGCAACGGTCATAAGATCCGGCGAAACGCCTTCTTGTTCACAAGCAAACATTTTGCCCGTACGGCCAAACCCCGTCGCCACCTCATCAAAAATAAGGAGGATATTATACTTTTTCGTTAACGCGCGAACAGAAGAAAGATAGCCCGGAGGCTGGAGAATCATGCCTGCCGCACCCTGCATAAGGGGCTCCATGACAAAGGCGGCTATTGATTCTCCCTGCTCTTGAAAGAGCTTTTCTAGTGCTGCCAAGGCCTCGTTTTTGACTTTTTCAGGATTGCCCCCCGTGGGCCATCGATACGGGTGAGGCGTCGGAGCCGCAAAGGTCTCAAAAAGAAGCGGATGAAAAATCTGATGAAATAGATCAATGCCTCCGACGCTGACCGCGCCCAATGTATCGCCGTGATAGGCCTCCGTAAGCCGGGCAAACCGGGTTTTCTTCTTCTCTCCCCGATGCTGCCAATATTGAAACGCCATTTTGAGCGCGATCTCTACGGCCTCAGAACCAGAATCCGAATAAAAAACCCGCGACATTCCTGGCGGCGCAATACGGATCAGTTTTTCCGCGAGTTCAATCGCGCTCGGATGCGTGAGTCCTAAAAAAGTGGAGTGCGCAATCCGCTCAAGCTGATCGCGGACGGCTTGATCGATTTCCGGAACGCGGTGCCCGTGGACATTACACCAAAGCGAGGAAACTCCGTCTAAATACCGGCGGCCGGCTGAATCGACGAGATAAACGCCCTCGCCCCGCTCAATCACAAGCGGCGCCTCTTTTTCCCAGTCGCGCATTTGGGTAAAAGGATGCCAGAGAAATTTTTGATCGGAAGAAGCAAAGGTTTTCATATCATTTTGGGATTGGCTGCGGGACACATTTACGAAAAATCCGTTATTAATAATTCCAAACGCGGTTTCTGCGGATGCGGACCAGGGGCTCAATACGCATTTCGCCTTTCAAAGGAACTCCTTGCGCCAAAAAGTCGTCGTCCAGCGCTCGGCTTTCTCCGGGCTTGAGCACCCAATTCTTGTCTTTCCGCAGAATGCTGACCGGCAGATCTCCGCGGGGCGCATTTTGATCAAAGATCTCGATTTGAGAGCGGAGCACGATCTCACGTGTTTCTGAAGTAGTGTTAGTGATCTGCGCCTTTAAATGATAGCGGCCGTTTTCGATCTGTTCGGCTTGAATGTCGGAGATGGCAATCTCTCCAACGGAAAAACCTGCGGGAACAAAATAAAAAACCGTGAGAATCAAAAATCCGAGACATCGAAAAAGAGAGGGTCTCATGAGAGGCTTAGAATTCAATGGCTGTATAGTTTTCGCCGTCGCTGATCAAACATTGAATGCGCTTACTTCCTTCGCGCCGGGCATTTTCCAAAGCGGCTTTGGCGCGCATTTGAAGCTGAAGCGCATTTTCTCCAACTCGAAACGTGGTTAAGCCCGCACGGAATTGAACATTGAGTTCTTGTCCCGCTAATTCCAAAAGCCGTTGAACCACCCGCTCGGCACGCACCACATCCGTGTGCGGCAAAAGAAGAAAAAACGTGTCATCCCCCGCACGCGCCAATAAATCCACGGAGCGGATATTGCCTTGGAGCGTGGTCGCAAACTGACGAAGTAGTTCATCGCCGCGCTTGGGGCCGAAGTTTTCATTAAAAGAACGGAAATTCTCGATGTCCACCACTCCGAGCGTAACAGGATACCGATAGCGTCCGGCTCGGGTGAGTTCTTCTTGAAGGCGGTTTTCAAAATAAACCGCACTCCAGACCCCGGTCACCGCATCCCAAGAGGGCTCGAGTTCAATCTTTTGGCGCTTCTGAAACCAGGCATAGACAAAATAAATGACATCAAAGGCTACGACCAAAAACATGCCTACGCTGGCCCAGATCCAGGCATTCCATTCGAGTACGGGTTTGCAAAGGGCTTCGCGGAGAATGATGAAGAGAAAAACGCAGAGTACTGTTCCATGAAAAAAGATCATGTTCCTGTCCGCGGCAAGTTCGCGGTCAAGCGTCTTTTTTTCGATCTCTGCTTCGCGGGCAGCGGGTGATTTACCAAGTTTCATGAGTTTCGCCTCTGAATGTTCTCTATCCTACACTAACCCGCATATCTCATGGATTTTTTTTTAATCCATGAGATAGGCGCTTTGACCGCTGAGGGTGCGGTCAAAGTTTTGCCCCGCTAGCAGCGGGGCAAAAGGTTGGCCCCTCGCGGCAAGGCAACAACCTCCTTTGCCGCTCGGCACTTTGTGCGCAATTCTCAGCCGGTGAGTGAGAATTGCGGGCTAAGAGCAATCGGCTGAGAAGCCCTAAAGCATTAATGAGTCTGATAATCCTTACGAAGGTTCTGAAGAATTTGCAGTAATTTTTTAATGTCTTCAAATTCATGAAGGGCGCTGACCGTAATGCGAAGTCTCGCTTTGCCGCGCGGAACCGTGGGCGGCCGAATGGCCGGCGCCCAAACGCCCTGCTTCTCAAGCTTCCGCGCCAACTGAAGTGCTCGCGCACCGTCACCCACCACCAAAGGAAAGATCGGAGAAAGTGCCTGCCCTTGAATCCATCCCTGAGCAACGAGCCCTTGATAAAGTGCGCCGACATTGGCCCAGAGTTTCATACGAAGCCGCGGCTCCTCGCTCAAAATATTAAGCGCCTCGTCAATGGCGGCACACAAAATTGCGGGGATGGCGGTGGAATAAATAAAAGACCTGGCGTGATTAATTAGAGAATCAATGATCGGAGCCTCGGCCGCGGCAAAACCTCCCAAACATCCTAAGGCCTTAGAAGTGGTCCCCATTAGCACATCGATCTCGGACTCAACACCTGCGGCCTCGCCGGCGCCGGCGCCCCGCTCTCCTAAAATGCCTGTACCGTGGGCGTCATCAACGATAAGCCAGGCTCCGTAACGTTTTTTTATCGCCGCCAGTTTTTTAAGGTCCGCCAGATCACCGTCCATGCTGAACACAGAATCCGTCACGATGATTTTTCGCCGAAATTTAGACGCGGCTTTTAAAATTTTCTCGAGCCGGTCATAACCCAGATGAGGAAAAATGCGAAGATGCGCTCCAGAAAAACGAGCGCCGTCAATTAGAGATGCGTGGCAGAGTTTGTCCATCACTATAAGATCTTCCTTGCCCGCTAACGAAGACAGGATCCCAAGATTTGCAGCATAGCCGGAAGAAAAAAGAAGAGCTCGTGGTTTTTTTTTGAGCGCCGCTAATCGCGCCTCGGTTCGCGCATGAAGATCCGAAGTCCCAGAAATGAGGCGTGAGGCGCCGGCTCCAACACCATATCGCAAGGCCGCAGAACGCACCGCTTCGATCATGCGGGGATGCTGGGAAAGTCCCAGATAATCATTCCCGCAAAACAAGAGAAGCTTAGCGCCATCCTTTGCAGCGTACGGCCCCGGCTCCGGAGAAAAAACTCGAAGCGAACGAAGTTGTTCGTGGGCCTGAAGATTCAGAAGTTCCTCTTCAAGCATGGAAAGGTCGGTCACAAAAACTCCTTAGACTTTCCGGAGTCCTAAAATGGCGATGTGTCCGCCAAAGCCCATGGAAATAGAGACGGCTAAATTTACCTGTGCGCTTCTTGCTTCGCGCGCCACATAATCAAGATCACATTCCGGATCCGGAATATCCAGATGCAGTGTGGGAGGCAGAAACCCGTCCCGCATGGCGATCAAACACGCAATGGCTTCCACCGCGCCCGCCGCTCCCAGCATGTGTCCGGTCATGGATTTCGTAGAACTCACCGGAATCCGTGCGGCCCACTCTCCGAAAGCGCGCTTGATTTCACGCGTTTCATACCGGTCGCCGTCCTTGGTGGCCGTGCCGTGGGCATTTACATAATTAATTTCAAAAGGACTGGTGCCGCTCTTTTTTAAAAATTGGCTGAGCGTATAAGAAAGAGCGTGTTCGCGTTCTGAAAAACGAATGGGGTCCTTGCTGTCTGTCCCATAGGCAAAACCGGCAATCTCTCCGTAAATTTTGGCGCCCCGTGCTTTCGCGTTCTCGAGTCGTTCTAAAATCACAATCCCCGCACCTTCTCCGGCAAAAAATCCGTCGCGGTTTTTGTGAAAAGGCCGTATCTCTTCTTCAGCCATGGCTCCCATTCTCCAGTATCCTGCCAGCATCAAAGGCGTAATGGAAGCGTCGCTCGCACCGGCAATACAATAATCAACAACGCCATCCGCCACCATGCGCGCACCTTCTATAAGAGCCACGGTTCCGGTAGCGCAAGCCGCAATGTAGCACTTGGCCGGACCTTTTAACTCCCATCGGCGGGCGATCCATTGCGCTGCAAAGTTGGGAACGGAGTTGGAATAAATGCGTGCACCTAAAATGGCGCTCGGATTTTTAAAAAATCGTTCTTTATAACGATCGATGGTGTGAACCCCTCCCTTGCTCGAGCTTACACACATCCCAATCCGGTAAGGATCGATTGCCGCCACATCCAGTTTGGCATCTTGAATGGCTTCATCAGCTGCATGCACAGCATATTGAATAAAAGGATCCATGAGATGCGTCCCAAGGCGCCGGCTGTCAAAATCGCGGACTTCGCAGGCATACTGCACAGGGAATTTATCAAAAACAAAGCCTTGGATTGGTTTTTTTCCAGAGCGTCCGGCACGAAGCGCAGCGGCAAATTCCGGAACATTGTTGCCAATGGGCGTTACAGCGCCCATTCCAGTAATAACAACGCGCGGTTCACTCATTAATTTTTCCTCGATTCAAAATGGAAAACTTGCCCGGTAACTTGCGTCATTTGATCCGAACATAAAAAAACAAGAAAGGCCGCCACTTCTTCCGGATTGGAATAATTTTTCAGCGGACTCGCCTCAAGATGCGCCTGTATGGCTTGCTCAGGAAGCGCAGCGGTCATGCGCGATTTCATGAACCCGGGATTAACGGCATTGACCAAAATTTTCCGGCTTCCAAGTTCCTGTGCGAGTGATTTCACCAGGCCCAAAAGACCAGCTTTGGCCGCGGCATAATTAGAAATCCCAAAACCTCCGGTCACGGCTGCGCGGCTCGTGATCATAAAAATTTTCTTTGATAAGGATTCGGCAGGATCTTTTTTCTTCTTGAGAAAATAAGGCAGAAGTAGTTTGGTCAGATAATAAGGCGCTTTGAGATTGACCGTCATCACTTCATCCCAGTCTGCTTCGGATAAATTATTAATGGTATGGTCACGCACAAGTGCGGCATTGTGAATCAAAATATCCAGCGTGGAGCATTCGGTGCGGAAGGTTTTTGTCCAAGCCTCGATGCCTTTCATGTCCCCAAGATCCAACTGGGATCCGGCTGCTCCAAGGGCTTGAAG